>NZ_JONO01000005.1 GCF_000711895.1 Photorhabdus australis DSM 17609
CCGCTGCCGGGCAGCGTCCCGGAGAGTTATTTTGCCATTAATCAGCTGATACGTCCGATACGGGTGATCCCCCGAGAAGGTCATTCACTGCATTTTTATGGGGCGGGTCATTTTACTACAACTTCCACACTGGCCTGGTATGCCCGCTATGACCGCGAGCCTCTGCATATCACACCACTCCAGGCTGGCCATCCAGCACGGGTCAGCGGATTCTGGCGAACAGACAGACTGCCCGGAAAGCTGTATTTCTTTGCTCAGGGAGCCATCGCTTTTGACATCGAAGGTGCAGAATCAGGGACAACCATGTGGCATCTGGTACGAGAGGCAGCAAGTATCGCGGAATGATAAATTATCACAGCATCTATGCCGCCTTGTGTCAGCGGGAGTACTCTTTGGAGGAAAATGTAGGTCAGACACTTAAATGATGTATGTAGACTAGAAGTTCGTTATGGAATATCAAGAGTCGTTGGATAATATTATAAAATTCTATTTTTCTTTCCCGAATGAAGTTATTAAATATATGATTAATTTTAATCATTTTTGATTAGATGAGTTTAATCAGATCTATTTGGTTGTTCTGTTTTGTTTAAAAACAATATCCAATTTAATAATTTAATTGCGAAGGATAAATACAGGCTATTTTGAAATAATAATAGTAAGAAAAGATTATTTAAATAAGTTAAAAATCCTTATTGTGAAGTAGAAGATTTTATCATTAAACCAAGATGAAACGTTTGCTCCTTGATAAATTCCTGTATATGGTGCAGGTGGCATTATTTTCGCGGTTTTATAGAATGGTTTTGTTGTTTTTATAGGCACTATGAATATAAGGATATTTTTTGCGATTTTGATCTCAATAATTACAATTATTATTAGCCATCTCGTCGAATTGTACAATAATTCTAATGTCGGAAAATTCGACACCCCATTACACGGGGATTTCCGTTAATAAAGCAGAAAAAATTTAAATATTCATAAGTCTATTTAAATTAATATCGATGGATATCATATCCTTGATATCTAAAAAATCATTGGAGGAGTCATTTATGTCTAACTTGAAAAAAGAAATCGCTGAAACTAAAACTGAAATTAAAGGTACTAAAGTTAAAAATAATCAACCTCAACCTCTAACAGAAGATCTGCTCGACCAAATCTCTGGTGGTTGGGTGAATGCTTACGCAAGATGGACAAACCGCTTTTAAATTCAGTAGATTAAAGTCAGGGGGCTTAATTGCCCCCATTTGATTCTTTCGAGCTGAGCAATGTTCGTAGTTGGAACTTAACCTGCCATTTTCGTATTACTGGCATAGGGTCTAACAAAGTAAAAAATGGAGCTTCGAGTGATGGTTAATTCATTAGTTAAGAAAAAAATTCAACATCTTGAAGTAATATTAAAGATAAGCGAGCGATGTAATATCAATTGTGACTATTGTTACGTATTCAATAGAGGAAATTCAGCGGCTAATGATAGCCCCGCCAGGATCTCTCATGCGAATATTGATTACCTGGTGGATTTCTTTCAGCGGGGAAGTCAAGAATATGATATTGACACTCTGCAAATTGATTTTCATGGAGGAGAACCTCTCATGATGAAAAAGCCGCAGTTTGCCAGTATGTGTGAGCGACTAGCCTCAGGTAATTACCATGGTTCGAAAATCAGATTTGCATTACAGACTAATGGCATCCTTATTGATGATGAATGGATATCTTTATTCGAAAAATATTCTGTCAGTGTGAGTGTCTCCATTGATGGACCGAAGCATATTAATGATCGTCATCGCTTAGACAGAAAAGGGCGTAGTACTTACGAAGGTACTATACGGGGTCTCCGTAAACTTCAAGAAGCTTATCAAGCAGGTCGGCTGCCGTCAGATCCGGGTATTTTGTGTGTCGCGAATGCTAAAGCAAGCGGGGCTGAAATATATCGACACTTTGTTGATAACCTGGGCGTTTATGGCTTTGATTTTCTGGTACCTGACGACTGTTACACTGATGCCCAGGTTGATCCAGATGGCGTTGGACGTTTCCTAAATGAGGCGTTAGATGAATGGGTGAATGACAATAACCCCAAGATTTTTGTGCGTCTTTTTAATACCCATATTGCCAGTCTTCTTGGCGCGGAAAATGCGGGGTTTTTGGGGCATAACCCAAGCGTAGCTGGAATATATGCATTTACCATTGGTTCAGATGGTTTTGTCCGTGTCGATGATACCTTGAGATCGACATCTGACCGTATTTTCGACATCATTGGTCACATTTCTGAAATCAGCCTATCTGAAGTATTAAATAGCCCACAGTTTCAGGAATATGCGTCTATAGGGGAATCGTTACCAACAGAATGTGAAGACTGTATTTGGGCAAAAGTTTGTGCCGGTGGGCGCATAGTTAATCGCTTCTCGCATGAAGAGAGATTTAAACGCAAGTCAGTATATTGTTATTCAATGAGAAGCCTTCTTAGCCGCGTTTCAGCTCATCTTCTCAATATGGGGATTGAGGAAGATCGCATTATGAAAGCGATTGGCCGGTAATTTAATATAGAGACTTTTAATATTTTATTTCAATAATGTGAGGTATGCCTTAGATTGCCAAATAAAAACTCTATTTTCAGATCCGAAGCAATAGAACACAGAACTCATCATTGGTTAGGAAATCCACAAGTTATTATGCCAGTAGGCGCCTCAGTTTGGACAATAATAGCGCTTGTTATTATTGTCAGCCTTGTTGTGTTCATGATAATAGGCACTTACACACAGAAGGTTCGGCTAATGGGGGAAATTATCTACGAGCCTGCGGTTGCGAGAATAGAAGCAACGGGTAACGGAACCATTGTCCGTAGTTTTGCTGTTGAAGGGAAAGAAGTTCGCGCTGGAGATGTTATTTTTATCGTTAACATGGAAACTCAAACCGAATATGGGCGTACAAGTCATGAAATTACTTCTGCCCTCAAGTCACAAAAAACCGCTATTGAACGAGAGATCATGCTGAAATCAGAGGCGTCTGATCAAGAAAGTGATTTTCTTACCCAGCGTCTTAAGAATAAGGAAGCGGAAATTCAAGAATTAGACAACCTGATCACAAAATCAACCGAACAAGTCGCGTGGCTATTTGACAAAGCTCAGCTTTTCAATAAATTAGTTGGGAAAGGAATCGCACTTGAAATAGATCATATAGAACGCCGCTCTGATTATTATACTGCTTCTGTTCAACTGGCGGCTTACAAACGAGAAAAGGTTAAGTTACAGGGTGAATCTCTCGATATCAGGGCGAGGTTGGCGACAATCCACATTGGACTTGAAACTTCACGTGAAACATTACGTCGAGATATTGCACGGCTAGATCAAGACTTAGTCTCTACGGCAGAACGAAGGGAACTCTATATAACGTCTCCAATTGACGGTAAGTTAACGGGAATTACTGGATTAGTTGGCAAAAGAATTCGCTCGTCCCAGGAATTAGCGAGTGTTGTACCTACTTCGGGCCGCCCCAAAGTAGAAATCTTTTCCACTTCTGAAGTTATTGGAGAATTACGCGAGGGACAATCTGTAAAATTACGGTTTGATGCTTATCCATACCAGTGGTTTGGGCAGCATGATGGTATTGTTACTGCAATTTCCACGACTTCAGTTGAAGGGAGTTTAGGAATAAAGGATGAAAATAATCAGCAACAGAAACGGTATTTTCAGGTTCATATCCGTCCTAAAAGCGACGGTGTACTCTTAGCGGGAAATATGCATCCTTTACGGCCCGGAATGGGGGTCGAAACAGACATTTTTATAAGAAAAAGGCCAATCTACGAATGGATTTTGTTACCTCTAAAAAGAATTCATGTCGCGACTCAAGGTAAACCTGGAGATGATGTATGAATGTCACAATGAAAGGCTACTTTGAAGCATTCAGGCACCATCTTCCTGTAGTGATGCAAACAGAGGCTACGGAATGTGGACTCGCTTGTGTCGCTATGATTGCAGGTTATTATGGACTTAATATGGATCTGCAAGCGCTTCGCAAATATTATCAGGTGTCTTTAAAAGGTATGAACCTGCGCGATATTATCGTATTAGCTGATCGCCTCTCATTAGCGTCTCGTCCAATTCGAGCTGATCTTGATTCTTTAAGTCAGGTAAAAACGCCTTGTATTTTGCATTGGTCTTTTAATCACTTTGTTGTATTAAAGAAATTTTCACGCCGTGGGGTCGTTATTCACGATCCGGCAAAAGGCGAGAGAAGAATTTCTATCGATGAGTTATCTAAAAAATTTACGGGTATTGCACTTGAGCTTTGGCCAAATAAAGACTTTCAGAAACGTACTGAAAAGAAAACAATTCGACTGCTGGATATGTTTAAAAACGTTTCTGGATTATCTCGGGCTTTAGTTCAAGTATTGGCTTTATCATTTTGTATTGAGCTTCTTGCTATGGCCGTGCCGATGGCAGCTCAATTCACGATAGATATGGCTTTGAGGTCTAGCGATATTGATCTTGTCTCTGTGATTGTGTGCGGAATTATTGGCTTATTAATATTCAGAGCCTTGCTTAGTATTGTGCGTTCATGGTCTGTTATGTCGATTAAGTATACTTTGGGTATTCAATGGAGCTCTGGGCTTTTTAGTCATATGATCCGATTACCTACTTCATACTTTGAAAAGCGTCATATTGGTGACGTCACTTCGCGATTTAACTCTTTATCGGCAGTACAAGATGCCTTCACCGCGGATATGATAGCTTCACTCTTAGACATTGTTGTGGTGATTGGACTCTTCTTTTTAATGTGGGTTTACAATGGTTATCTTGCTGTCGTGGTCATTTCGATATCCATTGTATACGCATCGCTAAAATTCTTTCTTTTTCGAGCCTATCGTTCGGCTAATCTCGAGGCGATAGCCCATGAATCTCAGCAACAGTCACACTTCCTTGAAACAGTACGCGGCATCACTTGCGTTAAAATTTTTGACTTAGCCGATCGCAGACGATCCGATTGGCTCAATCTTGTTATTGATGAAGCCAATGCAAAAATATACCTCTTTAAAATTGACCTGGTGACACAGACTGCGGCACAGCTTTTAATTGGTCTTACTTCTGCATCCATATTATGGTTAGGCGCTAAATTGATTGATGGCGGCGCGTTAACCACAGGTATGCTTTTTGCCTTCTTGATTTACTCTGATATGTACGTAAATCGAACCATACGAGTGGTTGACTCGATTATTAAACTTCGCTTGATCGATATGCATAGCGAACGACTGTCAGAAGTGGCTTTAGCCGAACCTGAACATAATGAAGGGGATGCTGTTCTATCATGTCCTGAAACAATTTCAGGCAGTATTGAAATTAAAAGCCTGAGTTATCGTTATGGCGATGGCGAACCCGCTATATTTGAGAATGTTTTTCTGTCTATTAAGGCTGGTGAAAGTATCGCTATAGTTGGGCCGTCAGGTTGTGGTAAATCGACACTGCTTAAGACAATCGGTGGATTAGTCTCGCCAGAAAGTGGCTTTATTTATTTGGACGGAGTTGATGTGCGGAGATTAGGACTTGGGGCCTACCGTAGCCATATCGCTTGTGTCTTACAAGAGGACAGATTATTTGCGGGATCGCTATTGGATAATATTAGTTCATTCGACGTTAAGCCTGACCATGAATGGGTATATGAGTGTGCTCGTCTTGCTTCAATTCACGCTGAAATAGAAGAGATGCCAATGAAATATGAAACAATGGTTGGAGACATGGGCAGTGCTCTGTCAGGTGGACAACGGCAGCGTATTTCTCTTGCCAGGGCATTGTACAAACGTCCAAAGATATTATTTCTTGATGAAGCAACGAGTGATCTGGATATCGATAACGAAGCAAAAATTAATGACTCAATACGAGAACTAAAGATTACCAGGGTATTTGTAGCCCATCGTCCGACAATGATCGCAATGGCGGATAGGGTTTTTGATCTAAGTATGAACGCAGAAGTGGAGAACCCCCATGCATTTTTCTCTAAGTAAACATATCAAGGTGACCGCATTTGTTGCTTTTTCTTCCATGATGTCATTATTTGTTGCAAATTCTATGGCCGCTGAAAAAGTCATGCATATCAATTTTCAATTTGATGAATTTGCTCTACCGATAGCAAATCTTGAAATTGATGGAAAAACTCAAAATCTTATGATCGATACGGGTTCAACTATAGGTCTCCATTTATCTAAAAACCTGATGTCGAAAATTTCCGGCTTAGTTATCGAACCTGAAAAAGCGCGTTCTACTGACCTTACGGGTAAGACTTTTTTAAATGACAAATTTAATATTCCACGGCTTTCGATAAATGGCATGATGTTTAAAGATGTTAAAGGGGTTTCATTAACACCATGGGGAATGAAATTAATTGGAGACAATGATCTTCCTTCCTCAATGGTAATTGGCCTTGATTTATTCAAGGGAAAGGTGGTTCTTATTGATTATAAAAGCCGGAAATTATCAGTTTCTGATCGTTTGCAAGCGTTGGGAGTCAATGTGGATAATGGTTGGATAAAATTGCCGCTGAGACTGACTAAAGAAGGCATTGCTGTCAAAGTTTCACAAAACTTTAAAAGCTACAACATGGTATTGGATACTGGCGCATCGGTTTCGATTTTTTGGAAAGAAAGATTGAAATCTCCTCCGGTTAACATTTCTTGCCAGGCTGTGGTTAAAGAGATGGACAATGAAGGGTGTGTTGCATCGACGTTTCAGCTTGACGAAATGGGCGTTAAGGGAGTTAAGCTGAATTCGGTATTGGTTGATGGGGGATTTAATCAGTTAAATACTGATGGATTAATCGGGAATAATTTCTTTAATAAATACGCAGTATTAATCGACTTCCCTGGTAAGAGATTATTCATTAAAGAGAACTCGTAGGGATGGATAACGGGAAGATGTTTTTGGTTTGGAAATTGAATCGTAACAACTCCCCCTTAAGGTGTTTCTGTAAAATGTGCTGTTATACCCGATAGATTTCAGGATGCATCGCGACGGCAAGGGAGCGAATCCCCAGGAGCATAGATAACTATGTGAACGGGGTGAGAGAGTGCAGCCAACAAAGAGGCAACTTGAAAGATAACAGGTATATACCCAATAGATTTCAAGATGCATCGCGACGGCAAGGGAGCGAATCCCCAGGAGCATAGATAACTATGTGACTGGGGTGAGAGAGTGCAGCCAACAAAGAGGCAACTTGAAAGATAACAGGTATATATCAAAGTGACGCAGACCGGTTGGGGTACATTCCCGATACTGAACATAATTCACCAGGCTTTTATTTCAGGTTAATATGGAGTTGATGAAAAGGAGAATCTCTCATGAAATATGCCCAACTATCTGTTTTAGCTTTGCTCATTACTGGATGTGCGAGCACTAAAACAATACCACCTCAATCTCCAACTAAATCTCCGGTAGAAGTTGCGAGAATGGCTGTAAATAATGGTACAAAATGGCTTGCTCAGTTTATAAATCATTCAGAACACGATGAATTATTTAACCTGAACTCTCATATCAAGGTGCAAGGGTTAAGAACTTATAAATCTGTTTTCTTCACGGAAGAGCAGGAAAATATCCGCAGAGCTTTATATGATCATTGCCAGGGGGCTGGTGGTGATTTAGTCTATAATACCCATATTGGAGATTTATGCCAGCTTAAGGATGGGAAATATCTCTATTCTTATCAAATGAGAGGAACTGGAAACGCAAATCGTGATGGGGAAGAATATCAGCTTTCACTTTACTATGTACCATATTGGAATTTCGCCGACCCAGGTTATATCAAGTTAGCATCGAAAACTCTCCATGAACTTGAAGAAAAAGTTATCGCAGTAAAAGAAGGTAACATGGAGTTTGAGAGGCAGAAAGTACGTGAATACTTTATATCTGAGATAAAAAATTATGCGGTGCAGATGCGAAATTTTGAAAGGAAAAAGCCTTTATTACATACTCCAGGAACTCAGGTTTGCCTGAGAGTTAATGGCTCAATCGTTCGGGGTTTTTCAAAAGGCCGACTTAATAATGTGGATGAGACGATAGGTATTCACATCAACAGTATTGATGGCTTATATCCAGTACGTTACCGAAACCTCAATTTAATACCTGGAGTGGATATTGCAGACACCGGTCTATACTGGGATATTTGCAATTAAGTGTTTTCCTTTATAAAAGGAAATGCTTTTTTCCAATACTGCTCATTTAAATAAACCTGAATGAGTCATAGTCGGAATCAGCTTAAACGGCCAACAATTTGTGCTGGCCGTTTAAAAACTAACATATGACCTGCTGATAACAAAGTTATTCATATCCTGCTTTGACTTGTATCACTACATTTACTCTTATTTTCTTAAGTGAATGGATAATCATTCTTTTCTGACGCCTGTTTTATTATCTATTGTCAGTGTGAAGATAATATGTCTTGCTGGCTGTTATAGAATAAAGTCATTAATTACGCTATCACGGATCTGCCCTGACGTAATAGAATTTTCTGTTCCTGACATTTTGCGAAAATAAATGCAACCCTTTTTTTAAATAAATGTCGTGTCGTTTAAGTTAGGTTTATATATTATGTGAATTTTATTGAGTTCTTTGAATTTTATATCCGATCTATTTTAAACAAAAAGTGCTTTCTGACAAAAATTATCTTGCTTTTGTACAAAACTGTTTAGAAAATCGCCTTCATTAAACAATGAATTATTGGGTCAGTCTGAATATTCATTTGGACGAGCAGGATCGATTTTCTCTTATTTCCTGCTGGCTAATGGCCAGTCTGGGAATAGCGGGATTGGCAAAAAAAAACCACTGCATTTTTATGGGGCGGGTCATTTTACTACAACTTCCACACTGGCCTGGTATGCCCGCTATGACCGTGAACCTTTGCATATCACACCACTCCGGGCCAGCCAGCCAGCACGGGTCAGCGGATTCTGGCGAACGGACAGACTGCCTGGAAAGCTGTATTTCTTTGCTCAGGGAGCCATCGCTTTTGACATCGAAGGTGCAATATCAGGGACAACAATGTGGCATCTGGTACGGGAAGCGGAAAATATAATGGAGTAAACGCTGAGAAGTGTATTCAATATACAAGGAATACCTGTTGCACTGGAAGGGCACCTTGTTAATTGTGGTTGCCCAACCGGAACCTTCCGATTAAAGGCGCAAGCATAAATATCAAATGCCAAAACCCTTAATTGAATACTCACAAAACTATGCCGCTGGAGTATTCTATTTTTCACTCCAATCGGCATACTCTTACCAGTACCTTATTTCTCAGCAAATTCTATTAAAGAATCATTCACTGTTTTTTAATCGCCTTAATGATATTAGTGGTTGAAATACCTTCCTCAAAGTTCAACACTTTGACTTCACCACCCGCCGCCCAAACCTCTTCACTACCAGCAATCTCTTCAGGTTTATAATCACCGCCTTTAACCAATACATCAGGCAAAACATCGGCAATCAAACGGCGCGGTGTATCTTCTTCAAACGGAACGACCCAATCCACAGCGCCCAGCGCTGATAACACGATCATACGTTGTTCCAATGGATTGACAGGGCGGCTTTCACCTTTCAACCGTTTAGTTGATGCGTCACTGTTAACGGCAACAATTAGCCGATCGCCCAACTTACGGGCATTTTCCAGATAAGAGACATGACCTGCATGCAAAATGTCAAAACAACCATTGGTCATCACGATTCTTTCTCCGCGCTGACGAGCATCAGCAACCGCTTGTTTAAGCTGAAATTCAGTCATAACACCGAAACCAGTTTCAGCACGGCCACGGATAGCGTTCTCCAATTCAATTGGCGAAACCGTTGAAGTTCCCAGTTTGCCAACCACAACGCCCGCAGCCGCATTCGCCAGAAAACAAGCCTCATTCAGTGGTCTTCCCGCTGCTATCGCAGCAGCCAGCACACCAATAACTGTATCGCCAGCACCGGTAACATCAAACACTTCTTGCGCCTGAGTCGGCAAATGCAGCGGGGGTTGATCGACGCTTAACAAACTCATCCCCTGCTCAGAACGGGTGATCAATAATGCCTGAAGCTCCAGATCCTTAACCAGTTTAGTGCCCTTCTCAACCAGTTCATCGTCATCTTTGCAGCAACCCACTACGGCTTCAAATTCAGACAGATTCGGCGTTAACAACGTTGCGCCACGGTAGCGTTCAAAATCATGACCTTTCGGATCGATTAATACGGGCACTTTGGCATCGTTTGCCAATTTGATCATTTTCTGAACCTGACTCAACGCGCCTTTAGCGTAGTCAGACAAAACCACTGCTCCAATATGAGGTAACGCCTGTTCAATGCGTCCAAGTATCGGCTGCGCCTCGACGTTATCGAAACCTTCTTCGAAATCCAGACGGATTAACTGCTGGTTACGGGAAAGTACCCTTAGCTTAGTAATTGTCGGATGTGTTGGCACAGCAACAAAATCACAGCGCACCTTAACACTGCTCAATTTTTCATTCAGCGCACGTGCTGCGTCGTCAATCCCTGTCAATCCGACCAAATGTGAATTCGCTCCAAGCGCAGCGATATTCATAGCAACGTTAGCCGCACCACCCGGGCGTTCCTCAATGGTATTTACTTTTACTACAGGCACCGGTGCTTCCGGTGAAATGCGGCTGGTTGGTCCATACCAATAGCGGTCTAACATCACATCACCGACAACCAAAACGCCGGCACGATGAAAATCCGGGAGTGTTACTTTCATCCCTCGCTCCAAATATCAGATATTAACTAGTGACAAATATTATCATAAGCCCAGAAAATGCCAGTAAAATCCACACACAAAACCGGTATCACCCGTTATTGCTCACCCAGCCACTGTTGCCAGCTATAACGTACTTGTTCCTGTTGCTGGCTGAAACAATCAGCTGATACCTGACTGGAAAGCTCCTGCAACGCCAGATGATGCAATTCATCACGCATGGAAACATAAGCCTGAGTCAACGAAACGGCTTCAGTTTCGTCCATAATTCCATAAGCTGCCATCAGCTCAAAAATTCGCACATTATCTGACCAACGGGTCAATCGCTCGTTCTCAGATGCGTAACGTAGTACCAGATACTGAGCAATAAATTCAATATCAGTAATCCCGCCCGGATCAGCTTTAATGTCAAATTGATCTGAATGACGACTGCCTAAATGTTTATGCATCTTCTCCCGCATTTCCCTGACTTGCTGACGTAACAAAGCCGGTTCCCGTCGCGTACATAACGTCTGGTGACGTATTTGCTCAAAATCCTGATGCAAATTTTCATCACCAAATACCATACGAGCGCGTACCAATGCCTGATGTTCCCAAGTCCATGCTTCATTTTGTTGATAGTCAGCAAACGCTTCGATAGTACTAACCAACATTCCTGACTCGCCAGAAGGACGCAAACGAACATCTACATCATACAAAACACCAGAGGAAGTTCGGGTACTAAACAGATGCATAATTCGTTGAGCAAGACGCAAATAAAATTGTCGGGCATCAATCGACCGACCTCCATCGGTCATCACATCCATCGGGCAATCAAGTAAGAAAACCAAATCAAGATCGGAACCATAGCCCAGTTCCCAACCTCCTAGCTTGCCATAGCCAATCACAGCAAACCCCAATCCTTCACGCTGGCCCAGATGTGATGGAACACCGTAGCGCTTTGTCATTTGGTTCCAAGCCTGTTGAACTACGGCCTCAATAATTGCCTCAGCCAGATAAGTCAGATGATCACTCACTTTCATTACCGGTAGCACGCCTGTGATATCTTCCGCGGCAATCCTCAACAATTGCGCCTGTTTAAACTGACGAAGAGCCTCTAATTGCTGCTCTTCATCATCTTCAGGTATGCGTAACAAATACTGCCGCAGTTCATCTTTATAAGCATGCAGGGGCAACGGCTTATACAGAAATTGTGGATCAAGCAACTCATCCAGTAATAATGGATGGCGGGAAAGTTGAGTCGCAATCATCGGTGAAGCGGCACATAGCCGGATAACATGTGTCAATACGGCTTCCGATTCCAGTATTAATTCCAGGTAAGTTGTACGGCTGACAATACTGAGTAACAACGGAATAATTCGCTCCAGTACCGTATTAGCATCTTGTCGCAAACAAATTTTCGCCAACAATCGAGGCATAAGATGATCAAGTACATCACGCCCACGAGGGCCAATGGTTCTTTTGCTTATATCATGACGGTATAGAGAAATGGTGTGCAATATCTGTTGTGCAATTAATTCATCCAAATGCGGAGCCAGTACTACTAATTCTTCTTTATCAAGATGTTCCAGCCACAAGCTCTTAAATGGCACATGATAGGGCTCTTTTTCACCATTATCACTATCATCGCCAATTAATTGGGTAAAAATATCCCGAACTGCTCCCATCTTGCTATTTAATTCAATAATCAAATCGTCCCAGCTTTCAAATTTCATCCCCCATGCCAATCGTGAACGGTTCAGCTCATCTTCCGGCAGAGTCTGTGTTTGCTGATCATTGATTGACTGTAAAAGATTTTCCAATCGCCGTAAAAAGAGATAACTATCAGTTAATTGTTTAATCTGTAATGGCTGTAAGAGATCCAGCTTTTCGATTACTTGCAGAGTGGGTAACAGCGCCGGAGATTGTAAGCACAATTCACGACCACCACGAATAAGCTGAAATACCTGAGTGATAAATTCAATTTCACGAATGCCGCCCGCACCCAGTTTGATATTGTCTTTCAAGCCACGGCGACGAACTTCCCGTTCAATCATCCCTTTCATATTTCTCAGGGATTGAATCACACTGAAATCGATATAACGGCGAAAAATAAATGGCCTCAGCATCCGGCGTAGTTCTTCACAATATGATTTACTACCGGACCCCATAATGCGCGCTTTAACCATTGCATAACGTTCCCAGTCACGCCCCTGCTCTTGATAGTAATCTTCCAGCGCTGCGAAACTGAATACCAGCGGACCACTGTCACCAAATGGACGCAAACGCATATCAACCCGATATACAAAACCATCCACTGTCTGCTGATCGAGTATTCTGATAAGACGTTGCCCTAAACGGGTAAAAAACTGAGAATTATCCATTTCACGGCGGCCACCTTGGGTAATCCCGTTTTCAGGATAGACAAAAATCAGATCAATATCGGAAGAGAAATTCAGCTCACCCCCTCCGAGTTTTCCCATACCGAGAATTAACAGTGGTTGTGGTTCACCTTGCTGATTACAAGGCGTTCCCCAATCCTGACAACAACGCTGATACAACCAATCACGGGCAGCAACAATCAGCGTCTCAGCCAACACACTGAGCTGTTGCAAAGTCCCCTGAGTGGTACTGCCATGCAACGCTTGTAACCAGGCAATTCTGACCAAAATTTTGTTACGAAACTGACGTAAAACCCGCATCAGGGTATTTTCATCTTCTATTGATGAAAGTAACCGTTGCAGCCATTCAGTGTATTGGTGCCATTCCTGCGCTTCAGGTGGATTCTGGCGGATTTCAGCTAACCATTCAGGGTGAATCTGCAAATTTTCAGCAACAAAATCACTCAGAGACAACACAGCCTGCTCATGCGGAGCAAAAGGTTCAATAGATAAAGCCAATTCCTGGAAATGTTCAGTCACTCTCTGTAATTGAACCAGAAGCGGGGTTGAAAGTGGCAACATAGAGAATTCCTGTTATTTAAGCAGAGAGATTTACCAACCACATAGTCAGCGCCAGCTTACATTGTAAATAAACTGAGCTGTAACACAGAGTTTCGGCCTTTGTTTCCGCCTCTGATAATTTTTGCTTAATAGCAGTTAATTGATCATCCAACTGTTCCAACCGACCCGATGGCTTGCTAAGACATGTAATCGTCTGCTGAACCAATGTAAGTACTTGCTTCAAATTATCCCGGCCTTCTGATAAGCCGGCCAGACAGCATTCTTCCTGATCTTGCCAATGGCTCAATATTGATGAAAGCACTGATGATAATGGCTGTTGCATATCAATTTCTGTCGGAACTGGAGAAGAAATTGCCCTCGGTTTTCCCTGAACTAACTGATAACCACGGGCAGCTTTACTTTTATTTCCCTGCCGTAAACCATCTGATTTTGCCAGCTCAAATGCCAGATCGAATACATCAGCTATGGTTCCTTGTTTCAATTCCAGTTCAAACTCACAGATTGGATCTTTGCCACCTGCTGCAATAATTTCCCCCTGATCGAACACCACTTCAATTTCACTCTGCCCGTAAGTGACCACCCACTTTTCACGCATAAAGTCAGTGCTGAATAAAGCATGCAAGTGGGATTGCAATTCTTCCACATCACAGTTCTCAGGCCAGATATGCGGTGGAAATAGAGTCAGCGCCAGTTCCGGCTTTGCCAGAGGAACATCATATTCTGGCCTCTGGTGCAATCCACCAATGACTTTACCGGCTGTTTTTATCGTCATTTCATATTGGTCATCAAAACCACGAATACGCAGTCCCATATCAAGACGACGAAGTTGGTTATCTGGCGTTTCAAAATAGATATTAGTCAGTTTCTGAGGAACAAAATAGCGATGAGGAAATATTGATAACTGTTGACGGATTGCAGGAATAGCTGTCGGTTTGGCGGTAAGTTTTAATTCAATTTCTACACTCATATCTGCACCATTGATGACAATCTTTTAGTCATCATCTTACCCTGATTTCACTTTTCTTTGCGACTACAAGCTATTTTCATCAAGAAGTTAATCCAAGAAAGTTGCGTTTATTACTATGTGCCTACACCAGATTGCCTGACTATCCTGAATACGATAATTAAAGGAAGCCTTCAGATGTAATTTTTCATCAATCAGCTTCCAATACAAAATACATTCGAGATAGTTGCTTTTTCGTTCCTTTGCTTCTTAAACGCCAATTTTATTATGCTATTTGTCCAATTTAAAACCTTGTTGCTGAATAGCAGAAAGCACCGCTGGATAATAGATATTCTGGTAATAATTGGCAGTATTCACGCTCCAATTACTACTGTCATTGCGATCGATATGTTGCCAGTGCTTCATTAACGTTTTGTTGTACTGTTCGATGGCTTCCGGTAATACTTCACAATGATAATACTCTTCATGACAGAAACTATTGAGTGGCAAACGCGGTTTCTGCTGTGCGGGAATATCAACATAGCCAATCACCAGACCGGCCACCGGGAAAGTGAGTTCCGGCAATTGCAGGAGCTCGATCATCGCCTTTGGGTTATTGCGAATACCCCCAATCGGCACAACACCCAAACCGTAAGAGCGGGCTGCGGTCATTAGTGCCCCCAGTGCGATACCAACATCAGTTGAGCCAGAAATTAGGCTTTCAATACTTTGATGCGCGATCTGCTGTTTACCGCTCATCTCTATGCCGAGGTATGTTTTATACATATCCAGTACTACGGTAATAAATACCGGTGCCTGAGCGATCCACGGCTGGCCACCAGCCAGCTCAGCGATTCTCGATCGGCAATGGGCATCACGAATAACGATTAGTGACACCTGCTGCGAGTTCACCGAAGTCGGTGCGAGATGGGTAGCTTCAATGATGCTGGTAAGAATATCCTCAGAGATTGGTTTATCAAGATAACTGCGTTCACTGCGGTGCGAGGTGAGTAGTTCAATTGTTTGATTCATAATAGTTCTTTAAATAGGTTAACCGAGGCTTACGTAAATATACAATGACGTTATACGCTATAAGAATATTGCCAATAAATTAGCGCAGAAGCACAATGCACGTTCATGTAGATGTCTTGTCTATCTTAACTATCAAACTTCTCTATAGGAGCAAGAATATTACATGATCCTATAAGTTTCCGTCATTCTTCATTAATGGCAAACAACACTGCCAGACAAAGTCAGTATAATATTTCTCTTTCTGTGCAACTCTCGGAAAAAAGGATAGCTGTCGTTGTGACTAATCCCCACCCTATCGAGGGATTACGGCGGATTTTACTAAAAGAGAAAATTAAAATTTTCTCTTTTCTAAAAGTTATGATAGTAATTGGCAGAATGTGCTTTGTTAAACAAACAACCAGTAAACACTGTATTCGACCAGTTAGATAGCTTTTCTTTATGGTTTACTGTTTGCTCCAGCGAACTTAACTCTTTACTATCAAATTCTAAACTCACCATAGATAAAGGACAGTTGAAATTACAATGCGAAAACTACCTTTACTTTTTACAGCGTTATTGAGCCTGGGTTTTTCGCTTACTGCCCAAGCTGAAGAAAAACGCTATGTATCCGATGAGTTATCTACCTACACTCACGCAGGCCCGGGTAACAAGTATCGTATTGCCGGCACACTGAATGCTGGTGATGAAGTCATATTAATGAGCATCAACCAGGACAGTAATTACGCTCAAATAAAGGATGACAAAGGCCGTATTGTCTGGCTGCCAGTTAACCAGCTCAGTAATAAACCGAGTCTACGGGCCCGTCTTCCCGAAATGGAGCAGGAAATAAAGCTACTCACCGATAAGTTAGCCAATATAGACAATAGCTGGAATCAACGTACTGCCGATATGCAGCAGAAAGTTGCAAACAGCAGTGACATTATTGCTGGGCTAAAAAAAGAAAATGAACAGTTGAAAAATAAGCTGATCGTAGCAGAGAAAAAACTCGATGTTGCCAATCTGCAACTTGATGACAAACAACGTAATATCATTCTGCAATGGTTTATGTATGGCGGCGGTGTTGCAGGTGCTGGCTTAATTTTAGGGTTGTTATTACCACATATGATCCCACGTCGTAAACGTAATGACCGTTGGATGAATTGATAAGGAATATTGAGGTGAGAATCTATCTGGTTGGCGGTGCAGTACGTGACCGCCTGCTAAATCTTCCTGTCAAAGAGCGGGATTGGGTTGTTGTTGGCGGAACACCGGAAGAGCTGATATCCCAAGGATACCAGCAAGTGGGCAAAGATTTCCCCGTATTCCTACATCCCAAAACTCATGAAGAGTATGCACTGGCGCGTACTGAGAGAAAATCTGGCTTGGGATATACAGGTTTTACTTGTTATGCCGCCCCCAATGTCACCTTGGAAAACGATTTGCTGCGCCGTGACCTAACAATTAATGCTATTGCTCAAACTCCTGATGGCGAATTTGTCGATCCCTATCATGGTATTAGTGACTTAAATAATCGTATCTTGCGCCATGTTTCCGAGGCTTTTTCTGAAGATCCGCTAAGGGTATTACGAGTAGCCCGTTTTGCTGCTCGTTTCGCACATCTGGGGTTTACCATCGCACCAGAAACTCAGGCATTAATGTCAAATATGGTAACTGACGGGGAGTTATCAATACTCACACCAGAACGTGTCTGGAAAGAGACAGAAAAAGCCCTTTCTACTCATTCACCACAGGTTTTCTTTCAGATTTTACGTGATTACGGCGCGCTGGCTGTACTGTTTCCTGAAATTGATAATCTGTTTGGCGTTCCCGCTCCAGAAAAATGGCACCCTGAGATTGATACCGGTATTCATGCGTTGATGGTGCTAAAAGTTGCGGCAGAGCTGACAAATGAAGTGGATAGCCGTTTTGCTGCACTATGTCATGATCTCGGTAAAGGGCTGACGCCATCAGAACAGTGGCCTCATCATTATGGCCATGGCCCCGCAGGTGTTAAGTTAGTGGACCAGTTGTGTCAACGTCTGCGTGTTCCTAATTCTGCCCGTGATTTAGCAAAACTGGCCGCTCAGTATCATGATTTAGTACATACTGTCGATCAATTACGACCAAAAACATTACTTAAGCTGTTTGATGCCGTTGATGCATGGCGTAAACCTCAGCGGATAGAGCAGTTGATTATCACCAGTGAAGCAGATGCACGTGGCCGTACCAGTTTTGAAGATACACCATATCCACAAGGTAATTATCTTCGACAGGCATTCAAAGTTGCCAACCAGGTTCAGGTAAAAAACATTGTAGCCAGCGGGTTGCGTGGTGCTGATATTGGTAATGAGTTACGACGTCAACGTCAACAAGCACTAGCAGAATGGAAACAACAACAGGACTAGTGCTGCTATTTAAACTTTAACATTTCCCCTAATATCGAACTTTAACCATACTTGGATTAAATAGATATTAGGGGATATATTCACTATATAAATACCCAGTAAACAGCTGCCGCTACAATAAACCGGTAGATAGCAAACGGGATAAAAGAAATACGTTTAATCAACGTCAGAAAAGTCTTAATTGCTATCAACGCAACAATGAATGCAGTAACAAAACCAACAGCAAACATTGGGATGTCAGAAGCAGTTAAAAAATGCAAGCTCTTATAGAGATCCAGCCCACTCGCTCCCATCATCATTGGTACAGCCAGAATAAATGAAAATTCTGATGCAGTATAACGGTTAACTCCCATCAGCATTCCACCAGAAATTGTTGCTCCTGAGCGGGAGAATCCCGGCCACAATGCCAGACACTGAAAGCAACCAATCATAAAAGCCTGGCGATAAGTAATATCATCCAGCCCTTCTGCTGTCGGTGTCTTAGGCTTCAAGATTTCTGCTGTAATTAATAACACACCACCAATAACCAAGGCATACATAACACTTTGCGGGTTAAACAATGACTTGATTGTATCGTGGAAGAGTAACCCAAGAGTCACCGCAGGCAACATTGCCAAAATAATATGGCTCAGCTTCAGCTTACCGTTGGTTTTACCTTCGTGGGGAACCTCACCAAAGTGAATACCAATTAACCCGAACAGACGACGCCAAAATACAACTACCACGGCAAGAATAGATCCAAGCTGAATAATCACTTCAAATGTTTCAGCTTTATCACCAGTAAACCCCAGTAAGTGACCAACAATAATCATATGGCCAGTAGAGGAAACAGGAAGAAATTCAGTTAGCCCTTCAACAACACCAAGAATAAGTGCATGAAACAAGGTAGAAAGGTCAGTCATATAGAGAGGTCGCACTCCATTAACAAATATCCGAAACAGGCAACACGGAATAACCCTGCTGCCATTTTCCCATTGTCATTAATCAAATTGACATATTATTAAGCTTAGCGATGCTGCGTGCCAAGCTATGGTAAGAACAATGACAACAATATGACAACTGAATTCACTGCTGATCAGACTATTTTTTTCTTTCAATAATAACGCCAACTTGACGAGCCCGTGCTACAGCCCCCGGTTTACTGACTTTTATCCGTATCCACGGTGAATTAAAGCGGTTTAACAACAAATCAGCCACCTCTTCAGCCACCCTTTCAACCAGAGCAAAATTCTGATTCTCTACATGGTTGATAACCGCTTCACTAACTTTGGCGTAATCCAGACAATATTCAACATTATCACTAGAAAATGCGCGTTTGTTATCCCAGCCCATTTCGATATCGAACACTAACTTCTGCTTAATGGTTTGTTCCCAGTCATAAACACCAATGGTAGTGATGACAACTAATTCCTCAATAAATACGATATCCATCACATCGCTTTCCTATATTTTCAACTTGTCGGATACCACTTCCGACTAAATATGCGTATTATCCATGGATAAGCTAAGAAAACGACCATTATTATTGGAGAAACATTATGAGTGCTATCGCGCTTGGTATGATTATCTTCGCGTATCTTTGCGGTTCGATCTCCAGCGCAATACTGATCTGCCGTCTGGCTGGGTTGCCTGATCCTCGCCAACATGGCTCAGGCAATCCAGGAGCGACGAATGTATTGCGGATTGGTGGCCGCAGTACTGCAGCAATAGTACTGATTTTTGATGTTCTAAAAGGAATGATCCCAGTCTGGCTGGCTTATCAGCTTAATGTATCCCCTTTCTATTTGGGGATTACCGCAATAGCCGCTTGCCTCGGTCATATTTATCCAATCTTTTTCCATTTTAAAGGTGGTAAAGGTGTCGCAACTGCTTTTGGTGCTATTGCCGCCATTGGTTGGGATCTCATGGGTTTGATGACCGGTACCTGGCTACTGACAGTCTTACTAAGTGGCTACTCCTCTTTAGGCGCAATTGTCAGCGCCTTAATTGCCCCTTTCTATGTCTGGTGGTTTAAACCTGAATTTACTTTTCCAGTTGCCATGCTTTGCTGTCTGGTGCTACTACGTCACCATGATAATATTCAACGCCTTTGGCGCGGTCAGGAAAACCGTATCTGGAACAAACTGAAAAAGCAAAAAGAGATGACTGAACAAGAAAAAATTCAAGCAAAGAATCAAGAAGGAAAAAAAGATTAACAACAGATATAAATAAAAAACCAGTAACTGACTGAATTACTGGCTTTTTATTTTCATTACATTAAAGAAGAATTATAAGGCAGGTAATTCAGACAACGGCCAGCGGGCTTTGACAGTCACTCCCAGAGAATCACTCACTCCGCCTTTCAAACGGATCATACCAGCAAGCGCAATCATGGCACCATTATCTGTACAGAATTCCGGACGTGCATAAAATACTTCACCACCTAATTTTGCCATGACCTCTTCCATTCTGGTGCGCAATGTACGGTTAGCGCTGACACCACCAGCCATTACCAGCCGTTTGAATCCCGTCTGATCAAGAGCCCTTTTGCATTTGATCGCTAATGTATCAACTACCGCATCTTCAAAAGCCCGGGCAATATCCGCTCTGGTCTGCTCATCATTACTATTGTTATGAATAGTATTAGACGCAAAAGTTTTCAGTCCGGAAAAACTAAAATCCAGCCCAGGACGATCAGTCATCGGGCGCGGAAATACAAAACGCCCCACTTCTCCTCTTTGAGCCATTTTAGAGAGCAACGGCCCTCCTGGATAATCCAACCCTAACAATTTAGCTGTTTTATCAAATGCTTCACCAGCAGCATCATCTATTGATTCACCAAGCAACTCATATTCACCGATACCTGTTACGCTAATGAGCTGAGTATGACCACCAGACACTAACAAAGCCACGAACGGAAATTCAGGACTGTTATCTTCCAGCATCGGAGCTAGTAAATGTCCTTCCATATGATGAACAGGAACCGCAGGAACATCCCAGGCAAATGCCAGAGAGCGACCAATAGTCGCCCCTACTAGTAATGCACCAACCAGACCAGGGCCAGCTGTATAAGCAACAGCATCAATATCTTTACTCGTTAATTTTGCTTCTTTCAAAGCAGCCTGAACCAAAGGAACTGTTTTGCGGATATGGTCACGTGAAGCTAGCTCAGGCACAACACCGCCATAATCAGCGTGTAATTTAATCTGACTGTATAATTGATTTGCCAATAAACCGGCCTTATCGTCATAAATTGCGATTCCGGTTTCATCGCAAGACGTTTCTATACCTAAAACTCGCATTACACTACCCATAGTCCACGGAAGGGAGCCAGTTTATCATTAATGAGATAATTTGCGGGGTTTACATGCTGACTATTTTTGCTGTTTAGTCTATAATCAGCGCCCTACGTGAAGTTCCTGTGTGGTTATCGTCAATATTACAAAACTGATTTGCAAATCTCATTGCAGGTCATCATGTAATGTTGTTTCAATTTGCTGCGGCGCTTTACAAAGCCGTATCCGTTGAAGTAAAATTCCGCACCATTTTAAGATGGCTGGCATATCACGCCAGCAAAACCGATTTCTATTGAGGTGAAAGGCACATGCCGGTAATTAAAGTACGTGAAAACGAGCCATTCGACGTAGCACTGCGTCGCTTCAAGCGTTCCTGCGAAAAAGCAGGTGTGTTAGCAGAAGTTCGTCGTCGTGAATTCTATGAAAAACCAACGACTGAACGTAAACGCGCTAAAGCTTCTGCTGTAAAACGTCACGCTAAGAAGCTGGCTCGCGAAAACGCACGCCGCACTCGTCTGTATTAATCCTTGCGGTTCACCCGCACAGTGGTTAAATTTGCAGATAATAGTAGTTGCAGATAAAGGCCGTGCTTTCCAAAAGGAAGCGCGGCTTATTGTCGTTCATCAACGGGCGTAAAAGGGCTTATGGCTGGACGAATTCCGCGCGCATTTATCAATGATTTATTAGCTCGTACCGATATCATCGAGTTGATCGATGTTCGTGTGCCACTTAAAAAACAGGGTAAAAATTACCACGCGTGTTGTCCGTTTCATAACGAGAAAACGCCTTCTTTTACTGTTAATGGCGATAAACAGTTTTATCATTGCTTTGGTTGCGGAGCTCACGGTAACGCTATCGATTTTCTGATGAATTACGACAGACTTGAGTTTGTTGAATCCATCGAAGAATTGGCAACCATGCACGGGTTGGAAGTGCCTTATGAAGCCGGTTCTGGTAGTAGCCAGATAGAACGCCACCAAAGGCAAAATCTTTATCAATTGATGGATAAGCTCAACAGCTTCTATCAGAATTCATTAAATACCTCCGCTGCACAACAAGCCCGGCAATATCTGGCTCAGCGCGGGCTTAGTGAAGAAGTTATCCTCCGTTTCTCGATTGGTTTCGCTCCTGCAGGTTGGGATAACACCTTGAAACGGTTTGCTCGTAGCGCGGAAGAACGTCAACAATTAAATGACGCCGGTATGTTGGTCGCAAATGATAATGGCCGCACTTATGACCGTTTTCGCGAACGAGTGATGTTTCCAATCCGTGACCGCAGAGGGCGCGTGATTGCATTTGGTGGACGAGTTCTGGGAGATGCACTCCCTAAATATCTCAACTCACCAGAAACTGAAATTTTTCATAAAGGCCGCCAATTATATGGCCTTTATGAAGTACAGCAAAGTCACAATGAGCTTTCACAATTATTAGTGGTTGAAGGTTATATGGACGTGGTGGCGCTAGCGCAGTTTGGTATTGATTATGCTGTTGCCTCATTAGGCACTTCAACTACATCGGAACATATTCAATTACTTTTCCGCGCTACCGATAACGTCATTTGTTGTTACGATGGCGACAGAGCCGGACGTGACGCTGCATGGAGGGCATTGGAAACAGCACTCCCTTATCTAAATGATGGTAGGCAGTTACGTTTTATGTTTTTGCCTGATGGCGAAGATCCTGATTCACTGGTTCGCAAAGAAGGCCGCAAAGCATTTGAGCAACGAATGGAACAATCTCATACATTATCCGAATTTTTGTTCGAATCATTATTGCCACAAGTTGATTTCAGCAGTCCAGAAGGAAAAACCAAGCTCAGCTCACTTTCCGTACCATTAATCAACCAAATTCCGGGGGAAACTTTACGCCTCTATATGAGGCAAGAACTCGGTAATATGATAGGCATTCCTGATGCAGTACAGTTGGAGCATTTATTACCACAGCGTCTGGAAAACGGGAATAATTATCAGATGCCGCAGCTAAAACCGACAACTATGCGTATACTTATAGGACTGTTGGTACAAAACCCACACTTAGCTGCTTTAGTTCCCCCTCTACAGGGAATTATGCAGGCCAAGATTGCAGGCTTACCATTATTTATGGAGCTTGTGGAGGTTTGCCGTACTCAACCGGGGCTAACAACTGGACAGCTACTAGAACAATATCGTGATACTAAATTTAGTAAACAACTTGAAAAATTAGCTACATGGAACGATATACAAGTAGAAGAAATAGCAGAAAATACATTTCGTGACGCATTGGATCACCTCGTCGATTCTGCGTTAGAAGAACGTTTAGACATTCTTATCGCCAGGGCAAGGACTGAAGGTCTGACACAGGAAGAGCGTGAAGAAGTCCGCTTAATTAATGAGTCCCGTGCCAGAAAGTAAACACTGAATTCACGGCTTAAGTGCCGCATTTAGGTAGGGACAAAACCCTACATTTTGCCGCTATAAGTGGGCAGTGGCAATATAACGAAAACGCCCCTAAATGTTATTGTTGGCAGATTAGTTTTGCCGACCGACACCAACCCAAATACTCTGAAGTGTGGATACCGTCTTATGGAGCAAAACCCGCAGTCACAGCTAAAGCTACTTGTCACCCGTGGTAAGGAGCAAGGCTATCTGACCTATGCTGAGGTCAATGACCATCTGCCGGAAGATATCGTCGATTCCGATCAGATCGAAGATATCATCCAGATGATCAATGACATGGGCATTCAGGTAATGGAAGAAGCACCTGATGCCGATGATCTGATGCTAGCAGAAACTACTAACGACACAGATGAAGACGCTGTGGAAGCTGCTGCACAAGTCCTATCTAGCGTTGAATCTGAAATCGGCCGTACCACCGACCCGGTACGTATGTACATGCGTGAAATGGGTACCGTTGAATTATTGACCCGGGAAGGTGAAATTGACATTGCTAAACGCATTGAAGATGGCATCAATCAGGTACAATGCTCTGTTGCTGAATACCCTGAAGCAATTACTTATTTACTGGAACAATACGACCGCGTAGAAGCAGGTGAGGCTCGCCTGTCAGATCTAATTACCGGTTTCGTTGATCCGAACGCAGAAGAAGACCTCGCACCTACCGCAACTCACGTTGGTTCTGAACTCCCACAAGAAGAGCTTGATGACGATGATGATGAAGACGATGAAGACAACGATGACGATAGCGATGGTGATGATGACAACAGCATTGACCCGGAATTAGCTCGTCAAAAATTCCAGGAATTGCACGAACAGTATGAAATCACCCGTAAGGAAATTAAGAAACACGGCCGTAACCATGCAAATACTACTGCCGAAATCTTAAAACTATCAGAAATTTTCAAACAGTTCCGCCTAGTACCAAAACAGTTTGATTACTTGGTCAACAACATGCGTTCTATGATGGATCGCGTTCGCCTTCAAGAACGACAAATTATGAAAATGTGTGTTGAGCAGTGCAAAATGCCGAAGAAAAACTTCATCACTTTATTCTCCGGTAATGAAACTAGTGACATCTGGTTCACCGCTGCAAAAGCAATGAACAAGCCGTGGTCTGAAAAATTACTTGAGGTTGAAGAAGAAATACAACGTAGTCTGCAAAGACTTCGTCAGATTGAAGAAGAAACTGGTTTAACCATTGAACAAGTGAAAGATATCAACCGTCGTATGTCTATCGGTGAAGCAAAAGCCCGCCGTGCGAAAAAAGAGATGGTTGAAGCTAACTTACGTCTGGTTATTTCAATTGCTAAAAAATATACCAACCGTGGTTTGCAATTCCTGGATCTGATCCAAGAAGGCAATATTGGTCTGATGAAAGCGGTTGATAAATTTGAATATCGTCGTGGTTACAAGTTCTCAACTTACGCCACATGGTGGATACGTCAAGCAATTACACGTTCTATTGCTGACCAAGCTCGTACCATTCGTATTCCCGTTCATATGATCGAGACAATCAACAAACTCAATCGTATTTCCCGCCAGATGTTGCAGGAAATGGGACGCGAACCAACACCGGAAGAATTGGCAGAACGGATGTTAATGCCGGAAGACAAAATCCGTAAGGTACTGAAAATCGCCAAAGAACCTATCTCAATGGAAACCCCGATTGGTGATGATGAAGATTCACATCTGGGTGACTTTATTGAAGATACAACGCTAGAACTGCCGCTGGATTCTGCAACCTCAGAAAGCCTGCGCTCAGCAACCCACGATGTTTTGGCTGGGTTAACTGCACGCGAGGCAAAAGTATTGCGCATGCGCTTCGGTATCGATATGAATACTGACCATACACTGGAGGAAGTCGGTAAACAGTTTGACGTCACCCGTGAACGTATTCGTCAAATCGAGGCGAAAGCATTACGTAAACTGCGCCATCCAAGCCGCTCTGAAGTTCTGCGTAGCTTCCTTGATGAATAATCAAAAATTTTAATCATGCTTGATTGAAAAGCGTTTGCTCCGGCAGACGCTTTTGTTTTTTTACTCACAATACCAATATCAATCGCGATAAAAACTCTGATAATCAAACAATGGAGCAAAACCGAGACGTTTATATAAAGAAACACCATCAGCTGAAGCTTCCAGGTAACAAACTACCGCACCATTAATCCTCGCCTCATTTAGGGCATATTCTATCAATGCAGTCGCATACCCCCTTCCCTGCACTTCCACAACCGTACCAATATCATCTAGACGCGCCATATTATCCAGTATTGATAAAGTTAAAGAACATACAGGACTACCATCCACGTACAGCGCATAGTGTTTTAGTTGTTTTCCAGCTTCAACTGCCGCCTGATGCCGCTCCAGATATTGCCTGGTAACATTATATTCCTCAGATGCAAAAGCACTCTCAAGCGGAATAGACCAATCCTGCAAAACAATATCAACACATCGAATATCGTGATTGACTGGCTTGTTATGCCATTCAGATAAATTTAGTTGCATAGCAGTGGTCACCCCACCATTAACAAAATTAGCTTGTTGAATATCTTGCTGAACACGCAGGTCCTCATCCTCAACAAAAACAACGCCAAAAGGTAGCCCAGTATGTTCTAAAAATTTAACACCTGAACGCAGAAAATCACTTACATCAACACATCCTTTTGTTACCAACAAAAAATTAAAAATATCTGCTTCAATCCCAGTCACATATACCCGCACATGCTCGTTTATATGTTGAGACAACTGACTAATAGACGAGAAAAAGTAATTTTCCATCTGGTGATAAGAAGAAACAGAAGGAAGATGTTTATTATTCATATAATCACCCATAAAAATACATTGATTATCGTGATCATAATATAATCAACAACACAAAATATCTTATTAAAAATTAAGTCGATAACTTATAAAAACGTTAAATTAGCCATAAAAATAGCCAATATATATCGTTAACCTCTTTTACTACTTAATAAAAACCAAGTTTTGTATACAAAATGGTCATATAAATTTATAGGTCTAGACCGCAAGCAAAACTGTACGTATAATCCCTCTCACTCAACGGCCCCTTAGCTCAGTTGGTCAGAGCAGGCGACTCATAATCGCTTGGTCACTGGTTCAAGTCCAGTAGGGGCCACCAGATTTTAGCTGTGAAAACAGATAGATAGACCACTCAAGCAAGAGTGGTTTTTTTATGTCTTTTAGCCAGTGCCCCCTTTTTGTCCCCTGAGAAAATTTTTATGTCTCTGTTGTGCCATTGTTCATACACAAGGAAGATTGTTTTTTAACCGAACGAATCAAACGCGAAAAAAATTTTCTGCCAATGAAAATATATTTACTTAACTTAGTCGATTTCAATTTTCTAATAGCCACGAGACCGCACTAGTACTGTGTTTTGAAATTTCCTTCGGCTTATCTTCGTGATCTTACTTCTTACGTAAAATAGAAATATTTCCTTACTATCATTGTGTTAACCTTTCTGCCGTGATTCTTCCTGGATCTACAAACTGAAATTTCCTGAAAATCTTTTCAATCATTTCAGTTTGTGATTTCTCCCACTCCGCCAGTATTGGCGCGGTTTGGCAGTTTGCCTTGTAGGATTTTAAAACTGAAATAATTTTTTGATCCAAAACGTGCAGGCGGGTGCGGAGCCTGCTATCGCCCCTCTATGGCGATTCAGACAGGGGAGATTAACACCTCGCCGGAAATGAACGCCGGTCTGCAAACCCTGTTTGAATCGCCACCATCAAAGAGGGACATTGTCACTTAAGTTACCTTTTCCAATCCTCAAGATCTTGATGCTCAAGGCCACTAATGATTTCTTTGTGAAGTAATATTAAGTAATCTATCCCCAAAAAACATGAATATAAATTAATAATAAAAATAAATGTCATATTCTATCTGCGTAAATTAATTCAATGAAAATATGTGAAGATTATAACAACATTATGATAAAAATATAAAAACACATAAATTCCATATTTAATAATAACATAAAAAAAGAATAAAAATAAAATGATATAAAAATACTAATAATTTAACTAAGTTGCGTTAAAATAAAACATACCTAATATTGTTCACTTACAGCTAATACCAGCCTACTCAATTTGTTAAAAACGGCATCTAATATTAAACCAAACCATAGCAACTCCCTTCATATTCCCACACATTTTTACAACAAAAAAATCTCAAAAACTAAACCGATAATAAAAAAATAATAAAAACACCATTGGTTATTAAACATTAATTAAACAATTGTTGTTTTTTTGTCCCAAAAAACACAAACTGAAAATTTGTTTAAATTTTGTTTAACACTTAAATAGTATAATAAGCTGTTTAAGTTGTTTCATCCTGCTGTCTTAGGAAAAGAAATGGAATATATATATCAATATCAACCTGCTAGCTCAGGTATTCGACTGTTTACAGATTTAGTCGGAAAAAAAATCAGTCCCAGCCCCCATTGGTATTCTGCACAGAACCGCACTAAGTTTGCTTTGCGTAGTGCATTGATGCCAATATCAACACTAAAACTCTTAAACCAGATAGTTAATACACCATTTTATCTGGATATTTTGAAAAAACAGCCATGTTTGCCATCTAAGTTACATCGCCCTTATTTGAGTATCAACTTCAACAGGGGACAAACATTACGCGCAATAAATGAACATTATCAACTCTTATTTACCGGGTTAAATAAGTCCATTATTAATAAAATATTTTGTTCCAATGCATATCCATTAGCAGTTATCAATGGTAAAAGTGGAACTTATACTATTTTTATAGATTCCATGGACTGTTTTAATAAGGAAGGTGAACTCACTTTATTTATTAGAACAGAAGATAATAAAATTCTGGCAAAATGTGCCTTTACACTATTGACTATTGCCGGTAAAAAGACACTGTTTATTGGTGGACTACAAGGTTCTAAAGAAGACACGACCCTTGACATTATCCGCCATGCAACGAAAGATTGCCATGGTTTATTTCCGAAACGCTTGCTACTTGAATCCGTCTGCCACTTTGCTGCTCACTTTGGATGTCAGCAAATTCTGGCAGCCAGCAATGATACTCATATCTATAAAAGCCTGCGTTATTGGCACAAAAAGAAAGACAAATTAGTTGCTGACTACGACGCTTTTTGGGAATCATTAGGTGGAGAAAAGAAAAAAAATAAAGATTTTTATTTACCATTATCCATTGAAAGAAAATCTCTTGAAGATATAGCCAGTAAAAAACGAGCTGAATATCGCCGCCGTTATCAATTACTGGACGAACTGGACAATGAAATGCGGGATTCCCTGTCTTCAAATTAAAATTAGAATCAGGCAGTCAACTTTCTCAGGACGGCCTGATCTTAAAATTAATTTACCTTGGCTTAACCATCTGCCATTCAAGATGGGTTTTAACTGTAGGCCACTCACAGCTGATGATGCTGTAAACACAAGTATCCCTAATACTGCCCTCTTTAGATACAGTATGATTACGCAGAATTCCATCGAGTTTTGCCCCCAGCCGTTCTATCGCTTTCCGGCTCTGATGATTAAGAAAATGGGTACGGAATTCTACTGCAATACAATCCAATTCTTCAAAAGCATATTTCAATAGCAGATATTTCGCTTCTGTATTGATATGTGTCCGCTGAACAGAACGCGCATACCAAGTGGAACCGATTTCCACCCGGCGAGCATTAGGATCAATACTCATATAAGTTGTCATTCCAACTGCTTTACCCGTCCGAGGGTCAACAATAGCAAAAGGCAACATAGTGCCTTTTTCATGTAGAAATAAACGGCGATCAATTTCTTTGCTTAGCTCAGCCGGCGCAGGAATGCTGGTGTACCACAATTTATACAGTTCCCCCTCTTCAATTGCCTGTATAAATTCATCATTCCTCTGGTGTGTCAGAGGTTCAAGAGTAACTCCTTTTCCTACCAAAGTTATCCATTTAGTCATTTGCCTTTTCATAATAGTTGCTTTTTATCAAATAGATAGAAGACATTACCCTATCCCGTAACTAAAATCGGAATGAGGTTAATATATGAGAAATTCATCTTTCATTCAAAGTTAAACGACCACCGGCGAGGAACATGATAACTAATACAACTTGGAAAAAACTAACAATTTCAATCTGCCATGTTCCTGCCTCATCGTTCAGAAAAAAATATTAAGACCATGAAGGAACCAGATTTCATGATATCCATCACATTCATTTAACATTTTTTTCCCAATTAACCTTATTCCATCTAAATTTGAAGCATTATCTCATCCGACCACTTGGAATTTTACCCGGTGGTTTCGAGCACAATAACAATAATCTGATTATGATTGACAAACACCCGACGGAGATTGCAATGAGCCACTATCCTCACCTGTTTACCCCTTTAGACCTGGGGTTCACCACACTAAAAAACCGTGTTCTTATGGGATCAATGCACACCGGGCTGGAAGAACATCCCGATGGTGCTCAGAGACTTGCTCGCTTTTATGCTGAACGGGCTGCTGGAGGTGTAGCATTAATTGTCACAGGAGGCATTTCACCAAATAAGCAAGGTGTTATAGGAAAAGGCGGTGCATTCCTGGCAGATGAAAAAGAGCTTAACTACCACAAAATCATTACAGAGGCGGTTCATCAGGCTGATGGAAAAATTGCAATGCAAATCCTGCATACTGGCCGTTACAGCTATCAAACACAGCTTGTCGCCCCCTCTGCAATTCAGGCACCGATTAATCTATTCATACCTCGTGAAATGACAGAAAAAGATATTCTGCAAACAATTGCTGACTTCGCCCACTGTGCAAAACTGGCACAGCAAGCAGGCTATGATGGTGTGGAAATCATGGGCTCTGAAGGATATCTGATTAACCAGTTTTTGACTGCTCGTACCAATCATCGTCAAGATAAATGGGGCGGAAGCTTTGAGAATCGAATGCGCTTAGCTGTGGAGATTGTCAAAGCTGTCCGCCAGGCAACTGGACAAGAGTTTATTCTGATTTACCGGCTTTCAATGTTAGATCTCGTAGAAGAGGGTTCTAATTGGCAGGAAATCGAGCAATTAGCTGTCGCTATTGAGCAAGCAGGGGCATCTATCATCAATACGGGTATCGGCTGGCATGAAGCACGAATTCCAACGATTGCCACTATGGTTCCCCGCGCTGGATTTAGCTGGGTAACTCGAAAACTGATGGGGAAAGTTTCCATTCCACTGATTACAACAAATAGAATTAATGATCCACAAATTGCAGAACAAGTGCTAGCACAAGGTTGTGCCGATATGGTTTCTATGGCCCGACCTTTTCTGGCTGATGCTGAATTTGTTCTAAAAGCTCAACAAGGACGGGCTGATGAGATTAATACTTGTATTGGCTGTAATCAGGCGTGTCTGGACCAAATTTTTGTCGGTGAAATAGCCTCTTGCTTGGTTAATCCCCACGCTTGTCATGAAACAGAAATGGATGCCAAACCTGTGACTACGCCTAAAAAACTGGCGGTTGTCGGTGCCGGACCTGCTGGATTGTCATTTGCAGTGACTGCTGCCAGTCGTGGTCATCATGTCACACTGTTTGAACGTGACAGACAAATTGGCGGGCAATTCAATATTGCCAAACAGATCCCTGGTAAAGAAGAATTTCATGAAACATTACGTTATTTTCAACGTCAGTTAGAAATCCATCATGTTGATGTACGGCTGAATCAAACCGCAACTACAGAAACACTTTCTGATTTCGATGAGATAATCATCGCTAGTGGCATTGTACCTCGCCGACTCACTATTGATGGTATTCATCACGAAAAAGTGCTGAGCTACCTGGATGTATTAAGAGACAAAAAAACTGTCGGTCAAACTGTGGCTATCATTGGCGCCGGAGGAATTGGTTTTGATACTGCAGAATATCTAAGTCAGCCAGAAAAAAATACCAGCCTTGATAGTACCGCTTTCAGCGAAGAATGGGGTATTGATAAAAATCTGACACATCGTGGTGGATTATCTCCTAAAGGTCCTCAGCCGGAACCCTCCCCCCGAAAAATTTATTTATTACAACGTAAATCTACAAAAGTTGGTGAAGGATTAGGTAAAACAACAGGTTGGGTGCATAGAACCAATCTGCACATGCGTGGTGTGAAAATGATCAACAATATTCAATACCTGAAAATAGATAATCAGGGATTACATATCAGCTGTAATGGAGAACAGAGCTGTCTCGCAGTAGATAACATCGTTATTTGTGCTGGACAAGAACCACTAAAAGAATTGTATCAGCCATTACAACAAGCGGGAAAAACAGTGCACCTTATTGGTGGAGCAGACGTAGCAGCTGAGCTGGATGCCCGACAAGCTATCAATCAGGGAACTCAATTAGGACTGAGAATCTGATAAAAATGGTCTTGTATAAACCCGTGAAGATACAGTAGATACCCAAGCCGCGCCATTCCTGGCGCGGACTCCTTATTCTTTTTTACCAATTATTACATCTTCTAATGTCGGCCAGATTAAGCCTCTATCAATCAACTACGTCGAGTTAGCTGATCCGATGCCAGACGGTCATCTTCAGCCTGACACACAGCAGCGGTGAACAATACATCAGTAGAAGAATTCAGGCCAGTTTCTGCTGAATCCTGCAATACACCAATAATCAAACCTACCATCACCACCTGCATAGCAATTTCATTAGAAATGCCGAACATGCTACACGCCAGAGGGATTAACAATAAGGAACCACCAGCCACACCAGAAGCACCACATGCACAAATTGCAGCCACCACACTTAGCAACAATGCTGTAAGCAGATCAACCGGCATCCCAAGCGTATTTACCGCAGCCAAAGTCAAAACAGTGATAGTCACCGCTGCCCCTTCCATGTTGATCGTTGCCCCCAAAGGGATGGAAACAGAATAAGTATCTTCATGCAAATTCATACGGCGACACATAGCCATATTCACCGGAATATTTGCCGCCGAACTGCGAGTAAAAAATGCAGTTACACCACTTTCACGCAGGCAAGCAAACACCAGAGGATAAGGATTGCGACGAATTTTCCAGTAAACAATCAATGGGTTTACAACAAGTGCCATAACCAACATACAACCCAGTAATACACCCAGCAGATAGACGTATCCCAACAGAGTATTAAATCCGGTACCTGCAATTGTTGAAGACACCAAACCAAAAATACCAATCGGTGCCAAACGAATAACTACCCGAACAACCTGAGTAACCGCTTCAGACATATCATGAATTAGGGATTTAGTTGAATCCGTTGCATGACGCAGTGCGATACCAAGACTAATAGCCCAAGCAAGAATACCGATATAGTTACCATTCAGTAATGCATTCACCGGATTAGCAACAACATTCCCCAACATCCCTTTAATCACCTCCATAATGTTTTCAGGAGGAGACATCTGAGCATCATTGACAACCAATATCAGTTGTAACGGAAATATAAAGCTACCGACCACAGCAACCAGCGCTGCGGAAAAAGTGCCCAAGATATAGAGGATAAGAATTGGGCGAATATTGGTTTTCTGACCTTCTTTATGGTTAGCAATAGAAGACATAACCAAAATCCATACCAATATCGGAGCTACTGCTTTCAAAGCACCAACAAACAACGTTCCAAGCAAACTAACTGACTTGGCAACCGAAGGTGCTAACCACGCTAGCAGTATCCCTGCAACTAAACCTATCAAAATTTGTTTAACCAGGCTACCTTGCATAATGTAATACACGAAGCCACTCTTTCGTTTTTCCATAGCTAATCCATTTTATTAACAATTCTGCTGAGTCTATATTTTTGTGTTTGGTCCCTAAGTATAGGGAAGCCAAAAATGGTGAAAACAGCAACAGTTAAAATATACAACTCTGTCAGCACTTATTAACAATATATTTACATTTATGTGATCAAAACGGCAATTTATACATTTACAAAAGGCGGATTCGACTAATAAGTGCAATTTTTCAGAAGGGCGGTCAGTTGCTATAGTAGGCATCTTTCCCGCCACAGGAAAATGCACAATGACCTATATACAACTGACCGAAACAGAAAGATACCAGATTTCCAGTTTAAAAAAAGCAGGTTTTTCACAGCGTTTCATTGCTGAGTCACTTAAGCGAAGCCCGTCGACCATCAGCAGAGAGTTGAAGAGAAATCAAGAAGTTCAAACCTATTGCCCTGAACAGGCTCATTTGAAGGGATTAGCTCGTCGTCATTTTGCTAAAAAAGCCGTAAAAATAACGCCGGAAGTCAAAAAATGGATAAAACGGTTAATTTGGCAAGATTTAAGTCCTGAACAGGTGGTTGATTATTTGAAGCGGCATAAAGGGATATTTTTGCATCATGAGACGATTTATAGGCTGATTTATCAAGATAAAATAGAGGGGGGTGATTTATGGCAACATCTGCGAATTGCCAGAAAACCTTATCGTAAACGCTATGGTCGCTATGAAAAAAGAGGCAAAATTAAAAATCGGGTCAGTATTGATGAGCGTCCGGAATTCGTTGATAAAAAAGAACGTATTGGCGACTGGGAAGGTGATACGATAATGGGGAAAGATAAAAAAAGTGTCTTATTAACCCTGGTTGACCGCAAAACGTTGTATACCATAATTGTTAAACTTGATAGCAAGCGGGCATTAGAAGTCGCAAAAGCGGTAGTGAAAGTATTATACCCGTTAAAACAAAGGGTTAAGACCATCACATTCGATAACGGTTTGGAGTTCGCAGAGCATGAAATCATGAGTAAAAAATTAGAAACCCAAATTTATTTTGCTCACCCTTACTCGCCTTGGGAAAGAGGGATAAATGAGAATATCAATGGACTCATCAGACAATACTTTCCAAAGGGAACGGATTTTAATGAAGTCTCTGATCAGGAAATAAATTTTGTGGTAAACCGATTAAATAATCGCCCCCGAAAAACACGGGGAGGGAAAACACCGAATGAATTATTTAAAGGAATACGAACATGTTTACTTCCGGATTAACGATGTTGCACTTATTATGTGAATCCAAGAAACACAATCATTTGTTTTTATGTTTCACCCTTTTTCAGCAATTTAAACAGAAAAACCATATCCTTCTTCTCAGAAAGATATGGTTTCCTATTAAAAAAGAGTTGTTTGTTTAGTAGAACTTTTTAGCTTTACTCTTATTTATCCAAATGTTAATAATCATTGTTACAGTCAAAATACCCGCTATAGTTCCTAGAGAAATCGTCATAGGAATATGATAAACATCCATTATCAACATCTTAATACCAATAAATACCAAAATAACTGACAAACCATATTTCAACATCGTGAATTTCTCTGCCACACCTGCCAGCAGGAAATACATTGCACGTAATCCTAAGATAGCGAAAAGGTTAGAAGTCAAAATAAGAAAGGGATCTGTTGTCACAGCAAAAATAGCAGGAATACTGTCTACCGCAAAAATAACATCACTAATTTCAACCAGAATCAGGACCAGGATCAATGGAGTTGCATACAACAAACCATTTTCTTTAACAAAAAAACGTTCACCATGAAGACTATCAGTCATACGAATATGCAATCTTAACCAGCGGACAAAAGGCTTATCCTCTACTGGGGAATCATCCCCTTTTGCCAACGCCATCTTAACACCCGTTACCAACAGAAAGAGGCCAAACAGATAGAGTATCCAGCTAAATTGAGAAACCAGCCAACTCCCCGCAAAGATCATCACAGTACGCAGCACAATGGCGCCTAAAACACCATAAATAAGCACTCGACGTTGCAAATTTACCGGAATGGCAAAATAACTGAATAACATCAGCCAGACGAACACATTATCAACCGCAAGTGCCTTTTCAAGCAAATACCCCGTAAGAAAAGCCATTACCTGACTATTGGCGACAGTTTCCCCCAAAGTTTCTCGGAAATACCACCACAACCCTAATGCAAATAAGAGCGATAAACTTACCCAAATTACGCTCCAGACAGCAGCCTGACGGAATGACATTATCTGCTCTTTCTTGCGTCCCTGTAAGAATAGATCCAGCAGCAACATAACTGTTATTAAAACAGCAAAACTTCCCCATAAGACAGCATTACCCACTGAGTTCATTTTCTTCCTCTCACAAACAAAAACGGCTGAAGTCTCAGAAGACGCCAGCCGTTGCTATATTTCTTTCTCGCGTTATGGAGATGAATGTATTGCAAGCAACCTCGCCTTCTGGCAAGGTCTCACTTACAACACAGAAAATGCACCACCAGGTATAAATTCAAGGTTGCCCGGCTACCGGATGCTATTGCATCGTAATGACGATAAACCGGCTAAGGAAGTTACTCCCCTTTGCTACAGTGGAAAATAAATCAAACTCACACAAGAATCAATCATAAAAAAAATATTAACTTATAACCATAAAGATTAAAAAAGTTAAATAAATAAGTTACATGCATCATATCTGTAAACAGAAATCAGTAATCATTAAATATATAAATGGGTAGAATGACACAAACTACAAAAAAACAGGTTAAAACAGCAGAAAAAATAGCAATTAGTTTAAATAAGGAATCTAGCAAGCTAATCTCATCCGACCTGTTTATTATTCCATTACAATCAATGTTCAATTGATCACCAAAATTTTCTGTTTAGTCCCCCCTGATTTTGTTACAGTGTTGCAGGCACGTCATTTTCCTCTTTCAAAGGATTGGAAAGGCATTACAACCGGCCAAATAACTAAAATTTAATCAGCTTAGCCTCATGCTTTCAGGATGAATGAATAAAGGCATTTTAGGAACACCTGATGGAAATAGTAAAAGAACTTATATATGCACTTTGGCACCAAGATTATGAAACTCTGGCCAACCCATCCTTACTATGGGCCATTTATATCATGCTATTCTTGATTCTATTCCTTGAAAGTGGCCTGCTTCCCGCGGCATTTTTACCTGGAGACAGCCTGCTTATATTAGTTGGAGTATTAATCGCCAAAGGGGCAATGAGTTTCCCTGTAACAATTGCAATATTAACTGCCGGAGCGAGCTTAGGTTGCTGGGTCGGTTACCTTCAAGGGAAATGGTTAGGAAATACCAAGATAGTACAAGGCTGGCTCTCTCACCTTCCAGCCCATTATCACCAAAGAGCTTACAGTCTTTTTCACCGCCACGGCCTGTCTGCTTTGCTTATCGGACGTTTCCTTGCATTTGTAAGAACCTTATTACCAACACTTGCCGGTCTGACGGGCCTACAAAATAGTCGATTCCAGCTTTTTAACTGGCTCAGTGGCCTCCTATGGGTAGTTATCCTTACCTCTCTGGGCTATGCACTCGGTAAAACCCCCATTTTCCGTCAGTATGAAGATCTGGTAATGAATTTCTTGATATTGCTACCACTTGCTTTACTTATTATTGGTTTTAGCGGCAGTTTGTTAGTTGTATGGCGCAAAAAAATGTGCCATTCCCCTCAAAAAAAGTAGTTAATTCTAAAAAAATAGAAAATTTCTCTCTGTTGCAGACAATTGTATTGTTTGCAGCAGAATAGTGAAATAACGCTAATGTTTTTCATTCATCTTCCAAAATATAAGCTATATTTAATGATAGCCTTTTCCACAACCAGGAAAAGCAACTAACGTAAGTTAAATATCCATATCTTATACGAGGAGTAGCCTATATGATGCAGAACAAAACTACTGAAGATTTACATGTTGAACTAAAATCACTGGCGGATACATTGGAAGAAGTGATCAAAAATTCCGGCGATAAATCAAAAGTCGAACTGGAAGAACTTCGTGGCAAAGTAGAAGAAGTAATCAAAGATACTCGCTCTAAGCTCGGTAGTGCCGGTGATATGATCGTTAAGCAAACAAAAGATATGGCAGTTCGTGCTGATGACTACGTTCACGATAAGCCATGGACAAGCATCGGTATTGGTACAGCCATCGGTGCCGTATTAGGTGTATTGTTAGCTAAACGCTAAGTATGAGTAATTCATCCAAATCTCAAGGCCCCGGTAAAGGGGTCCTTGATATTCTTCAACGCATTGCCACTACCGTTATCGAGATAGTAGAGACTCGTTTACAATTGATCGTTGTAGAGTTGGAAAAAGAGAAAGCAACTCTGATACAACTGATAGTCATTGCTAGTCTGACACTGCTATTTACCGCTTTCGGCCTGATGTGTCTGCTTGTGATGATTCTTTGGGTCATCGATCCCACCTGGCGCTTTACTGTATTGGTTAGCACCACGGGAACTTTATTTCTTCTGGCTCTTATTGGCCTCATATGGACTATCAGAAAAGCGCGAAGCTCAACCTTACTTAGCGCAACTCGAGAGCAATTAAGGATTGATAGAGAAATGCTGGAGGATAACAACAATGAGTAAACTGGGCCAGAAAAGGAGACTAAAAAAACAGCATCTACTCAGAAATATCCAACAGCAACGGCTTGAACTCTCCAACAACGCACAACTCTGGAAAAATCTCACCGAACCTTATGACAAAAGCTGGCAAAAGCTTTTGTCATTAAAACCTTATCTCCAAATTGGAGTCAGTGTCATTTCCTTATATGGCCTTCGCCACCCAGTGGAATTTTATCGTTTGGCACACCACATCATTCGGGCATTGAAATGGAAATAGTAATAATTTTTCATAATATACTTCATTGATGATCACTCTGGTTGCATACATTCAAAAACTTTGTATAAAATTGTTAATAATCCTTGCTTACAACTAAATTCATCTCTCTTTAGTATGCATTCTATCCGCTAATGATTAGCAAATTGTACTATTTCAAGTTGGTACAAGTTAATCATCAAATAAACCATTGTGATTTACTGTACATCTGGAGTTGTTAATGAAAAAGTTTGAAGACAGTGCTCTGCTAGTAGCCCGTATTTTAATGCCAATCCTGTTTATCATTGCAGGCTATGGGAAATTAGGTGATTCCTACGCGGGTACTCAACAATATATGAGTGCTATGGGCGTTCCAGGCTTCCTATTACCACTGACGATTTTACTTGAACTGGGTGGCGGCCTGGCAGTTCTGTTTGGTTTCTTGACGCGTACCACCGCCTTATTTACTTTTGGTTTCTGTATTCTGACTGCCGTTCTTTTCCACAGCAATTTTACTGAAGGCATGAACCAGACTATGTTTCTAAAGAACCTGACTATTGGTGGCGGCTATCTGTTACTGGCTATCACCGGCCCAGGTAAATTTAGTATCGACCGACTGATAAATAGAAATTGGTAATATCCTGCCGAGAGATCTGGAAAATCTTTCGGCTTACTTTAATCCATAGACTCAATTTTTATTGAATTATAGTGATTCCGCCAGGTGAGATAGTTATTTTTTTCAGGATAAATAGCTATCCCACTTTTTGAAAAAATGGACAAGCATTTTCTAAATATAAATGGATAACTCAGTTATAAAGAACGCAAGCTTATTTTACACCCTCTGACATGCCCTGGGAACGAGGGGTCAATAAAACCAATAATTGACTTATTTAACAATACCTTGCAAAGGAAAAAGACTTTTCGCCAGAGACAAAACAAGAAATAAGATTCATCATAAATAAATTGAGCAATCGCCTACATAAGATATTAGGGTATAAAACACTTAATGAGTTATTTTAAAATAAATAACATCATTTTATAGTATAAATAAAGCAAGTTAAATAAAGGGAATAAAGTGGAAATTTAAAAATAACATTCATACAGAGAAAGTCCGTTTGCTACCCTATCTTATCTAACTCCCCTACTTTATCACGATTAATATTAATAAGTTAACAAAATGGCAATTAAGCCACAATACAATAAAATGAATAATTATTTTTCCATTTAAATTCTCATTTATAAAAAAATCAAAAAATTAATTTACTGATATTATAGAAAGAATATAGAATGCATTTAATTTATTCCTTTAAGATAATTATATTAAAGACGAAATAAATATAAATTATTAATAAAATAGTTAATAAGAAACTCAGAAATATTTCCTAAATGTAAATTTAATAAATGAGCAAGAATGGCTCACCAATTCTGTGAGCCACTTTGCAATCTTCTTAAGAAGACATCATAATCCTATCGCTTACATAGCTGCTATTTACCGACTAGCAAATAACTTAGGGATTTCCCGCAAACACCAGGATTTCGCTTCCCCCATACTGTCTCGTCGCCATGCCATAATAATATTTGCGTCCTGACTGTATTCAGAACTAATCACCCGCAAACGACCAGCAGCAATATCTTGTTCCACCATAGAATAAGGCATGGTCGCCACCCCCAAGCCAGCTAAGAGAGCTCGACGTTTATCTTCCAGAGAACTGACCGTCAAACGCTGCTGCTTATCTAACAACTGAACCGTCAATACCGGGCGCTCCCTTGCTGTATCTGCCACAGCAATACCACGGTACTTCACTCGCGTCACATCAGACAAAGGCTCTGGTTCTTGGTGAATAGGATGCTCAGGGCTAGCTACATATACATTAGTAATGCTGTAAAGATGACGCGAGTTAATTTCTGCCGATGCGCGGAAATGCATATCTGGCGCAATAACAATATCCGCCCGGCCAGTTTCCAGTCTCTCCCACGAACCAGCCAAAACCTCAGTCAATAAAGAGAGCTGGGTATTCGATTTCTGGGCAAGTTTGCCCACTAGAGGAAACAATGAAGATGCCGGAACCAGCGCCTCACAAACGATTGTCAGATGTGTTTCCCAACCCCGCGCTAATGCTTCTGCATCAGCGGTTAATTTATCCGCAGCCTCAAGTAATTGACGTCCACGCTCAAGTAACATACGGCCAACATTGGTGAATTTAGTTCTATGACCCGAACGGTCAAATAGCACCACATCCAACTCATCTTCTAGCTTTTGCATCGTATAGCTAAGAGCAGAAGGAACTCGACCAAGTTCATCAGCTGCCGCAGCAAAACTTCCCCGCCGGTCAATAGCATCCATGACCCGTAGAGATTCCAGTGTAAGCGCTCGTTCTTTGCTCATATTTTTCTCAATCAGGAAATTTGAATATGGTGACCAGATTAACTGGCTAACATTTCGCCGTCCAGATAATTACTATTTTAGTGTGTGTTTTTTAAGGTAATCGCTATCATGATTATAAGCAGAGAAGCAAAGCAATGTGGAAAAGCTGATTATGGTTGGCTACAAGCTCGTTATACATTTTCATTTGGTCACTATTTTGATCCGAAATTTTTAGGCTATGGCGCTCTACGCGTGCTTAATCAGGAAACTATCGCACCAAAAGCCTCTTTTCAGCCTAAATCTTACCCACATGTAGATATATTGAATATTATTCTACAAGGGGAGGCAGAATATCGCGACAGTGAAGGCAATCATATCAGAGCTTACAAGGGAGAATGCTTGCTGTTTTCTACTCGTCAGGGTATTAGCTACAGTGAACATAATATCAGTGCTAATAAGCCACTAACCCGCTTACAACTTTGGCTAACTGCCGTCCCTCAGCAGGAACATTTACCATTACAGCGGATGAGATTATCAGATCAGACATTAACTATGCTGGCCTCTCCAACCGCAGAAGATGGCAGTATGCAATTACGCCAGCAAGTTTGGGTCAATCATATTTCTCTTAATAAAAATCAATCTCATTATCTGCAATTAAAAGGAAAAAATGCTTATCTGCAATCTCTAAATGGGAACATAAAAATAAAAGGTAATTCGAAGGATAACGCTTTGATTAAATGTGGAGATGGCGCTTTTATTCACGAAGAAAATCGTCTGACTTTAAAAGCCGATACTGAATTTCAGGGTTTACTCATTGATCTGTCAGGCTGAAAAAGTAAAAGCCCCACCAGGTAACAACCTGATAGGGCTAAATTCGTGAAGTTGACCGATAAGCCGGGTTCTGTCGTGGACAACCATTCATCTAGGCCAGTACTTGCGCACTGGCTCAAGCAGCCTACCCGGGTTCGATACGGGCCGTACCTAATGAACCCCTATTTGGCCTTGCTCCGGGTGGAGTTTACCGTGCCACGAACTGTTACCAGTCGCGCGGTGCGCTCTTACCACACCCTTTCACCCTTACCTGATCCTACAACAAGTAGGCCATCGGCGGTTTGCTCTCTGTTGCACTAGTCGTAGGCTTTCACCTCCCAGACGTTATCTGGCACCCTGCCCTATGGAGCCCGGACTTTCCTCTCCTCTACCTACCATCCAAAGGATAATGATAAAGCAGCGATTGTCTGGTCAACTCCGCCGCGGATTATAAGAGGTTTGTCTGATTATGTATAGATGTTTACTGATTATCTGTCTTGTTTATCAACAACTATCACTATTCTTCATTCTGTCCTACGGCATGACGATAAAGTGCATTTTTCTTTACTCCATGAATCTCTGCTGCCAATGCAGCCGCTTTTTTCAGCGGCAGTTCTTGCTGAAGAAGTTCCAGCGTTCTTAATGCCTCTGGAGGTAAAGCATCATCCGCAATTTTTTTATAACCTTCGACAATTAATACCATTTCACCACGACGGCGGGTTTCATCTTCTTTAATCCATGCCAGAAGCTCACCTGCCGGCATTCCCTGAATTGATTCCCAGGTTTTTGTCAGTTCCCGCGCCAAAACGACATAGCGTTCAGCCCCCCACACTTCAACCATATCTTCCAAACCCTCGATCAGACGATGAGTAGACTCATAAAAAATTAAAGTACGCGATTCTTGTTCCAAAGCCCGTAAAGTATCCTTACGGCTTTTACTCTTAGCGGGTAAGAACCCTTCATAACAGAAACGATCAGATGGCAAACCAGCAGCAGACAATGCGGTTATAGCTGCGCAAGGACCTGGAAGAGGGACAACATGAATGCCTGCTTCACGACAACGGCGAACAACATGATAACCAGGGTCATTAATCAATGGAGTTCCCGCATCAGAAACTAATGCAATACTCTGCCCCTGCTGAAGTTTTGTAATTAATTGATCTGCTTTCTGCTGTTCATTATGATCATGAAGTGCGAACATGCGCGCATTAATGGCAAAATGTTGAAGCAACAAGCCCGTATGTCGCGTATCTTCTGCCGCAATCAAATCGACATGCTCAAGAACTTCAAGCGCACGCTGAGTAATATCGCCCAGGTTTCCAATGGGGGTTGGTACAACATATAGCGTGGATGTCGTAACCACTGCTCGATTGGGTTGATTCATTGTTTCATCCGAATGACCGATTTAAAATTGAGCATCTTTGAAAAAAACATCGCTGGATACAGTATGCTTTCCTCAATTTTTGTGCGTATCAAAACTGGTTTAGTCTGTTCAGCTATGCTGGCAGTTATGATCATCGCAGGGTGTACCATGCCTGACCAACAAGGGCAACAACCTTCGCAAACTCTGGACAAAGTCAGTACAGAAATCGCCCATTATCAATCCATCATTGATGCTGCCAATGGCGAACCTTCTCTTGATGTCATCCGTGCTTATATCGCTCAGGAACCACTTCTGAAAGATAATGCTGCTCATCAAAAAAATATTGATGATACCTGGCAGATACTCACCCGCCTTTCTCCGCAAGATAGCCGTGGGTTAGTCATCAACGCTGATGAAAATGTTCTGCAAGGCTGGCTAGACTTACTCAGTACCTATCAGGATAACAAACAGGACTCCGACAAACTACAGGCCGCTATCCGTGACTGGAAAATTCGTTATCCGCAAAATCCCGCGGCACAATCACTTCCAATCCAATTACAACAGGAAGCTATCCAATTACCAGGCACCAATGCCCGTATTGCACTGTTCCTACCATTAAGTGGTCACGCAAAAGTATTTGGTGAAGCAATCCGTCAAGGTTTTCTTGATGCTCAAGCCGGTTTACCAAGCCCATCAATACCAACAGAGAATCCGGCAAGCTTATTGATAGTTAACAGCAATGACACTCCAGATGAAACGATGCCTAATAATGCGACGTCAAATGTAACTACACCAACTGAATCAACTGTACCAACCGTTCAGCCAACACCTGCCATAGCAACTACACCGGTTAACACGCAACAAGTCAAAATCTACGACACTGCAAGTCAACCACTAGAAAATTTATTAATTCAAGCTGAACAAGACGGCGTGAATTTAGTTGTTGGGCCGTTACTTAAGCCCGACGTGGTTAAATTGGTTCAGCTTAATACCCCACTGAATATGCTGGTGCTGAACGAATTAGATAATGCCCCTCCTCAGCCCAATATCTGTTATTTCTCTTTATCGCCGGAAGATGAAGCAAAAAATGCCGCAGAGCATATTTGGCAGCAGCAAAAACGGAATCCTCTGATATTGGTTCCTCGTAGTAGCTTTGGTGACCGAATTGCCAAAGCATTTGCGGAGGAATGGCAAAAACAAGGAGGTCATACTGTTTTGCAACAAACCTTTGGCTCTTCTGCCGAACTGAAACAATCAATTAACAAAGGTATTGGTATTCGCCTGACCGGAACAGCCGTTGGCGTTAATGTAGCAAACAACCAACCGATGCCAACTACCCTTGGTAGCCTGGAAATTCCCCAGATAAATACAGATGCAGTTTCCACCTCTAATGGTGCAGTAGATGCCGTTTATATTGTTTCTACTTTGGATGAACTGACTCTGATTAAACCAATGATTGATATGGCAACCAGTTCCCGCAATAAGCCTGCTCTATATTCAAGCTCTCGAAGTAATCAAGCAGGTGCCGGTCCTGATTTCCGTCTGGAAATGGAAGGAATGCAATTTAGCGACATTCCATTAATAGCGGGAGCTAACCTGCCACTGATGCAGCAAGCAGCCGGTAAGTTTGCGAACGATTACTCGCTGATGCGCCTTTACGCTATGGGTATTGATGCCTGGTCACTAGCAAATCAGTTCAATCAGATTCAACTGCAAAGTGATTTCCATCTCAATGGTGCTTCCGGTATGCTATCTGTTCAGGAGAATTGTACAATTTTGCGACAACTCCCATGGATGCAGTATCATCGTGGTCAAATCATTACCCTTTAATTTAATAGTTGATTGCCGCTGGTTACCAAGCGGCATTTAAATTCAAGCAATTCATTTCAAGATGAAAATGAAAATAAAAAAGCCGACAAGTTATTTGCTGGGACGCAGCTATGAAACGCAGGCAAAGTTATTCTTACAAAAACAAGGGCTATCTTTTATCGCCGCGAATGTCAAAGTGCATGGTGGTGAAATTGATCTGATCATGAAAGACAAGCAGACTTGGGTCTTTATTGAAGTCCGCTTTCGCAAACTAGAACAACATGGCGATGCACTGTCGACCATTACCCTTAGTAAGCGTAAAAAATTATTACACGCCGCCGCAGTGTGGCTGTGTCAACGAGGCGAATGTTTTGAAACTACTTCTTGTCGCTTTGATATTTGTGCTATTACTGGTCAAAGATTTGAGTGGTTGCCAAATGCCTTCAATCAAAATGAGTTCACTCGTTAAAATGATACTGAGTAGGTTATAAACGTGCTGGATAGAATTAAAGTCTGTTTTACGGAAAGTATTCAAACTCAGATTGCAGCTGCGGAAGCATTACCTGATGCTATCTCTCGTGCTGCAATGACGATGGTTGAGTCATTACTCAATGGTAATAAAATCCTTTGCTGTGGCAACGGTGGTTCAGCCGCAACGGCACAGCGGTTTGCAGCCAATATGATCAACCGGTTTGAGACTGAACGTCCAAGTCTTCCTGCATTATCCCTTAACGCAGATAATGTGGTGATAACTGCGATTTTAAGCAGTAAACAGCATGATGAAATTTATGCTAAACAGGTTCGAGCATTAGGTCAGCAAGGCGATGTGTTATTAGCTATCTCCACTCATGGTAATAGCCGTGACGTTGTTAAAGCTGTCGAAGCTGCTGTAAACCGCGATATGACGATTGTCGCCCTAACTGGCTACGATGGCGGTGAACTTGCTGGCTTACTAGGGCCGCAGGATGTGGAAATTCGTATTCCATCGCATCGCAGCACCAGAATTCAGGAAGTTCATATGCTGACAGTTAACTGCCTATGTGACTTAATCGACAATACTCTCTTTCCCCATCAGGATGACTAAGGAACCAATCATGCGATTTTTCTCCCTCTTAACTATGGTTTGTGCCGCTGTAATGTTACAAGGATGTATTGGTGCTGCGGTAATAGGTTCCGCCGCCGTAGCAACCAAAACGGCAACTGATCCCCGCACTATCGGTCAGCAAGTCGATGATGGCACTCTGGAAGCACGTGTGAGTAATGCGCTTAACGAAGACAAACAACTCAAGGAACAAACTCGAATTATTACTACTGCCTATCAAGGGAAAGTTTTGCTGACAGGCCAAAGCCCAGATTCCAGCCTTTCAGACCGTGCTAAACAAATCGCATCACGTGTTAACGGAGCGCAGGTTATTTACAATGAAATTCGTCAGGGTAAACCTGTTGAATTGGGTACTGCATCTAAAGATACTTGGATCACCACCAAGGTACGTTCAAAAATTCTGGCGAGTGACTCGGTTAAATCTTCCAACATAAAAGTCGTTACAGAAAACAGCGAAGTCTTTTTACTGGGAATTCTGACTAAGCAAGAAGGCAACGCCGCAGCAAAAATTGCCAGCGAAACTGACGGAGTAAAACGGGTAACAACTGCATTCACTTATCTAAATTAAGTATTACTGAAAGTGACAGCATAATAAGCTATCCCCAAACGTATTAAGCCGCGCCTGCCATTATGGCGCGGGTATTTTGCGCTTTTCCATCGATATCTGCGTCAAACCTGGTGATCTTCTACTTCTTCCCTGAATTATTTTTCATTAACTCATTTTTCTTAAGATAGCTCACTCCCCCTAACAACCGCATTTGCCGTAAAATCCATTGTTGACGCTGTAAAACATAAGCCGAAGGTGCACTAACTTTATAACGATGTGGGTTAGGTAATACTGCTGCAAGTAAGGCCGCTTCTGACATTGTCAACTTACTAGCCGATTTATGGAAATAATGTATGGATGCTTCTTCAACACCAAAAATACCATCACCAAATTCTGCAATATTAAGATAAACCGTGAGAATCCTACTTTTTGTCCATCCCAACTCAATGGCAAAAGTCATCACTGCTTCCAATCCTTTCCTCAGCCAGCTACGCCCATCCCATAAAAATAAATTTTTAGCTGTTTGCTGAGAAATCGTTGAAGCCCCTCGAAGTCTTCCAAGGTCATTTTTATTATGCTCAAGTGCCTTTTCGATAGCATCCAAGTCAAATCCCCAATGCTGAGGAAATTTTTGATCTTCCGCAGCAATAACAGCTAATGCGATATTTGGCGAGATTTGCTCTTGCTCTATCCAGACAGAACGAGAAACATAAGAAAGATTAACTGATAACCAAGCACTAACCTGACGTTCAACCATAACCATAGAAAATGGCACTGGCAAAAATGAAAACGCCCCAACAGAAACTATCCATAAGATAATGACTGAAATTACGATTTTTTTAAACCAGCGCCATAAAAATTGAAAAGAGTTTCTCACCCGGTTACTCAGTCATTTCCAATACTTTTCTGACAAGTTTATTAATTCCTGCCTCTGCTTGAGAGATAGATTCAGCAAGCATATAGGCTGGAGTTGTAACAATTTTATTTTCTAAATCAACAACAATCTCATCTACTTTACAAGCTACGTGTATTCCTCCCATTTTCTCTATTTGGGCAACAGTATTGGGATCATGACCAATAGTTAATTTCACCGGTTTATTAAGTAGCTTTGGCAACATAACAGGAGCAATACACATAAACCCCATTGGTTTATGTTGCTTATGCATAGCCCTCACTAAACTTAACAAATCCTTATTTATTTCGCAGTCAACTTCTTTAACCGCAAAGTCACATAAATTCTTTACAACACCAAATCCCCCAGGAATGATCAGGGCATCAAATTCATCTGCATTTGCCTGTGACAAAGGCTTAATTTTTCCTCTTGAAATACGTGCAGATTCCTGTAAGACATTACGTTTTTCACCAACTTCTTCGCCGCCAATATGATTAATAACATGAAGTTGTGGCTGATCAGGTGACAAAAAACTCGTCTTAACACCTAAACGGTCTAAAGAAAGCATAGTTAATACTGACTCATGAATTTCACTGCCATCAAATACACCACATCCACTTAAGACAACCGCAACTGATTTCATACCTCTCTCCATTTGTAGTAGATTATTGCTTAACCCTTTAGGGGGTCAAACACCAATCTTCATCACAGATTTTAATGAATCTTGTAACAAAAAATCTTATCTTTGCTATGTTGGTACTTGTATGATGTACGGAGAATTCCTCATTTACTCGCCCCAACAAATATGTATCAGATAGGCGGGTAAAAAGTTTTCCCTGGTATTCGCGCACCCCAACCTCGGTTGGGGTTATTTTTTTTCAGCGTCCGCCAACCATTCCCGTAAAATTTCTATATCGTTTTTCCATTCTTGCTTTAACTCATCAACCCATTCCTGAACATTGTCCCACCATGCAGGTAAATCAGGTGATTGAATCTGCTGAGCCAATTGCTGTAAATGACGTAATCCGACCGAACCAGCGGCACCTTTTATCTTATGGGCCTCCTCTGTAATACCTTTCTGGTCTTTAGCCGTCATATTCGAGTCCAAAACAGATAGGTACCCCGGCATCATCTTCTCAAATACAGATAAACTGTTGCGAATCAATTGAGGACCAACGAGCTCGATGTATTGATTAAGCATTTCTATATCAAGTAAATTTTCATCTTTTTTCATCAATCCCGGATCATCTCCTTTTGATTGCATATAACACACAGACTGTTCTCCCCAGAATTGTTCAATAATGGCAGTCAACGCATTAACAGAAAGCGGTTTACTCAGCACACCGTTCATACCCGCATCCAAATATTCTTTTTTATCTTTTAAGACATTAGCAGTCAGCGCAATCAGTGGGGGCAGCTCCTGTTCGGCATATCGTTTACGCAATTCACGAGCGATATCTAATCCACTCATATCAGGTAACTGAATATCAAGTAATACCAGATCAAATTCTCCTGGCTGGAACACTTCAAGAGCATCCTTACCATTCATTACGACCTCTACGCTGTTACCCAGCTTTTCCAATACTGAGCGGGCAACAATGACATTCAGCTCAATATCTTCTACCAACAAGATATGTAAAGCAGGCAGTGGGTAATCTTCTGTCTCTTCCTCACAGGAAAGACTCTCTTCCAGAGCAGGAGCGATGATAGACAGTGTAAATCGAGAACCTTGTCCCGGTTCACTTTTCACCACAATATCTCCTCCCATATTTTGGGCTAAGCGTTTGGATACAGCCAATCCAATACCCGTTCCTGTTGCTGGGCAACCACCATTACTGTCTTTCACTTGATAGTACATCGCAAAGATCTTCTCCTGCTCATCAAACGGAATACCAATCCCTGTGTCAGTGACTTCAAAAAGCAGGCGCTCTCCTTCTTCATACCAGATTCGAACATGAATCTCACCTTCCTGGGTGAATTTCACCGCATTACCAATCAGGTTCCATAAAATTTGACGTAAACGAGTGCCATCTGTAAGAATTTTAGTGGGTAATGACAATGCCGGTTCCATAACAAATTTAATCCCCTTTGGCTGTACCAAAAGCCCAGAAAGGTTTTCCAAATCAGACATAAAACCGGTAAAGTCAATTGGCTGATTATCAATCTGTACTTTGCGCCGCTCAATTTTGTCCATTTCTATAATGTCATTAAAAATATTACCCAGCGTGATAGCACTAACATGAATCGTTTTCAGATAATTATTTTGCTCCGTAGTCAACTCAGTATCGAGCAAGATGCGACTCAAACCAACAATGCCATTTAAAGGTGTACGAAGCTCATGGCTAATCGTAGAGATAAACGTCGTCTTATCCCTACTGGCATTCTCTAAAGCGTCTTGATAGCGCTTACGTTCCGTTATATCGCGACCAAACCCCATAAGCCCATGTCTTTTTCCTACTCGATCATAAAAAGGGACTTTCCGCAGTTCAAAACAGGCTTTTCGTCCATCGTGATAAACCAGCCATTGTTCATAAGTCAGTGCAACATTATGACGGAAGACTTTCTCGTCTGTTTCCATCACCTTGCGAGCAACTTCTTTGTCATAAACATCATGGGGTGTCAGACCAATAAGTTGTTTTTGACTCTTACCCGTCAGCAATTCCATAGCTCGGTTACAACCAGAGAATTCATTATTTTCATTACGGTAATAGACCAAGTCAGGAGAAGCATCGAGAAAAGATTTCAGTAATATAGATTGCTGTTCCAGTTCAATTTGAGTCTGCTCACGGTGTTTCACTTCTTCCTGTAATTTATCCAACAATATCAGGTGAGCCTGTTCCGCTTTTTCTCTTTCTGAAATTTCCTGATTAAGCTTAATAATATTATCTTTTAATTGCTGATTCAGTTCTCGATCACGCTGGCGCATCACTTCCAATTTTTCAACTAATCTGGATAAACGCTGTCGAGATTCTTCAAGCTGCTCAACAACAACTGAAAGGAAATAGACAGCCCAGGGAGTAATCAACAGACCAAAAAATATTGAGCGAACTAAATCAATACTTTGTACTCCCCCCTGAAGCAAGAAAGTCACTACCATTTGTACGCCCATGGCAAGAACCACCAACGCAGATGCAAGCAGTAATGAGAAGCGCACTAACCCCAATTTCATCATTAAATCAACATAATATTGGGCCAGACCCCTGAGCAACTTCATAAAGACTCCCGTTCATATGACCAGTCCGAATCATACCGTAAAAAACCAGCTACTTTGTTGAAGGAATACAGAAATTGTTGACCTGATAAAACAATAGTATTATGTAATAGTTTAGGTTATGACTTCCCAAACATTATTCTGGCTTTTCATCTTTGCCGGCCTTTTTGCACAATCTAAATATGAATAAATAATCACAATAGTCACCAAAACAAGCATAAAATCCTTTTTTGCCATGTTAATAACGCCAAAAGGATAATACTTTATTCTTATAAATAAATAAAAATATATATCTATGCCATATAGTTTATATTTGTCAGACTATAAATCTGGAAAATAAATACTTAACAGTATATATAAAACAGATATTACACTAATATTAGTGAGATAGCTCACATTAAAATTCCAACATGATCTATGTCACACAACACCAATATTATTTTTTTTACTTAAAAATCATTAAATTAAACAGAATTTTTACTCGTTCCTATCTTATCCCGGCAATATTTGACCTGATTTACATTTCTCGTTAATTTGGAAAGCCACTGAAAATCGTCAGTCAGATCCACATCTGAACCATAATTATGCAGTGAGATAATAATTGTTTATATCACCTGTTTCTAACAGACAAGTGATGGTTGATTAAGGACGCAATTCAGACGCCCGTAAAGATATTAATCTCACAAATTTTTGTGAGTCTCTGTGAGAGTCGGACAGAACCTGGGGAGGTTCACTATGCTATATAACAAATCTCAAGAAAAGGATAACTGTGGTTTTGGACTGATAGCCCATATCGAAGGGGAGCCAAGCCACAAAGTCGTCCGTACCGCTATCCATGCACTGGCACGAATGCAACATCGTGGTGCCATCCTGGCGGATGGTAAAACGGGTGATGGTTGCGGTTTATTACTGCAAAAACCTGACCGTTTTTTTCGTATGGTCGCACAAGAACAAGAGTGGCGTTTAGCCCGTAATTACGCAGTCGGTATGTTATTTCTCAGCCAGGACTCTCAGATTGCACAAACCTGCAGGGAAATAGTCGAACAGGAGTTACAAAATGAAACTCTATCAGTCGTTGGCTGGCGTGAAGTACCAACCAATAGTGATATTTTGGGTGAAATAGCCCTTTCAAGCCTCCCCCGTATTGAACAGATTTTTGTTAATGCTCCTGCTGGCTGGCGCGCACGTGATTTAGAACGCCGTCTCTTCGTTGCCCGCCGCCGAATAGAAAAACGCATCAACGACAGTGATTTTTATGTTTGTAGTTTGTCCAATCTGGTCACTATCTATAAAGGATTATGCATGGCGGCAGATTTGCCCCGCTTCTATCCTGATCTGGCTGATTTGCGTCTGGAATCAGCTATTTGCCTGTTTCATCAGCGTTTCTCAACCAATACCGTCCCTCGCTGGCCATTGGCACAACCTTTCCGCTATCTCGCTCATAATGGCGAAATAAATACGATAAATGGTAATCGCGAGTGGGCACGGGCAAGAGCCTATAAATTCAAAACTCCACTCATTCCCGATTTACAAACTGCCGCTCCTTTCGTAAACGAAACAGGATCAGACTCCAGCTCACTCGATAATATGCTAGAACTGTTTCTCAATGGAGGAATGGATCTAATCCGTGCTATGCGGCTACTGGTTCCTCCTGCGTGGCAAAACAATCCTGATATGGATGAGGATTTGCGGGCTTTCTTTGATTTCAACTCCATGCACATGGAGCCATGGGATGGTCCTGCCGGTATCGTCATGTCAGATGGTCGTTATGCGGCTTGTAATCTGGATCGTAATGGCCTGCGCCCAGCACGTTATGTCATCACAAAAGATAAACTGATCACCTGTGCTTCCGAAATCGGCATCTGGGATTATCAGCCGGATGAAGTCATAGAAAAAGGGAGAGTCGGCCCCGGTGAACTCATGGTGATTGACACCCGCCAAGGCCGTATCCTTCATGCAGAAGAGACCGATAATGACCTGAAAAGTCGCCATCCGTATAAAGAATGGATGGATAAAAACGTCAAGCGTCTTATCCCATTTGAAGAATTGCGACAAGATCAATCTGGCCACCGGGATCTAGACGATCAATCACTGGCGGTTTATCACAAGCAATTTGCCTATAGCAATGAAGAATTAGATCAAATTATCCGTGTTCTGGGAGAAAACGGCCAGGAAGCAACAGGTTCAATGGGTGATGATACTCCGTTTGCTGTATTCTCCAGCCGCCCTCGAATTATTTATGACTATTTCCGCCAACAATTCGCTCAGGTCACTAACCCACCCATTGATCCGCTGCGTGAAGCTCATGTTATGTCTCTCACCACCTGCATAGGGCGTGAGATGAATGTATTTTGTGAGGCTGAAGGACAAGCACATCGGTTAAGCTTTAAATCCCCTATTCTGCTCTACTCTGATTTTCATCAATTAACAACTCAGCAGAGTCCACATTATCGCGCAGAACGATTAGACTTAACTTTCAATCCACAGAACACCAATCTGCAAAATGCGCTACTTGTACTATGTGATTTGGCCGAACAACTCGCAAGAGATGGTGCGGTACTCCTGATATTATCTGATCGCAACATCACACCAGAAAAATTACCAATACCAGCCCCCATGGCTGTTGGCGCTATTCAGCATCGTCTGGTAGAAAAAAGTTTACGCTGTGATACCAATCTGATAGTAGAAACAGCCAGTGCCCGTGATCCGCATCATTTCACTGTACTACTGGGATTCGGTGCAACAGCTATCTACCCCTATCTGGCTTACGAGTCACTGGCCAAAATGGTCGATAATGGCACGATTAACAAACCTTATGCTGATGTCATACTCAACTACCGCAATGGCATCAATAAAGGGCTATATAAAATCATGTCGAAAATGGGTATCTCGACTATCGCTTCCTATCGTTGTTCTAAATTGTTTGAAGCCGTCGGCTTACATTCTGAACTCACTGAGTTTTGCTTCAACGGCGTTATCAGCCGGATTGGAGGAGCAAACTTCGGTGATTTTGAGCAGGATCTACGAAATTTATCCAAACGAGCATGGCTTACCCGCCAGCCAGTTGATCAGGGTGGATTGCTGAAATATGTCCATAACGGTGAATATCATGCTTATAACCCAGATGTCGTAAGCGCTCTACAATCTGCGGTTCATAGCGGTGAATACAGAGACTACTTGAAATATGCTCATCTGGTTAATCAGCGACCCATTACGACAATCCGTGATTTGCTGGTGATAAAAACCAAAGATGAACCTATCTCCATAGATGAAGTAGAACCAGCCGAAGAACTGTTTAAACGCTTTGATACCGCAGCAATGTCGATTGGTGCATTAAGCCCAGAAGCACACGAAGCTCTGGCTGAAGCAATGAATACACTAGGCGGCTTTTCTAACTCTGGTGAAGGAGGAGAAGATCCCGCTCGCTACGGTACGAAAAAGGTTTCCCGTATCAAACAAGTTGCTTCTGGTCGGTTTGGCGTAACACCCGCCTATCTGGTCAACGCGGATGTAATTCAAATTAAGGTAGCGCAAGGCGCTAAACCTGGGGAAGGCGGGCAGTTACCGGGTGATAAAGTGACAACTTATATTGCAAAATTACGTTATTCCGTACCAGGCATCACTCTCATTTCGCCACCACCACATCACGATATTTACTCAATTGAAGATCTCGCCCAGTTGATTTTTGATCTAAAACAGATTAACCCCAAAGCACTAATCTCAGTAAAACTGGTTTCAGAGCCGGGCGTTGGCACAATTGCAACCGGTGTTGCTAAAGCTTATGCCGATCTCATTACTATTGCAGGTTACGATGGTGGTACCGGGGCCAGCCCATTATCCTCCGTGAAATATGCCGGATGCCCGTGGGAATTGGGATTAGTGGAAACCCAACAAGCTCTGGTTACCAATGGATTACGCCATAAGATCCGTTTACAGGTAGATGGCGGACTGAAAACAGGTGTAGATATTATCAAAGCGGCCATTCTTGGCGCTGAAAGTTTCGGTTTCGGCACCGGACCGATGGTTGCCCTCGGATGCAAATATCTGCGTATTTGCCATCTCAATAACTGTGCAACCGGGGTTGCAACTCAGGATGAGAAATTACGTCGCGACCACTACCACGGATTGCCTGAGCGGGTAATGAATTATTTCCGCTTTATCGCCCGTGAAACCAGAGAGATTATGGCTGCATTGGGTGTCAAAAAGCTAACTGATTTAATCGGCCGAACTGACCTGCTTGAAGTATTAGAAGGCATCTCAGCAAAACAGAGCAAATTAAATCTTGAGCCACTGTTAGCAAAAGCTGAACCACATCAGGGCAAGACGTTATATTGCACTGAAAACAACCCAACATTTGATGATGGAATCCTGAATAAAAACTTACTGGCTCAAGCCGTCAGTTATATTGAGAGCCAAAAAAGCAAAACTTTCTATTTTGATATCCGTAATACAGATCGTTCAGTCGGAGCTTCTCTTTCTGGCTTTATTGCGGAACGACATGGTAACCAAGGGATCACAGCTACTCCAATAAAAATTCATTTCAACGGTACTGCGGGTCAGAGTTTTGGTGTCTGGAATGCAGGCGGTTTGGAGCTAACACTTATTGGTGATGCCAATGATTATGTCGGCAAAGGTATGGCTGGAGGACGCATTGTAATACACCCTCCAGTGGGATCTGCCTTCAAAAGCCACCAAGCAACCATTATTGGTAACACATGTCTTTATGGTGCAACCGGAGGCAAGCTGTTTGCTGCCGGACGCGCCGGAGAACGCTTTGCCGTTCGCAATTCAGGTGCGCTTACTGTTGTGGAAGGTATCGGAGATAATGGTTGTGAATATATGACAGGCGGTATCGTCTGTATTCTCGGACGTACTGGAATAAACTTTGGTGCTGGAATGACCGGTGGCTTTGCTTATGTTCTAGATGAAAATGATGATTTCCGTAAACGGGTTAATCCAGAATTGGTAGAAGTACTGGCAGTAGATACCTTGGCTATCCACGAAGAACATTTGAGGGGGCTTATCACTGAACACGTTCTTCTGACTGGTTCTCAGCGTGGTGAAGATATTCTTGCTAACTGGCAACAGTGGCTGAGTAAATTTGCACTTGTGAAACCTAAATCTAGTGATGTGAAAGCCCTTCTGGGACATCGCAGTCGTTCTTCCGCAGAATTACGAATTCAGGCGCAGTAAGGAGTCAAAATGAGTCAGAATGTTTATCAATTTATCGACTTACAACGCGTCGATCCGCCTAAAAAACCGCTGAAAATCCGCAAAATAGAATTTGTAGAAATCTATGAGTCATTTTCAGAAGTCCAGGCTCAAACACAGGCAGATCGCTGCCTTTCGTGTGGTAACCCTTATTGCGAATGGAAGTGCCCTGTTCATAACTACATTCCGAATTGGCTCAAACTTGCCAATGAAGGGCGTATCATGGAAGCGGCTGATTTATCTCACCAGACAAACAGCCTACCGGAAGTCTGTGGCCGCGTTTGTCCACAGGATCGTCTTTGTGAAGGCGCCTGCACTTTGAATGATGAATTTGGTGCTGTGACTATCGGTAATATTGAACGCTATATCAACGATAAAGCTATTGCTATGGGCTGGAAGCCGGATATGTCACAAGTTCAACCAACGGGAAAACAAGTCGCTATTATTGGCGCTGGCCCTGCCGGGCTAGCTTGTGCTGATGTATTGACCCGTAATGGTGTACAAGCCGTCGTTTTTGATCGTCACCCAGAAATAGGTGGATTACTCACTTTTGGCATACCTGCATTCAAATTAGAAAAAGAAGTGATGGTACGACGCCGTGAAATTTTTTCTGAGATGGGCATTGAGTTCCGGCTCAATACTGAAATAGGCAAAGATATTGCTCTGTCTGAACTCACTGAACAGTTTGATGCTGTATTTCTTGGTGTTGGAACTTACCAGTCGATGCGTGGAAAACTGGCAAACGAAGATGCTGATGGCGTTTATGATGCGCTTCCATTCCTGATTGCTAATACTCAGCATCTAATGGGTTATCCCGACCAACAATCACAGCCTTTCATTAATATGCTAGGCAAACGGGTCGTCGTGCTCGGTGGTGGCGATACTGCTATGGATTGCGTCAGAACTTCTATTCGCCAGAAAGCAGCTTCCGTTACCTGCGCTTATCGCCGTGACGAAATGAACATGCCTGGCTCTCGCCGTGAAGTGAAAAATGCCAGGGAAGAAGGCGTGGAATTTCTGTTTAATCTGCAACCTATCGGTATTGAGATCAACAGTTCAGGTCAAGTGTGTGGCGTAAAAATGGCACAGACTCAATTAGGTAAGCCTGATGATAATGGACGCCGCCAGGCTGAAATTATTGCAGGCTCAGAGCATCTACTCGAAGCTGATGCAGTGATTATGGCATTTGGTTTTAAACCACATTCAATGAACTGGCTAAACGATCATCAAGTCATATTAGACAAACAGGGGCGTATTATCGCACCAGAGTTCTCTGATATTCCTTTCCAGACCAGCAATCCCAAGATATTTGCTGGTGGAGATGCTGTTCGCGGCTCCGATCTGGTTGTCACAGCGATTGCCGAAGGGCGTAAAGCAGCACAAGGTATTCTTGACTACCTCAATATCTAAAATCTACAAAGGGAGCTTCCTAGCTCCCATATTTCTATTATCAGTTTGATAACCCATATTAATTAGACCACTCTTAATATATAGAGTAAGAGCCTATCTCAATAGGCGTAATTGTTGCAGGCAGTTTGAACACGGACAGCGCGGAAAAACCGGAGCGTACACGTAGTACGTGAGGATTTTGAGCACTGCCCAGGTTCAAAATGGCAAATAAAATAGCCCTATTGGGATAGGCAGTAAGTATCTTAATGAACATTCCACACTTATTGCTGTCATACTGATTATCTGGAAATATTTCTTCTTATTATAATGAATTTTAAATAAGATATTTAAAACACTGGATTCATATATCACTATACTTACTCAACTATAAATATTGGAAATATTAATGCGAATACTAGAAGCTCTACTCTTATTGTCTTCGACTTTGTTTACCAGTCTTCCGGCACTTGCTTTATCACCAACCATTACAGCCAATGATATTGCCAGAGAGATTAGAAACAGAGGTGTCAACTCTGTTGTTGCAGAATTAGGAGAGACAGGTGCCAGACAAGAAATAACGCACAAAATTACTACTGGTGATAGTAACTGGGTAAAGTTGGCTTTCAAATTAACTCAAAGTATGCACTTTGATTTTTCCAAAGAGATACGTTACTCCCTATCTATTGCATTAATCAATAATCCTGTTGATGTCCTTGCTGCCGCAGATAAAGAAAAAAATGTATCATTAGCTGATATCTGTACAATCCCACCAGAACTTGGAACCAGAAAAAATAAAATAGAGTTTGTCGATAAAGTCAGAAAAAGCCTGAAATCCATTACAGATTATGAAATTAAAGGAAGAGCGGAAGAGTGTTTCTGGGAATTAGATAAAGCCTACAATTTAGAATTTTAAATCAATGGGCCTGGTATCGATCCACTTTAGTCAGTCCCTGTTTACTGACTGGAAAATTGAATACAAGATTTCCATCGGTATTCTAACCGTTCTTGATAATTACCACATATGCCAACATGAATGACTTCGTGTCAATGTTTCATGCAGTGACAAATTCACTCGAATGGAGCTAAATATTCTCAATGAAATCTAATACCTGGGGTAATTATTTGACAGGTAACTTTGAGAAAACAAACAGATAAATTGTCTATCTCTACCGACTTTTATTTAATCATGGAAAGTGACATCACTGTCTGCTATTCCCCTATAAATCTCTTTTAATTACTCAATTAAGAAACCAGAAACAATACTAAATCACATACAATTCAACCTGAAGAGCCATATATAGCGCCAAACTTAAGAAGATAATTCCGACCGTAATATTAAAACAACACTATGTTTTTAAGTAACCAACTGAAATATCTCATAAAAAAGCACAAACAATATGTACAAAAAAGGTACATCCCAACCACAGAGTTAAAAGAAACACCATTTGCGGTAGCGCAGAACGAGATATGTCGAGAAAAACAGGAAAAATAGCAGTAAAAAATAATAGTGTCTGTGGCTGATTTTCACTAAGAGAAATGTTCTCAGCTCCTTGTACAAATACTGTCATATTAGGACAAATACTATCCAGAACAGGTTTCAAATATTCCTCTGAAGGATCAGTAACAAACAAATGACCTCTGTCACTCAGAGCATCAGCGATAGGAAAATTAAAAAAACCAGAACATTAACCAATTTCAAGAACAACATCACCCTATTGTGGATTTAAATATTAAAACATCACCTGAAGATCTTGTTGCCAAATATTCCCAATATCACTCACAACCTGCGGTAATTCAATGAACGAATATTTGAAAATTCACTTTCATCTGTTTCGATATACATCCCACACACCCCAATAGCAAAATTCACCAAGAAAACAATAGCTAAAAATAGATGACATTTAGGCATCCATCTTCAATTTACAAACAGCACAAACACCATCTTAATATATATTCTGTTATATCAAAAAATTATTTACTTATTCGTAAATCACCTCTGATTTAATTATCTCATTTAATTCAATAACAACCACATTTCTTACATTTACTATCTAAGAAACCATATCATCATACCCTTCATCACTATAATTCTAATAGTATCGATATTATTTTCGAGAAATATATCCACGTACTAATAACACAAAATAGAATATACAATAAAAAAATTTACATAATATATTCTCCCTATAAACACAAAGAAAAGCTATAATCTGGAAGCATAGTCCATGAAAACAATCATGGCATTAATTTTTTATTAAATTAATAGATTATTATTTTTTAGTAAAAAATCACAATGAAATCAATGCCAAAAATTAACAATAACAACCAAATACTTTAACACAATCATATTATTAAATACCAAAACCCTTTAAGAATTGAATAAAGTATTTTTCCAAGATATTAGAAAATAGAGTTGAACAAAACAGCTCGTAATCTTTAAATATCCATTTTTTTATAATTTTATATTAAACATCAATATTGTGCGTCTTATAGATACCTTCTACTCTATTTAGGTTATTCAGAAGCAAAGTAAACTGATCATTAAACGACTGAATTACAACCGTCCGATAATATATAAGAAAAAATATCAGCAAGTTGCACATAAAAAATCCGATGATCGGCAATCATCGGATTTTAACCTTTTTCATGGAGACAACCATGGCTAATCGCTATTAAGCGATCCCATCCCCTGTTAATTTATTATTTAACTACCCGCAAAGCAGGACGCCCTCTTGCCGGTTTTGGTGGCTCATCATCAGGTGAAGTTCCACTGTCATCTTGAGCATCACCAGGGATATTAGTAACCAGTACCAAACTATCTGTTACTGATGTAGAAGTGCCCATCTCACCTTTATTTGAAGCAGACTCAAAAAGATATTCATCATTATAAGCTGTTTCAGGCTCAAACATCATTCCCGCCCCATTTTCACGGCTACAAATAGCAATAACCGCCGCCATTGGTACATATACCTGACGGGGAACACCGCCAAAACGGGCATTAAAGCGCACTTCTTCATTAGCTAATTCAAGATTACCAACAGCTCTCGGTGCTATATTCAGCACAATTTGCCCATCACGAGCATATTCCATTGGCACATTAACTCCACGTAAAGTCACATCTACAACCAGATATGGAGTCATATTATTATCTAGTAGCCACTCGTAATGAGCGCGTAACAAATAAGGGCGACGGGGAGACATTTGAGACAGCTCCATAAATCAGTTCCTGCTGGATTGCAGACGCATTTCGCGTTCAGCTTCTGTTAATGAAGCTAAGAATGCGTCACGTTCAAAAACACGCTGCATGTAAATTTGCAAATCTTTGGTACCCGAACCAGGCAAATCTATCCCCAGTACAGGTAAACGCCATAATAAAGGAGCAAGATAACAGTCAACCAAACTGAATTCTTCGCTCATAAAGAACGGCATTTCTTTAAATATTGGTGCGACTGCCAGCAGTTCTTCTGCTAATCGTTTACGAGCAATATTGGCTTCCTGAGAATTACCTTTTTCAATAGTGTGCATCAGGGAATACCAATCCTTTTCAATGCGGTGCATCATCAAACGACTGGAGCCGCGGGCAACAGGATACACTGGCATCAATGGTGGATGAGGAAAACGCTCATCCAAATATTCCATAATAATGCGGGAATCATACAACGTCAGCTCACGATCAACTAAAGTCGGAACTGTCTGATAAGGATTCAAATCAATAAGGTCCTGTGGCAGATTACCTGCTTCAACCTGCTCAACCTCAACACTGACACCTTTTTCCGCCAGTACAATTCGCACTTGATGGCTAAAAATGTCGGCCGGGCCTGAAAACAGAGTCATTACCGAACGTTTGTTGGCAGCGACAGCCATGAAAACCTCCAAGTTTATCTAAAAAAAGAACGAATAGTCCTACGCTATAAATGAAAGACTATTCCTGCTCATTCATTCTCACCCCTTATGTTTCTGCGCCGCAACTGTAGATACGCAATGCACTACTCAATACAATTATCATCGTTCAGGATAGTAGGCAGATAAATGGATGAGGCAAAAATTGGCACTAGTCTACCAGATTTTGTACATTTTGGGGGAAGTGTATGGATAATTAAGTAAAAAAACCCGTCAAAAAGACGGGTTTGAACATTAACTAATTTGCCGTAAGGCCAAAAATTAACGTTTAGAGAACTGTGGACGGCGACGAGCTTTACGCAGACCAACTTTCTTACGTTCAACTTCACGGGCATCGCGGGTAACGAAGCCAGCTTTACGAAGATCAGAACGTAGAGTTTCGTCGTATGCCATCAGTGCACGGGTGATACCGTGACGGATTGCGCCCGCCTGACCAGAAATACCACCACCTTTAACAGTGATGTACAGATCCAGTTTGTTCAACATATCAACCAGCTCTAGTGGCTGACGAACAACCATGCGCGCTGTCTCGCGACCGAAGTAAACTTCGAGGCTGCGTTTGTTGATTACGATGTTACCGCTACCTGGCTTAATAAAGACACGTGCGGAAGAGCTTTTGCGGCGACCAGTGCCGTAGTATTGATTTTCAGCCATTGCCTATGATCCCGATTAAATGTCCAGAACTTGCGGTTGCTGTGCCGCATGGTTGTGCTCGCTACCTGCGTAAACTTTCAGTTTACGGTACATTGCACGACCCAGTGGCCCTTTTGGCAGCATGCCTTTAACCGCGATTTCAATTACACGCTCAGGACGGCGGGCAATCATCTCTTCAAAGGTCGCTTGCTTGATACCACCGATGTGACCAGTGTGGTGATAGTAGATTTTATCAGAACGCTTGTTGCCAGTTACAGCAACTTTTTCTGCATTAACGATGATGATGTAATCACCTGTATCAACGTGCGGAGTGTATTCCGCTTTATGCTTGCCGCGTAGACGACGAGCCACTTCAGTTGCAAGACGGCCTAAGGTTTTGCCATCTGCGTCAACAACATACCAGTCGCGTTTTACGGTTTCTGGTTTAGCTGTAAAAGTTTTCATTAAAGCTTACCCAATAATAAGTTACACGTTGGTGAACACTCAAGGTTCAAAAACTGCCGAGGTTCACACGACTCTTGTCCAGCAAACCTACCCCTTCGAATAGCCTATGCCGGCACTATGCAAGTTTTTGGGAAAAAAACATTGCTGTAACGTGGGGTCGCAAGATTATAGAGAAGTCATAAATAAAAATCGACCCCAATTTAAATATTTAAAATCAGCTTTAATTCCCACAAACAAGGTAAGCATAGAATTAAGGCAAATGAGGTAATTTCAGATATTCTTCACTTTGCATTTCCTGCAAACGGGACAAGCAGCGCTGGTATTCGAAAGTCAGCAAAACACCTTGATAAATCTGCTCCATCGGCACTTGAGCATTGATAATAAGTTTCACTCGGCGTTCATAAAATTCATCAACAAGAGCAAGAAAACGACGAGCGGCGTTTTCATTACCGGGCATGATTACTGGAACCTGATATAACAGAACGGTGTGATAAAGTTTTGATAAAACAATATAATCCACCTGGCTGCGTGCATCTTCACACAACACTTTAAATCCAATTGCCAATACACCATCCGCGCTACGAATTGTCGGCATCTGCCGGTGGTTAATTTCCAGCACGGGCGCTTGCTCACTGTTTTTACCCGCCAAACGGGTAAACATTTGATCCATAGCACGCTCGTTATCTTCATTTAATGGCGTAAAATAGAGATGAGCCTGCGTTAAAGTACGCAGTCGATAATCAATACCTGCATCCACATTCATGACATCACAATGTTTTTTAATCTGTTCAATAGCCGGTAAAAAACGTGCCCGCTGTAAGCCATTACGATAAAGTCCATCAGGATGAATATTGGATGTTGCAACCAACGTTATCCCTCTTACAAAAAGCGCCTCCAATAATGTTCCAAGAATCATGGCGTCAGTAATATCAGAAACAAAAAATTCATCAAAACAGAGCACATCTGTTTCTGCTTTAAAACCATCAGCTACAACATCCAGGGGATTTTCATGTCCCTGTAACTCTTTTAGTTCTTCATGCACTCGCAGCATAAAACGATGAAAATGTAACCGCAGTTTTCTCTTATCAGGCAAACTCTGGTAAAACATATCCATTAACCAGGTTTTTCCCCTGCCAACGCCCCCCCACATATAAAGACCTTGAACAGGAGTACAAGTTATTGGAACTTGTTTCCCTAATAACTTACTCAGACGCCCTTTTAGACTTTGTCTCTTCGTTGGATTACCGGAAAAAGCATTAACCAAGGCATAGTGAATAACATCCAATTGAGCAACAGCCAGACGCTGGACATCATCTGGTTGGTATTCACCCTCAGCAAGGGCTTTTTGATAGAATGATGAAGGGATAATCGATGATGGCATGACAATAACAATCCTTAAAAAAATAATCGCCCGTTTTTTGTCGTTTTTATGATTCAGATTGACCTTATTACCGGATCAATTGTCTACAATAAGGTTCAGAATAAGGTCTACAAACAATATGTAAATCATGATCAATATTCCACTCTGACTAGATTAACGGTTATAGTGACGATAATTAAGTGAAACATTCTGCTGAACACGATGTTGATGAAGGAGTAGCTATGACTTGGGAGTATGCACTGATTGGATTGATAGTTGGTTTTGTTATCGGAGCGCTAGTCATGCGCTTTGGTAACACTAAGCTACGCCAGCAGGAAGCCTTACAAACTGAATTGGAGAATAGTAAATCAGAACTGGAAGAGTACCGTAAAGAATTAGTCGGTCATTTTGCCCACAGTGCAGAACTACTCGACAATATGGCTCGCGATTATCGTCAGTTGTATCAACATATGGTTAAAAGTTCTCATGAACTGATGCCTAATATGCCAGTACAAGAAAACCCATTTAATTATCGACTGACCGAATCAGAAGCGGATAACGATCAGGCTCCGGTTAAAATGCCACCAAGAGATTACTCTGATAGTGCTTCCGGTTTGTTCCGTCCTGTTAACGAAAAAAACCAGTAACCACATCAGCTGTGGCATGTTTTATGCCACAGCAAAAAATCCAAACGCAAAATCGATCACCCATTTGCAAGAAATTTTGTTTTTTTATTCCTCAATTCATGTAAATCCCTGTAAAAAAATGTACTAGCGCTATTTGCCAGATGAACTTTACTTAATAATTGAGGGTCATAGAGTAATCATGGCAACTTGCTCAAATTAACTTATTTAGAGCTTGTCCCAATAGACATCATTGTTACAGGCCGTTTTTGTGAATGAACAGTGAACACGGACAGCATGAAAAAACGGAACATACACGTAGTACATCATTTAAAGATGGGCAAAAATAGCCCTATTGGGATAGGCAATCAGCCTTCTGGCTCAGGCATACAAGAGAACTAAATTAGATGAAAAGAAAAAACTTATTCCTTAGTGCGTTAGCAATCAGTATCGGGTTGTCTATCATTTCTGTTCCGGCTGTTAGTAACGCCGCATTACCTGCCGCTATCGCTGGTCAGGAGTTGCCAAGCCTCGCACCGATGCTTGAGAAAGTACTGCCTGCCGTTGTCAGTGTGCATGTTTCCGGTACGCAGGTACAGCAAGAACCTAATATACCTGAGGAGTTCCGATTCTTCTTTGGTCCAAATTTACCCATGGGCCGTGAAAGTACCCGCCCATTTCAAGGGCTTGGCTCAGGTGTCATTATTGACGCCGCTAAAGGTTACATATTAACCAATAATCATGTTATTGATAACGCAGATAAAATCCGTGTTCAATTAAATGATGGGCGCGAATATGAAGCCAGATTGTTAGGCCGCGATCCTCAGACTGATATTGCCTTGCTGCAACTGAAAGGTGCTAAAAATTTAACTGCAATTACGATGGCCGATTCTGATAAGTTGCGAGTGGGTGATTTTGCTGTTGCCGTCGGTAATCCATTCGGCCTTGGTCAAACTGCGACTTCAGGAATTATCTCTGCGTTAGGACGTAGCGGCCTGAACCTGGAAGGATTAGAGAATTTTATCCAAACTGATGCATCAATTAACCGCGGTAATTCTGGTGGCGCACTGGTTAATTTGAATGGTGAGTTGATTGGTATCAACACCGCAATTCTGGCACCGGGCGGGGGTAACATTGGTATCGGCTTTGCTATTCCAAGTAATATGGCAAAAACCCTAAGTGAGCAGCTTATCGCTCATGGTGAAGTCAAACGCGGTATTCTTGGTATTAAAGGTACCGAAATGAATTCCGATATCGCCAAGGCATTCAATATTGATGCTCAACGTGGCGCATTTGTCAGTGAAGTATTGCCAAAATCCTCAGCTGCGAAAGCAGGTATTAAATCCGGCGATATTCTGGTTTCTGTTGATGGTAAGAAGATCAATAGCTTTGCTGAGCTGAAGGCAAAAATTGGCACAACTATACCAGGTAAAGAAATTAAAATTGGCCTATTACGTAAAGGCAAACCGATGGAAGTTTCTGTGATCCTGGAAAGCAATGAAGGTCAAACAACCAAAGCAGGAAACCTGACTCTTGCTCTGCAAGGTGCAACGCTGAGTAATGGTGAAGTAAAAGGTACTTACGGTGTGAAAATCGATAGTGTCATGCAAAATTCACCCGCAGCAATGTCTGGTTTACAGAAAAATGACCTGATTGTTGGGATGAATAATGAACGTGTACAGAATATTAACGAACTAAGCAAAGTCATTGATGCCAAACCGCCGGTAATAGCGTTGAACATTCTTCGCGGTGAGGAAAGTATTTATCTGTTACTGAGAAATTAATAAAAAAATTCCATCTAGTTCCCGTTAAGACACAACGTAATGTTGTGTCTTATACCGCTAGAAAACCATTTAAAGGAATAAGAGGTATTTTCGCATTATCGAAAATTCAGAATAGCATGTTATCGGTTGATTAACTTTCTTTAATACTTAATAATTCCTTATTTCATCAACAATGAGGAAACATTCTGACAGATTATAAATCAAAAAAGTTATAACAGTTGAATAGGTATTTAAATATTGACAGAAAGCAAGAATAGCCTGAAAAAATAATGACATGTATTGATTTCATCACGAGTTCACATTAAAAAGATAAAAATAGGAATGTTTTAAACCACACTGGAAGACTATAAGCGGCTGTTTTATCACATTCAGATAAGACACCAGAATGAGTGAAGATTTCTATAATCCTTTATTTTCAGATGGTATGAAAAATGATCCCTCACATGATTTAAACTGAAAAGATCGAGATCAGCGGAATAAACAAAAAACGCTAAACATCAAGGCTAAAGGCAGTAAAAACAGCGTTAAAACCCATCTGATTATAAAAGAAGTATTTAATGCCCATAAAAACTGTCAGTATAGACTTTCTCGTTTTATCGTTAATCAAAACTCAACAATGATAATCGAAACACCAAACAATCTGAGATGCAGCATAATGCTGTGTCTGTTAATTTCTATGTTATCCTGCAATGACTCATTAACTCACACTGAATAATACTCATGATAGCCAAATTGCTACGTTCTGCTTTTTTAGGATTTTTTGTAGCTGTAATTTTGCTGATTACCGTTCCATCACTGCGCCCTACCGAGCTGATATCCGCAATCACCAGCAACAGTAATGACAAAGCTCCATTCAGTTTTAATAAAGGTGTCCGCAGAGCGGCGCCCGCTGTGGTTAACGTCTACAGCAGTAACATGGGGAGTTTTTCTCATCAAGGCCGGGAAAACCACACCCTTGGTTCTGGTGTTATCATGAGCGATAGAGGGTACATTCTCACCAATAAACACGTTATCAATAACGCGGGGCAAATTATTATTGCACTGCAAGACGGCCATTTTTATGAAGCTCTGGTCGTAGGTTCTGACAGTCTAACAGATCTTGCAGTCTTGAAAATTGATGCTGAAAACTTGCCTGTCATTCCCATTAATCCAAATAGGGTAGCGCATGTAGGAGATGTCGTTCTGGCCATCGGTAACCCTTATAATCTGGGACAAACTATTACTCAGGGAATTATTAGCGCCACTGGCCGCGTTGGATTAAGTCCCACTCGCCGCCAAAACTTTCTCCAAACCGATGCTTCTATTAATCAAGGTAACTCTGGAGGTGCATTGATCAATACCCTTGGAGAACTGGTGGGAATCAATACATTATCATTCGATAAAAGTGAAAATGGCGAAACCCCAGAAGGGTTGGGTTTTGCTATTCCTACCGAACTCGCCACAAAGATTATGCAGAAACTTATCCGCGACGGGCGGGTTATCCGAGGTTTTATTGGCATCGTGTCACAAGAGCTTCCACATATTCACTCTTATAACGGCAATATTAATCAAATTCAGGGACTTCGGGTATTTCAAGTTACCCCCAATGGGCCAGCACAGAAAGCCGGTATCAAAGTAGGTGATATTATTACCAGTGTAAATAAAAAACCGGCTATTTCAGCGGTTGAAACAATGGATCAAGTAGCTGAAATACGCCCCGGCGGTGTTGTTCCTGTAACGCTATTGCGCAATGGGAAATTGTTATCACTACAAGTAACCATTGAAGAATATGGTGAGTATTAGTTATCCCAGCAAAAACGCTTTGTAGGACTTCAGGGTGGGGAATCCTGGATACGCAACACACTGCCGTGCAGCGTCCTGGAGAGTTATTTTGCCATTAATCAGCTGATATGCCCGATACGAGTGATCCCTAGTGAAGGTCATTCCCTGCATTTTTATGGCTTCGGTCATTTTGATGCTATTTCCACGTAAGCCTGGTATACCCGTTACGACCGTGCACCTCTGCATGTCACACCACTCCGAGCTGGCCACCCAGCACTAGTCAGTGGATTCTGGAAGACAGACAGCATAACAGAGAAGCAGTATTTCTTTGCTCAGGGCATTATTGCTTTTGATATTAAAAGAGCAAAATCAGGTACAACGATATGGCATCTGATACAAGAGGCAACAAGCATAGCAGAATAACATACCTTTTCACCGCCTTATAATAAGCGCACCTGATACTAGCGGGCTTATCACTCTTACTGAACCACTACAACTGCTGTCAGAATATTCAGCAAAGGAACTGACCCAGTTAGATACAAATGTGTTGGGTCAGCTCGCGATATGTAAGTACCTATCCCTTAGGGGAAAAGAGCCGTCAATTAAACTGCAATATCGTCTGTTTCCAAATAAGACAACAAAATTACTTTTCCGCTTATTTCACTCGTTGAATATCCGCACCAAGTCCACGCAGTTTATCTTCAATATGCTCATAACCACGATCAATATGATAGATACGGTCAACGATAGTCACACCTTCAGCAATACAACCAGCCAGAACCAAACTCGCAGATGCGCGTAAATCAGTCGCCATTACTTGAGCACCAGAAAGCTTTTTAACACCATGGCAAAGCACCGTATTGCTTTCAATTTCAGCATGAGCTCCCATACGGATTAATTCGGGAATATGCATGAAACGGTTTTCGAAAATAGTTTCGGTGATCATACCAGCACCTTCAGCCACCAAATTCAGCAAACTAAACTGTGCCTGCATATCGGTCGGAAAGCCTGGATGCGGCGCAGTACGCAATGTCACTGCTTTCGGTCGGTTACCGTGCATATCAAGACTTATCCAATCCTTACCAATTTCAATATCAGCGCCAGCTTCACGCAATTTTGCCAATACAGCATCTAACGTATCAGGCTTAGCATGACGACAAACGACCTTACCTCCAGATATCGCAGCCGCAATCAAGAATGTACCGGTCTCAATACGGTCTGGTAATACACGATATACACCACCACCAAGACGTTCTACACCTTCAATGATGATATGGTCAGTACCCGCGCCAGTGATCTTCGCACCCAATGTATTGAGAAAATTAGCTGTATCCTCAATTTCAGGTTCGCGGGCTGCATTCTCAATAACGGTTGTCCCTTCCGCTAACGTTGCCGCAGTCATAATAGTAACTGTCGCCCCAACGCTGACTTTATCCATCACAATGCAGGCACCTTTCAAGCGCCCATTAACGGAAGCCTTGACATAACCCTCTTCCAAAACGATTTCAGCACCTAACTGTTCCAGGCCACTGATATGTAAATCGACCGGGCGTGCGCCAATAGCACATCCCCCCGGCAAAGAAACTTGCCCTTGACCAAAACGCGCTACCAATGGACCTAATGCCCAAATAGATGCACGCATCGTTTTTACCAAATCGTAAGGCGCACAATATTGATTCACATCACGGGCGTCCACAAATACGGAACCATTACGTTCAACCTTGGTTCCAAGGCGATTTAACAATTTGATAGTGGTGTCAATATCTTTCAGTTCTGGAACATTTTGCAACTCAACAGGCTCTTCAGCCAACAACGCGGCGAACAAGATTGGCAGTGCAGCATTTTTTGCCCCGGAAATAGAAACCTCACCCGACAGGCGAGTTGGTCCTTTTACACGAAATTTATCCATCTGTGACTACTCTCTTTATATAATTTTGCTGTTCGCGGCGAGGCAAACAGCATTAAAAACCGTTGAGCTTACGATCTCTTTTCCAATCATCCGGTGTATAAGCTTTGATTGACAGGGCATGAATACGATTATCAGCAATGTATTCCATCAAAGGCGCATAAACGGCTTGCTGCTGTTTTACTCGACTCATACCAGCAAACATTTCACCAACCACAATAACCTGGAAATGGCTCCCATCTCCGTTAACAATGACTTCATCTAGTGCTAATTTATCCATCAGCACTTGCTTAATCTCGTTAGTATCCATAATTGCTCAATTCTGTAGTTAGAAGTATAGATAGACAGTCATCTATCCTAATAGAATCCGACTTACTCTTAAACTATGAAAACGCCCTTGTAAAATTTCTGCTTACAAGGGCGCTTATTATACAGATAATTGTCGATAATAGCGGCTAGCTATCAATGATAATTTCTTGCAGATCGTAAAGCATAATCAGGGTACTGAGCCGTTCACTAATACCGGACAAAAGTAACTCAACCCCTTCCTTCTGCATATGGTGTTTAAAACGGACTAAAAGAGCTAACCCGGTAGAATCCACATGTTCAAGCTGTGACACATTGATATCGTTGATATTGGCCAGTAACTTTTCCTTGTGCAGCCAGAGAGGAAGCAAGCTGTCACGATTCAAAATACCTTTTAGAATCAATGTCTGTCCTGCTTTTTCCCAGCTCAAACTCTCATTCATCTCACTTTTTCTCTTCCAGAGTGATTGGCTGACGAGCACTGATTTCAAGCTGCTTAGTTAAGCCATCTATACCTTGTTGACGCAAGATAGAAGCCCATTCACTCTGCTTGGTTGTAATCATACTGACACCCTCTGCAATCATGTCATATGCCTGCCAATAGCCAGTTTTACTATTTTTACGCCACTGGAAATCAAGGCGGACAGGAGGGCGGCCATTCGGATCAAGGATAGTGACACGAATAGCAATAATATTGTTATCTCCCAATGGCTTCTCGGGATCAACTTGATAAGTCTGACCATGATACATTGCCAAAGCCTGCCCATAAACCTGCGCTAAATAGGATGTAAACGCAGCAAAATAAGCGTCTCGTTGTGCCGGAGTTGCATCTTTATAGTAGCTTCCCAGAACCAACGCTCCAGCATATTTGATATGCACATAAGGTAGTAGTTCTTCTTTCACTACTTGGCGTAAATAATCTGGATTCTGACGAATTTTTGATTGACTATTTTTCAATCGAGTGAAAGTCTTCTCTGCCGCATCCTGCATCAACTTATAAGGATTGGTCTGATCAACTGCACTAGCTAATGGCGCAACCACCAGCAACGCCACCATTAATAATCTCTTCAACATAATTGGTTCCTTTTAACGATATTTCAGTTACTGGCTGTGGGCGCTGAAGTATGCTCAGCCCCACCTTGAGAATTATCTCCGCTTTTATACAGGAACTGACCGATCATATCCTCAAGTACCATTGCTGATTTGGTATCCTGCACACGGTCACCATCTTTCAGAATATTGGTTCCCATATCGGGATCTTCAAACCCCATATTTAGGGCAATATATTGTTCACCCAACAAACCCGAAGTCCGAATGGAAAGAGAGCTGGTATCAGGGATTCGGTTATATTGCTTCATGATATCTAGTGCCACCTGTGGCGTATAAGTTTTCTCATCAAGAGAGATATTTACGACACGGCCAATCACTACACCACCAATTTTTACCGGTGAACGTTCTTTCAGACCCCCAATATTGTCAAAAGTTGCGTACAAGCGGTAAGTCGGTTGACTACCTACTGATTTAATATCTGCCACTTTAAGACACAAAAAGACGATTGCAGCCAGTGCAATCAAGATAAAAAACCCAACCCAAATTTCATTTTTCTTGCTTTGCATTGACTTAGTTCCCAAACATGAGTGCTGTCAGCACAAAATCCAAACCTAAAACGGCTAATGACGCATGAACCACCGTTCTAGTCGTTGCCTGGCTGATCCCTTCTGAGGTAGGTATCGCATCATAACCATTGAATAAAGCAATCCAGGTTACAGTAATAGCGAAAACAACACTTTTAATAAAACAGTTGAGTAAATCTTTTTGCCACTCTATAGCAGACTGCATGGAAGCCCAGAAGAAACCACTGTCAATCCCTTTCCAATCAACACCAACCATTGCACCTCCACAAATACCTACAGCCACAAAAATCAAGGACAACAACGGCATACTGATAAATCCAGCCCAGAAACGTGGGGCTATCACACGCCGTAATGGATCTATAGCCATCATCTCTAAACTGGAAATTTGTTCCGTAGCTTTCATCAAACCTATCTCTGCGGTCAAAGCTGACCCTGCACGACCAGCAAACAACAGGGCTGTCACAACCGGCCCCAATTCACGCAACAGAGATACCGCCACCATCATGCCAAGACTGGCTTCTGCGCTGTATGTTGTCAGTACCAGATATCCCTGTAAACCAAGCACCATGCCAATAAACAATCCTGAAACCACGATAATCAACAATGACTGAACACCCACACTAAAAAGTTGCTGTCGCAGTAATGACCATTGTCTGGCAGGTTCTGGTCTGCCAATTATCGCACCAAAAAGCATAAAACCAGCACGACCAAAAGAGGCAAATACCTCCATAGCCCGTCTGCCAAGTGCCGCTAGCACCTGTGTTAACATTAACATCCCATTATCCTAATAACTCAGTTTTATAATCCCCAGCCGGGAAACGGAAAGGTACCGGCCCATCAGCAATACCATCAAGAAATTGCCGCACCCGCTGATCAGAATTAGATTGCAACTGTTGCGCAGTACCCTCAGCAATAATCTGTTGTCCAGCAATAATATAAGCATAATCTGCAATGCTTAGAACTTCCGGTACATCGTGGGAAACAACCACACAGGTCACGCCAAGCGCTTTATTCAGTTCATCAATCAGTTTCACCAAAACCCCCATAGTAATCGGATCTTGGCCGACAAAAGGCTCATCAAACATAATCAAATCAGGATCAAGAGCAATAGCACGAGCCAAAGCAGCACGTCTTGCCATACCACCGGACAGTTCAGAAGGCATCAGATTCGCAGCGCCTCGTAACCCAACGGCTTCCAATTTCATCATTACTGTAGTGTGGATAATTTCTTCAGGCAGCGCCGTATGTTCACGCAGAGGAAAAGCAACGTTATCAAAGACATTTAAATCAGTGAATAATGCCCCTGACTGAAACAACATACTCATTTTCTTACGAGCTGAATACAAACGGGGACGAGATAGAACCGGAATATTATCTCCATCAAACCAGATTTCTCCTCGATCAGGACGCAACTGACCACCAATCAACCGCAATAGTGTTGTTTTCCCTATTCCAGACGGCCCCATAATTGCAGTAATTTTTCCTCTGGGTACAGTCAGATTGATATCAGCAAAAATCGAGCGGCTCCCACGGGTAAAATACATCCCTCGGATCTCGATGAGATTTGCTGTTTGTTGACTCATTATTGATAGCCCTTAACGGTTAATAAACTGGCTTATATTTGGTTTACATATTAATCACATATACTACAAAAAAACTGGAGAATTTTCGCCACTAAAGTTGTAACAAATTTTACTTTTCTACCCGCCGCCGTCAGAATATCCCCTATCTAGCTAAACAAACAATTTTTGTTTAAGAAATCAACCAACGTTAACATTAAATCCGGAATATACCTTACAAGGGCTGCTGCATGTTTCTAACCTTTTTACTCTTAATTACTGGGTTGATTTTACTGGTATATGGTTCCGATAGATTAGTATATGGTGCTGCAATTTTTGCCCGTACACTGGGGCTGCCCCCATTCATTATTGGTATGACGATAGTTGGCATTGGCACTTCTCTGCCAGAATTAATGGTTTCAGTTACTGCCATGTTGGATGGTCAACCTGATATGGCGATTGGTAATGTTATTGGTTCCAATATTACCAATCTGTTACTGATAACTGGTGGTGCCGCTCTGATTCGTCCAATGGAAGTCAAATCAGATATTCTGCGGAAAGAGCTGCCTCTGATGCTACTGATTACCGCTTTCTGTGGCTATTTGATAAGTGATAACTACCTTAGTCGGATGGATGGATTGGTATTACTGATTTCTGCTATAGCGTGTATTTTACTGATGATAAAAATGGCCACACTGCCGAACCGCGCTGAAACTGATATTTATACTCAAGAACAGGCCTCCGAATTACCAATCGAGGGCAATAAACGTATTGCCTTGCTTTGGATACTATTAGGACTCATTATTTTACCTATGGCAACTCGAATGGTGATTGACAATGCAACGGTTATTGCTCGTATTTATGGCATTAGTGAATTAATTATCGGGCTTACGGTACTTGCCGTTGGTACCAGCTTACCAGAATTAGCTACCTCCATTGCAGCGGCATTTAAAGGGGAAGATGATATTGCATTCGGGAATATTATAAGCTCGAATATATTCAATATATCAATTGTTCTGGGACTTCCCGCATTACTCTCACCATCGGCCATTTCACCTGAAGCTTTTCATCGTGATTTTTGGGTAATGATGATAACCAGCATAATATTTGCTGTATTTTGTCTGGGTCGTAAACAACGGTTAAACCGAGTGAAAGGTGTCCTGTTATTAAGCTGCTTTATTGCTTATTTTATCGTACTGTTTATTTCCAATTACAGCATTGAATAAACAAGAATTAGTAGGAAAAAGAAATGCCTAAAATTGATTTTCAGCAAGTGGGTAAGAAAGTATTACACATAGAGCGTGATGGGTTAGCAGAACTTGAGCAATACATAAATGAAGATTTTACCCGTACCTGTGAGCTGATGTTCAACTGCGAAGGTAAAGTTATTGTCATGGGGATGGGGAAATCCGGTCATATCGGATGTAAAATCGCCGCAACTTTTGCCAGTACTGGCACACCTTCCTTTTTTGTTCATCCAGGAGAAGCCAGCCACGGTGATCTTGGTATGATTACCCCAAAAGATATTGTTCTGGCAATTTCGAATTCTGGTGAATCCAATGAAATTCTGTCACTTATCCCAGCGTTAAAACGCCAAAAAATTCCACTCATCTGCATGACAAACAATCACAACAGCAGCATGGGAAAAGCCTCAGACATCCATTTGTGCATCAAAGTCCCACAGGAAGCCTGTCCGTTAGGTTTAGCTCCAACAACGAGCACCACGGCAACATTGGTGATGGGAGACGCTTTAGCTGTCGCACTACTTCAGGCACGTGGCTTTACCGCTGAAGATTTCGCGCTATCACATCCAGGCGGCGCACTTGGGCGCAAACTTCTTCTGCTGGTCAGTGATTTAATGAATACCGGTGATGATATCCCAAAAATTAACCGCAACTCATCCTTACGTGAAGCACTGGTTGAAATTACCCGCAAAAAACTGGGTATGACAGTCATTTGCGATGAAAATATGCATATTGATGGCATTTTTACCGATGGTGACTTACGCCGCGTTTTTGATATGGGGATTGATTTGTACAACGTCAAAATTTCAGATGTTATGACTGCGGGTGGTATCCGTATAAAACCTAATGCCCTTGCAGTTGATGCATTAAACTTAATGCAATCACGCCATATCACTTCCTTACTGGTTACAGAGGGAAATAAATTGCTTGGTGTATTACATATGCATGACCTTTTACAAGCCGGCGTGGTTTAACCTGTGAGAATGCTTTAATGAGCCAATTAGTTTATCTGGACACCTGTTATGGTCCGGTGAATAAAGACATTATCGAAAAAGCCGGTAAAATCCGCTTACTGATTTGTGACGTTGACGGTGTTATGTCAGACGGTCTGGTATATATGGGAAATAATGGTGAAGAACTAAAAGCGTTTAATGTTCGTGATGGTTACGGGATTCGCTGCTTAATTACTTCGGGAATTGAAGTCGCTATTATTACCGGTCGTAAGGCAAAACTGCTGGAAGATCGCGCAAACACACTCGGCATTACACATCTTTACCAGGGACAGAGTGATAAGGCTTTGGCGTACAGAGAACTGTTAGATAAACTGGGATTAAAACCAGAACAGGTTGCTTATATCGGTGATGATCTGATTGACTGGCCGGTCATGGAACAAGTGGGGTTATCTGTCGCAGTGGCAGATGCACATCCATTACTCTTACAAAAAGCGCATTATGTCACCCAAATTGCAGGCGGGCGCGGTGCAGTAAGAGAACTTTGTGATTTGGTGCTTTTCGCTCAGAATAAGCTGGAAGATGCCAAAGGATTATCAATATAGGTTAAAACGAAACGAGAATGGATAAAATCAAATCCTGGCCAGCTATAATACTGACATTAATCACCTTAGCTCTAATTGGCTGGAACTTATCTGATTCAGACGAGAATCAATTGTCTTCTGCCCCAGATAACAACCAGCCTACATATCAAAGTCAGGAAACCATAACTTTTGTTTATGATCCGACTGGTAAGCTGACGTATAAACTGGTCTCTGATGATGTTCAGAATTATGCCGAGTCAAAAATCACCTGGTTTACCAAACCAGTATTAATTACATATGATTCAAACGCCATTGCTACATGGACAGTACGCTCTAACAAAGCCAAATTGACTAATGACAAAATGCTCTATCTTTACGGAGACGTACAGGTTGACAGCCTGACTGATACGTCACAATTACAACGTATTACCACAGAGAATGCTGTCGTCAACCTGGTAACCCAAGATGTCTCATCCGATGATAAGGTCACACTAATCGGTGTAGGATTGAAATCCGTTGGGATGAAAATGCGTGGCAATCTGCGGAACAAAACCGCTGAACTGATTGAAAAGGTTAACACCTACTATGAAATTCAACATGAACAACAGAATCCGTAATGCTTTTATTGCCAGTGCTATTTTGGCGATCAGCCTTCCCGTACTAGCACTGAAAGATGATACCCAGAAGCCAATTTATATTGATTCTGACAAGCAAGCTCTTGACATGACAGGAAACACTGCCACATTTACAGAAAATGTGATCGTCAAACAAGGCTCTATTGATATTCACGCCGATAAAGTCATTGTGACCCGGCCGAATGGTGATTCTAAGAAAATGATTGTTGAGGCATTTGGTAATCCGGTAACGTTCTATCAGTTACAGGACAATGGCAAACCAATCAAAGGCCGTGGTGCCAAAATGCGCTACGAAATGGATAAAGAGCTGGTTACACTGACTGGCAATGCCTATCTGGAACAGTTGGACAGCAATATCAAAGGCGACCGAATCACCTATTTGGTACCAACCCAGCAAATGGAAGCATTCAGTGACAAAGGTAAACGCGTGACAACCGTCCTGTTACCTTCTCAGTTACAGGAAGAAGGCCCTGGGGCTAACAACAAGAGTAAATAGCGATATATATGGCAATACTAAATGCAGAAAACCTGGCAAAAGCTTACAAGGGCCGCAGGGTCGTTGAAAACGTCAGCTTGAACGTAAACTCCGGCGAAATTGTTGGCCTGCTTGGCCCCAATGGCGCGGGAAAAACCACGACTTTCTATATGGTCGTGGGTATTGTTTCACGGGATACCGGAACAATTACCATTGATGATGAAGATATCAGCCTACTGCCACTTCACGAACGTGCGCGCCGTGGTATTGGTTATTTGCCTCAAGAAGCATCTATTTTCCGCCGTCTGAGCGTCTTCGACAACCTGATGGCCGTATTGGAAATCCGCAAGGATCTGACTCAGCAACAACGGAAAGAACGGGCTGAAGAGCTAATGGAAGAGTTCCATATCAGCCATCTGCGTGACAACCTTGGTCAATCACTATCCGGCGGTGAACGTCGCCGTGTAGAAATTGCTCGCGCACTAGCAGCCAACCCTAAATTTATCTTACTAGATGAGCCCTTTGCTGGCGTCGATCCCATCTCAGTCATCGACATCAAAAAGATCATTCAACATTTAAGAGATTATGGACTAGGTGTTCTTATCACAGACCATAACGTCCGTGAAACACTGGATGTATGCGAGCGTGCTTATATTGTTAGCCAGGGACATCTGATTGCTCATGGCACACCTAATGATATCCTTAATAATGAACAGGTGAAGCGCGTTTACTTAGGCGAAGGTTTCCGGCTCTAATTCAGCCAAGAGAATTGATTTAACGCTATGAAGCAAAGTTTGCAGCTCAAGCTTAGTCAGCAACTGACTATGACACCACAACTTCAACAAGCCATTCGTTTGTTGCAACTTTCTACGCTTGAACTTCAACAGGAAATACAACAAGCGTTAGAAATAAACCCTTTGCTTGAACAGGACGAAGAACACAGGGAAATCGACAGTCAGGAATCTCCTGACAACGAAACCGAAGTTATGGATTCGCTTGATGCCCTACAACAAAAGGATCTTCCAGACGAGCTACCGCTAGATACAAGCTGGGATGAGATTTACACTGCTGGAACGCCTTCTGGTACACGTAATGACTATAGTGATGATGAATTGCCACTTTACCAGGGCGAGACAACTCAAACCCTGCAAGACTATTTGATGTGGCAAGCAGGGCTAACCCCTTTCACGGAAACAGATGCCGCCATTGCCACATCAATTATTGACTCCATAGATGATACAGGTTATCTCACTGTGCCATTGGAAGATATCCTTGCCAGTATTGGTGACGATCAGCTCACTCTTGCAGAGATAGAGGCTGTACTAAAACGGGTACAGCATTTTGATCCTATCGGTGTCGCGGCCCGTGATCTAAAAGATTGTCTTCTGATCCAGCTCTCAATGTTTCCACCAGAAACACCTTATCTGGAAGAAGCCAAATTGATCGTCTGCGAACATCTGGAGTTACTGGGTCATCGGGATTTCCGTAATTTAATCCGCCTCAGTCGCCTAAAAGAAGATACACTGAAAGAAGTGATAAATTTGATTCAATCACTTGAACCAAGACCCGGTCTGGCGGTGAATACGGGTGAATCGGAGTATGTGATCCCTGATGTATTGGTTCGAAAAGAGAGTGGACACTGGCAAGTAGAACTGAATGCAGATAGCATTCCTCGTTTACGCATCAATCAGCATTATGCGGAACTCGGGCAACATGCACGCCATGAAAGCGACTGCCAGTTTATTCGCAATAACTTACAGGAAGCAAAATGGCTTATCAAAAGTCTGGAAAGCCGAAATGATACTTTGCTGAAAGTTACACATTGCATTGTAGAGCAGCAGCAGGAATTTTTTGAACATGGTGAAGAACATATGAAACCCATGGTTCTGGCAGACATTGCCTTCCAGGTTGATATGCATGAATCTACCATCTCCAGGGTAACTACCCAGAAATTCCTGCATAGCCCGCGTGGTATTTTTGAATTGAAGTATTTTTTCTCCAGCCATGTCAATACAGAAAGTGGAGGCGAAGCCTCTTCAACTGCAATACGGGCTTTGGTGAAAAAACTGGTAGCAGCGGAGAACCCCGCTAAACCATTAAGTGACAGCAAACTGACGAGCATGCTGACTGATCAAGGTATCGTCGTTGCCCGACGGACTGTCGCAAAATATCGAGAGTCGTTATCCATTCCGCCATCAAACCAACGTAAGCGTTTGGTTTGAAATGAACAGAGAAGGAAGACAATATGCAACTCAAAATAACTGGCCACAATATTGAAATTACTGATGCATTACGCGACGTTATCACTGCAAAATGCAGCAAACTGGATCAATATTTCGACAGGATCAACCTGACTCAGGTAATCCTCCGGGTGGAAAAAGTGCAACAAATCGCTGAGGCCACTGTACATATTAACGGAGGTGAGTTGCACGCATCCTCAGAACATGAAGATATGTATGCAGCAATTGATGGGCTGGTCGATAAACTAGCTCGTCAACTAACCAAACATAAAGACAAACTCAGACAACATTAATAATCCTTTTTAACGAAGGCTATAGTTTTTAACAAAGGCTATAGTAACAACAGCGGAGTTTTGCTGTAAAACAGTGCACAAATACCGGATGCCACAGATAACCTATGGCATCCGGTATCAATAGGCACCTAAGCGAAAATAGAAAAATGAATAACCAAGCAGATTTACTATTAAGCTCAGTTCTTTCCCTCGAATGCACGCGCAATAACATACATTGTTCGAGCAAAAAACGAGCTTTAGAGATTATCAGTGAGCTGGCATCTAAGCAGCTCAAATTACCAGAAAATATCGTATTCGAAGCAATATTGACTCGCGAAAAAGTAGGCACTACTGGAATTGGTAGTGGTATTGCTATCCCTCACGGTAAGCTGGAGGAAAATAGCTCAGATAAAGCTGTTGGAGTTTTCCTGAATCTGGAACAACCTATTGCTTTTGATGCTATTGATAATCAACCCGTTGATTTGCTGTTTGCTTTACTGGTTCCAAACGATCAATGCCAGACACACTTACATACATTGTCATTGATTGCCAAACGTCTTGCAGATAAAAATTTCTGCCGCCGTTTAAGATCGGCACAAAGTGATGAAGAACTTTACGCAATTATCACTGAATAGCTGTTGCAATGAATGGAAAGCAACAGATAGCAGTGGCTCATAACAACCACTGAGAAATTTAAGGGGAGTCGCCTCATGGTGCTGATGATAGTCAGTGGCCGTTCCGGTTCGGGTAAATCCGTCGCCTTGCGCGCGCTGGAAGATATGGGTTTTTATTGTGTAGATAACTTACCGGTAGTTTTACTGCCGGAATTAGCAAATACGCTGGCTGATCGCGATATTTCTGCCGCTGTCAGTATTGACGTCAGAAACATGCCAGAGTCACCAGAAATTTTTGAAGAAGCTCTGACCAAACTACCAACCAGCTTCTCACCACAATTATTGTTTCTTGACGCTGACCGTAATACATTAATCCGCCGTTACAGCGATACTCGCCGTCTGCATCCGTTATCAAGCAAAAATCTTTCTCTGGAAAGTGCGATTGATCAGGAAAGTGATCTACTGGAACCACTCCGTTCAAGAGCCGATCTCATTATCGATACTTCAGAAATGTCAGTCCATGAACTGGCTGAGATGTTAAGGACTCGCCTGCTAGGTAAACGAGAACGCGAGTTAACAATGGTTTTTGAATCTTTCGGTTTTAAACATGGTATCCCAATTGATGCCGATTATGTTTTTGATGTACGTTTCCTGCCAAATCCACACTGGGATCCAAAACTACGACCAATGACAGGTCTTGATCGTCCCGTGGCTGCTTTCCTTGACCGTCATACGGAAGTGCACAATTTCATCTATCAAACCCGCAGCTATCTTGAACTATGGCTCCCCATGCTTGAAACGAATAACCGCAGCTATCTAACTGTCGCTATTGGTTGTACTGGTGGTAAACATCGTTCCGTTTATGTAGCAGAACAGTTGGCTGATTATTTCCGTTCGCGTGGCAAAAACGTACAGTCGCGCCACCGTACTCTTGAAAAGCGAAAATAATGACTGTCAAGCAGAAGCTTGAAATCAAAAATCGGCTGGGCATGCACGCCCGACCTGCAATGAAGCTGTACGACCTGGTACAGCTTTTTGAATCTCACGTTATCTTACGCAATGATAGCCATGTTGAAGCTGAAGCCAGCAGTGTAATTGCCATGCTGATGCTGGATTCAGAAAAAGGTAGTTATATTGAAGTTGAAGCCAGCGGTCCAGATGAAGAACAGGCTCTTGCAGCTATCATTGATCTATTCGATTCGGGATTTGACGAAGAATAACGCCACTGATTCACTGCCCGCTTATCACGCTTTTCACTGTTTTTCATTAGCAACACAAAACAGTTCGTGATCATGATCTCTTTCTTTTCGAGTAAGAACAGCCTACTATCAGGTTAATTATTTTAAATAACACCCCCCTCCTTACGGTGCGGGGTGTTATTTTGTGTTGGAATCAATTTGGAGTGTGGTATGACTAAACCAGCAATTATTATCAACGAATTAGACGCAGAACGTTTAGACTCCCTGTTGGAACAACCGGCGTTTGCAGATACTAGTATCGCTGACGCTTTGAATGAGGAGCTGGATCGTGCAGAGATTGTACCGCCAGCAGAAATTCCATCAGACGTCGTGACTATGAACAGCCGGGTTCGTTTCCTTGATCTAACAAGCAGCGAAGAACGGGTAAGAACTTTGGTTTATCCAGCGTCACTGCAAGACAGTTCTGACCAGCTTTCTGTCATGGCTCCTCTGGGTGCTGCATTATTGGGGCTTCGTATTGGCGATGAAATCAGTTGGAAATTGCCAAATGGCGAAGAAACTCGAGTCAAAGTATTAGAATTACTTTACCAACCAGAAGCTGCCGGTGAGCTACACCGTTAATTCAGTCTGCCCATTTAAATCATGGCTGATCACAATGATTGAATCTGAGTATCTCTTATTAACCAGCGATACTCATTTCTGGCAGCAGAGCAGAATTCTGCTTTGTATAAAAATCAATCGCTACACAGATATTGATAATTTCGCATATCCAATATAATTTTATTGATAGGTTTTGATATCTTTTTTGTATTTTTATTGAGCACATAAAGAGTTATTTTCACCCAAAATAACCATATTAAAAGTATGAGATCTGGCCCTATTGTGGAGATAGAGTGCAAAAGAAGGTATAATAATGCACACTTTATTTTTCATAAAACGAAATAACATGAAATTAATTGATCGTAGATATTATAAATATATTTTAGCTATAGTTATTGGATTAGGTTTAACTTATCTATTGAACCCTTTCATCTTTCAAAAAGATTCCAGCATACCTCACTTATCAACTTTTTCACTGTTATTATCGATTTTCCTTTTAATTAAGGAGAAAAACAAGATCCTAAACAGTATTGGAGGTATACTCCTTTTCTTTCTTCTCATCCAAATAAATTATTCTCTTGTTTTTGGCGAAAGAATATCAGTATCAGTTCTTGATTCATTTGTTGAGACGAATAAAAAAGAATCATTATCTATGGTCAGTCATTTATTTCTCATAATGTTATTGCCAGCAATAATGGTAACAATAGCTTTATTTTACTTAATAACTAAAAAGACAAGAAACATTCATTATCACGTATCATTTAAAGCATTACCTGTATTTATTTTTTCTACTACATTTTTCCTTAGTGCTTCTGCTATAGATAAGCAATTATTATCAGACATTAGAGAGGATGATAAAACAGTTGGGCGATTTATAAGAGACAGATATCCTGCTGTAATTGGAGACTTTGCTTATTTGTATATTTCCAGCAATTCAAATGATAAGTATGCAGATATAAGTGAAATAAATAAATTCAACGATTCAATAATAGGCAAGAAAAATAATGATATTGACACTATTATTTTTATAATTGGTGAATCATCATTATCAACTCATTATAGTGCATATGGATATAAGTTAAATACGACACCAAACATGAATAATATATTTTCTTCTAGCGGAGGATGTATAATTAATAACGCACATTCTAGCGCACCAATAACAAGAAACTCAATCTCTATGTCTCTTGCATTTCATACACCCGAAAGCGAAGAAAACTTATTTAAAAACAAATCAATAATAGAAATGGCTAAATCAAACGGCTATAAGACTTATTGGTTGGGTTCGCAAGAGCTGGATGGGCTTCACTCATCCAAATACGGATTTATCGCAAAAAAATCCGATATAATAAAATTAACAAACTATAAAGATGACAACCTAAGCGCTCTATTACATAACGTTCTTTCAGATAAAGAAGAAAAAAGATTCATCGTAATTCATTTACATGGTAGCCATATGCCTTATAAGAATTACGATAACGATGATAAGTTAGCACTACCTAATGCTGATAAGTATGACTTAACTATCCACTACACAGATAGAGTCATCAAGAATATATATGATGTCATTAACAAAAAAAACATCAATTATTCACTGATATATACTTCCGATCATGGGGAAATAATTAATAAAGGACATGGTTATCAAAAAGGTAGAGAGCAATATCTCGTGCCTTTCATGTACAAATCAAATAATCACCAATATAACTGTCAATTTATAGAGTCATTCAGAAATAAAGATGGCTATTTAAGTGGGTTAATGAATAAATATATATTATCAGAACTCACAGGATACAATATTGAACCATCAATCCTTAACAAGGAAAAAAACAATGACAGGGTGTTAACAGCAGATGAATCTATTTTACCGTTTTCACAGATAGAATGAGATAAGATTACGACCACTTATTTAGTGTGGTCGTAAACTATATTTTTACCCTGTAAATAATTCTGTGTATTTGCCTTTCATTAAATGTGGCCGTCCAGGCGGTCACCGAACTCAATAATAAAACGACTCATCGCTTGTTTCCAGTTTTGGAGCGGCATGTGGATATTTGTCATCCCCCGCACTCAGATTGACATCCCCACTCAACACCTTACCATTCACTTTCCGACTATTCGGCACTGCACTCTATCGCCAGATTCACCGTTTCCACTAAACCGAGGTTTTTCACAAACGCATTTTTATCTGGGATGTCGATGCCATTTTGGCTTTTGGCGAGTTTACTGTTTGCGTTGTCATTCACCCCAGAAACAAGCTTCTAAGTTGCAGCAAGTGTATTACTATTACCAGCCACTTCTGTAAGCTGAACAACACCTTTTTGTGTTAATGAAATAGAAGTGGCCTGCGAAAAAGGAGTAAAAGGAGAAACCTATTATGATTCACGCGGGTATGTGAGTTCATTACCGTTGGATGCTAAAGCGGCGGCAAAAACAATTAGGTGGAACTAAGGGATCGAATACCTGTTTAGGTATAAGACAATCCCTGCCAGATATATTCTGACCCGCTCAATACTCCAGAATAAATCAACCAGAAGCCTACGGATAAAAGACTTGGGCATCATGCCATCAGCAGATTATGGAATTAAATATTAAACAATAACGTTGATATAAATATACATATAACATATGCTTCATATATGGACTATATTTATAGGTATTGTGAAGATCTCTGATGAACTACACGAAGAAATCAGAAAAGCGAGTAGTGTGATGTTTCGTTCAATCAACTCCCAAGCTGAGTTCTGGATAAAAATGGGAATGCTTACAGAATTAAATCCTAATTTGATGTTCAGTGAAATAATTCAACAACAATTCAAAAAAGAAAATACATTATTATCAGGAGTATATAGTGAATAATATTTATATAAAAACCCCCGCCGAAATAGAGTTAATGAAACAATCAGGCAAATTACTTGCACAAGTTTTCGGAATGCTTGATCAATTTATTAAACCTGGGATTACCACGATGGATATTAACGATAAAGCAGAGAACTTTATCGTTAATATTTTATGTGCTCGTCCTGCAAGCAAAGGTCAATATGGCTATCAATATGTATTAAACACTTCAATAAATGAAGTCGTTTGTCATGGAATTCCGAATAGAAATTATAAAATTAAAAATAGCGATATTATTAACGTAGACATCACATTGGAAAAAAACGGTTTTATTGCCGACTCAAGTAAAATGTATCTGTTCTCCGCAACGCCATTGTCAGCCAAAAATTTAGTAAAAACAACTTATGCCGCTATGTGGGAAGGTATCAAAGTAGTGAGACCAGGCGTACATTTAGGTGATGTAGGCTATGCGATTCAGAATCACGCTGAACGGGCAGGTTATAGTGTTGTACGCGAATATTGTGGTCACGGCATTGGACGAGAAATGCATGAAAGCCCACAAATTTTACATTATGGCCACTGTGATACCGGTTTAATGCTAAAAGAAGGTATGACTTTTACTATTGAGCCTATGATTAACCAAGGTTCCGCAAAAATTAAAACGAAAAAAGATGGCTGGACAGTCGTGACTCGAGACAAAAAACTATCTGCTCAATGGGAACATACCATTTTGGTTACAAACGACGGATATGAAGTGCTCACGATTAGAGATGAAGAGTTAGTCGTTTAACACGACTAACTACATTCAGCTCGTAATTTAACTTGTGGGTGAGCCTTTATTGGCCAGCGATACTCATTTCCGGCAGTAACACTGAACCACACTGGATATTACTACGGGTTTCAATATCATCTCCAATAGTGACCATATTAGCCCACATATCTTTCAAATTACCGGCAATAGTAATCTCACTGACAGGATACTGAATCTCACCATTTTCTACCCAAAAACCAGCGGCCCCACGGGAATAATCGCCGGTTACTGCACTGACGCCCTGCCCCATCAATTCAGTGACCACTAATCCTGTTCCCATCTGACGCAGCAAACCTGCAAAATCCTGACCTTGCCCTGCAATGCACCAGTTATGAATTCCACCTGCATGACCGGTACTTGCCATTCCTAGCTTGCGAGCAGAATAACTTGTCAGAAGCCAAGTTTGTAATACTCCATCCTTGATAATATCTCGATTACTGGTAGAAACACCTTCACTATCAAATGGAGAAGATGCTAAACCTGCCAGTAAATGTGGCCGCTCTTCAATTGTCAGCCATGATGGCAGAATTTGTTTGCCCAGATGATCAAGCAAGAAAGAGGATTTCCGGTAAATACTGCTACCACTGATAGCGCCAACCAGATGACCGAAAAGGCCCGTTGCAACCTCCGCAGCAAATAACACAGGCGCTTTCATGGTCGGTAATTTACGTGGCGACAAACGAGATAACACACGACGCGCGCACTCCTGTCCAACCCATTCTGGCGATTTTAAATCCTCAAAACGACGGCTGATGGTATATGCGTAATCCCGTTCCATATCACCATTAACTTCAGCAACCACACAACTCGACATCGAATGACGGCTGGAGCAATAACTTTGCAGCATACCGTGGCTATTGCCAAACACCCGAATGCCATAATGGCTGTTAAAACTTCCCCCTTCAGTATTAGTAATACGCTTATCTGCCTGTAATGCAATTTGTTCTGCACAAGCAGCCAGTTCAATCGCTTTATCTGCATCCAATTCTGTTGGGTGGAGTAAATCAAGATCTGGCGCATCAAACGCCAGGAGCGCTTTATCTGCCGGACCAGCACATGGGTCTTGAGAAGTATAACGTGCAATATCAATCGCAGCCTGAACAGTACGGGCAATGGCATCTGGGCTTAAATCTGTTGACGATGCACTACCTTTACGTTGCTGATGATATACGGTGATCCCTAATGCCCCATCACTGTTGAATTCTACATTTTCTATTTCACCAAAGCGGGTACTAACACCAATACCCGTTGTTTTATTAACAGCCACTTCCGCAGCATCACAACCCGCTTTTGCCAGCTCTAATGCTTGTGAAACTGCACTTTCCAGTTGTTTGCGTTGTTCTGCAATTTGATCAATGATTTTCATTAATTACCCGTAATTTGATGAATAAAGGGAAAATCTGTCGAGAAAACAGAACCATTTTATCCACAAGATAATGCCGAGTGGTAATCAGGGGTTTTTCCCAGTTACAATACCCAATATTAGGATGTTAACACCCACCGGGCTACAGGTCATTCTCCAAAATCAACCTGCCTGATCCGGCCTTTTTAAAAGGAAAACCACCATGGCAAAGCAGCCTGAAGATTGGCTCAATGATTATCCTGCTGAAGAGGAAGAAGAAGAGATAATTTGGGTCAGTAAAAGCGAAATTAAACGTGATGCAGAAGCATTAAAAAAGCTGGGAGCAGAATTAGTTGATCTCAGCAAAAACGCTCTTGAACGTATCCCGTTAGATGAGGATCTGCTGGCGGCCATTGAACTTGCACAGAAGATAAAAAGAGAGGGGCGCCGTCGCCAGTTACAGTTAATCGGTAAAATGCTACGTGCCCGAGATGTCGAGCCAATTACCACTGCTCTTGATAAACTGAAAAATCGCCACAATCAGCATACCGCTCTGTTCCATAAATTAGAAGAGCTGCGGGATAAACTGGTTAATGGCAATGATGAAGTTATTGATGAGGTTGTGGAACTCTTTCCACAAACTGATCGCCAACAGATGCGTACACTGATCCGAAATGCCAGGAAAGAAAAGGTGGCTAATAAGCCACCTAAATCTTATCGTCAGATTTTCCAGTATCTTAAAGATATGGCCGAATCGACCTAACGATCATTCTGTGAGGGGACAATATTAAAACTAAGTTCCCCTTCCAGCTCTTCCTCCGCTTCTTCAAACAAGAGTACTAATGAGTCAAAATGGCGTCTTTTCTGCTGCGTAAAATGGATGAAATTGACCTCCACAGGTAAACCAATTCCTCCTGTCACAACATCCCACAGAGCATCCAGATTGTTACCAAACTCGTCTCCTAACTCAAATTGCTCAGAAAACTGCTGATAGAACACATTCAGATCAGGGATACGGTCAAAATCAAATTCCACTTTATGCATAGCATTACTCCACCAGGGTAAAACTTTTATAATGATCTAACGTCAGATAAATCAGACCGTCAGATGAATAAAGCAGTCTGTCACTCCCTCTGTGCCCACAACGATAGTTAACATCTGCCTCAAACCACTGACGTTTCGGTTTCATTGGTAACTTTTTCTCACGATTAGCAAATTTATCACCACCAATTGCCCTACCCGGCAAAACCTGACATAAATTTCCCTGTTTTGCATTCCAGCCAAGGTCGCGGGCCTGTCTTTTGGTAATATATAGATCAGGCAGTTTATTATTCTGCCGTAAGTAAGCCACCACTTCATTTTGTTCAGTAAGCCTATCAATCCGTTGTATTGCCGAAGTACTGTTATCTGTTTCCGTAGTCTGTGCCAGTGTTGTCTCAACACCTTGCTTGCCGGCACCTTTAGCAAAAGCGCCACAAGCCACAACCAGAACAGTCAGTGACACGCCTGCTAACCAAGTCTTCTTCATGACTATCCTTACAATGATCTATGTCGGATAAACAGCAAAAATCAGGCTGTTCCTCCAACGGTCAAGTTGTCCAGTTTCAAAGTAGGCTGACCAACACCAACTGGTACGCTCTGGCCTTCTTTGCCACAAACCCCAACACCTTTATCCAGATCAAGATCGTTTCCTACCATGGAGATCTGCTGCATAGCCTCAATACCAGAACCGATAAGAGTTGCACCTTTCACTGGTTTGGTGATCTTGCCGTTCTCAATCAGATAAGCTTCAGATGTCGAGAATACGAATTTACCGGAGGTGATATCCACTTGACCACCACCAAAATTTGGTGCATACAAACCATTTTCTACACTACCTATAATCTCTTCCGGTGTAGAATTGCCCGCCAATAAATAAGTGTTCGTCATACGGGGCATTGGAAGATGGGCATAAGATTCACGGCGACCATTACCAGTCGGCGCTACCCCCATCAGACGGGCATTCATTTTGTCCTGCATGTAACCTTTGAGAATGCCATTTTCAATCAACACATTGTATTGACCGGGAACACCTTCATCATCAATTGCCAATGATCCGCGACGACCTTTTATTGTGCCATCATCGACCACAGTACAAAGTTCAGAGGCAACTTTCTTCCCAATCTGACCAGAAAATACGGAAGTACCCCGGCGGTTAAAATCCCCTTCCAGCCCGTGACCAACCGCTTCATGCAGCAACACTCCCGGCCAGCCAGCCCCTAAAACGACAGGCATAGTACCCGCAGGAGCAGCGACAGCCGAAAGGTTCACCAACGCCATCCGAACAGCTTCTCGCGCGAACTGCTCTGCACGATCCTGTCCCCCCATCATTTCCAGAAAATATTCATAACCGTAACGGCCACCACCACCGCTAGTACCGTGTTCACGTTTACCATTATCTTCCACCAATACAGAAACAGATAAACGCACCATAGGACGAATATCAGCAGCCAGAGTACCATCAGTTGCCGCGACTAATACCCGTTCGTAGATCCCTGTCAGGCTGGCATTCACTTCTTGCACTCTCGGATCTTCAGCACGAGCAACCTGATCTACACGCTGCAATAACGCAATCTTTTCTTCACGAGAAAAACTTTGCAACGGATCAATTGCTGCATAAAGCTGAGAATAAGCGACCTCACCAAGAGCATGAACTTTACCATTCCCTTTTTCATGGACAATACTACGGGCAGCCTGGACACTTTGTTGCAATGCATTGAGTGTGATCTGATCTGCATAAGCAAAACCCGTTTTTTCACCACTGATTGCCCGAACACCAACCCCCTGATCAATATTATAGGAACCATCCTTAATAATACGGTCTTCCAGTACCCAAGATTCATGGTAACTAGACTGAAAATAGAGATCGGCATAATCCAGCCGGCGTTCAGCCAATTGACCCAATATTGAAAATAGATCTTGATGGCTTAATTTATTTGCAGTCAGTAAATGTTCACTGACAGAAGTTAAACTCATAATTGTTACTCTTTAATTTGTGGTATTCTTTTTAATCAGGGAAGTCAACCGTGGCCGGAAGCGGTTATGTTTCGCCACTTTCATCTGTTCACGTATAATCTTCAAGCTGTCAGCCCTGATATTCAGCTGTAGTGCACTGACTGCATCTGGGTTTTTCTTAATCACCTTTCCCCAGCCGTCTACTGCCATTGAATGGCCCCATGTCTGACGAGTCCCATGTACACCAACCTGAGCTGGTGCTAACAGAATACACTGGTTTTCAATAGCACGGGCCCGTAACAATGGCTCCCAATGTGCTTTTCCTGTTAAACGGGTAAACGCCGCAGGGACAGATATCAATTCAGCGCCTTGTTCACGAAGAGCCTGAAACAACCCAGGGAAACGTAGATCATAACATATGGTCATCCCAAGACGACCGACAGGCGTATCCACAACAGTAATATGCTCCCCGCGCTGGAAACTAGCCGACTCGTTATATGCTCCATGTTCATCATTAATATTGACATCAAACATATGGATTTTGTCGTAACGTGCGCGGATTTCACCCTGATCATCAAATAACAAGCTGCTACTAGTAATCTGTTCAGGATTTTCACGGCTGATAAGCGGCATGGAACCGATTAATAACCAGACACCATAACGGCGCGCAATATCACTGACAGCTTGCTGCAAAGGTCCTTTCCCCTGCTGTTCTGCATGTTTACGATAGCTGGCAGCATCAGCAAACAACAACGCATTTTCCGGAGTCATGACAAGCTTGATGGTATCCGGCAACGGCTTAATTTGTTGTTCAATTTGCGCCAAATTATGTTTGATATTCTCACCGCTACATAACTGTAAGAGTGCAACATTGACGTTTCTCATGTTCCTCTATTCTCCTTAAGCTGACGCAGAACTTCATCAATTTTCGGCTGATCAAGATTACCGGTAATCCGATAACGAATAACCGATATCTTATCCCATAAAGGCCCCAAAACCTTAGTTGCCGCAAATAGGGCGGCACCTGCTACTGGATTAATAACAAAAGCTGTCGCTACGCCGACAGTAGCTGAAATTTCTGGTGTGACAATCGCTTCTATATTGATCTGTTGTCGAACAAAATCAATCTCCCCCTGCGTTGTCACATCAGCAATCAACCCATCAATCCGTAAATTTTTGGTATTGAGTATCCCGCTTTTTATTGAAGCATCACCATGGATTGAATCAAATTCAAAATCCTGGCTAAAAGTATCACTAAAATCGAGTTGCAATTTACGCAACAGAGCATCAAAACTAACTAGCCTGAGTAGCTGGCCAGCTCGCCCCCCTCCCAGCTTTTCAATCGCACCTTTACCTAAATCACTTTTAAGATTGCCATTCAGAGTATGTAAATCAGGCTTCCAGGGTACATCTTGCCAGTTAAAATCAAAACGGAAGGTAAACGGTGAATTAACAATTGGCACCACCACGCCAAGGTAAGACGCCATCTCATCAAACTTTCCACCAGAAAATTGTCCCATAAGATCAGTACTATTCCCTGCAGCACTTTCTTGCCAACGACCGGTCAAATTGAGTTTGCTAACGCTATTTTCCACCTTACCATCTTTTAATACCAAAGCATTGCCTTCTGGTATCAGGCCCCCTGACACTTTCCCCAGTTTCAACCCCATAATCCAGCACTCAGAGCAGAGAATATCTAATGACGGCCATTGGTTCAGCAAATAACGCGGAGTTGTACTTGCCTGAGATTGCTTAAGTAAATTTGATTCAGGTTGCTTAAAGTTATGTTGCTGAGGATTATAGTAAAGATAGTTCAGATTCACCTGCCACGGGCCATTATTATGAATATTAAGCTTGCCACTGATTTCCTGACCATTAGCACTGATCTGCGTTCCCCAGGGCTGTTTTTCCACATCCAACGATAATTGATTCCAGCGCTGTCCTCCCACATCCAATGATGGAAACGACATCCGCAGATACTGTGGTAACATTGATATTCCTGAAAATGAAGAACCAGAAATCAGAGAAGTCATCAACCCCAACCATTCTTCACCGTTAATTGGCGGAAGATACAACTCCAATAATGACTTCTCTGGTAAGTCAGGAACTTTGCCGCCATTACTTTGTAAAATGCCTCGTGACAGTTGGCTATTTTTTTCTGTCAAACTCCATTGAGTATTAAACACGTACTGTTTACCTAAAGTACCTTTAACTTGCAGTCGATCCATATCACCATCAGCCAGAATATGCAGGGCTTTCAGTTTTCGTATTTCATCTGCTTCCACAGCGGGTAATTGGCAGTTCACTTGCGACAAATCAGCGTCGATTTTTACATCATATTGAACCTTACCTTGATGCGGTAAGCTAATGCCAACTTTACCTTTCCAGTCAATGGAACCAAACAGTCCCTTGGCAATCGCTGGTGGCACCTTAGGTAATTTTTCGGAGTCCCAATGAGCATTCAAGCCAACATCCACCCGATAGTTTTTCAGTAAATTTTTGGTAGAGAAATCAATAGTTACTGGCTGCCCAAACCACTGAGCGGATAATTTGTCACTTTGTAAGTTGTCATTATTGAAGCGAAACCGACCATTGACATTTTTCATTTCGCTATCTAACGGTTTAATCAACAAATGATTATTCTTTAAAGTGACCTCACCGCTGGCATCTACGTTGCCGCCATCAAGCGGAATATCCAAATGTAAATCACCCATCACTTGACCACCAACCTGCAACGTATCAAGCGTTTTACCAACAGAATCTGCTAACGGGCTGCGGGTAAAATATTCATAGATATCTTTGCCATCTCCCAGAAGATCAGCGTCTATTAACAATTTCTTTTTATGGTAATCAGGAATTACCGCTGAAACGTTACTCGCTTTCACTTTGCCAAGTGCCGTTTGAGGAGCAAGCATCCATAAACCGTTATTATGGAAATTAAGGTCAATATCAAGATCCTGCAATGCCGGCCAGTTTGGTTGATACTGGAAAGTAGCATGACGCAGCGGAACAAAAATTTGAAACTGGCCATCATTCTCTGTAAATGGAAAATCTTTTGGGTCGCCTTGAAAAACGAAAGTCGCGTTTTCTATCCGTCCCTTAATGATTGATGCCGTCAGATAGTCAGTCAAAGATGTTCCCATCAAAGGCCCAGGAAAATATCGCCAGGCATCACCAGCATCATAAACCCGTATTCCCGCCAAAATACTTAATGCCGGAGGCTGTTCTTTCGGCTGTTGATAACGAAAATCACCACTGAGCCACAGCGATTTTGCCTGCACATCCAACCCCTGACTCCAAAGTTGTAAGCCTCGTTTATCCTGCTGCCAAAACACTTCACCGTGACTTTGGGATATCTCAAACGGAGCCTGGAACATATCTCGATAATCAACGACACTATCTTTCAACGCAAAACTCAGTTCCCCCTGCTGCAAACTCCCATTAAGAGAACCAGAGAAATTATCAATGGAAGGCAATTCCTGCCAACGCTGCCAACTGACATTTTGCCATTGAATACTGATGTGCGAACTCTCTGCAATTTCCGGTGTAATATCGAGAGCAAAATGATTTACCAATCCCTGTGGCTGGCGATGCTCCCAATCTCTAACAAGATCAGGAGTCAAAAAAGAAAAAGTGGGTAAAATGCTGCTCAACCGTTCAAGTTGAATGTTTTCTGCCCGGATACGCCAGTGATCTTTGTTATCATAGTTCTTAGCTTCTGATAGATAGAGTACTGATGCCTTTCCAGACGGCCATTGCTGACCGTCAGTAACCAGGCTTGCTAACTCAGGCACATCAAACAACCAGCCATTGCCCTGACGGCGCATCCGCAACACCAAATCACTGACAGAAAGATTGTGGAGTTTGTCAGCAACTTTCCAGTTAGCTTCTCCCTGACGTAATTGCAGTTGGCCGCCATCAATTCGCCCATCTTTAAGCATAATCCAACTAGACAAGCTAAATTTAGCATCTTTCAGCCCAGTATTATTCTGCAACCAATGGCTCAGCCATGGATGAATATCAACATTATCTGCCTGTAAATAAATAGTACCGTTATCCAATACGCCATTAGTGTCATGCAAATCAAATTTAACCTGTACATTACCATGCTGATTATTAATAGAAGAAAGGCTTATTTCCCCCTGTGCACGATGACGGTTATTTTTATTTAGCCAGGTTAATCGCGGTAACAATAGATCAGCCTGCTCGCCGGAGGGTGTCAAAAAAGTCAGGCGGCTATCTTGCAGGTTAAAATGGTCGAACTGTTCAAGAAATAGATCAGAAAATGTATCTGATTGGTAAAGCATATTACCACTTTGATCATTAAACAGCGGTTGATGGTAATTTACCTGCAACTGATAAAAAGTAAGATCGCGGAAATTCCACCGCATTCTTAACAAAGATAACCAGATATCTAATGCAACCGTGATTTTTTTAGCTTGCACATCTGCGCTTGCAGTTTTCACACTAATATCACGTAGTTCAAGAACGGGACCGAAAGATTCCCATTCTCCTGCAATATATCCAACATCAACAGGTACACCAATAATTGACTCAACCTTAGCGAGCAATTGCGGACGATAGCTATTAATATGTGGCAATAGAAAACGTAATCCACTGACAAGCAAAGCCACAATGATAATGACTATTGCGGCTGTCGCTAATAATACTCCCGGCAGTCGCCTCACACGCATCTCCTTGGTTTTCAGTGCTGTTATGTCAGCAAACCAAATAGTTAATTACATCATGACTACGTCAAATTGTTCCTGACTATAGAGCTGTTCTGTCTGAACTTTTACCTGTTTACCAACAAAAATTTCCACTTCCGCCAGTGCATGGGATTCTTCCCCTTTCAACGCTTCAACCACGGCTGGCGATGCATAAATAAGGAAGCGATCTGCATCAACTGCCCGGTGAACCCGCACAATTTCACGCATAATCTCATAACAAACCGTTTCAACAGATTTCACCGTTCCCCGCCCATGGCAAGTAGGGCAATCGTCACAAAGTATATGCTCTATGCTTTCACGAGTTCGCTTACGCGTCATTTCTACCAATCCGAGCTGAGAAAAACCATTAATCGTTGTTTTGACACGATCTTTACTCAGTACCTGTTCAAGAGAAACTAATACCCGCCGACGGTGGTCTTCACTGTTCATATCAATAAAATCAATAATGATAATACCACCCAAATTACGCAATCTTAGTTGCCTCGCAATCGCCTGCGTCGCTTCGATATTAGTATTAAAAATAGTTTCTTCCAGATTACGGTGTCCGACAAATGCTCCGGTATTAATATCTATTGTGGTCATCGCTTCTGTCTGGTCAATAATCAAATAACCACCTGACTTTAATTCAACTTTACGGTCGAGTGCTCTCTGGATCTCATTTTCTACATCAAACAGATCAAAAATAGGCTGATTGCCATTATAAAGCTCCAATTTAGCAGTCATTTTAGGAATATATTCACTAATAAATTCCTGTAATTGATTAAACATTAGACGAGAATCTACACGAATACGATCAAGAGCTGTTCCAGCGAAATCTCGCAGAATACGATGAGCCAGAGCCAATTCACCATAAAGTTTATTTTTGGTAGCATTACGCTTTTTACGCTCTATGACCTTACTCCACAGTCGTTTCAGGAAAGCCGCATCCTGAGCTAACTCATCATCACCAACCCCTTCAGCCGCAGTTCTAATAATGAAACCTCCATGCTCATCACAATAGTCAGCAACAATATTTTTCAGACGATTACGCTCGTCTTCACTTTCAATACGTTGTGAAACCCCAACATGAGAAGCACCTGGCATAAATACAAGATAACGGGAAGGCAATGTAATATCCGTAGTTAACCTGGCTCCTTTAGTACCCAGCGGATCTTTCACTACCTGAACCATTAAGTCCTGCCCCTGACGAACCAGTTCAGCAATATCTCGAACATGAAAGTTCTTTTGTTCCTCACCAGCAATACATTCCGTGTGAGGCATAATATCCGAGGCATGCAAAAAGGCGGCTTTTTCCAGTCCAATATCAACAAAGGCCGCTTGCATTCCTGGTAATACCCGGCTTACACGGCCTTTGTAAATATTGCCAACAATTCCCCTCTTAGCTTCTCTTTCAACATGGATTTCCTGCAAGATCCCACCATCAATGTAGGCAACGCGCGTTTCGGATGGTGTTACGTTGACTAATAACTCTGTTGTCATGTATGCCTCTTTCCATCAACTAACGCAAAAAACTTTGTGATTAATTCATACGTTTCCACCAATGGCAGACCAACTACTGCGTGATAACTACCGTTCAAAGTCTTAACAAAGCAACCCGCTTTTCCCTGAATACCATAAGCACCCGCTTTGTCCATTGGTTCACCAGTTGCTACATAATCCAAAATTTCCTGCGTAGATAATTGACGAAAAGTCACATCCGTAACGACTATATCACTTAAAGTACGCTGACTATCTGATAAAGCAATAGCCGTAATCACCTGATGACACTGACCGGAGAGCGCGCTGAGAATTTCGACAGCATGCTGTTCACTGCGGGGTTTTTCCAGAATTTTATTATTCAATACAACAATAGTATCAGCTCCCAGCACCAGAAAATCTTCCGGTGCAATCGCAACTCCAGCCAAAGATTTATCTTTTGCTAATCGGCTGACATATTGATGCGGAGTTTCACCCTCTTGCCACCGCTCCTCTACCTGAGGAGAAAGAATTTCAAATTTAAAGTTCAATAATTCAACCAGCTCACGCCGCCTTGGTGAGCCGGAAGCCAGATAGAGGGTTTTCATGATGATATTGTCCTTACTACCTATCTCATTAGGCTATTCTATTTGCCCTTCTTTGATATTTAAGAGCGATTCTGGACAGACCTCAGACAAAAGCATTAACCTTTGAACATACTTTTAGTACGGTACCATCTCCATGTACTATGTATACGCCCCAGGTTATGAGTGCTATCCGTATCCACGATTTATTGGAAAGAATGGCCTGCATCACAATAACGTCTATGGAATAAGCTCTTGTCAGAATATTAAAAATTACCGTTTGCACTAATGCACATTAAACTGACGACGGATTTTTCGCATTAACAGGAATAACCACGGCCAAAGGATACCATTGACCAAACTGTTCCAAAACACTTCTGAATGAAACGCAACATTTGATAACAAAAATTCTGCCCAAAAAACACTAAAATCCATCAGCACAGATAAAGCAACGACGACCAAAGACTGCTGCCAGAGTGCCATATTGCGGAATAATTGAAACTTAAATGACACTAAATAACTAACCAGACTATAAGCCAGGGCATTAACACCCAACGTTGCACCCTGAATCAGATCTATGATAACTCCCAGTACAAAGCCAGTACCAACACTGACTCTGTGAGGTAATGCCATCACCCAATAAACGAGTAACAATGCTGACCAGGTAGGCCGATACATATAAATTTGCTCTGGCCACGGCATAATTTGCAGCACCATTGCAACCAAGAAAGATAACCAAATGACCCAACGCCCATGACTTCGGTATTGATTCATTAACGATTTCTCGCACTAATAAATTTAGCCGGCGTCACTGTTAGCTCAGAATTTGTCACTCTTTCTGCCGTTTTAGTTATTTCATCAGAAACCGAAGAAGGTGCTGGCGGCCCCATTTCATTTGCATGTGGCAATACCTGAGGCATCATTTGCATTAAACGTTCATTAGCAGCCCGATAAACATCCGATGGTGGCAATGGTTCCGATGGATTATTGTCCGCCCCCCACAATAACAGCAAATAACGTAAACGCTGTAATTCTGCCGTTGGCCGGGCTTTGATCACAGTATAGGCCCGTTGATTATCGACTTTAACTGACGAAACCACGGCTACCGGATATCCTTCAGGGAAGCGCCCCCCCAATCCAGAAGTGACCAACACATCCCCAACCCGAATATCTGTATTACTTGGCAATAACTCAAATTGCAAATCATCAGCACAACCCGCACCAGCAACAATGGCCCGAATATCATTACGTAACACCTGTATTGGCAAAGCATGTGTCGTATCACAAATCAGTAATACCCGGCTGGTAAACTGACTGACAGCAACAACCTGACCAACAATGCCTTTATCACTGATAACCGGTTGTCCTTCATAAACGCCTTCTCTTGAGCCCTTATCGATTACTACCTGATCACTATAAGGATTAGCCTTACCGGAAATCACCTGTGTCACCATCATATGCTCATCCTGACGCAAAGGTGATCCCAACAATTCACGCAGGCGGGAATTTTCTTGTTTAAGTTGCCCTAATAACAGCATATCGCTGTTTTTCATCAATAATTCCTGGTGTAAAGCTCGATTTTCCAATTGAAGTTGTTCACGGGAGGCAAGGGTTTCTGACACTCCATCAAGTACTTGACGCGGACCATTGGCAAGAAAATAAAATGGACTGACTACCGTATCCATATAGCTACGTACTTTACTGAGAGCATCAAGGCGGCTATCCGCCACAACCAAAGTAATGGCAACAATAACAGCAAAAAAAAGTCGTAATTGCAGGGAAGGCCCCCGGCTAAAAATTGGCTTCATAAGCTGCGCTATTCCAACTGTATTGTTTCATAAGCAATGGAATTCCCAGACAGCAATAGCAAGGAGGTCTGAATCCAGCGATCATCCCCCCCTCACTTGCAAGTTAACACTCACTCCTCGCTGAAGAGTTCACCACCATGCATATCAATCATTTCAAGCGCTTTTCCACCACCACGGGCAACACATGTCAATGGATCTTCCGCGACAATAACAGGGATACCGGTTTCCTCTATCAATAAACGATCAAGATTACGCAGCAACGCACCACCACCGGTCAAGATCATGCCACGTTCTGAAATATCGGAAGCCAATTCTGGCGGACACTGTTCAAGAGCAACCATGACAGCACTGACGATACCTGTTAATGGCTCTTGCAGAGCTTCAAGAATCTCATTGGAATTAAGAGTAAACCCGCGCGGTACACCTTCAGCTAAATTACGACCACGAACTTCAATCTCCAGCATTTCATCGCCGGGATAGGCAGAACCGATAGTATGTTTAATACGTTCAGCCGTCGCTTCACCAATCAACGCACCATAATTACGGCGGACATAATTGATAATCGCCTCATCAAAGCGATCACCACCAATGCGTACAGATGATGAATAAACCACGCCATTCAGAGAAATAACCGCCACTTCCGTGGTACCGCCTCCAATATCCACAACCATTGAACCTGTCGCTTCAGAAACAGGTAAGCCAGCACCAATAGCCGCAGACATAGGTTCTTCAATCAAAAATACTTCACGGGCTCCCGCACTGAGCGCAGATTCACGGATCGCCCGACGTTCCACCTGAGTTGCACCGACAGGAACACAAACCAAAACTCGCGGGCTTGGGCGCATAAAACTGTTGCTATGAACTTGTTTAATAAAGTGTTGCAGCATTTTCTCTGTAACATAAAAATCAGCAATCACACCATCTTTCATAGGACGAATTGCAGCGATATTGCCCGGTGTGCGACCCAGCATTTGTTTTGCTTCTTGCCCAACGGCAGCAACACTTTTCGATGAACCAGCACGATCCTGACGGATTGCAACTACAGAAGGTTCATTCAATACAATACCCTGACCTTTGACATAAATAAGGGTATTGGCGGTACCCAAGTCAATAGACAAGTCGTTGGAAAACATGCCACGAAATTTTTTAAACATAGCGAAAGGATAATCCTGCAAGCTGGGGACGGAATGAAACCCGTCTACTCTACCAACCACATGAAGCAGCGACAAGGCACATAAGCACTTGCTTCAATAAAAAAGTGGCTACGTTATTCATATCAACAATGCAATATTCTACGTTACTTTTCCCAAACAGAGCAGAAAAAAACTGCATAAAAATGGGTTAATTTTACCGATTGTCCTATAAAACGAAATGCAGAAATCACCTGATTTTTCACAATTCAACGTTATAGTGCCATCATTGCTGTAACCGTCGATCCACGTATCTCTATTCTAACCCGTAGTTGTTCCTGTAAGTTTACTAAAATCCACATTAGGCCCTCGTTATTTACTCATTATTTCCGATAGTCACTGCAACTAATCAGCCTATGCAACGGACAAGCTAATCATGTAATAAATTCCACGTAAAATACAATACTTCCTGCTGCAATATAATAAAAAACAGAATTTTCCGAAATCGCCTACAATATACTGAAACAACATAGAAAAAATGTGAACAAATTCCGTTTTATAATCCATCAAAACTTTATTTTTTCTTATATTTCTTATGTAAACTGCCAATTTTTATCTATTCTTATCTGATAAGAAAGTCATTTACCAGAGGGCAAAGCAATAATGAAATCCCTATTACTTGAACAAAAACAGAGTCAATTATCAGCTTCTATACAAGAAATTAGCTCTTCCCTTCTACCTGTGGGAGAAGTTACCGTTGATATTCACTGGTCAACTTTAAATTACAAAGATGCATTAGCAATCACAGGTACAGGTAAAATTATCCGTCAGTTCCCAATGATACCGGGCATTGATTTTTCAGGAATTGTGCATAGTACTGAAGATCCCCGTTTTCATATCGGTCAGCATGTGCTGTTAACTGGCTGGGGTGTAGGCGAAAATCACTGGGGTGGTCTGGCAGAACAAGCCCGAGTTTCAGGCGATTGGCTGACCCCTTTACCCGCAGGTTTAGATAGCAGACAAGCAATGATCATTGGTACTGCTGGCTTCACTGCCATACTGTGCGTTATGGCCCTGGAAGAAGGCGGGATCTTGCCAGAAAATGGCGATGTCATTGTCACAGGTGCTAGCGGAGGTGTAGGAAGTACTGCGGTAGCACTGCTTTCACAACTTGGCTATTCTATTGTTGCTGTCAGCGGCAGGCAGGAAAATCACGAATACTTGTTATCCCTTGGAGCAAAGAAGGTTCTACCACGCGATGAATTTAATCGTTCTCCCCGTCCACTAGAAAAACAGCTTTGGGCTGGCGCAATTGATACCGTGGGCGATAATGTACTGGCAACAATACTGGCGCAAACTCACTACAGCGGCACCGTTGCAGCGTGTGGCCTCGCCGGTGGAGTAAACCTGCCAACGACAGTTATGCCATTTATTTTACGCAATATACGTCTGCAAGGCGTAGATTCTGTCACTTTTCCATCAACAAAACGGCCTGCTGTATGGCAACGCCTGCAAAAATTGCTACCCGCCTCTTTTTATCAACAGGCAACCACTGAGATAACACTGGATCAAACAATAGAATATGCGAATAAATTAATAGCTAACCAGGTAACAGGGCGGACGTTAGTCCGGGTTCGTTGAGAATTGTGACTAGCCTCGAAAGTACGGCTGTTTTATTCTTGACATTTCCTCTGATAAGACCAGTATTTAGCTGCTAAATGCCACGATATTGTTATAATGTCGCGCTTTATCGCAGAAACAAGCTTAGTGACTGTTATAATAAAGATGACAAATCGTTAACATCGGATTATGTTGAGGCAATTGTTGACAAATTGCCGGAGATACCAGCACAATGGCAGACAAGTTTCACATTTTACTCCTTAATGGCCCTAACCTGAATATGTTGGGAACCCGGGAGCCCGATATCTACGGCAGCTTAACGCTTGATGATATCGTCAGCGAATTGTCTAAAGAAGCCCATAAATTGGGGGTTAAATTCAGCCACCTGCAATCCAACGCAGAATTTGAGCTGATAAACAGAATTCATTCTGCACAGGGTAATACTGATTTTATCTTAATTAACCCTGCTGCATTCACGCATACCAGCGTGGCACTGCGTGATGCATTGCTGACGGTAAAGATCCCATTTATTGAGATCCACCTCTCCAATGTTCACGCTCGCGAGCCATTTCGTCATCACTCATATCTTTCAGATCTTGCCGTTGGTGTAATTTGCGGTTTAGGGGGAGATGGCTATAGCTTTGCATTACAGGCAGCGGTAAATCGCTTGTCAAAACTCAACTAAATAAAACAGAAGAGTACGGAATCACACTCATGGATATTCGTAAAATAAAAAAACTGATCGAGCTGGTTGAAGAATCTGGCATCTCTGAACTGGAAATCTCTGAAGGGGAAGAGTCAGTGCGCATCAGCCGCGCATTAGCACCCCAGAGTTTTCCGGCAGCTCAACAATATATTCCTGTCCAGGCGCAACAACCTGCGCTGGCTAACGCTGTTGCACCTTCTCAAGCTCTGCCAGAAACTGTCAACGAGAAACCGGCTGCAATCAATGGTCACATTGTTCGTTCTCCAATGGTCGGTACTTTCTACCGTACACCTAGTCCAGATGCGAAACCATTTATCGAAGTCGGCCAACATGTCAACGTGGGCGATACCCTATGTATCGTTGAAGCAATGAAAATGATGAACCAGATCGAAGCCGACAAAACCGGTGTGGTTAAAGCGATTCTTGTAGAAAGCGGTCAACCCGTTGAATTTGACGAGCCGTTGGTCGTCATCGAATAACGAGGCGTTCCCATGCTTGATAAAATTGTAATTGCTAACCGTGGTGAAATCGCACTACGTATCCTGCGAGCTTGTAAAGAGCTAGGAATAAAAACTGTTGCGGTACATTCATCTGCGGATCGTGACTTAAAACACGTACTGCTGGCAGACGAAACTATCTGTATTGGCCCTGCAGCTTCTGCAAAAAGCTATCTGAATATCCCAGCAATTATTTCTGCGGCAGAAATCACGGGGGCAGTAGCCATTCACCCGGGTTACGGTTTCTTGTCTGAAAACGCCGATTTTGCTGAGCAGGTTGAACGTTCTGGCTTTATTTTTATTGGCCCAAAAGCAGAAACGATCCGCCTGATGGGAGATAAGGTTTCCGCTATCAATGCGATGAAAAAAGCCGGCGTGCCTTGTGTACCAGGCTCTGACGGCCCGCTGTCTGATGACACAGAGAAAAATAAAACCATTGCTAAACGCATCGGTTATCCCGTGATCATCAAAGCATCCGGTGGCGGTGGCGGTCGTGGTATGCGCGTCGTCCGCAGTGATAAAGATCTGGAACAATCAATCAACATGACGCGTGCGGAAGCAAAAGCTGCTTTCAATAACGATATGGTTTACATGGAAAAATTCCTTGAAAACCCACGTCATATTGAGATCCAAGTATTGGCTGACGGTCAAGGTCAGGCAATTTATTTAGCTGAACGTGATTGCTCTATGCAACGCCGTCACCAAAAAGTGGTTGAAGAGGCCCCCGCTCCAGGTATCACGCCAGAAATGCGTCGTAACATTGGTGAGCGTTGTGCCAACGCATGTATCGAAATTGGCTATCGTGGTGCTGGTACCTTCGAATTCCTGTATGAAAACGGCGAGTTTTATTTCATTGAGATGAATACCCGTATTCAGGTCGAACATCCAGTTACAGAAATGATTACCGGTGTTGACTTGATTAAAGAACAATTACGGATTGCCGCTGGAATGCCACTTTCAATTAAACAGAAAGATGTCATTGTTCGTGGTCACGCAATTGAATGCCGTATTAACGCCGAAGATGCAAACACATTCCTGCCAAGCCCAGGTAAAATTACCCGTTTCCACTCACCAGGTGGATTTGGTGTACGTTGGGAATCGCATATTTATGCCGGTTATACCGTGCCTCCTTACTATGATTCAATGATTGGTAAGTTGATTACTTACGGTGAAAATCGTGATAACGCCATTGCACGGATGAAAAATGCATTGGCAGAACTGATTATTGATGGCATCAAGACAAATATCGAACTTCAGCAAGCGATTATGAATGATGAAAACTTCCAGAATGGTGGCACGAATATTCACTATCTGGAGAAAAAACTGGGATTACAGGAAACCTAAAACCGGTTTAATGACATTAATATCTTTGAAGGAGCGTTTAAACGCTCCTTCAACTTACTGAAAAAGTGCTGCTTTTTAGCCGACACTTTGTTTTAATTGAGTTCTGTTCGCCAAACGGCGTTTACCACCACTTTAAAAACCCACCTTGAGGTAAAATCAGTGTGATTTTAGAATCTGTAAAAAGGGCAAACGCATCACGAAAAAACCAGTAAAAACGTTAGTCATTAAAGATTTTTTAAAGCAGGTAAAAAACTCGATACTATACTGATATTGGAAGAGAAAACACCAGGAAAGACGGCTTTTAAATCTATTAACCGCATTAAGAAAATTTTCTCAAAAAAAAAAGATTTTGCATGCCTGAAAGGAGTTTACGCAAAATGAGGATAATCGTTAAAAAAACTGAGAGGCTTTTAGATTAGACATGGAAAAAAGAACAAAAACGTTTCAAAGCATTAAAGATGATTAAAGAAAAATGAGCTATTTCCTTTTTAGCGGTGATTAACTCAGTTATCTATCAGACAAAGGTTAAAAAAATAGGTTCCGATTAATACCAGATTTTTAAGCAAGACAGAATGACTAAAAAACAGTTTACTTCCTGCCATATTTAATGCATTTACCAGCGATGCTATACTCCGTTTATTTTATAATTACCTAATCTGCCATGACCATTTAAAAGTGAAAATACAGAGATATTAAAGTTTTTATATAAAAGGCAGATTTAACTAAATACATGCAACTTTTCAAAAGGAGAGTTAATTGTATTTAATCGAAGTCATTGACCATTAAAAGAAAGTCGAAAAGAAATCAGCATGCAAAAGAATATTATCCGAATAGATGGGTATTAACGCGCTTTCTCATCGTTATTTTATGAAAAAAACCATAAAAACAACGCAATAGAAAATGGATAAAACGATTAATCCAGCAGGATTAACACCCTGAAAAAACGGGGGATTATCTGAAAAAAAATCAAGGATAGTGATTTATTAGAACTACTCAGAATTGCCGGTAAAACAGCGTCAGTAAAGGGTATGATTAACGTTGGTTTAGCGTAAAACATGATATCCTATAGTGATTAAACTTAATAAAAATCAGGTGGTAAAAGTGGTAACAAACAGTCAAAACACTAACTGATTAAAACTCTAAATTAGAACAGTGATTTTAAATAACAGTTTAAAACCTGCCATGATAAAACTCAAAGTAAGATTACGAGCCTGTAATTTAAACTGGCTTTACACTATTTGAACTCGCCAATAATATTACTTTTCTACGGTTCGATTAAACCGTTCCTCTTTATAAAAACCATTGCTCGTCAACTTCACAAATGATTTGTATATTGCTATATCATTTTTGAAAGCACGAGCATGATCATGTTCTAGTGGTGTTGTAGTCAAATAATTTCAGCTAGCTTCAGATACCTTGTTGCAACTTTTCATATTCAACCAACAACGGATCATTATTGTCTTTTCAGTCGATGAATCTAATATCTAATCCGGAGCCAACATCCGCAGTGGGTTCAGTAAACAGATATCCCGAATGTGTTCTTTACCAAGGCCAGCGGCTTTAAACCAGCGTCCACTATCGCTCAGCCATTGCTCAACATCTGGCTGAACTGGCTGTCCAAGATCAGAGCTATAGACAACATTATTCACCTCCGATAACACTTCAAAAAAATCTTCAGTTGTTTGATAACCAAGATAAACAGTTAATGCCGTTTGCTCCACATAAAGCCAATCATGTTCACCCAACGCCTTAAGATCTTTCGCGTTCAATCCTGTCATAGGACTGGCAGGTTGGTTCAGCATGAACTTACAACCACCCGCAGCGGTAATCGCATCAATAAGTTGCATAACCTCATAACGTGAAGCATGGCCTGATGACAGCACAACATTATGCTGCTGCGCAAAACTAATTAACTCATGGATCTCGTTATGCAACCGCCCATTGCTATCGACAACAGACAAAGGTTGCTGTGCCAAAGTTTGCGCAAAACCATTTGCCCAAGCACGTTTCATTACACTTTTATGGCCTGTAGGGACGATAGTCGGCAGATGAACCAGCAGCCGCGGAGCTTTACAGAACTGGTACTGACTCAGTGACTGGATAACAGAGTTAATTGCCAGCCCCCCTGAGGTTGCATTCAATACTACCGAACCAAAGACCGGAAGTCCTGCTTCCTGAGCCAGAGACGACAAAGCAGTAACACTCCCCAGATGGTTTTTAAGTACAACCCCACCACCATGTCGGGCGTATTCCCTTCCGGCTTCAAGTACGTTGTACCGCCGAATATAACTATCGGGGCGAGCATGATAATGTACATCCAGAAAACGAAGTTTTCTCTCCCAGTATTCTATAAACATCCAACTCATTGCGCAGCTTTCCAAGGTACGGCATACCCCAGTTTTTCGCGAGCGTTAACCAGATCTTCTCCGTTAGTTATAGCCTCAATAATGGCTTGTTCAGTTTTGTCAACGTTTTCCGCACGCTCAATAACGGTGAGCAAATGCTGCTGCGGTATGGCTAGCGCACCATTATCATCAGCAAAAATCCAATCTCCTGGAGATATCGCGACACCGCCAATATCCAGAGTACATTGTGTTGCAGCAACCTTGGCGCGATTCTTTCCGGATACCATATAAACCCCCGCCGTAAATAAGGGATATTCCAATCTGCGAACCTCAGACAAGTCTCTGGCTGACCCATAAATTACAGAGCCTGCGATTCCTTTTTGTACAGCTTTAAACGTTAAGATATTACCCCAGCTGGTACAATCCGTACGCCCCTGATTATCAACCACTATTACGTATCCAGCAGGTACTTCATCAATGTAGTTTCCAGCATTAAGAAACTTACCCTGTTCTGGAATGATAGGTTCATAGCGCACAGTATAAGCGGGTCCGGCCATTTTAATCCCGACATTACTACGTGGCACAATTCCAGCTAGTCCAGCAGGAATATGCAGACTATCCATTGCGTCCGATATGGCCGCACTGTCAAGCTCAATTAAACGCTTTTTGATTTGATCAATTTGTGTAGTTTGCATTACATTTCCTCTTCCGATTCACGTGCGCACAGGACACTCCAAGCGGCATATTCTGGTATAGATTGTTGCAGTAGCAATTTATTACATGGAAAATCCACCGAATATTGTTGTCCTTCATCATCTATGGTTGTCAGGGTCATCTGCCCAAGCATTTCTTCACCAGACAAAAATGAATTTATAGAAGGAAACGCAGTAATATTCACCGAAAGAGATTTTAAAGAACTATTTACTGCATATGTTGTGTGTAGATATGTATTTAATTCATCATCATCTGTGAACCAGTTAATACGGTATTGTTCACTGAGTTTTTCCATAGCAGTCATCTGGCAATCACTAACCAATTTGTTTTCAAACATGGAGCCAAAATTGGCCAATTGCTGTACGGAAAGAGGGGCGTCAGCAGGAGTAATAACTTGCACTACTACATAAGGCGCTTTCCACAGATAGTGAATATCACACTCAACACCATCAAAGAATGCGTTCACCATCGTACCGACTTTACTTTCACTAACGCCGATTAGTGTCCAATGGTAGTTTAGCTCTCTCATGCCAGCTACCGGGGGGATAGAATGTTCCTCCGACAACATTAATCGCATTTGGGACGGAGGCCCTGGCAACACAACTATTTTGCTACCATCAACATTAAGACTGAAACCAGGTGCTGTACCTGTAACATTAGAAATAACCTTTGCTCCGGATGGAAACATGGCTTGGAATCGATTCGAGTGATCACAATATACTCCCAGCTTTTCCAATCGTTGCTCTATTTCCACCCAGACGTTATCACGCATTTCCAGAGGGCTTCCTACCGCTTTTGCTATCGCCTCACGGGTTTTATCATCCGGTGTCGGGCCAAGACCGCCACACACAACAATAAGAGTATCCTGCCCCAACCTGCGAACCACTGCGGTAGCAATTTGGTTAATATCATCAGCACAAACCTGATGATGCTTCACTTTATATCCCTGCTCGGTGAGATATTCACTAATATCCTGAATATTAGTATTAGGATATTTACCACTCAGGAGTTCATCACCAACAGTAATAATCGATGCAGAATAGCCAGTGTATTTTTTACTTAGAGTACTAATAATAGCCTGTGCCATTTGTTGGGTTGTTGCGCTCCCCCCCATATCATAAGTAACAGTTCGTCCTTCACGTATCACATTATCTACTGCACAGTTAATTTGCTGTGCTGCATCAGCAAAACCAAGATATTCCAGTAGTAATGCTATTGTGTAAAACATCGCTGCCGGATTGGCTTTATTTTTACCAGCCATACCAGGCGCACTACCGTGTACAGGTTCAAAGTAGGCAATATCACTACCAATATTAGCGCTAGGCGCTAAACCAAGCCCTCCCATTACACCCGCTGCCAAATCAGACAAAATATCACCGAACATATTCTCAGAGACAATGACACCAAATTCATGCGGTTTTTTTACCATCCATAAAGCTACTGCATCTACATTATGGATATCCGCTTTTATTTCAGGGTAACGTGCCGCAACAGTATCGAAAATACCTTTTGCAAAATGCCCACTTTCCCGCATTACATTTGGTTTATCCGCAAAGGTTACACGGGAGTAGTTATTTTCCTTTGCATACTCAAATGCAGTGATAAACAAACGTTCTAAACCAAAACGGGTTTGTAGACGAACTGTCCATGCAGCTTCTTCAGGACCATATTTATCTATATTTGGGTGCTGTAACCAAGTCGTTGCAGTAGCGGGAATGCCTTTAAAATCGAACCCTGCATATAGTCCCTCGGTGTTTTCCCTAATAACACAACAGCGAAATGGTTTACGGTCCCCTTCTACATAACGTACTGGCCGGATATTTGCATATAATCCCAAACGCTGGCGTAATTGGATAACGGGTGACACATAATTTCTCGTTTTCACACGCAGATGCGGCGGCAACGCTTGTTGTGCTTCTTCTTTACCTTTACTAGTAATAGCGCCGAGTAACACCGCATCTACTGAAGCTATCTTTTCCCAAGTACTGGCAGGTACTGGATCACCATCTCTTTCCCAACAAGTCCAACCAATATCCCCAATTTCCAATGTCACAGGAAGATTCAGGGCCTGAAAAACGGGAAGAGCAGCATCGCATACTTCCTGACCAATACCATCCCCAGGTAAAATAAGAATTTTTTTATTCATAAGGTTTTGAGCCAATCGTTAATTACATTGTTAATAAATGACGGCTTATCTTCCCAAGGCCGCATTCCTGCTCCATCCACGACAACCAAACAGTGCATAGGATGAGTATTGACCACCTGATTATATTCTGTGGCTAATTGCGAACGTCCTCCAACTATGCTAAGAAATTTTCCTTTGTAATTACACAATATTGTTCTGGCATCCAGTTGTAGCAACAGTGAAAATCCCACCATCATGCGTTCCCGAGCAGTATTTCTTAAATGATCAGGTATCGCAGGCATTTTAGGAGGTGGAGTCCCACCTTCAGGAATAACAAAATCATGTAACACAGAAATCGCTTCATCTAGCTGATTTCTATTTAGTAATGCTATTAATTGTTCCAGCCTATTGGTCAGTAACAAATCAGCATATCCAGGACCACTCACTGAGATTACGCCCGTGAGGTTTTTCAGGCGAGACGCAAGCAATTGCACCAGAGTACCTGACATCGCAAAACCTATAAGTAAATAAGGCTGGGAAAAACGTTGATTGAGTTCAGATTCAATAATATTAATAGCGCAGTCGGGATCAGATGAATTAATTAAAGATAATGTATCAATAATCGACACCTGATATCCCATTTTCTGTAATAATATACGTAATGGAGTGCAAAAATCGCCATGATCCCAAAGCGGCATCACAGGTGCGAGAATTACCGCTTCAAGGCTGAAACATCCGGCATGGTTATTATGCCGTGTCATGCCGTTGCTCCTCGCAAAGATTTAACAACCTGAAACGCATAATTAATACCATTTCGTAACCCTTCTTCAAGAGCTGTTTTATTCTCCACACTCAAGTTGTACATACCCATCATTATATCGATAATATCGCGCCTAGAGGCGGCAAAAAAACGATGGGATTGCAGTTCATTAAGTTGATTAAATACTCGTTCAAGGTCATATTGTTTACTATTTTGGCTCAGATTGAGAAATGATAGCCAGCTTTCCAAATTGAGATTTCCGGCACCTTTTCCCATCCCTGATAGAGAACTATCAATAAAATTAACTCCAGCTCTCATAGCTTCAATACTGTTCGCTGTGGCAAGACCCAGATTATCATGAGGATGGAATCCCAATTGCAATTGCGTGGCAGACTTTAACTTATAAAACATCTGCGCTACCTGTTCAGGGAACAAACTACCATTTGAATCCGCCAGGTAAATAATATCAGCACCAGCTTGTTCACACTGCTTGGCAATCTCAATAATTTTACTGATAGAGAGCTGACTCGCTCGTGTAAAATTAATACCCACAGCCATTCCAGTCGCTCGAGCAATCTCGCACAACTCTAAGCATGGTTGCGGGTTATCGGCCTTAATACATAACCTAAGCAAGCTAACGCCATTCGTCTTCATCGCATAGATATCATCAGCATTAATATTATGCGGATGGGCAATGACTACCAATTTTGCCTCAGGTACCGATTGATGAATATCTCGGATATAACTATCCGGAGACATACCTGTTAGGCCAATATTAGAGATAGGCTTGAAAGAACCATTACGATAACCGATTTCAAACCATTCCACGCCACTTTTAGTCAACGCTTCAACATGTTTTATAGCGTATTCTGTTGTAAAATTAAAATTATTAAGGTATCCACCATCACGTAATGTGACATCTATATTATTAACCATTTTTCATTCCTATTTTATTTAGTTTCTATTACTTGTTTTTCACTTATTTCTTTATCACCTCTATTACCCTTTATATAAATAATACTACCGACCAAGGAAACAACTGTGATGATAGATGCCACCCTAATAGGTTCATGGTGAGATAGATAACCAATAAGTAATGACGCCAGTCCCGCACTGCCTAATTGCAAGGTTCCCATTACGCCGGAAGCTGTCCCAGCCACTTGAGAATGCGTGGCAATTGCCGATGCAGTACCTAATGGCAATAAAAAACCATTACCGAAGGTCAATACTGATATTGTTAGCACAGACGTTATCAATGGGTAGGAGCTAAAAATCATTTGTATCGTGAAAGCAATACCTCCAACAGCAAAGATGAGATAGCCATGAGAGATCGTCTTTCTCATGCCCTTCTGACGACTTAATTTCTTAGCGGTAAGATTACCCAACACATAACTTAAAGAGAGCATTATATAGGTGTAACCAACATATTTTTCTGACAATCCCATAGCTGTAAGAATAAATGGCGATTCAATCAAATAAGAAAAATATGCCGTATAAGCGAAGCAAGGTATTGCCGCATAGTAAAGAAATTCTTTATTTATTATCACTTGGTAAGTACTGACCAATACATTTTTAACACTCAATTTTTGGCGTTTATTTATTGGTAGTGATTCTTTCAACACTAGCAAGCACAATATAAGCGTGACTGTTATAAATAAAGTAAGAAATAAAAAACAGGCTTTCCAGCCATAATATTCATTTAACATACCTCCGATCATTGGTGCAACAGCGGGTGACATTCCCACAAAAGGGAAAATAATCAGATACAAATTGGCTGCCTCTTCTTTCCCCATCAGATCACTAATAATGGCGCGACTTAATGTAATACCCGCACAAGCGCCTATTCCCTGGAATAAACGCAATAATAGTAACTCACTAATATGCGTACTGTAAAAAATACCAATTGTTGAAATCAGCCATATAATCATCCCAGAAATAAGAACCCTTTTTCTTCCTAAACAATCACTTAATGGTCCATAAATAAGTTGAGAAAAGGCTATACCAAATAGAAATATAGCTATTGCACTTTGTATACTAGATTCGCTAACGTGATAATAGTTTCCCATTTTACTCAAAGCGGGTAGGAATATATCTGATGAAACCAGTCCCCCCATAGAAAGAAAAGCCATTAAAACGATAAATAATAAAGATGAAGTTTTGTTGCTCATAGGCCATTAACCAATCGATATAATAAACATTATCCCAAAATAAATTCCGTATAAAAAAATACGAGCCAGTTAAATGAGCATAATCACTTATTTAATGAAATATCAATACCTTGCATGTAAAAAGATAATAAATTAATTTGCATATTACCTTGTACTGCAAGAACCAGGAGATTTCCATAACAACATGAAAATTAAACCCCATCCACTTTTCAGATTAATAACTTTTACTCTATAAATAATTCCTCCAAATAGTGGGATACTTTTACACAACTTATTCAATAATTAACTTTTACAAAAATAAATTCATGTAAATGTCAATTAAAAAAATAGTAACATCAACATCACTTTTAGCAAACAAAAAAATATAGAATTTAAGTTCAAAAATGAATAAAAAAAACACAAAACACAGCATATAATACTAAAAAAGTCATTTTTAGATTACGGCACGAATATGAACTTGCCTTTTTGTACCAAGTACAATGCAGTCTGGACATCATTTCCAGTAGGGCAGCTTAGGCTGAATATCAGAGAACAAAAATTTCTACATAAATACTCTTTTGAAACAGGTACAGCGCAGTTTCACATCTGTAGTCAATACGGAGTAACGCCTGTTGTCATCAGACAAATTAACAGTCGCGATTATGCCGTAGTTAACGTCAATACCTTTGAAGACGTTGACTCTGCGCTGCTTAAATATGCTGTCGGCCACTAAGTTTACTGACGAAAACGAGCAAGCTCGATAAACGCCCGTGCCGCAGCCGTCTGGTACGCTCCTTTTCGCTGCATGAGAACCGCCGTTCTTTGTAGCAGTGAAGGGGTTAAAACAATCGAAACCAATTCCTCCCGGTCACAGGCAATCTTTGCCGGCAACAACGTGGCAAGGCTTGTATGTCGGATAATCTCAATGACAGCGCTCAGTGAATTGGCCTCCATCAAAACGCGGGGACAAATGTCGTTCTGCCTACAATAACGATCGATCTGCTTCCGTGTAGCGAATTCGGACGTGAGGAGAACCAGAGACTCGTTGCTCAAGGCTTTCAGACTCATCGTTCGACACTTTGCAAGGGGATGCTCCTTACCAACGACCAGCGCTAGCGTCTCCACCAAAAGTCGTTGTGCGTCGATGTCAGGCGAGTGGATCTCATCAAACGCAATCCCGACATCAAGTTCGTCATCGACCAGAAGCTCTTCAATGCGCTCCTGCGACATCTCCCGAATCGTTAACGTAACGTTGGGATAGAGATCGTGGAACGACTTGACCAAAGGGCCGATAAGGTAAGTCGTGAACGTCGGCGTAACGGCAATACGCAGAGAACCACGACTCAGGTCACCAACATCGTGGATCGCCCGCTTTCCTTCCTCCAAGTCCTGCAATGCCCGTCGTGCATAGCGGAAATAGACCTCGCCAGCATCCGTCAGCCGCATGGCACGTCCGGTCCGATCAAACAACTGCGCCCCAAGGGTTTCCTCAAGCTGCTTAATCTGCTGCGACAGTGCCGGCTGAGACACATGCAAGGCTGTAGCGGCGCGCGTGAAGCTGTGGTGCTCGGCCACGGCAAGAAAGTAGTTGATATGTCGTAAAAGCATGTGGGTCTCCATAAGGTATACCTATGGAGTGCATAATAAATCAGTCTTTTACCTTATGGATATCCGAAAGTAATCTTCAAACCATATTTTCGTTACACGACACAGAGATCAATCATGAAAGAGATCATCAAAGGCTTTCTGAAATTCCAGCGCAAACTCTCTGAGCCGGTAACCACGCTTTGATTCAATCTATTTTCAATGAGGTTTTTTCTATGAATTTTGTAAAACGCACTATCGACCTTGCGATGAAAAATGTGGAACAAGGGGGCCGGCCGTTCGCCACCGTGATCGTACGTGACGGCGACATCATCGCTGAAAGCCCGAACCTGGTGGCACAGACCTGCGATCCGACCGCACACGCGGAAATCCTAGCCGTACGGGAAGCGTGCAAGAAGCTCGGGACCGAGCACCTAACCGACTGCGATATCTACATTCTCGCCAGCCCCTGCCCTATGTGCTTAGGCTCGCTCTACTACTGTAGTCCGAAACAGGTCATATACATCACCACACGCGAAGACTACGCACCATTCTACAAGGATGATCGCAAGTACTTCGAGCTGGATACATTCTACGCAGAGTACGCGAAGCCCATCGCGGAACGCCGCCTACCCATGATCCAGCAGAAGGACGAAAGCGCTATCAAGGTATACCAGCGCTGGCAAAAGCTGAACAAGAAGTAACTCTCTGGCTTCTGGTCGGACATCCAGAATTTGAGATCGACATGGAGAATAATTAATACGGAGCGACTGGGTAGGTCTACATTAACTCAACCCTCAATAATGTTCCTGCATATTAATATACCTGAGCATCAGGTCCAGTGGAAAAAAGCGACAAAACACGACATTTAGCCCGCACCAGTTTTTAACCCATCAACCATGAGAGTCTGTGTAAACAGACTTTCAGATTATTGACAAAGTGCTAGTTTTTCTATCCGGCGCTTTGTTTTAATTAAATTCCGTTCACCCGACGGAGATGGCCGCCATGTTAAGAATACCTTCTCCCCAAACTTTCCCGCCAGAAACGCTCTCGCTTGACAAACTGATTCATAATGAAAGAAACCCCGTTATTTTCAACGAGGTTTGTCAGCGGTCTGAAAGAGTGTATAAACAGATTCTCTCTTTTTTCGCCCATTGCTATTTTTAAACAAAACTCCGGCTATTAACCACATATCACATTTTTCCTGAATGAATTCGCATCTTGCCGTACAATCCTTCCCTTCTCATCTTATTTAATTACCGGAAGAACGAATGGACAGACGATTTGTTCAATCCCATAAAGAAGCACTCTGGGCAATGTTCCTGACACTTGCCTATCTTATTGGCTGGCTGCTGACAGCCTATTTGCCTGGTGATACTCCTGGTGTCACTGGCTTACCACACTGGTTCGAAATGGCATGTTTGTTACTACCAATCACATTTATCCTCCTCTGCTGGTTGATGGTTAAATTTATTTTCAAAGAAGTCCCATTGGAGGATGAAAATGCAAAGTGAAGTTATCCTACCTCTACTAGGCTATCTTGCTCTGGTATTTCTTTTGTCAATTTACGCTTATCGACGCCGCCAGCAAGGCGCCTTCCTGACTGAATATTTCCTTGGTAATCGCTCAATGGGTGGTTTTGTACTGGCAATGACCATTACCGCGACTTATATCAGCGCCAGTTCATTTATCGGCGGACCAGGAGCAGCTTATAAATATGGCCTTGGATGGGTATTACTGTCTCTAATTCAGTTACCAGCGATATGGCTTTCCCTTGGCGTATTGGGTAAAAAATTTGCCATTCTCGCCCGTCGCTATAATGCCGTCACTCTCAATGACATGCTGTATGCCCGCTATGGTAGTCGTTTTCTGGTTTGGTTTGCTAGCCTAAGCCTTTTAGTGGCTTTTATCGGAGCGATGACTGTCCAGTTTATTGGCGGCGCACGCCTGCTAGAGACCGCCGCAGGTATTCCCTATGGTACTGGATTGATGATTTTTGGTATCTCTATCGCTCTCTATACCGCATTTGGTGGTTTTAGAGCGGGGGTCCTCAATGATGCCCTACAAGGGCTGGTAATGCTACTAGGCACAATTCTGTTGCTGGTAGCCGTTATCTATAAAGCCGGCGGCCTGCCGGAAGCTGTTGCCACATTACGAACCATTAATCCTGAATTAGTTTCCCCACAAGGAACGGACCATATCCTCAACGGGCCTTTCATGGCATCTTTTTGGATACTCGTCTGTTTTGGCGTTATCGGACTACCTCACACTGCCGTTCGTTGCATCTCCTACCGCGACAGTAAAGCCGTCCATCATGGGATCATCATCGGTACCATCGTTATGACCATCCTCATGTTTGGTATGCACCTGGCTGGCGCTCTTGGTCGAGCAATTATTCCGGATCTGACCATTCCCGATCAAGTTATCCCAACACTGATGATCACCGTGTTACCCCCCTTCGCAGCCGGAATTTTTCTGGCGGCGCCGATGGCGGCAATTATGTCAACAATTAACGCGCAACTGCTGCAATCTTCTGCGACGATCGTAAAAGATCTTTATCTAAATTTGTTTCCACAACAAATAGCTCAAGAAAAGAAATTAGCGCGGATTTCCAATTGCTCTACCTTGGTTCTTGGCCTGTTGCTACTTTTAGCAGCCTGGCGTCCACCAGAAATGATCATTTGGCTAAATCTACTGGCTTTCGGTGGCTTACAAGCCGTATTCCTCTGGCCATTAGTGCTGGGATTATACTGGGAAAAAGCCAATGCATATGGTGCAGTCAGTTCAATGATAACAGGAGCAGTAAGCTATGCTTTGCTCGCCAGTTTCGATATTCAACTATTAAACTTTCATCCTATCGTACCATCACTGCTATTTAGCCTGCTGGCTTTCTGGATTGGTAATATTATTGGTCCCCGGTTGCCACAATGGATAGCCAAACTTCATTAAGCTGGTTGTTTTTAACCTATTTTTAGTAAAAGAGAATTTTTATGCCTTGGATACAACTTCGATTAAATACCACAGGACAGTTAGCAGAATCCTTGGGGGATCACCTGATGGAAAGTGGAGCCGTATCGGTCACTTTTCAAGACAGCCACGATAACCCTATATTCGAACCTCTGCCAGGTGAAACTCGTTTGTGGGGAGATACAGACGTCATCGGGCTTTATGATGCTGAAACCGATATGAAAGCAGTTATCTGCCAACTTGAACAAGTTTCTCAGTTGGGTAAAGGATTTGTTCATAAGATTGAGCAGCTGGAAGATAAAGATTGGGAACGTGAATGGATGGACAACTTCCATCCAATGCGTTTTGGGAATCGTCTATGGGTTTGCCCAAGCTGGCGTGAAGTCCCTGACCCAGACGCTGTCAATGTCATGCTAGACCCTGGATTGGCTTTTGGCACTGGCACACACCCAACCACATCACTATGCCTACAATGGCTGGACAGCCTCGATCTAACAGGAAAAACCATCATTGATTTTGGTTGTGGCTCCGGCATACTGGCAATTGCCGCTCTAAAACTCGGTGCAGCGCACGCTATTGGCATAGATATCGATCCGCAGGCCATTCAGGCCAGCCGTAATAATGCAGAGCGTAATGGCGTTATAGAGCGTTTAACGCTATATTTGGCGAAGGATCAACCAAATGATCTTGAATCCGATGTAGTAATTGCTAATATTTTGGCAGGCCCCTTGCGTGAACTCGCCCCTATAATTGGTGCATTACCAAAATCAGGCGGTCTGTTAGGTTTATCTGGCATTCTGGCAAGTCAGGCAGAAAGTGTTATTCAAGCCTATGCTGATAAATTTGTGATAGATCCTGTCGCAGAACAGGAAGAGTGGTGTCGAATATCTGGGGTAAAAATAGTAACAAATTAAAACTATTTAATTTTGTTATGATAAACAAGGGTAACTTTTAATCACTTACTGGTGGTAATCCGTGCTATCAGTAAACTTACTGATAGAAAAATCCTAAGTGATAAACTTTACCACTAACATATAACACTATGTTATTTATGAATAATTATATTTATCTCAGAATAAAAGCTGGAAAAAAGTTGTAACAAATGTCGATTTGCTCAAAGTTTGGCCTTTCATATTTTGCGAAAAATGCGTAATATACGCGCCCTTGCAGTCACAGTATGGCCACTCTTTTTTCGTCTATGCGTATCGGACAATACCAGCTGAAAAACTGTCTTATCGCGGCCCCAATGGCTGGCATAACTGACCGCCCATTTCGGTCACTATGCTATGCAATGGGTGCGGGAATGGCAGTATCGGAAATGCTTTCTTCCAATCCACAAGTTTGGAAGACAGACAAATCCCGGCTGCGTATGGTTCACAGTGACGAACCGGGAATTCGTTCCGTGCAAATTGCCGGTAATGATCCAGATGAGATGGCAGCGGCAGCGAAAATTAACGTCGCTAATGGTGCTCAAATCATTGATATCAACATGGGGTGCCCAGCCAAGAAAGTGAATCGTAAGCTGGCAGGTTCAGCTTTACTACGTTACCCGGAATTGGTCGAAAAGATCCTTTCCGCTGTTGTAAATGCAGTAGATGTTCCTGTTACGCTGAAAATTCGCACTGGATGGTCGCCAGAAGAACGAAACTGTGTAAAAATTGCCCAATTGGCCGAGCATTGTGGTATTCAGGCTCTGACGATTCACGGCAGGACTCGTGCCTGTTTGTTTAACGGAGAAGCAGAGTATGACAATATTCGGACAGTTAAGCAGACTGTTGCCATCCCGGTTATTGCCAATGGTGACATTACTGACCCGCTTAAGGCCAGAGCAGTGCTTGAATACACTGGGGCTGATGCCCTAATGATAGGCCGCGCTGCTCAGGGAAGACCCTGGATCTTCCGGGAAATCCAGCACTATCTGGAAACAGGGGAACTGCTGCCACCGATGCCGATTGGCGAAGTGCAGCATTTAATGAACGAGCATATACGGGAATTGCACGACTTTTATGGTCCAGGCAAGGGAGCCCGTATCGCACGTAAGCATGTATCTTGGTATCTCAGAGAACATGCCCCTGATGACCAGTTCCGGCGCACATTCAACACCATAGAGGATGCCAGCGAACAGCTGGAGGTGTTGAAGGCATATTTCGAAAATTTTGCGTAATATAAAGAAAAGAGCTGACAGAACTATGTTCGAACAACGCGTAAATTCTGACGTACTAACCGTTGCTACTGTAAATTCACAAGATCAGGTAACTCAAAAGCCTTTGCGTGACTCAGTTAAACAAGCACTGAAGAACTATTTTGCTCAACTGAATGGTCAAGATGTTAATGACCTGTATGAGTTGGTACTGGCTGAAGTGGAACAGCCATTGTTGGACATGGTGATGCAATACACCCGTGGCAACCAAACACGTGCTGCTCTGATGATGGGCATCAACCGTGGTACACTGCGTAAGAAATTGAAAAAATATGGTATGAACTGATAGAAGTCAGTTAACTTACTAAAAAAAGACACTTTTACTTTGTTGAAGTGTCTTTTTTCGCTGTCTGTTTGTTATACCCAATAGATTTCAAGATGCATCGCGACGGCAAAGGAGCGAATCCCCAGGAGCATAGATAACTCTGTGACCGGGGTGAGTGAGTGCAGCCAACAAAGAAGCAACTTGAAAGATGACGGGTATATACACAGTAAAAGGAGCCGCAGGATATAAAACCTTTACATATTCCTACCTATTACCACTTACTGACCACTGATTCGGAATTCTCCTGACACCAAGTCATTCCGTTACTGACCGGTTATTTCCGGATTTCACCAGCATTAAATAATTACTTACCGCTAGCAATAAAATAAAACAACCACAATATACCAAGATAACACCGAGGCATTGGTACCAACCAGTTAGCATCAAACCACCACCTAACAGCAAATAATACAGTAAACCCAATAACGCCCCTGCGGTTCCCAATCTATCCGTATAATTAATCAATGCAGAAGACAGGATGTTAGGAATCGCAATTCCGTAGGCCACAACAACCAAAATCATAGGTAAGATAAATAGCCAGGTAACTTCCATAGCCATTATCAACCCTCCGCCAACAAGAACAATGACAGAAGAAAGCAGCATTAAATTTGGTGAATTCCATTCTTTTTTCAGTAAAAATTTATTTAACCAAGAACCAATACCTACCCCTAATGCTAAAAGCAAACCCGTGTAACCGAACATCTCAGAAGAGAGTCCCAACCGCTCAAAATTAAATGGAGCTAACTGGTAATAACTGAACACACATAGATTAAAGAGGGCTATCAATAACGCATTGCACCAAATTGCTACATCCTTAAGCATGATAATTAAAGTACCTATTAGCGGTATTGTTACCATTGACACAGGGCGGGTTTCAGGCAGACAAATAGCAGACCAACCTAACAGTAATACCGCAAGTAAAGACAAACCGGAAAAGACACCTTTATACCCCCAGAAGTACACCAAAATAGAACCACTTATCATGCCAACAGCCGGACTTACGGCCAAAGCTACTCCCATAATAGAAAATACTCGAGCTAATTCACTTCCCTGGTAAACATCCCTCAGCATTGTTTGCGTTCCTACCGAGCCCACTGCAGCCCCAAATGCAGATAACATCCTGACCACCAATAACAACTCAAACTGTCGGCTGAGTAATGCCATTAATGAAGCACCGCTATAGAGTAACAATCCACTCAATAGAGTTAGCCGTCTGCCTATGAGATCACACATACGCCCCCAAACAACCACTCCGATAGCAAAAGCGAAAAAATATAAAGATAGCGTTTGAGCAGCTTGCTCGGCACTCACTTTAAATTCCTTTGCGATGTTGGTTAATGCCGGGCTATAGATGGTTTCTACAATTTGTGGAAACATCATCAGTGCTGTTGCCAGAGTAAGTCCAAGTTTACGTTGCATTGTATTTTTCTTAATCAATTAGACAATAAAACGTAAATTAACACGATCTTAATTGTCGCATTACAATAATAAAGACAATTTATTTATTAAATAGGACATAAATATGGCATGGCTTTCCCGTGATGATAGTTTTGATCCTGATAGCCTTGGAGTACCGGTAGTGGGGATTGCTGCTGAGCTAGGTCAGCATGATTCAGGATTTCATCAACATGAGATGGGACAATTATTATTTACCCAACAAGGATGCATCAATATCACCCTGGCAGATCACTTATGCATACTTCCACCAACTCGGGTTGCCTGGATTCCACCGAGTATTATTCATAAAGCAGAGATAAAAGAATCCGTCGGGTATCGCTCAATTTATCTAAATGTAAATCAGATCGGATATTTAGCAGAAGACGTTGAGGTATTGGAAGTTACACCTCTGTTACGGGCAGTATTAGAGCGAATAGCACTGTCTCCTTTCAATACAGATTGGTTAGATGGACCTGCGGCTAACCTGTTAGCCGTTTGTCTTGATGAAATCCATCTGGCAAAGAGAGAACCTACATTATTACCACTCCCTTTCGATCGTCGTTTGTCCTGCATCCCTATAACAACACTGCCACCACCGCTCAAAATACTGGCAATGAATATCGGAGCCAGTGAGAAAACTATCAGTCGGATATTTCGCCGGGAAACAGGACTCAGTTATCAACAGTGGCGACAACAATGGCGTTTGATCAAATCTATAGAATTACTGACAAAACAGGGTAATTTGTCATCTGTCGCTAATGAACTGGAATTTTCCAGCGATAGCGCTTTCACCATCTTTTTCAAGAAAATGACCGGTAGATCACCAAGAGAATATATGTCTGCTTATAAGGAACGTAATTATTGAGATAATATACAAAAATTGCCGACATCAAAATAATCATTCATCATATGAACATAGATGCCGGCAAATGTATCAGATAAAGAAGATAATTAAATAAAAGCTAATAACATTCTACGCACATAAAATATATACCCGTTATCTTTCAAGTTGCCTCTTTGTTGGCTGCACTCACTCACCCCGGTCACATCGTTATCTATGCTCCCGGGGATTCGCTCCCTTACCGTCGCGATCCATCTTGAAATCTATAAGGTATACTTGTTAAAAGCTATTATTTTTCATCATCATTTATCAGCTGATAAGATACAGCTATATTTGCTGCCTGACCTGCTAACGGGCTGTAATCACTGGACAAATAGATCCCTGAAATGTAGTGACTTTCACCAACATAAAACTTCCTATATCTGGATGTTCCAGGTGCGCCAAATGACAACGAACGACCATCACTCAAAGTAAAGACAGCTTTATCAACAGCACCATTGCCCCATACTTCCAAACTAGTAATTCGATTACCATCCAGAGAAATAGATGCCGTCTCACCAGATATTGTCCCTAATTGATGGCGACTACCATCATCAAATATAACTGTCAGCCCTCCTACCCTTGGCGCCCCTCCAATACGTACAATATGTCCCATTAACGAATTTATCTTTCTTCTCTTTCCTCCATTAAGAGCCGGTTTGAGAGGTGGAGCCATATCTTTCTCTGGCGTCAATGCCTGAATTCTGGCCTTTGCTGTTTGACGGTCAAAGAAAGTAGAATAACTTAAAACATCAACATAGATTCTATTATTTACAGACTCAGTTTCACTTAATCTATCCCAAATACTGATATATTCAATTCCATGTAAACGACAATGACCATGAACAGACATAACATTATTTGCAACAGTGTCAGCCGTCGAATTATTAAGAGCATCATTAAGTTCTCTACCATATATATTATTAATATAATTATTAGCCTGTTCTACTGTCTTTTTAATTAACCCTCGGACTTTTTCAATATCAATATCACTAAGCCCTATTTCATCTTTTCTCTCTAAACCAGCAACCCAATATGTTATCTGCATCATAACTGTAGTAGAAAACATGGGTAATATCTGATAATTTACATCATCCGAGAAATTATTAAATTTTTTGTGATAACCATCTATATTTTCTGCCAGGTTATTAAAAGCACTCCGCGCTTCTGCCGATCCTGGATGTTTCTCAAGAAGATCAGCAACAGTTGCCATTCGCTCTTGTATATAGGCAATATCACCAGCAAGGATACCTTTAATCGTCTTTAATGCAGATTCCTCTATCATCCTCTCAATTTGTTTGACAATCCCTTCCCATATATTTTCTTTTGATTGAGGCCAAAATAAACCGACTAAAAAAGATATAGCAGGACCAACCGTAGGTATAAAAGATATGCCTCCTATGATTGCATTTTTTACAATATCAGTAACATCCCACTCTAATGCACTCGTTTTTATAGCATATTCATTAGCCACAATGGTTCTTATGTCTAAAACATTCTCTGTCTGCATAATGAAACCCTTCAATTAAAATAAGATATATCCGTCATCTTTCAAGTTGCCTCTTTGTTGGCTGCACTCACCCCGGTCACATAGTTATCTATGCTCCTGGGGATTCGCTCCCTTGCCGTCGCGATGCATCTTGAAATCTATTGGGTATATTTAAACCAAATTTGCCGTAATATAAGCAACTTTATCCGTGTTATTATAGATAACAAATTTACTATAATAAAAAGAGTTGTTAGGCACGTTTAATACCTTATCTTCTCCTAATCCTACATCGATAGAACCAGACTCAAACCATTCAGAGGTAAAACTATGAGACCAGTAAAATTTAGCCGTAACACTACTTGCCAGCCCTGTATTTACAACTCTCAGAGATCTTCTGGATTCTGGAATTATTGGTGTATCTATTCTAAATACTTCCACACTAGAACGAGGGGATATAGTCAGATCACTCAAAGGAACAACTGTATTTAAGTCTTTACGTACCGGAACAGGAGAATCAGAATTAAATTCTGATTTTTGTTCATCTGAATCAATAAAAATAGTTATTCTAGACATATTTATTTTCCTCATTAAAATTTAAATAAAACCTATTCAATTTACATATAAATATTCTAAGAAAACAGTATTACCACTTAATTAAAGATACTCTTTAACCAGCATAGAACCACTATTACCTTTGAAACTTAATTCCCAGATTATTATGTGGATTTCACATGCCACAATAACTAACCAGAACATTAAAATATCCACATTATAAATAAATCATTAATGATGATATATCTAAAACAAATCACAACGATATAAAAATATAGCAGAGATATAGTTCATGTCAACGCTATTCCTCAATGAATTTACTATTATTTAGGAATTATTGAAATAAAACCAGACATAGACAACATATAAAAAAACATTAAAATTAAAATCATTTTAATTATATTATTCACCTGAGATTATAATATTACCACTGGTTACTATAATACTATATAATTCTATTTTTTACTTTCTAAATTTACCTTTTATCAGTTAATTAAAATAATAAAAATAAAACCAATAGTACCATTACTATATATTTACACAATACCTATATTGACAATATTATTATTTAAATCCAACTATACCTTCTACAAAAAACAATATTTTTAAAAGCATTATATTTCTAACGATAGAAAATCAATTTAATAGAAAAATAATTTTAATTACAGATTTTAGCTACTCAAACATGCTTAATACAACTAATTGGCCTTTCATTACTCCACCAATAAACTATATCGCTGGAAATATAAAGAAAAAACGTAGAAGGGTATCACATTTGTACTTCTATTTTAGATATTGCCTACCGGGAAGTTTAAAATACTCTGCTAGTTCAACGCCTTTTCTATTTAAATGAGGAAGATTTCAAAGCATTTAAAGCCACACTAGTTACCCCGGCCCCAGAGAATGCCAAACCTAAAGTATTATTTATGATGCCCTCACCTTGGGAGAAAGCATTTTTTCAGCACCACAAGAATAATCAACTATCTAATATTCCTTTTAAGCGAAAAAGAATATGTTTCTATCCCCCCAAATACGCATTTCTCACAGCTTCATTAGCCAATAATGCAGCCCCACTGTCTTCCAGTACGATCTTACCATTTTCCAATACATATCCTCGGTCAGCCAGTTTTAGCGCCTGATTTGCATTCTGCTCAACCAGAAAGATTGTCATTCCTTCTTCCCGTAGCTGCTGAATAGTATCGAAAATCTGTATGATAATTATCGGTGCCAGCCCTAATGAAGGCTCATCCAGTAACAATAACTGGGGTTGACTCATCAAAGCACGACCAATTGCCAGCATTTGCTGTTCACCTCCGGACATCGTTCCAGCCCGTTGATTGCGTCTTTCCTGTAAACGAGGAAATAAACCATAAACCCGTTCAATACGCTGCTGATATTGCGTTTTGTCAGCAAAAAATCCCCCCATGACCAAATTCTCTTCCACCGTCATACGAGCAAATATTCTGCGTCCTTCTGGAACAATGGCAATGTCTTCACGCATAATACGCGCTGTCGGCCATTGGGTGACATCCTTGCCACGAAAAATAATGGAACCTTCAGTCGCTCTAGGTGCACCACATAATGTACTGAGCAACGTTGTTTTTCCTGCACCGTTTGCTCCTATCAATGCGACGATTTCTCCCCGCTGAATATTCAAGCTAACCTGATGCAATGCCTGAATTTTTCCATAGTGGGCAGATACCTGCTTAAATTCCAACATGATTAATACACCTCACCCAGATATGCCCGGATAACATCCGGATTATTACGAATCTCTTCTGGCCGTCCTTGTGCCAAAGGTATTCCCTGATTAACAACATAAATACGATCTGAAATCCCCATTACCAGCTTCATATCGTGCTCAATCAGTAAAACAGAAACCTGATGATGTTTTCTTAGTCCATCAATCAAGGCATTAAGTTCCGCTGTCTCTTTCGGGTTCAGTCCCGCCGCTGGCTCATCCAACATCAGAATTTCAGGGCACATCACCATACAGCGTGCAATTTCTAAACGCCGTTGCTGACCATATGCCAGATTACCTGCCTGTCGATTTGCCAGTGATAACAAACCAATCCGTTTCAACCAAATTACAGCCCGATCTACCGCCTCAGATTCTGCACGGCAGAATGCTGGCGTTTTAAAAAGCCCTGCCAGTAGACCACTTTTCAAATGCTGATGCTGTGCCACCAATAAATTTTCAATCACGGTCATTTCACGGAATAACCGTACATGTTGGAATGTTCTAACTACTCCCATACGGGCAATCTCCTGCCCAGATAACCCTTCCAAATGTCTTTCCCGCAATTTTATGGTACCGCTAGTCGGACGGTAAAACCCGGTCAAGCAATTAAAGATCGTGGTTTTTCCTGCACCATTAGGTCCAATGAGAGAGACAATTTCTCCCTGATTAAGTATCAGAGCAACATTGTTGACAGCCAGCAAACCACCAAAGCGCATGGTCAGATCAGAAACCTGCAATAATAATGTTGCACTCATCCCCGTTCTCCTTCCTGCACATGGCTATCCTGTTGTTTCAACCTAACATCACGGCGTTTCATTGGTAGCAGCCCTTGCGGGCGCCAAACCATCATCAGTACCATCATTGCTCCTAGCAACAACATACTGTAGGCATTTAGATCACGCATCATCTCACGAGAAACCACCAGCAAAATTGCCGCCAGTATCACCGCAGTTTGCGAACCCATTCCTCCGAGTACCACAATAGCCAGCACAAAAGCAGATTCAGCAAAAGTAAAAGATTCTGGGCTGATGAAACCTTGCCGAGCAGCAAATAGCGTGCCAGCCAAACCAGCAAATGTGGCACTGATGGTAAATGCAGCCAGTTTGATACGAGTTGGGCTAATCCCCAAAGAACGGCAAGCAATTTCATCTTCACGTAGTGCTTCCCACGCGCGCCCCAATGGCATACGCAACAATCTATTGATAATAAATATCGTTACTATCACCAACAGTAACACGACCAGATACAGGAAGATGATTCGGTCACTTGGATCGTATTTCCAACCAAAGAAATTATGGAAAGTATCCCAACCGCCCTCTTTCACGCTGCGGTTAAATTCCAGGCCGAAGAAAGTGGGTTTGGGGATCTGGCTAATGCCATTTGGGCCACCGGTTATTTCAGTATTATTCAACAGTAAAATACGAACAATCTCACCAAAACCGAGTGTAACAATAGCCAGATAGTCACCTCTCAATCGCAATACTGGAAAACCTAATAACAACCCAGATAATGCAGCGGTTAACCCCGCCAACGGCAAACTTTGCCAAAATCCCAACCCGTAATAGTGACTGAGTAAAGCATAGGTATAAGCACCGATAGCATAAAAACCTGCGTATCCAAGCACCAGTAACCCTGACAGACCAACCACTACATTCAACCCCAATCCCAACATGACATAAATTAATGTCAGCGTAGCAATATCAACGCTACCACGAGAAACAATAAACGGCCAAACAATGGCGGCAATAATGATCAATGCCGCCAGTCGTTTTTGTCCTTTAGTTGAACCATCGAAATCAGGTAGCACCCGGCTTTTAAATGGTATTTTTTTCATCGTCCGTTGAACAACAGGACGCAATAACTGGAACAGAAAAACAACCGCACAGCCAACACCAATCCACATCCAGCGCACTTCATCAGCACGGTGAACCACTAACTGCGTACCATCCAGTGATAATTGCATTCCCACCATAAAAACAGACAGCACAAATAAAGCAACTGAGGCGATAATGGCACTAATCCAATTGGCATGTTTCATACTTTTTCTACCTCCGGACGGCCTAAGATCCCGGTAGGCATAAACAACAACACAATAATAAGCAAAGCAAAAGAAACAACATCTTTATATTCTGTGCTCAGATAAGCAGAAGTTAGAGCTTCAGAAATTCCCAAAATTAAGCCGCCAATCATCGCCCCCGGAATACTGCCAATCCCACCCAACACGGCTGCGGTGAAGGCTTTCATTCCTGCCATAAAACCAATATACGGATTTATCACACCGTAGAACTGTCCCAGCAAAACACCCGCTACCGCGGCCATTGCTGCGCCAATAACAAAGGTTAAGGAAATGACTTTATCAGTATTGATTCCTAACAAACTGGCCATTTTCAAATCTTCCGCGCAAGCACGACAAGCGCGCCCCATACGGGAATAGCGGATAAACATCGTCAGTACCAGCATGGCAAGAAATGTAACTATCCAGATAGTCAGTTGCATTGCAGTAATACTGGCAGAAAATCCATCACTTTCACCCAATACCCATTGTCCGGTAATCAGACTTGGCAGTGCCAAATCACGGGAACCTTGTGACAAACTGACATAGTTTTGCAGGAAAATAGACATTCCAATTGCGGAAATCAGAGCAATCAGTCGTTTGGAATGACGAACAGGTCTGTAAGCTACCCGTTCAATACTCCAGCCATAAGCGCTGGCAATAACAATTGATGCCAAAAAAGCAGCGGTAACCAGTAACCAACCTAGATCGATGCCCATCATCATCAGGGCCGCAATCACAATAAAGGAGACGTAGCTGCCAATCATATAAACTTCGCCATGAGCAAAGTTAATCATCCCGATGATGCCGTAAACCATCGTATAACCAATGGCAATCAATGCATAAGTGCTACCCAGAGTAACTCCATTTAACATCTGTTGTAAGAAATAGAGAAATTGCTCTGACATACCTTTATACCTCTGGAATAGCAGCCCCTGACAAACAGAAGCTGACGGCTATTCAAATGACTTTATTTCGCAGAGGTAGAAGAACCATCTGCATGCCATTCAAAAATACCGAACTCAAATCCTTTCAAGTCACCCGCCTCATTCCAACTCAGTGTTCCCATTACGGTATCTACTGGATTAGCTTTTAGATCTTTTACTAAATCAGCAGGTTCCATACTACCGGTACGGCTCATTGCTGTTGTCAGAGATTGAATAGCAGCATAAGTTGTCCAGACAAACGGCCCGGTTGGATCTTCTTTCTTGCCTTTGATTGCATCAACAACAGCCTTGTTTACTGGAACCTGATCGTAACGCTTAGGTAGTGTTACTAACATTCCTTCAGAAGCATCACCAGCGATATTGGACAGCGAAGAATTACCTACACCTTCCGGTCCCATAAAGCGAATTTTCAGACCAGCCTGCTTAGCCTGGCGCAAAATTTGCCCCATTTCAGGGTAGTAGCCACCGAAATAGACAAAATCCACGTTCTCTTTTTTCAGACGAGCGACTAATGCTGAGAAATCTTTATCACCCGCAGTAACACCTTCAAACAGTACAATATTGACTCCTGCTTTTTTCAATTTGTCGAGAACAGACCGCGCTAACCCTTCGCCATACTGCTGTTTATCGTGAACAATCGCCAAACGCTGAGGTTTAATCTTTTCAGCAATATATTTCGCCGCTGTTGGTCCCTGATCAGAATCCAACCCTGTAGTACGCAGAATCATTTGGTAGCCACGGGTCGTCAGATCAGCATTAGTCGCTGCTGGCGTAATCATAATGACGCCTTCATCTTCATAGATATCCGAGGCTGGTTGAGTCGACGAAGAACACAAATGGCCAATAACATAACGAATGTTATCATTAATCACTTTGTTAGCGACTGCTACCGCTTGTTTCGGGTCACAGGCATCATCATATTCAACACCCACCAGCTTATCGCCGTTAATGCCACCTTTGGCATTAATATCCGCAATCGCCTGACGCGCTCCAGTAAATTCCATATCACCATACTGAGCAACTGGGCCAGACATCGCCCCGACAATCGCTACCTTGATCTCTTTTGCCCATAGTGAATGGCTCATCACCATGGCAATACAACCCGCTAATAATGCTTTACCTGTTATGATATTCATTTATTTATCCCCATACTGTTATTGGTCTTATTTATTGTGTTTGCCTTTAAAATCTTTCATTATCGGGCTGGAAATTATGACCTTTTGTGATTGATGATTAGATAAAGTGATTCTTATTAATAAGACTTTATTTTTCATGTCATTAAAATAGCATTTCATGCTTAAAATCAAATTAACAAGGTAGCAAAAAGCATTATATACAGAATAAAACACCAACAAAGATGGTTGGAATTTAGCCAAAACATAGTGTGATATTCTGGTTAAATATTAGTAAAGCAATCTTTAACTCGAAAGATCGAGGTCATTAAAAACATTTTTTCCAGTAACGTATAAAAATAGTCACACAACATTCTGACTGTTTATTCATCTACAATTGATATGGAAAAACCATGAAATTAACTATCGAGCAACTTACTGTTTTATCAGTACAAGATATGATTGATCTGGGGAAGATCTGGCCTCGGCAAACCCCTGAACAATGGCAAATCTATCTAAAAAACGGCAAGAAACTGTTTGCTGCCCGTTTTAATGGCAGATTACTAGCCGCAGTAAAAATTACTTTCAGTCATCAATTTGGTCTGCTTGAAGATTTGTGTGTCCGTGAAATAACACGCCGCCGGGGAGTCGGTTTATATCTGATAAATGAAATAAAGGTCCACCATCCTACCGTTAAGCTATGGAAGCTCAGCCTTGAAGGTTTCCCAGATGCCAACGAGCCAGCATTAAAAGGTTTTATGAGCGCCTGTGGTTTTCATTATGACGCGACGTCAAATTATTATTCTAGTTGACCCATTTTCCAGACAGCAGCCACATTGCGGGCAGTCACTCGTAAATTTTCATGTCCGTAAGCAAGAGCATCAGACAGAGAACAAACGCCGGGAATAATGGAAAAAACAGCATCCAATCCATGATCATGAACAATACTGTAGTCTTTACTCATACCGCCAACCAATGCAATAGTTGCGATGGCATATTTTTTGGCGATACGGGCAACACCAATTGGCGTTTTACCATAAATAGTCTGGCTGTCTATCCGACCTTCTCCAGTAATAACCAGGTTAGCCCCCTGTAGTGCTTCTTCCAGCTTTAGAGTGGAGATAACAATATCAATTCCCGGTTGCAATTTAGCGTTCAACCAACCAAGTAAAGAAGCCCCCATACCACCTGCTGCTCCTGCACCGGGTACATCAATGACCCTGGTTTCTGTCAAGAATTCAATTTTTTCACCATAATGACGTAAAGCAGCATCCAACTCTTTCACCATCTCTGGTGTCGCCCCTTTCTGGGGACCAAAAATAGCCGATGCACCCAACTCACCACATAGCGGGTTAGTCACATCACAGGCGACGATAATTTCAGTGTGACTCAAACGGGAATCCAAACCAGAGAGATCAATTTCAGCAAGCTGGCTTAATGCTGCACCTCCAGCCTTGAGTTCTTTACCACTAATATCAAGCAGATGAACCCCCAGTGCCTGCATCATACCGGCACCACCATCATTAGTCGCACTGCCCCCAATCCCCAAAATTATCTTTCTGACACCTTTATCTAAAGCAGCCAGTATCAGCTCACCTGTACCATAAGTCGTGGTTATCAGTGGATTACGCTTTTCCATTGGAACCAGATGTAAGCCAGAAGCGGCGGCCATTTCAATAACAGCCGTTCTTTCATCACCCAGAATACCGAAAAAGCTATCCACTGGCTGATTTAACGGCCCAGTAACAGACAGATGGATAACCTGCCCATTCATGGCTGCTACCATTGATTCAACCGTTCCTTCACCACCATCAGCCATGGGTAATTTGATATATTCGGCTTGTGGATAAATTTCACGAAATCCCTGTTCTATTGCTTCAGCGACCTGCGAAGCACTAAGACTTTCTTTAAATGAATCAGGTGCAATCACAATTTTCATACGATTCACTCAGGGTTGAAGGCACTGAAAAATAGGAACAAAAAAGGCGATAAATCATTATCGCCCTTTAACTTACTCATTATAAATACATTAAATTTATTTACGCCTCAATCGCTACCCGCAGTTTTTTCATGGCATTTTTTTCAAGCTGACGTACGCGCTCAGCAGAAACACCGTACTTATCAGCCAGTTCTTGCAAGGTAGATTTATTATCATCATCCAACCAGCGACAACGGATAATATCCTGACTGCGCTCATCTAAACCTTCTATTGCCACTGATAATTTATCAGCAGCATGGTTTTCCCAGTTGTCCTCTTCGATGCCGTCTGCAAAATCAGACGCTTTATCCTGAAGATACAGAACAGGAGCAACCGGCTGCCCTTCCTGATTATCATCATCGGCAGACATATCAAATGCCATATCCTGCGCTGACATACGAGATTCCATCTCACGTACATCTTTACTGGTTACACCAAGTTCTTTGGCAACCATCTCCACTTCGTCTTGATTGAACCAACCCAGACGCTGTTTAGTTTTGCGCAGATTGAAAAACAGCTTACGCTGCGCTTTAGTTGTTGCAACTTTTACAATACGCCAGTTACGCAGCACATACTCATGGATTTCAGCTTTAATCCAGTGAACAGCAAAAGAAACCAGACGTACCCCCACCTCTGGGTTAAAACGACGTACTGCTTTCATCAAGCCAATATTCCCTTCCTGAATTAAATCTGCCTGAGGCAAGCCATAACCAGCATAGCTGCGAGCGACATGAACAACGAAGCGCAGATGAGACAGAATCAGCTTCTTAGCTGCATCCAGATCTCCCTGGTAATGCAGCCTTTCAGCCAGTTCCTTCTCTTCCTCTGCGGTCAGCATCGGATAGGCATTAGAGGCACGGATATAGCCCTCCAGACTTCCTTGAGGAACTAACGCTAAGGTTTGCATTTCTTTGGCCATTCAAATCCTCTCAAATAAGACTTAAATCGTTAGTACAAATTACATCAGTACATATGAACTAATGTTCAACACACAGCGGTACAGTCTATCACCAGAATGTGCATATTCAAGTTACAGATGCGCGAAGTAGTCATAATTTCAGTACAGACAATATCCACTGTGAAGTTACGGAACAAAAAATAACAGATTGTTTTATATTTATGCAAGTAACTTTATTCTGGCGTAAAGTGGCGCAAATGCTGAGTTGTCGCTAGCCAAGCGGCTACCCAACCAATCATGGCAGAGATAAGAACTAGCAATAAGGATTCATCCCATGAAAGTCCATATAAATTAAATGTCGTACCAAACACGCTGGCAACCTGTGTTACAACATCAGAGAGCTTCCACACCAACAAGGCAGAGAGTATTAATGATAAAATTGCCCCAAGCCCCCCTAACAAAGCACCACCATTAAGGAATGGACGTAAAATAAAACCATCAGTTGCACCAATCAACTTCATCACATTAATAGCATCACGGTGACTGAAAATGCTGAGGCGCACGCTATTACCGATGACCAAAAACAACGCCACTATCATCAAAATACCGATCACTGTTGCAATCTGACCGACAAGGCCCGTCAACGCAGCCAGACGAGCAAACCAGCTATCATCCATCCTAACTTCTTCAATGCCTTTGACCTGAGAAACTCTGTCACGCAACGTAGTCAAAGTCTGTGAACTCTGGAAATCAATTTTCGGTGTAATGATAGCAACAGCGGGTAATGGATTCTCTTCCAGCATATCCAAAGCGCCGCCAAAACCGGACCAAGTACGGAACTCTGTCATGGCTTCCTGACGTGAAAGATAATTAACATTATCTACCCCATCGAGTGCTTTCAGTTCACTTATTAATTTCTGAGCACTGTTATCATCCAGTGACTTATCAAGATAAACTGTCAGCTGTGGAGTGGGATACCATTTTTCCGCGGCCTGGCTAACGTTCTTCCATACTATGTAACAAACGCTGGGTAATGTCAGTGAAATCGCAATCACCATAATTGTCAGCAACGTTGCCAGCGGTTGACGCAGCATATCTGTCAGTGCATTCATCCAGGCATAACGCCACTGTTCACGCCATCCCCCTCGCAGCATTTTGTTTTTCGGTCTGGTTACTCTTCCTGCAACCTTACGCACATTTTTAACCATGATGTTCCCCCGTCATACGGCCCTGGCTCAGCGTCAAAATACGATATTTTCGCTTCTCAATCAGTGCCATATCATGGGTCGCCATCAGCACTGTTACCCCTACCCGATTAAACTCTTCAAACAGCCGTAAAATGCCTTCCGACAACTCACCATCAAGGTTACCCGTTGGCTCATCCGCCAGCAAAACAGTCGGCTTATTCACAACGGCACGGGCAATGCCAACACGTTGCTGCTCACCACCCGAGAGTTGAATCGGGAAATTCTTCGCTTTGTCCAGTAAACCAACTTTATCTAATGCAGCAGAAGTTCGGCGACGAATATCTTCAGAACTCGCACCAGAAATGATAAGTGGCATTGCCACATTATCGTATACCGTTCGATCCAGCAGCAGGTGATGATCCTGGAAGATCATACCAATCTGACGACGGAGGAAAGGGACTTCACGGCTTTTTAACCGGCTGATATCATGGCCTGCAAACCAGATATGTCCAGCGCTAGGTCGCTCAATGCCACAGATAAGTTTCAGCAAGGTACTTTTACCTGCTCCTGAGTGACCAATCAAAAATGCCATTTCCGCAGGGCGCAAATGAAAATTCACCCCTTGCAGGGCTTGCCTTCCCCCCAGATAAGCTTTACTGACCTGTTCAAAGCGAATCATCGGTAATTAATCCTCTCGGGCAAAAAGTGCCTCTATAAAATCGTCTGCCTTAAATGGCCGTAAATCTTCAATTCCTTCCCCGACACCAATATAACGGATAGGAATTTCAAACTGATCAGCAATGGCGAAAATCACTCCACCTTTGGCTGTACCATCCAGTTTTGTTAATGAAATACCTGTCAGCCCAACGGCTTCATGGAACAGTTTAGCCTGACTTATTGCATTCTGACCGGTACTGGCATCCAATGTCAGCATGATTTCATGTGGAGCGTCTTCGTCCAGTTTTTTCATCACCCGAACAATTTTCTTCAACTCTTCCATCAGGTGAGATTTATTTTGCAAACGGCCTGCGGTATCTGCAATCAATATGTCTATGCCTTTGGCTTTAGCTGACTGCATGGCATCGAAAATTACAGAAGCTGGATCAGCGCCGGTATGTTGCGCCACCACAGGAATATGATTGCGTTCGCCCCATACTTGTAACTGCTCAACGGCGGCAGCGCGGAAAGTATCCCCAGCCGCCAACATGACAGATTTACCTTGTTCCTGAAACTGACGTGCCAATTTACCGATCGTGGTGGTTTTACCAACACCATTAACACCAACCATCAAAATGACATACGGTGTTTTTCCTTCAATATCCAGCGGTTTATCAACTTTAGTCAGAATACCAGACATCTCTTCTTTCAGTTTGGCATACAACGCTTCTGCATCTTTCAGCTCCTTACGACTAGCATGGTCCGTCAGACTGCCAATGATTTTGCGGGTAGTATCGACACCAACATCAGCAATTAACAACTGCTCTTCCAATTCATCGAACAGATCATCATCGATCTTTTTACCACGGAACAGACTCAGGAAACCGGACCCTAAATTTTGACGAGTTTTAACCAAACTACGTTTCAAACGCGTGAAAAATCCTTCTTTAGTCGGGCGTTCCTGTTCCTTAGATACCACCGGCTTTGGCTGTTCGGTTAGTACCCGTTCCGCCTGCTCTGCGGCTAATCTTGCTGCTTCTTCCGCCAAACGCTGTTGTTCTGCTTGTTCAGCCGCCAATTTCGCCGTTTCTTCAGCAAGCCGTTGTTGTTCCACCTGCTCTGCGGCTAACCTTGCTGCTTCTTCTGCCAAACGCTGTTGTTCTGCTTGTTCAGCCGCCAGTCTCGCCGTTTCTTCAGCAAGCCGTTGTTGTTCCGCCTGCTCCTCGGCTAATCTCGCCGCTTCCTCAGCAAGACGCTGTTGCTCCGCTTGCTCTACAACCAATTGTTCTTCTTTTTGCTGTTCTTCCTGACGACCACGCCCGAACCAGGAGAAAAAGCCTCTTTTTTTCTCTTTTGCCATCAGCCACTACACTCCTCAAGGTTAAATCATGGCGTTATAACGGTGAATAATAACGAAATTAGATGCAGTCTAACATTTTCGTAGTAACGCAACACATATCAATCACGAATTCCATGGTAAATTAACGCCAGCAAGGTTTAATAAGTCTTTTCTTATCCGATACTCTCATGGCACCTTTAAAAGTACGTTATCGGTTATGCAACACCTATCTGATGACAAATTATTAAGTTACGTAAATTATGGCAAAAAAATCACAACAACAATCTATGGGACAAATCCGCATTATTGGTGGAAAATGGCGAAGCCGAAAATTACCTGTACCAAATAGCCCTGGATTACGCCCGACCACAGATCGCGTTAGAGAAACTCTGTTTAACTGGCTGGCTCCAGTTATTCAGGAAGCACACTGCCTGGATTGTTACGCAGGAAGCGGAGCTCTGGGGTTAGAAGCACTTTCCCGTTATGCAGCACAGGCGACATTTATTGAATACGAACGTAATGTAGCAAAACAGCTTTCAGCTAATTTGGCTCTTCTCGATGCCAAAAATGCCGAAATTATTAACGACAGCGCGTTAAACTATTTATCTCAGCCGGGTGCACCCTATAACGTGATTTTTCTTGATCCACCTTTTCGTCAAGGAATGCTTGCCAAAACCATAAAATTATTGGAAGAGCAAGGTTGGCTAGCAGATAAAAGTTGGATCTATGTTGAGGCTGAGTCTGAATCAGCGGCAGCAGACGTTCCTGTTAACTGGCACCTTCATCGTGAAAAAGTTGCCGGACAAGTCGCATATCGGCTTTATATTCGTTACTTACCTGCATAATTATCTTTGGGAGCACACTGATGTTTATTCAACTGGGAAAACTATTAATGGTCTGCGTTTGGGGATTTTTGATATTTAACCTAATCCATCCATTTCCAAAACCATTGAAGTATTTTATGGATATCGCCATGATTTTCACGGTAGTAATGCACGCATTTCAGATGCTACTTCTAAAATCCAGTCAGCCCAAAGACCAAAAACTTTCTGGCCTGATGCAAACGAAGATTTTCTTTTTTGGTGTCTTTGAGTTATTGGCAATGCAGAAAAAGCAGCTTAAAAAATAAATCATTAGCGGGAAATGCCTACTTGTTGTAGTAACAGGCAGACTGGCGAAAACGAATGTAGCATAAATGCCACCATTACATTCATAACCACCCGCTTATCTTATCTGTGTCGGAAGAGATCTTTTGTGTGTTTGCCTGAGCGATAATTTCAGGCTAAACACATAAAAAGAAATAACGATTAAAGACAAGATAATGAGTGAATATGACATTATTTGCCATCCGAAAGTTTCCGTAAGATATGCAACCGTTGGCAAGAGCATCAAAACGATTAAGCGTGCAAAGGTCGATAATAAAGAGTCAAATGTTGACCTCAAACTGGCATCAAAATAGTCGTGATAAACAGCTCTCAGCCCCATTGTTAGATATTGATTACTACCAAACATAAAAATTAAAGCTACAGGTATTAAGTATGGATAATGTTTCCCACCTAACAAACATATTCCACTGGAGACAAGCATCAAAAGTAGGCCAAACCAAATCAATTTTTTATTATCACTAATTCTACTGATGATCCATCCTGCAGCAGATTGAGCCATAAGAATAAAAACAAATAATATTCCATATGAAAAAGAACTTTTAATTCCACCAGAAAATCCATGAAAAGCATAAGGTTGCCAATACTGGAGTAATATCTGGAAATATACTATATTTGAAACAACTGCAAAAAATATGAATAAGAAGTCTTTACTTCCTTTAATTAAAAGAGAGTATATCTCCTTTATATCATTTATTAACCCTGATTTTTCCCCGTCTACTGATTTAACTTGTGATTCAGGAAGAAGAAAGCAAAAAAACATCAATATAAAACTACCCATTCCGGCAAAAATCCATATCCATCGTGAATCTACATTACCTATTGCCGCGCCAATCATAGCGGCAATAGCCATAGACATATAATGATATTTACTGTTAATTCCCAATATCCGATGAGTATCTTTACCACCTTCCGATTTATAGACATCAATTAAGTATGAATGATATGTTCCCCCTATTATTGTCAAAGAGATTGCGTTAAAAAATTCGGCCAGATAAAAACTATATAAACTGGATGAAATCCCCGTTAAAACAAGCCAGGCTCCACCAAAAAAAACAGAAAGAGTTATCGCATATTTTCTGCTAATTTTGTCAGCAAGATAAGACGTTGGTATATCCAATATAAAAAAAACGCTGGCCTGCATGGTTTTCATTAAACCAAGATCGACAAGAGATACCCCTTTACTTAAAAGATAAACCGATGAAGTCGCACCAATAAGCATCCTCAAAGAATTAAAAATAACAGAATATGTTATTACTATTTTGGTTGCAGGCCACATATATTACACCTTTCATTTTTAGGTATTTCTTGTGTTTCTATTTTTATTTTACGAGAGTGAATTCCAATTCTTCTATTCTTGCTAAGTATTTCACCATATCCACCTAAGAATTTCATAACATCCCCAAAAGCATATGAAGCAGCTACCCCATTGACACTGGGGAACATAATCATTATTGACGTAATTAGTTGGAAATAATACTGAGCGCTTTGCCCGCCCGAAACAAGAATTCTGATAAACCTCATTAACAAATTCACAACAACTGATTTATTTCACATAATAAAAAACAAGTCAACAAAAATATTATCAAGAATTATTACTAAACTATAATTAACTATATTTCCCTTTTTCAATATAAAGATACACTTACAAAAGAGTCTTTCATCATGAGGCCGGTATTACAGATGAAAATCTGGATTAATGACAGGCAGCACAATTTATCCATTTATTTTCTCTTTTTTATTTGACTCTGGAGTAGGCTCCAAAGTGTAGAGTTTCGTCATCATATGTGAATTAACTCTGTAAGGGGGAGCCCATGTACTCAAATTCAAACAAAAATAGCACCCATCAACATAACCACCAGTATGGAAGCTGCTGTACAAGTACCGCCTGTGCAGAGCAAGCTAAACATGTTAGTAAGCATTCACATGAACATAATGGTGCCTGTTCACACGAACACAATCATTCCCATGACATACAAGAAACACAGATACCTGAGTTCTTGGCAAGCCAGCGTTTTAGTTGGATTGTTAATGGTATGGATTGCGCAAGCTGTGCACGTAAAATTGAAACGGCAGTCAGAAAAATTCCAGAAGTGAAACAAGTCAAGGTCCTGTTCGCAACTGAAAAACTGGTTGTAGATGCTGATACAGATATACGTTCAACAGTTATCCAGGCCGTCAACCAGGCTGGATTTAAACTTCACACCCCAAATACAAATCAGAAAGCCCCCAAAAGTAGCCGCTGGAGAGAATTTGCGCCAATTACTCTTCTCTCACTGATGATGCTAATAAGCTGGGGGATCTCCCATGTTAATGCCCCATTTGGCCGCATTGCCTTTATTATCACCACCTTGATTGGATTGGTACCTATTGTTAGCAAAGCCTGGAAGCTCATACGATCAGGCACACCATTTGCTATTGAAACACTAATGAGCGTTGCTGCAATCGGCGCACTGTTTATTGACGCCACCGCTGAAGCCGCAATGGTACTCCTGCTGTTTATGCTTGGTGAAATGTTAGAATCCTATGCCGCTGGCCGTGCGCGTCGAGGGGTTAGTGCTTTGATGGCGTTAGTTCCAGAAGAAGCGCTGTTGGTAAAAAATGGTGAAAGAAAAACTGTTCCGGTCGCCGATCTTCGCCCTGGAGATATTATTGAAGTTGCACCGGGGGGACGTTTACCAACCGATGCTGAATTACTCAACTCATTCGCCAGTTTTGATGAAAGTGCCCTGACAGGAGAATCCATCCCGGTTGAACGCATGCAGGGTGAAAAAGTTCCGGCTGGTTGTTTATCCGTAGACCGTTCAGTACAGATGAAAGTATTGTCTGAACAAGGCAACAACGCCATTGACCGCATCCTGCAACTGATTGAAGAAGCAGAAGAACGCCGCGCCCCTATCGAGCGCTTTGTTGACCGTTTTAGCCGGATTTATACCCCGCTGATCATGCTGTTCTCTATGTTGGTTATCATTATTCCACCTACTGTATTCAGCCAACCGTGGGAAACCTGGATCTACCGAGGTCTTACGCTGTTACTGATTGGTTGTCCTTGCGCATTGGTAATTTCTACACCTGCCGCAATCACGTCAGCCCTTGCAGCTGCAACCCGTCGCGGTGCACTGATTAAAGGCGGTGCTGCACTGGAGCAACTTGGTCGAATCACAACCATTGCTTTTGATAAAACAGGTACGCTGACAGCCGGCAAGCCACAAGTCACGGATGTACAACCAGTGGCGAATATTAGTGAATCTCAGCTATTAACTCTGGCCTCTGCCGTGGAAAGTGGCTCCCACCACCCACTGGCCAAAGCTATTTTGCAACATGCAGCAAGTAAAAACATTAATGTTACTGAAGCGGAACATCGTAAGGCACTGGCAGGTATCGGTGTTGAAGGTCAATTAGAGGGTAAACGCATCTTAGTCAGTACACCGGGTAAACTGCCAGAGAATATTTTGTCTAATGACTGGAAACAAAAAATTATCCAGTTGGAAGATGGAGGCAAAACGGTTGTTGCTGTGATGCATGACGAACAATTCATTGGCCTTATCGCGATGCAAGATACATTACGTCAAGATGCAATAGGTGCCATCCATTTACTGAAAAGTCAGGGTATTAAATCAGTGATGCTGACAGGAGATAACCCTCGCGCTGCGACTGCAATTGCCGGTCAGTTAGGAATGGATTTCCGTGCTGGATTAATGCCGGAAGACAAAGTCAACGTTATTATGGAATTGAATAAAGACCACAGCACAATGATGGTGGGTGACGGCATTAATGATGCACCAGCAATGAAAGCTTCCAGTATCGGTGTCGCAATGGGAAGTGGGACTGATGTTGCGCTGGAAACCGCAGATGCAGCATTAACCCACAACCGTCTGACAGGTTTATCAGAAATAATCGCCCTGTCTCGCGCAACTCATAATAATATCCGCCAAAATATAGCTATTGCGCTGGGGCTAAAAGGGGTTTTCCTTATCACTAGTCTGTTAGGCATCACTGGCTTGTGGATGGCAGTATTAGCTGATTCTGGCGCTACCGCTCTGGTAACGGCAAATGCAGTAAGGTTACTGAGAATTAAAGTGAAATAAAAAACTATTTAACGATTAATGCCAGTCATCAACTTTTTAAAGGGTATGGGGCCTATTCCAGGGGCTGATCCATACCTTTTTTTGTTGCTACAGATAAAGTCAATGAAACCTGTCACTACAAGAGCGTTTTTCTGATTGCGTCCTGGCGTTACCTCTCTGCTTTCCGAACCAAATAGCGGTAAGGCATTTGTTCCGTTTCTTGCGCAACAAGCTGATGCTCCATAAAACGACAAAAACTGGGAATATCGCGCGTGGTTGCTGGATCATCTGCAAGAATGAGTAACATTTGCCCTGCTTCCATATGACGCACAGTTTTCCGTACCATCATCACAGGCTCAGGACAACGAAGCCCCTGTGTATCAAGGGTTTTATCTGGGTTGGTAAAAACATCTGGCATAACTATCTCTGTAATTCCAGGCAACTGATGAAAGTTGATTATACCCGTTATCTTTCAAGTTGCCTCTTTGTTGGCTGCACTCACCCCGGTCACATAGTTATCTATGCTCCCGGGGATTCGCTCCCTTGCCGTCGCGATGCATCTTGAAGTTCATTCGGTATATATTATAAAAAGGCTATCCAAAAATGAACTTTACAGGTAATCATCTTGATTTTATGCACAATCGACGTATCATGCGCGGCGCCGTCAGTTAAAGCGGCAGGTATTTCATTGGGTTCCCTCACCCCATTATCCAAAAAGGTACAATATGCTTTCATTTACTGCTTCGCAGCGAACTTCTGCTTTGATTTGGCTTTCGCTATTTCATATCCTGATTATTACTTCCAGTAACTATCTGGTGCAACTACCTATTTCTATCTTTGGTTTTCATACCACCTGGGGAGCATTTACTTTCCCATTTATTTTTCTTGCAACAGATTTAACTGTTCGTATCTATCATGCGTCACTTGCCAGACGCATCATTATCACCGTTATGATCCCTGCTTTGCTGATCTCTTATATTATTTCCGCTCTATTCTTCCAGGGAGTATGGCAAGGTTTCCCCGCGCTGTCTGAATTCAATCTATTTGTTGCTCGTATTGCTTGCGCCAGTTTTATGGCCTATTTGCTTGGGCAAGTACTGGATGTCTACGTCTTTAACCGTCTGCGGCGAAAACGTAACTGGTGGATTGCCCCCGCAGCGGCAATGCTCTTTGGCAACTTACTTGATACTCTAGCTTTCTTCTTTATTGCTTTTTACCGCAGTACAGATGCTTTTATGGCCGCAAACTGGGTCGAGATTGGATTAGTTGATTACTGCTTCAAGTTATTAATCTGCCTACTATTTTTTCTACCCGTCTACGGTATTTTACTGAATTTGATCCTGAAGTACTTTTTCGCTTACCAGACTGCCCACCCTCATATCCAGGTTCGCTGATTCCCATATGCCCGGTAGATATCGGGCGTAGATCAAAAAAATGTACATTTCCTTCTACAAAATGGGTATAAACATTTTTTTATCCATAACCGATCATTACTTTTTATCATATAGTGTTAACCCGTTAAGTAGATAAGTACTTTTTCACCCGAAACTCGTTTCCCTGTCTGTCACGTTTTGCTCCCTGTTCGTCAGGAAAATGTATGTGGTAAACAGGCATTGAATTTCCACAAAAGGAGTATTTTTATGCTGAAAGTTATCCAAGCCCCACCTAAATATATTCAAGGTCCTGACGCCTTGCTTTCTATTGGTAAATACACAAAAACCATTGCAGACCATGTTTTTGTTATTATCGGCAACTCAGCAATGAAATTGGTGGGGGATACCGTACATAACAGCCTGGAAGAATATGATATTACAAGTCATTTTGAGGTGTTTGGTGGTGAATGTAGCCGTAATGAGATTCAACGACTATCTGATATTCTAAAAGAAAATGAATGCCAAGCGGTTATTGGTATCGGTGGCGGTAAAGTACAGGATACGGCAAAAGTGGTCGCCTACGAATCCAAATTACCCATTCTAATCGCACCCACTATCTCCTCCACTAATGCCCCGACCAGTGCCTTATCTGTTATTTATACTGATGACGGCGAATATGAAGATTATCTATTTTTCCCAACAAACCCAGATATTGTATTGGTAGATACTGCTCTTATCGCCAAAGCACCAACCCGTTTTCTGGTTGCCGGAATTGGCGACTCACTGGCTACCTATTTTGAAGCACGCGGCTGTAACAATGCCCATAAACCGAGAATGACTGGTGGAGGAATATCCCGTACAGCAATGGCTCTTGCCCATCTATGCTACGAAACCTTGTTAGAAGACGGTTATAAAGCAAAATTGGCCGTTGACGCTGGGGTCAGTACGCCGGCGGTAGAAAATGTTATCGAAGCCAGCATTTACCTAAGTGGTCTGGGATTTGAAAATACAGGTATCGCTGCCGCACATTCCGTACACAATGGCTTTACCGTATTGGAAGAGTGCCACCATATGTACCACGGCGAAAAAGTTGCATTCGGAGTATTAGTCCAACTCATTCTGGAGAACAGTCCAAATGAAGAATTGGATACTGTACTCGATTTCTGTGTACAAGTAGGGCTACCTGTCACTCTGGATCAGCTTGGCGTGAAAGACGGTGAAAAACTGAAAGAAAAAGTGATGGCAGTAGCGAAAGCAAGTTGTGCTGAAGGTGAAACTATTCACAACATGCCTTTTGAAGTTACACCAGAAAAAGTGTACGCCGCCATTCTGGCGGCTGACCGGATGGGACGCGACTGGCTGTACTAAGTCTGGGAAAAAGCGGGCAAATTGTCCGCTTTTATTTTTGGCAGCCAGAGTAACGCACTGATTAAAGTCAGTGCGTCAGATAATAAGACTAGTTCATCAGGGTTATTCAGGCCAGAAATTCTCATCCATTATTTGTTCAAATGTCCAGGGGCAGGCTTCAGGAAAAACATCTTCCATCATACCTGTCTCTTTTGAAGCAAGTAATACTGCGTCATCATAAGCATCATTGAACGATTCAACGAGTCGGTGCTTCAGACTAGGGCTTTCCTTCAAACAACGACTCACTTTTTTACGCTGAACATTAATCGTTAATATCCAACTACGACTTCGCCTTACAGGTTGGTATTCCCATTTCAGTAAATGAGCGATTAAAACTTCGAGACGCGATTCGAATTCCCGTCGCTCACTTCGTCCCATAGCCTCAATCTCCTCCAAAAGATTTTCAGTATCCAACATATCAATGTGGCCGGAACGAATGAGGTTTGCCTGCTCCTGAGTCCAACCATAAAAGTCGCTATCGTAACGTGTTGTCATGGTTCCTCCACTTGGCATATGGCATATGGCATATGGCATATCAGCTATACAATTATATAATCGATGAGTCTGTCAGATTATTAGCATACCGTCAAAAACGAGAGACAAAAAACGCACTGCTCAAAACCACAGTGCGTCAGATAAACAAATTTATCGAAATCATTCAGGCCAGAAATTCTCATCCATTATTTGTTCAAACGTCCAGGGACAAGTTTCAGGGAATACACAACGCCTAATATTAGTTTCTCGTTCAGCGGCAATCATAGCATCACCATAGGCATCAAATAGCATTTCACTAAGTTCTGATTTTAAGCTAGGACTTCTTTTAAGACGACGGGCTATTTTTCTTCTCTGCTCTTCAATCGTAAGTTTCCAGCTTCGCCCTTGCCGTTCAGATTGGAACTGCCATTTTAGAAGGTGAAGAAACAGCAACTCAAGACGAGATTCCAACTCGTTTCTTTGGCTATTCCCCATGCTTTCGATCTCCTCCAAAAGGTTTTCCGTGTCTAACTGGCTCAAATTGCCGGAACGAAGCAAACCTGCCTGCTCCTGTGTCCAGCCATAAAAGTCGCTATCATAACGTGTCGTCATGGTTCCTCCACTTGTATATCAGCTATACAACTGTATAAATTATGAGTCTGGCAGATCATTAGTATACCGTCAAAGCAGTCTGTTTATCGTCAAAATCGATTATTCATTCACTATCAATTGAGAAGATCCCAATGTCTGTCAGGATAGATATACAGCAACAAAATATGCATAAAAACTGTGGTTTTTGTTTGAAAAAGAACAAAAACGAACTAAAAACGCTCACCAATAAAGAAGTAAAGTTTGTTATTGTGACGTTTGTCACAATTTCGTTGATAAAGTACATTTTCAAAAGGTAACAAATCACTCAGAATTATCACCAGGGCAAAACAGCTTTAACAACTGAGTCTTTTCTCACAGATAGGTTGAGTCTTTTCGACTATCATAATTTTCGTTATAGAAAATAACCGCTTATAAAACTTCTCGTTTTCCCATCCGGGAACATTAGTCAACCGGTAAGTTGTTCATATAACCAGATAAGCCATCGGAGGCAAAATATGTTAAGTATTTTCAAGCCGGCGCCTCATAAGCCCCGACTGCCAACAACACAGATAGATCCAGTCTATCGTCGTCTACGCTGGCAAATTTTTATGGGGATTTTCTTTGGTTACGCCGCTTATTATCTGGTGAGGAAGAACTTTGCTCTGGCAATGCCTTATCTGGTTGAGCAAGGTTTTTCCAAAGGTAATCTCGGTTTCGCATTATCAGGGATCTCTATCGCATACGGTTTCTCCAAATTCATCATGGGCTCCGTATCCGACCGTTCCAATCCTCGGGTTTTCTTACCAGCAGGTCTGATTCTCGCAGCGGCTGTCATGTTGTTCATGGGATTTGTACCCTGGGCAACTTCCAGTATTACTGTCATGTTCGTGTTGCTGTTCCTATGTGGTTGGTTCCAGGGTATGGGTTGGCCTCCTTGCGGCCGCACTATGGTTCACTGGTGGTCACAGAAAGAACGTGGCGGTATCGTTTCTATCTGGAACTGCGCACATAATGTCGGTGGTGGTTTGCCACCGTTACTATTCCTGCTAGGTATGGCATGGTTCAATGACTGGAAAGCGGCACTGTATATGCCCGCTTTCGCTGCAATCCTGGTTGCTCTGATTGCATTTGCTCTAATGCGTGACACACCACAATCTTGTGGCTTGCCACCCGTCGAAGAGTATAAAAACGATTATCCACTTGATTACACAGAGAAAGATGAAAAAGAATTAACCGCCAAACAGATTTTCATGCAGTATGTATTACCGAACAAACTGCTATGGATGATTGCCATTGCCAACGTATTCGTTTACCTGCTGCGTTACGGCGTTCTTGACTGGTCACCAACCTATCTGCGTGAAGCCAAACACTTTGCGTTAGACAAATCTTCATGGGCTTACTTCCTGTACGAATATGCCGGTATCCCAGGTACTCTACTGTGCGGCTGGATGTCAGACAAAGTATTTAGAGGCAACCGGGGTGCAACCGGCGTCTTCTTTATGACCCTGGTCACTATCGCAACGATTGTCTTCTGGCTAAACCCGGCGGGTAACCCAAATGTAGACATGGCTTGTATGTTGGTTATTGGCTTCCTGATCTACGGCCCGGTTATGTTGATCGGCTTGCACGCCCTTGAACTGGCACCTAAGAAAGCGGCGGGAACAGCCGCTGGTTTCACCGGCTTGTTCGGTTACTTAGGTGGTTCAGTTGCGGCCAGTGCCATTATCGGTTACACCGTTGATGCCTTCGGCTGGAACGGTGGCTTTTCGGTCATGATAGGCGGTAGTGCCTTGTCTGTTATTTTGTTATTGATTGTCATGATCAATGAAAACAAGCACAAACAAGAATTAGCCCATTGTGACTAATTACTGTCACTAAATTGTGATACATCATTATAAGCCGCAGCATTGCTTATGCTGCGGTTTTTTTAGCCTTTCAAAAAAATTATTGTTAACACAGCACAGCAATCTCATCGCTAAAACGGAGAAATACATATGCAAACTCCAATAAAAACCATGGTAACGGGTATTATTTTAGCCTCATCTATGTCAGGCATAGTTCAAGCGGCAGATAAAATTGTGATAGCCCATCGCGGTGCAAGCGGATATTTACCTGAACATACCTTACCTGCTAAGGCTATGGCTTATGCTGAAGGTGCCGATTATCTAGAACAAGACCTGGTTATGACTAAAGATAATGAGTTGGTGGTACTACATGATCACTATCTTGATCGCGTCACTGACGTTGCAAATAAATTCCCTGATCGTGCTCGCCAGGATGGGCGTTACTATGCCATCGACTTCACCTTACCCGAAATCAAATCACTGAAATTCACCGAAGGCTTCGAGATTAAAAATAATAAGTATGTACAGACCTATGCCAATCGTTTTCCGATGTGGAAATCTGATTTCCGGATTCACACTTTTCAAGAAGAGATAGAATTTGTTCAGGGATTAAACCAATCTACTGGCAAAAACATCGGTATTTATCCTGAAATCAAAGCACCATGGTTCCACCAGCAGGAGGGGAAAGATATTTCCACTAAGGTACTAACAGTACTGAAAGAATATGGTTACACCAGGAAAAGCGACAAAGTTTATCTGCAATGTTTTGACGCTAACGAACTTAAACGTATCAAAAACGAGTTGGAACCTAAGCTGGGAATCGACTTAAAGCTGGTTCAGCTTATCGCCTACACCGACTGGAATGAAACCTATGAACAAAAACCAAACGGTACATGGGTAAATTACAGCTATGACTGGATGTTTCAACCTGGTGCAATGCAAAAAGTGGCACAGTATGCCGATGGCATCGGTCCTGATTACCATATGATCGTAGATGAGAGTTCTACACCAACCAATATTAAATTAACCAGTATGGTGAAAGATGCCCACGCTAACAATATGGAAGTCCACCCATACACTATTCGAGTTGATCTACTGCCTACATACGCCACCAACGGCGATCAGCTTTTCGATATCATTTACAATCAGGCGAATGTAGACGGCGCATTCACAGATTTCCCTGATTTAGGTGTGAAATTCCTGCAAAAACAGTATCAGCATAAGTAAGATACAAACAGGGCGCCTCAATCAGCGCCCTGTCGTTTAATGATTATGCTTTATTTACCGCAAAGGCAATAACATCACTGAGCTTTTCTGCTGCTAAAGCCAGCATCACTAAACGATCAACGCCAAGCGCCACACCGGCACACTCAGGTATTCCCTGTTTCAGAGCACCAATCAAATTTTCATCAACTGGCCGGATAGGTAGACCCAGCTCTGCACGTTTACAATTATCCTGTTCAAAACGCTGACGTTGTTCATCGCCATCGGTCAATTCCCGGAAACCATTTGCCAGTTCAACGCCTTTGAAATAGACCTCAAAACGCTCTGCAACTCGGTGATCTTCTTTGCTGATTTCAGCCAGAGAAGCCTGAGAAGCCGGGAAATGGTAAATAAAAGTTGGCTTTTCAATACCGATATGTGGCTCAACACCAACGGTAAACAAAAGTTGCAACAAAGTATCCCGATCTTCCTCTGTATCAGCAATATTGCTCAGATCCAATTTGGCGGCAATTTCACGCAATTTTTCTTTCTCTGCGGATAACGGGTCAATATCCAGATAACGCAAAAAAGCCTGCTGATAAGAGAGTAGTTCTGCACTTTCGCAGTCAAGTATCTGCTGAAGTAAGTCATCCACCTCATTGATCAAGCGGTACATATCATAGTGAGGCCGGTACCATTCCAACATAGTAAATTCAGGATTATGATAACGACCCGCTTCCTCATTACGGAAACAACGACTGAGCTGATAAATAGAGCCACTTCCTGCTGCCAGCAGGCGTTTCATGTGATATTCCGGGCTTGTCATCAGATAAAGAGTCATTCCATCTGATGCGCCAGGACCAACAAACTTTGTCTGAAAAGGAAACAAGTGGACATCAGTCACTGTAGACTGACTCATCGCTGGTGTTTCAACTTCCAATACCCCGCGATCTGCGAAAAAGCGCCGTATTTCAGCTAAAATAGTCGCCCGTTTCAACAAGTTGGCGATAGGTGCACTTGGCTGCCAGTTTGCTGTTTCGCTCATGTAAATGACTCCAAAATAAAACAAAACGTGCAGTCTACCTGCATCACACATATCAGACAAATTATTACTATCTGATCATCCTGGAACAACTGAGCTTGTCTGGTATCAATACTACAACAGATTTGCTACAGCTAAATAGATTTAACTATCTGTCGAAGTATTACCGTAAGATAAAGAAGAAATTGTGGTCGATTATATTAACCACAAGAAAACCTATACCAGCCAAGGTCACTGTTACTCTAACAGCGTTATCAATTTAAATCGACAATACTCATCTATATAAGTTTTATCCGGTTTAATATAATTAATGCCTTTTATGTTGATCCGACTCAAATATAGTCCATTATCTGCACGCAAAGCTATTACATTATATTCAATATCTTCTACAGTAAACTTAGAATAAATGTCAATACTCGATTTTGCAGCTTCAATATAGTTACCACCAGGTCGAAGAATCCGGCTCAAATATAACCCATTGTCTGCCCGAAGTGCCATCGTATGAGCACCAAATAGTTCCACTATATACCGGGAAGATGTACCAATAGTATATCTTCCCGCCTGAATATAGTTAATTTTCCCCTGACTGAATCTACTCAAATAAAGCCCATTATCTGCCTGCAATGCAATAGTATGATCGGCTAATACCATGACATCCTCCTGTTTAAATACATGTAATTTCTTAAGTTAATTACTTATAGAATATCATTTAAACACCATATCTATTTTCTATGCCTGAAAAAAAACCACTTTACTGAATATATACCATTATTGTTAAACAACAAGATATATTTCAAATTTATTCTGAATATTAGAATAAATTATAATTTAATTAACATTATTATTTATAAAATAACCAGAGATAATTATCATATTTAAACTAAAAAGATAAGATATTATAAGGAAAGTAAAAAATAATTTAATTTGATTAATTATAATGTTATCAATAACACCCAAAGACCAATCACAACTAATTATTTTAGAATAAAAATTGTCATTATTGTTGATGTATTAAATAATCAAATTATTTCAAAAAAAGTGGTCAGTTTTATCCGACCACTACAGAAATAATGCCCATAAAAATCAATCTTTATTCAATTAGCGTTGTCACTTTAAAATGACAATATACGTCTAAATTAACTTTATCCGGTTTAATGTAATCAACACCGTTTAGAGTGATCCGACTTAGGTATTTTCCGTTATCTGCACGCAGAGCTATCACATTACATCCGACATCCACTACTGTAAACGTAGAATAAATGTCAATACTTGATTTCGCAGCCTCAATATAATCACCACCAGATCGAGTGATCCGACTCAAATAGAGTCCACTATCCGCAAGAAGCGCTATCGTATTGGTGCTAAGCTGTATTAATTTATATCTTGAGTAAATATCAATACCAGATTTAACAGCTTCAATGTAATTAACCCCATTCCGAGTTACTCTACTCAAATAGAGATTATTATCCGCCCGCAATGCAATAGTAATATTGGGTAATCCCATAATATCCTCCTGTTAAAATACATTTTGAATTATTAATTTAATTACATGATGTTAATTTTAAAAGATCATTCAAATATCAATTTTCACATATCCGTAAAAAGATCCCCCTTGCTAAACATAGATAATTAGTATTTAATGAAAAATATATCTTTATATTCATCCTACCGTTTTAAGAGCAATAATTACAGTAATTATCTCTCTTCTCATAACTTTTTAATATTAAATTAAGAATAATAATTAACATTCAACAAAAATAACCACTAAAATAGTGTCAATAATTTTAACAACTATCCTGAATTAATTAGTTAAAACAATTGACTATTCAATTTATATATTAAATCGCCAATCATATTATTAAAAGAAATGAAAATGCCAATTTAAAATATCATTAAAATTTTACCGCATTATATCATCAGATCAATTAATATTACTTTTCCAGATTATCGCTTCACCATCCAACTCAGGATAACAAAATAAATTAAAATATCTAAACAATTAATCATTAAGACAAATTAAAGAAAAATAAGACAATTCTTGTCTTAGATCAATATATTAATAATCAAATCCAGCAAAACACCGCTTCATATCAAATTTCCCTCACTGAAAATTTGCTATACTTAATTCCATACAAAAAAGTAACAAATAGTTATCCTCAATCGTTAAAGCACAGATTTTATCCACAGAATCACGCTATATGAGAAACAATAACAACAACATTCAGGAATAGTGATAACCCTTTTGATTACTCACTAAATTTCACTTGAACAATGGAGAAGCACAGTGCAAACCTTTAATGCCGATCTCGCTATTATCGGAGCCGGGGGCGCAGGTCTACGTGCCGCAATTGCTGCGGCTGAGTCTAATCCTCACATCAAGATTGCTTTGATCTCAAAAGTTTACCCCATGCGTAGCCACACCGTAGCCGCAGAAGGTGGATCAGCGGCAGTCACTCAAACCCATGACTCCTACGACTTCCATTTCAATGACACCGTATCCGGTGGTGACTGGCTATGTGAACAAGATGTTGTTGAATACTTCGTCGAACATTGCCCGACAGAGATGATCCAACTGGAACAATGGGGCTGTCCGTGGAGCCGCAAAGAAGACGGTTCTGTCAACGTGCGTCGCTTCGGTGGCATGAAGATAGAACGCACCTGGTTTGCGGCGGATAAAACTGGCTTCCATATGCTGCATACCCTATTCCAGACTTCGCTTAAATACCCGCAAATCCAGCGCTTTGACGAACATTTTGTCCTCGATATCCTGGTAGATGAAGGACAAGCTCGCGGCTTAGTTGCACTAAATATAATGGAAGGTAGCAAAATTCAGATCCGGGCCAATGCCGTTATTATGGCAACCGGTGGTGCTGGTCGTGTATATCGCTACAATACTAACGGCGGTATCGTGACTGGAGATGGTATGGGCATCGCATTCCGTCACGGCGTACCACTGCGTGATATGGAATTTGTTCAGTATCATCCAACCGGCCTGCCCGGTTCCGGTATCCTGATGACAGAAGGCTGCCGTGGTGAAGGCGGGATTTTGATCAATAAGGATGGTTACCGCTATCTCCAGGATTATGGCCTCGGACCTGAAACGCCATTGGGCAAACCCGAAAACAAATACATGGAACTGGGTCCTCGTGACAAAGTTTCCCAGGCTTTTTGGCATGAATGGCGTGCCGGTCGCACAATTCCGACCCAACGTGGCGATGTAGTTTATTTGGATCTACGCCATCTGGGTGAGAAAAAATTACTTGAGCGGCTGCCCTTTATTTGTGAACTGGCAAAAGCGTATGTCGGTGTTGATCCGGTTAAAGACCCCATCCCGGTTCGCCCTACCGCACATTACACCATGGGCGGTATCGAAACTGACCAGAAGTGTGAAACCCGTATTAAAGGACTGTTTGCTGTTGGTGAATGTTCTTCTGTTGGTCTGCATGGTGCAAACCGGCTGGGTTCCAACTCTTTGGCTGAACTGGTGGTCTTTGGCCGTCTGGCGGGTGAAGAAGCAGTAAAACACGCTCAGCAGGCAATGCCGGCTAACGATCGTGCACTGGATACCCAAGCACATGATGTCATAGCGCGTCTTAACAATCTGCTGAAACAAAAAGGTACTGAAAGTTGGTCTAAGATCCGTGATGAAATGGGCCTTTCTATGGAGGAAGGCTGTGGTATCTACCGTACTCCTGAATTAATGCAAAAAACTGTTAATAAGATTGCCGAGCTAAAAGATCGCTTTAAACACGTTCAGATTACTGATAACACCAGTGTATTCAATACTGATCTGCTATACACCATTGAGCTTGGTTTTGGTCTGGATGTCGCCGAATGTATGATTCACTCTGCAATCAACCGAAAAGAATCCCGTGGTGCACATCAACGTCTGGATGAAGGTTGTACCGAACGTGATGATGAAAACTTCCTAAAACATACGCTGGCTTTCTATAAGCCTAACAGCGCACCTGACCTAAAATATAGCAACGTGAAAATTACCAAATCTACTCCAGCAAAACGCGTGTACGGTGGTGAAGCCGCAGCACAAGAGAAAAAGCATAAGGAGCAGGCGAATGACTGATATGAAAACCCTGAAAATGGAGGTCATGCGCTATAACCCGGAAAGTGACCATGAACCCCATTTTATAACCTATGAAGTTCCTTATGACGAACAAACCTCCCTACTCGATGCGTTAGGTTATATTAAAGACAATTTGGCGCCCGATCTCTCTTACCGCTGGTCCTGCCGTATGGCTATCTGCGGTTCTTGCGGCATGATGGTTGAACGGGTGCCAAAACTGGCTTGTAAAACCTTTCTGCGGGATTATCCACAAGGCATGAAAGTTGAAGCGTTGGCTAACTTCCCTATTGAGCGTGATTTAGTCGTTGATATGACTCACTTCATTGAAAGTCTGGAAGCGATCAAACCATACATTATCGGGAATGACCGTAAACCGTCTGAAGGGCCGAATATTCAAACTCCAGCACAGATGGCGAAATACCATCAGTTTTCCGGCTGTATCAACTGCGGCTTGTGCTATGCCGCTTGTCCTCAGTTTGGTTTGAACCCTGAATTTATCGGCCCAGCTGCGATAACTCTGGCTCATCGTTACAATCTTGACAATCGTGACCGTGGTAAGAAAGAGCGTATGCCGCAACTTAACAGCCAAAATGGCGTATGGAGTTGTACTTTCGTTGGCTATTGTTCTGAAGTCTGCCCGAAACATGTCGATCCAGCCGCTGCAATTCAGCAAGGCAAAATCGAAAGTGCTAAAGACTTCATGATCGCCATGCTGAAACCACAGTAAAGGGAGAAATATACAATGACTACCAAACGTAAACCTTATGTTCGTAGTATGGCTCCCAACTGGTGGCAAAAACTGGGCTTTTACCGTTTCTATATTCTCCGTGAAAGCACTGCTGTTACTACTGTGTGGTTCAGTATCTTAATGATATACGGTGTATTCGCCCTGAAAGGTGGCACACAGAGCTGGGATGGATTTGTCGCGTTCCTGCAAAATCCCGTTATCCTGTTGATTAACATAATCACTCTGCTGGGTGCTCTGTTGCATACCAAAACCTGGTTTGAACTGGCCCCCAAAGCAGCTAACGTAGTGATAAAAGGTGAAAAAATGGGGCCTGAACCTGTGATCAAGCTATTGTGGACTGTCACCATTATCGTCACCGCTATCATCTTAGGCATAGCCTTACTTTAATCCCGGGGAGGACCTGATGAATCAAATACCTAAACGTTCCGATGAACCGATTTTCTGGGGATTATTTGGTGCTGGCGGTATGTGGGGCGCAATTGTAGCCCCAGCCATTATTTTACTCGTAGCAATCCTTTTACCATTGGGAATAGCACCCGCAGCATTAAGCTATGAGCGAATCCTGATCTTCTGCCAGAGCTTCATTGGCCGTGCTTTCTTATTGCTGATGATCATTCTGCCGTTATGGTGCGGTTTACATCGTATCCACCACGGTATGCATGATTTGAAAATTCATATTCCTGCGGGTAAATGGGTCTTCTACGGCATGGCAGCGATTCTGAGTGTTGTTGCGATTATCGGGGTTTTCACTCTGTAATTGAACAGTAACGAGTTTAAGTTGTGATGGCTCTTCACCATGATCAATGTTGTCGAGAACCGGCCATCACACCTTTTTCACACTGACAAATACCTTTAAAGGCCGATCAATCCCGGCCTTTAACTTAATCAGCACTTCTTCAGATCTATATCTTTACTTTAAAATTAACTGGTCAATTTCAAACCAATAATACCAGCAACAATCAGAACTATGCTCAATACTCTGGCAATGCTCGCAGATTCACCCAACACGATGATACCAAAAATGGCCGTACCCACTGCGCCTATTCCTGTCCACACCCCATAAGCTGTACCTACAGGTAAACCTTTCATTGCATACGCAAGCAGTCCCATACTAAGCGCTATAGCACTGACTGTTATAAGACTTGGCACTAACCGAGTGAAACCATGCGTGTATTTCAGACCTACCGCCCAAACGACTTCAAATAAACCAGCAATAACAAGAATAAACCAAGACATATCAACGTCACATAGAGTTGTGGGGTCGTCCCCAAGAAACGGTAGTATATTCAGGTCGTCCTGAATAACCATTAGAAATGAAAGAGGATTATAGTAACGTAAGATCGCGGTATCAATAGCGCAATTTTACAATGAGCCAGAGATATAGAGCTTACCCCTTACACATTGATCATCAATTAAGAAAAACCACAGCCTGTTGCCAAAACTGCGGTTTTTACTAAATATCGTTGTCGTCAGCGGTTATTTCACACGGGAAACGTATTCACCAGAGCGGGTATCTACTTTGACTACTTCGCCGATTTGCACGAACAGAGGTACTTTAACCACAGCACCAGTACTCAGGGTTGCTGGCTTACCACCTGTACCTGCGGTGTCACCTTTTAGACCTGGATCAGTATCAGTGATTTCCAGTTCAACAAAGTTTGGTGGAGTCACAGAAATAGGCTGACCATTCCACAACGTCAGGATACACTCCGCCTGTTCAACCAGCCATTTCGCATTTTCACCAACTGCTTTTTCATCAGCAGCTAACTGCTCAAAGGTTTCGTTGTTCATAAAGTGCCAAAATTCGCCATCGTTATACAGATAAGTCAGGTTCATATCCATCACATCAGCAGATTCTACAGAGTCAGTAGATTTGAAGGTTTTTTCCAATAGTTTACCGGAAATTAGCTTGCGGATACGAACACGAGCAAACGCCTGGCCTTTACCCGGCTTTACGAATTCACTCTCAAGAATAGCGCACGGCTCGCCATCTAACATGATTTTAAGACCTGAACGGAATTCATTGGTACTATAAGTAGCCATGGAGAACCTCTAATTTAAACAAATGGCTTAGCCAAAAAATGGCGCACATTATAACCCCAAAGATCCTCATCAGAGAAGACTGGTTGAAACAACTTACAGATGTTATTACTGATCCTGATGAATTATTACAATTATTATCTTTACATGAGCACCCTGAGTTAACCAAAGGAAGCAATGCACGTCGCCTGTTTCCACTACGAGTACCCAGAGCTTTCGCTGCCCGTATGCAGGCACACGATCCTAATGATCCACTATTACTACAGGTCATAACAACACCAGAAGAGTTCAACATTGTACCCGGTTTTTCCGCTGACCCTTTGGATGAACAACGCAGTGTTGTTCCTGGCTTGTTACATAAATACCGTAACCGTGCACTATTGCTGGTTAAAGGAGGATGCGCGGTTAATTGCCGTTATTGCTTCCGCCGTCATTTCCCATATGAGGACAACAAAGGTAATAAACACAACTGGCAACAAGCATTAAATTACATTCAGCAACACCCTGAGCTTGATGAGATCATCTTCTCGGGCGGTGATCCGCTAATGGCAAAAGATCACGAATTGGATTGGCTGATCAGCAACCTGGAACAAATTTCCCATATCAAACGACTGCGCATCCACACCCGTCTACCGGTGGTTATTCCTGCTCGGATTACAACCACGCTTTGCCATCGTCTGGCCCAGTCGAGATTACAGGTGATCATGGTGACGCACATCAATCATGCCAATGAGATCGATCAATCTTTGCGAAACAGCATGAGGTTACTGAAACAGGCAGGCATTACGTTACTGAACCAAAGTGTGCTACTGCGTGGTATTAATAATCATCCTGATATATTAGCTGATCTGAGCAACGCTCTATTTGATGCTGGAATTTTGCCTTACTACATCCATGTACTGGACAAAGTGCAAGGTGCCGCTCACTTTATGGTAAGTGATGAGGAAGCCAAAGGAATTATCAGGGAATTACTGACAAAAGTTTCAGGTTATCTGGTGCCTCGTCTGGCAAGGGAAATCGGTGGAGAATCGAGTAAGACACCATTAGATTTGGGGTTAAAACAAAACTGACAAAAACTCATGCCCGGGTACTTTTTTACCGGGCATGCTATTCAAATTCTGAATGCCATCACTGGCATTTATAAACTTGGCCAACCATTTTACTGTCTAGTGGAGCAAAGCTTGACAACAGACTTTCACTTGGGCTGGTTACACCATAAATCACATTTCCGCCCATGTCTGCGGCTTTATTGCGTAAATCATTAGCTGCACCGCGCATTGAACTACTTTCATTACTGATACCAATCCAGTTACTTTGAACACCGGTCACTTCACCTAATAACTGGCATTCGCTGCCTGGCTTAGTATCAACAAAACGAACTTGTGAGCCGCCGGAAGTTAATTGGTTAGCAGCTGTACATCCAGCCAACAGTAACAATGCCGAAACACTGAACAAAACTTTAATTCGCATATTTTTCCTCATTTATTGTTGGAAATCCGACAATTAGTCATCAATATACCTTGTTGCACACCAATATCGCAAAGTAAATAATTTATAAGGAAATCCTCATAGTGAAATATTTGATTAACCGCGTTCTGTATTCGCATTAATTCAGCCTAAATAGAAGAAAATAGCTAAATAAATAACATGAAAAAGTTCAAGGTTAATATTACAAACATTAGCTTATTAAAGGTAACACAAAAGGTTTTATCAATTGCAATCAAAAGAAAAATAAAAAAGATAATATTAGTACGACATAAAAATAATCTTGATTTAACAATCTATTACCTATATACCCGTAATCATTGAAGATGCTTGATTTTATCCGAAATGGAGATCATTATCCTCGCTATGAAAATATTTATTACATCAGAACAAAAAATCAAACTTGAACGTCTTCACGACACCACTCGCGATGGTCAAGTACGAGACAGAATAAAAGCCATCCTTCTGGCTTCTGAAGGGTGGAGTTCTGTGATGATCGCCCAGGCATTGCGACTCCATCAGACCACCGTTGACCGCCATATCAGTGATTACCTCAATCAAGGTAAACTGAAATCGGATAATGGGGGGTCTGACAGTTTGCTTTCCCGAGAACAAACTGATTTTTTAATCAACCACTT
>NZ_JONO01000006.1 GCF_000711895.1 Photorhabdus australis DSM 17609
TCAAAGCTGCCTTCACGATCCCGTGGCGTGGTCAATTCAAACTCGCCATCATCGGTCAGTAACGTTTTAGAGGAATAGCCATTACGAGTATTAGAGCCTGATTTAGCTGCATTTTTTTCATGCCCTAAATGTTCAGTCAGCTCTGCATTTAATGCAGTTTCGACGGTAAGTTTAGTCAGCATTCGGGTGAACTGATTAAGGTCAGCTTCCGTTTTGATGCCTTTTGCAAATTCAGCTGCAAGTGCTTTAAGTTTTTTCTCGTCCATAATATGCCTGCTTTGTTGTTGGATGTAACATATCAAAAGCAGGCAAATACACAATTTAAATTACAGTCTCTAGCTGAATCATTGTTATTGTATGAACTTGATGAATGTTCGGGCTTTTGTCAGCAATTCTCGACTCACACCGTCTGCATCGCTATAATGTCGCGTCTAATTTTTAGAATGGTTTCGGGACGCTTCTGACATCAGGGATTCTCGGTTTTTAAATGCGACCGCCCCGGTTCTTAGAGAGTGTTGTGATTGGTACACAGAATGCGTACCTGTTGCATGGTCTCTGGAGTTGACCGAGCACTATGATTTTTTTGAGGTAAAAAGATGCAAGTTTCTGTTGAAACCACTCAAGGCCTTGGGCGTCGTGTGACAATCACCGTTCCTGCTGCCGATATCGAAAAAGCAGTTAGTAGTGAGTTGGTCAATGTAGCAAAAAAAGTTCGTATTGATGGTTTCCGTAAAGGCAAAGTGCCTATGAATATCATTAAACAACGTTATGGTGCTTCTGTTATCCAGGATGTTCTGGGTGATCTGATGCAACGTAATTTTATTAATGCAATCATCGAACAAAAGATCAATCCAGCTGGCGCTCCAAGCTATGCGCCGGAGCAGTTCAAAGATGGTGAAGACTTCACTTTTTCTGTTGAGTTCGAAGTTTATCCAGAAGTTGAGCTGAAAGATCTGGAAAACATTGAAGTTGAGAAACCTGTTGTTGAAGTAAAAGACGAAGATGTTGACGCAATGCTGGAAACTTTGCGTAAGCAGCAAGCTGACTGGAAAGAAACCGAAGAAGCAGTTAGTGCAGAAGATCGTATTACTGTTGACTTTAACGGTTCTATTGATGGCGAAGAGTTCGAAGGCGGTAAAGCATCTGACTTTGTTCTGGCTATGGGCCAGGGCCGTATGATCCCTGGTTTCGAAGAGGGGATTGTTGGGCATAAAGCAGGCGAAGAATTCACTATTGATGTGAACTTCCCAGAAGATTACCATGCTGAAAACCTGAAAGGTAAAGCCGCTAAGTTTGCTATCACTTTGAAAAAAGTGGAACAGCGTGAACTGCCAGAATTGACTGAAGAGTTCATCAAACGTTTCGGTATCACTGACGGTACAGTTGACGGTCTGCGTGCAGAAGTACGTAAGAATATGGAACGTGAATTGAAAAATGCAGTTCGTAACCGTATTAAATCTCAGGTTATCGATGGCTTGGTTAAGGCTAACGAAATTGAAGTTCCTGCGGCAGTTGTTAATAGTGAAATCGATGTTCTGCGTCGTCAATCTGCTCAGCGTTTCGGTGGCAATGAAAAACAAGCTCTGGAATTGCCTCGTGAGTTGTTTGAGGAACAAGCTAAACGTCGCGTTGTTGTTGGCCTGTTATTAGGCGAAGTTATCAGTAGCAATGAACTGAAAGCTGACGAAGAGCGTGTTAAAGGACTGATTGAGGAAATGGCTTCTGCTTATGAAGATCCTCAGGAAGTGATCGAATTCTATGGTAAAAACCAAGAATTGATGAGCAATGTTCGTAATATCGCTTTGGAAGAACAAGCTGTTGAAGTTCTTCTGGGTAAAGCAAAAGTTTCAGAAAAAGAAACTACTTTCAATGAGTTAATGAATCAGAATCAAATGGCATAAGTTTTAGCTTTGCCATGAGATAATGAATTCATTGTTTCTATAAGAATGGACCCGCAGATTTATCTGCGGGCCAATCTTGCTAAAGCTATGAAATTTTTGTATGACTTTTATTCCCAATAGATTTCAAGATGGATCGCGACGGCAAGGGAGCGAATCCCCGGGAGCATAGATAACTCTGTGACCGGGGTGAGTGAGTGCAGCCAACAAAGAGGCAACTTGAAAGATAACAGGTATATTGTTATTTTAAATATATAGTAAATATTACTTTAAATTTTGCGGTGGATTTAATATTTATTCGGTGGTGTTATTTGGAGAAATAGATTTATTGACAGCGATGTGAAAAATATCATTAAATCCAGTTGTAAGTATAATAGGAAAATGAAAATTTTTTTGTTAAATCAGTCAATAATAAAAATGGTTCTTTTTGATGACAGCCTGATTTTTATATCTAATAACCTATGGCAATCACGTAAGGCTTTATTTGCGAACCGTAATTATCACCATTTGGAATGACGGTTACACCATTTTTATCAAAATCGTAAATTTGAAAAAACATATCTCCATATGTTCGACTATTTATTTTGGCGGTAACCGATAGAGATAATGTTTTATTTGGGAATGGCATTGGAAATTTAATATATTGTCTTTCTTCTTCTCTTCCTACCCAAATACCATCAGACCATTGATAGATTAATCCCGTTCCTTCATCTTTCCACCATCCTTTTTCGGATAATTGGGCTGTTGTACCACCTGATTTACTCCATTTATCAGATTGGCAAGATAAAATAGCTCCTTCTTTATCTCGACTGATTAAACCCTTTGGAGAACACGGCGTTCCAACAACTGCAACTTTTTCTAATAACAGATATTCTTCGGTAGTAAGACGTTCTTTTGCTTTAATTTGTCCACCTGAATAAATCCCCTTATTGTTGACGCTACGTATCCAATCTTTATCTGACATATAAAAGCCACCTTCATAGGTACTGTTTATCCAGCCTTTATTGTTTTGTGTCACAAGCCAACCACTGTTACTTTTAATATCACCTTCTGATATCACATTTTTCGAAAATTGCCCCGTTTTTGCATTAACTTTATCGGCGTTGTCCAAATTATTACCATTCATATCAATAGACGTATACATACGATTTAGCTCAGGTCTATTGTTAACATTAAAACGATAAAGGCGGTCACTTTCCTGTAATGCTGTACCTAATACTTCCGATGAAAGTGCTATTGCAATATGCCCCTTTTTACAATCAATACCAAAATCTTTGGGCTGACTGCTCCAACCATTATAAGCTCCTGTCGCAATATTTTTTGCATCAATATATCCGCCTAACCCTGAAATTTGCGTTGATATCGCCCTTAAGCCTTTGTAGGTAATCTCTGAACCATTGACGCTGCATGTCAAAGCCTGAAGTTTGTTCTTAAGTTTACTGTTTTTAACTACGCCGGTTACATAGCTTTGACTAAAACTGTTTTTCTCCGAAAATCCTTTTTGAAGATAGCCTTCTTTTATCAGTAAGGAGGAAGTGATGCGAAATGGTAAGGGTTTAGTCAAGATTGTATCCGTGTTGTCAGCTATATATTGCTTAGCGGCTTCATTAAATGTGCTGGAGTGTGTAGCTGCTACACTCCATTCTTTTTCATTAAGATATTCACTGTACTTTTCAGCAGCATAAATTGTCCCTAATGAGATGATAGCCAGAGCGGCCAATACTTCCAGCGAGACAAAACCACGATGTGGCATCAATGTAGTAAGAGACTTTTTGTTCACTTTCTCAACCTCCGATAATCCACGGCAACCACGCTGCCGCGACTCCACATAAGAATGGTGCAAATGGTGCAGTTCGATAAGCTGCTTGTTCCTGCCACCGCAATGGGTCACGTATTTTTTTAATCAGCAGAAATAGCGTTCCTATCACCGCAGCGATCCCAATAATCCAAAATAAAAACAGCATAGAAAACCACATTCCTAATCCTGTTATTAGGTATACATCGCCAAGACCGAATAACTCCTGTTCTGCCCACTGGTTATAGGCCGCTCGTACATACCACAGCACGCCAAACAATATCAGTGAGGTGAATGTAGTGAAGAATAATGTGTCTGGATGTATCAAGGAACGATAAACGGTTCCTATCAGCCAGAATGTCACTGTAAAACACTGAGGCAAACAGCGACTGGCACTATCCAAAAAAATAAACAGTGATAGAAATCCGCTACAGATAATGAAGAATAAAAGATGAATTAAAGATATCTCATTCCAGGCCATCATCACGGAAAACAGAGTAAACATCGGAATGACATACTTTACAAAAGGCCAGACCGATGAAAGTGGAGATTCGTTATACATGGATAAAAAGCGTCTTGCTACATATGCAGCCAGCAGTTGCCACTGAATTGACAGAATGCCAGCCAGCACTATATAACCGAATGTTGTTTGCCAGTAATTCATCACTTTTTTTCCTGTAATGAGGGTAAATACAAGGCATATATCTTTCTGGCATAATTCATTCGCTTGCTATCATTATCTTTTTTAAATCCGGCGTTGTATGAACCAAGGCATGTCCAGTTAATTCCACATTTCTGTAGATGTTTTGCTAAAATCCAAGCGCCTATTTGTATATTCAGACACGAATTATTTAATAGATCATCTTTAGACTGAATTATTCCCAGAAGTTTTAATTCTGGAATATGCATAGAATTAATTTGCATCAGGCCATAATCGATACTAAGAATCTTGCCCTTTATATTGCGATTGATATTAATTTCTTGTGTGTTAAGGCCACTTTCCTGTGTTGCGATCGCTTTCAGTAATAAGGGATCAATTCGGTATTTTGCCCCTGCTTCATTAAAACAGAAGGCATGAGTACGAAAACAAAAAACAATAGCAGCAATCAACAATAATGCTTTTATTTTCATCTTTCCCGCCTAAAAAATAGAAAAGGGGAACTTCCCCTTTTCTGTCGGAAAAAGGGTGAATCTTTATAATTCAATTAACTGTTTGATTTAAAGATAATCGTGTTTATGCCAACTGAGCCATTGTCAGCTTTACATTGAGTACCTGCTTTTTCGGCGCTAATAGCACCAATATTATTGGTTCCTGAGATATTCACTTCATGGATCATGGCACTACCACTCAATTTAGTTACCATCATAGTGCAAGCTTCCTGAGGCACATTTTTATAGGTGATAGAAAACCCTTTATTGTTGGTTGAGCCTTGAATTTTTTCTGGTGAAACGATGACATCACCTCCCCAGCCATTGGCAATTTTGGCATTTCCTGAAGACTTATCTCCATTAATGGTCATGTTGCCGGGCACTCCACCAAACTGTACCAGAGTTCCTGTCATTTTGGCCGCACTCGTAAATGGATATTCACCTTGTGTTTTCAGCATTCCTCGTGATTGTGTGACCAGCATCTGTACATTAGATATCTCGTCATTAATTGTATTTTTGCTGAACATCCCAGATACAGCCCCTACAGACAGCACAATCGCAACTGCGATAATGGCCAGTACGCCCATCATTTCTATACTCAGGAATCCCCGGTGCAGAGGCATATTTCTCTGTTGTTCAGCTGCTTTTTCTGTATCAACCATCATTATGTGATCCTTTATGTTTACACTCATTATTTACCCCATTTGATTAACTAGATTATTCAAATCCTTCGTTGCCAGTAACAGTAGCAACATGTATGAAAACACCAACAAGAAGCACAGTGCCATTAAATACGCAGCCTTCTTCTTGACCTGTTTAATGGTTTGCTCCAGCCAGCGATCAGCATAATGTTCCAGAATATTTTCGGTGCCACTTCCCTCCGTTAATAACATCATTTGGTTAACACAATCTTTTGATGGAAAGTGGTAACCGGTACTCTTTAAAGCCAGTCCCAGATGTTGGCCCTGACTCATGTAACGCACGGTTTCGTTGATTCGAGTTTCTAGCCAGGGGCTGGCGGTTTCGCCCAACATTTTCACGGCATTTAATACCTGGATATTGACCCGCAATAATGCAGCAATGTTGAGCAAGAAATAGACACCCTGAACAGTTCGGTAAACAGACCAAGGTGGCAGGAGATCGGCAATTTTCCGATGCTGCCAATGTCCCAATGACCAATAAATCAGCCCTGAAAGCAGTAACAGAATGGAAATAATGACCACGCCATGATGAACAAAAAATTCCGAAATATCGGTCAGTTGTTTTAGTGGCCCTTGCCACTTCTCTCGCGGAACCAATTTCGCCAACTGAGGAATAAATTTGTCACACACCAGATTCATCATCAATACAACAAGGAAAAGCAAAAACGCGGGATACACTACCGCCCCTGTTAACGCTGATGTCATTTCACTTTTCCCTTGTACAATGCGGCTGGCACGACGCAAAGCATCGGCAATATTACCTGCCAACACCCCAGAACCTATTAAGGTAGCTTCCTGAACTGGAATCCAGTCCATCAGTATGGTTTCTAGCGCATCCTGACCTTGATCCAGCGCTTGAATACAATCCGTCAGTAGCACCGCAATTGGATGTTTTTTCTTGCCAAAGTCCGTTGCTACATTACGCATATCGACAAACGCCTGCCGCAGCGATTTATTGTTATCCAGCAGGAATGCCAGCATGTCGTAAAAGGCAATCCGATCTTTGGCTGAAAAAGTTTTACGGTATATCCAGCGAACAACCACAGACACCTGAACATCTACGGATGACGCATGTTCTCGCTGTTGCTTAAACACTAGTCCTCCTTCAACAGCGTGTAGCTGTCTTCATCAAGTGGGCAGATAGCATCAGCAGCCAAGGGATCGACCTCTCCGGCATTGATATAATGTAGGACATGCTGATTACGAGTGATTCCCCCTAATGAACGATGCCAGTAGGTTTTAGCAGCCGTCGGTCCATCAGTTCGATATAGTTTGTAAAACTGGGCATCTGGAGCAATTACCTCAGCCACAACAACACGTCCGATAATGCCTTTGTAGCAGTGTTCACAACCGTCGCCATGACGCATAAACACCTTTTCAGGTTGGCAGTTGCGTTCTATCAGTGTTCGCTCATCTGGGTTCAATTGAGAGACCACTGATGCGTAGGAACGCTTACAGTGCGGACAGATGCGTTGAACCAGACGTTGACTGATTAATCCCATCAATAGTTGAGGGTCGGCGATTAACTGGCCTGATACACCTTCGGTTTCCAGACGCTCAATAATGTTGATAGGGTTATTAGCATGCAGTGTGGTCATCATCAAATGCCCGGTCATTGCGGCTTTAATCGCCGCCATCGCCGAGTCATAGTCGCGAATTTCACCGTTCAGAATGGCATCTGGATCAGAGCGTAAGGCATAGGCAATGGAAAGTAACCAGGCGCGACTGACTTCCTGTACGTTCTTTTTATCCGCAATTATTGGTGTTTGAATGGCTCCGGGTATACGGCCTTCCGGGGGATCTTCAATGGTCAGTAACCGTTTCACCGGTAAACGGTTGGTGTATCCATTCATTGATAAATAGGCAGCAGATGCTGTGCGTAATGTGGTGGATTTCCCTGAACCGGTGGGACCTGACAGGATAATAATTCCTTCCGGTCGACACAGCAGCCTCTTAATGGTACTTATTTGCTGCGGTAGGAATCCCAGCGATTCAAAACTCGGCACCTGAGCACCATCATTTTTAATCAAGCGCATAACGGCATATAACCCGCCGACAGCTGGCATATGCGCGTAACGAGCGCCAAATATCCCTAGTGGTTTTACAAATGCTTCAGCGATCCGGCCATCCTGATGTTGGTTGGGGTAGAACTGTTTTTCCGTCACGTCACACATCGACAACACGATGGTTGATGCTAGTTCCCAACCTTCCTCTTTATCAATGCAATCTAGCACCTGCAATTCACCATGTACCCGTGCTTCGATATAGCAAAAATCGCTGTTATCGCGCCCTATAGTAAAATGCAAATCTGATGATCCAAGCTTAATCGCCTCCCGAAAGTAGTGTAGAACCTTGCTTTGAGTCGGTGAAAGTTGTGTCCCATTATTTTGCTGAGCGTCATTCAGTTGTACTACTTCATCTAACGAAACGGCTCTACAACGAGTCCGACCAGGGTTAGCTTTCTGTACACGACTAACATAGTTTTGTATCAAGAAATCCCCGCTACGATTTTCCGCGTAGCAAATATCCAGTATGTCACCTTCCCTTGGTGTGACGCAGATATAGCGAGCAATCTCCTGCGGCGGTGATTCAATGACAAAATTTGTCATACCATCCCTCTTTTAATTAAATGGTAAAGAGCGTTCATTTGAACCGTTAGATACTCGGACTTCGAGCGCAGTGATCGTTTTAATTTTGTATTCTGTACCTGGAATAAGTTGTCCTGTCGTGGCTTCGACCCAACTGCCATCAGGTAATCCTAAGCGGGCAATTAACCGGTTGCCTGTACCGTAGATTTCTTGAATATGAGGTAACTGCTGTATTCTGGGCATGACCGATGAATGTATTTCACTGCCAGTAATAGAAGGCATTGTAGTTGTCACATTTTCGCTGACATTTTCAGCAAGCTCTTTTTGCGCCCGAGCTCGAGCTGCTTGCGCTTCCAGGATCACTGTTTCAGCCTGAATTTGTTCCAGTTGATGCAAGGTATAGTTTGTCATCACTGGCGGTTTTGCCTCCTGTGTCGTTTCGTTTCCTGTTGTTGATGCTTTGGCAGGCAGGCATGTACTTGAGATTAGAACAACAATAAGGGATAAATACTTACTGTTTTGCATAGAGTTTTCCTTCAATTTTGTAGTTCAGTCGTCCCTGACTTAACACCAGAGTGATTTGATTGAGTCGAATACCGATATCATCTATCCCTTCAAACAATTGAGTGGGTGGGATAGTTGTATCGAGTGACAAACTAAATGTCCGCCAGGGCAATACCGATTCCTCTCCTGAGGGAGTCACAATGCGGTTATCCTCTTCCTGAAGAATGATAGGTAGTCGCATCTGTTGGGCGAATGTCGTTAACCGTTGGATTTGTACCTCCCCCTTTGGAAGTTCGCGCTTATCAGCTGGTATTTCAAATAAAATGGATTGGTTAAAACCACCAATATCGCCATTCCCCGGTAAATTGAAATAAGGATGTTCAGCAAACGTTTGTTTTACTCGATGGGCAAAATCTCCGACATTGCCGCCATCAGGTAAGGCATAGGCAAAACGGATGGAACCCTCCTGAGAACACTGTGCTTCCTTGAAGATCCAGCCAGCCAGTGATATAGGAGCGGCCTGCCAACGTGCGGCGCAGGTATCCACAAAATTTTTCAATCGCGGTTGGGTAATCCATGGAGGAATAATGACAGAACTCGCCGATATATTTTCCTGTTGTTGAGCTAATATCGCCTGACGGACAGCCTCCTGTCGAATCGCCTCCTGATAGTCACTGTAAAGCGTCCAACCGCAGTAACTGACCAGAACTACAATCCCGAATGCTGCCATGCTAAACAGCGTTTTTTTCATAGATGCTGAGTAAAAGCGGCTAGAAACAGGAAATCGACGTCCATTCAGGAATGAATCAAGATTAAATGGCTGGCTCCCGTCAATGTGCCAATCTGTCGGTGCAAAACATTGCCACCCATCTTTAGGTTCAGGGTTAAATTGCGTAAAGGTTTCTCGTGCTTGTTCGATATGGAGGCGACTGCTGACTACATCATTGATCAACACACCATCAATACTGCTGACAAAGGCAAACTTGTCCGTCTCTAATGGTACAATGGCATAGCCACTCTTAATCTGTTGAGAGGCTATCAACAAACCCAATGAGTAAAGTCCCTTTATTTTTCTAGGTAATGTCAGTGTTGATCGACGAACCAGTCCGGCCACAAACTGGGCTTGACCTTCATTGTCACGGTAACGATAAGTCACTACGTGATCGGCACCCAGCCGTCGCGCCAATCCCTTGATATTTTTGCGATCACGCGATGAAACTGGTTCCCAGGTAACGCCAGCAAGAAATGCAATATGCCCCCGAATGACAGGCGTGGCCATCATAGTGTTGTTGTGCTGTTGCATTATATTTCCTGTAAAATCACTGGCGTAATCAGGATCACTAACATTGTGTCTGCGTCTTCATTCTGTTGGCCACCGCCAAAACCAAAGAACCAAGGCTGCCCAACTCCTTCTTTCCCCGCTTTTCGGTTAGTCTGCTGGAATCCGGAAAGTACAATGGTTTGCCCTGATTTCATGTTGACGCGTTGATTGACGGTCTTCAATTTAGTGTTCAACAGTTCTACCGAACTTCCCCCACTAGTAAATGTCCTTCGGGTTGGTGGATCAGAAAGACTGATTGAAAATTGCAGTTGTAGGTTATTCGCATCCGGCATGATGTATGGCAGCAATGTCATGTTGAATCCGGTTGTAATTGTGGCTGGTTGGATAGAGGTCGATGTCCCGACATTGGCGGTAGACTCAGTAGTCACCTGCGCCACATAATCCTCTTGCTCAGCAACTTGTAGAGGCAGTGATGTCATATTGGTCGTTGCACTGGACTGTTGAGTGACTACACTGACCTTAGCTTGTTCAGAAAGCGCTTTGATAAAGCCTTTTGAACCAGCTAACTTACCATCAACAATAGACAATCCTCCTGTCATGGCGTTTTCAGCTGCTCTGGAAAATCCACTCGTTAACGTCATTCCAACACTGCCGCTGCTAAATATGGCATTCCAGTCAATACCAATTTGATCTTTATTGTGTTTTTCAATGCTCAAGACTTCCACATTCAGTACAACTTGACGGTTCAATTCTTTATTACGTTCCGCCACAAATTGTCCTACAGCATCCAGAACTTGCGGTGTATCAGTAACCGTCAAATGCCCGGACGAGAGGAACATTCGTCCAACGTTTGGAGTCAACATGGTTTTAATGGAATCCTGCAAGTCAGCATACAGAGAGGATTTAATTTCCATTGTGGTCGTCTGTGAGGTATTAGCGTCACCCGTAATGGCGTTTCCACTTTGACCACCACTGTTTCCCGCTGTTGATGTCGTACCACTGACGACTTTTGAATTGAATTCTGCTTTAGAATCCATAAACGCAATATTGAAAGATCGAGTTTCCAGGTAGTAGAGATAAATGCGTCCCTTTTCGTAACGCCATGACACCCCTAATCGGCTGGTCACGCTATCAAGCAGCCCTGATAGTGAGCCACTCCAATACAGCCCATTCAGCGTACCAGAAGGATTGGCGGGTATAGCTGGAAACGAATTTCCCATGGTAGCTAGAGGCACCATACCGTTCGCATCAGGCGGTGAAATATTGTTTGTCGGTTGTTGGGTTTTTCCTCCAGTACCACCTAATACCATTGAAACATCAGGGGTTACCGTCACCGGGATTCGACAAACACCGGCGATGCGTTGAGAGATTTCGTTGAGGGTGATATTGCCTTGCCGATTTAGTGTAATGGTGCAATCAGGTACGGACTTTTGAGTTTGGCGTTTTTCAATAATTGGAACAGGGTTAATCCACTGGCTTCTCGCTTCTCCAACCACCGGCCCTGTTGATTTCAGTTGGTTCATTTGCTCTTGTGCTCGGGCATAATCGTTATCAGCATGTTGCATATTGCTATTGATACGCTCAATACTGGCACAGCCGGATAGAACTAACGCCGCCAATATTGGCGTTAGAACAAATATTTTATTACGCATGCTTTTATCCTATTGATTAGTTCAGATAGACAACCGCGCCATCGGGAATTCTTGTCGGTACTGGTACGGTCATATCTTTGCCACTGTTGTCGATGAGGTGACGTTGCTTAACTGTGCCAAGCAACGCAGAAGATAGAGTTTGTGTTTTGAGAGCATTCATTAACCCACGCTCAGGTTTTTGCCATACATAAACACGCTGCTTAAAAATTACATGGTAGATTTCATTATTTGGCTTCATGCCGATCTGGTTAGGTTTTAATACCACCTCACTCGGTGTAGTGTTTACGTCGGGATGATCATAAAGGTAATCATTTATCGCATTGATATACTGAACAGTTTCAGTTGCTCGTTGTGTCATAATCGTTAAGGTTTCAACAACATCCTGCTGTGAATTCTGGCGATTTTCATAAAAACTTGTCAGAGTGAATATGACAAGGAAGAAGGAAAGCAGTAGATACCCCATTACTCCCCCTCATTGTTCCATAACCTGAATTAGACATTGTGGTGTATTGGTTTCTACATACAGGGGTTTTTGGGCGTTTCTATAGAGACTAAATATGCCATTGAGTGCTGATTTAAAATTACCTTTAAATTGCAACAGGGCATCTATACGATAATTAATCGGGGTTTCCCATATCACTGTCCAATTAATGGAATCTGCCGCTGAGCACACTTCTTTTACTGCCCAGGCCATAATGCCGTCCTTTAATGTCGTTCCTTTTTCAATACGCCATTGTTTCTCAACTGAGGTAACAAGGGGGGGATTCTGTGTTAAATTGCTTGGCTTTAGAGTCGTTGTGCTTTTAAGTGTATTCGATGATATAACTTCTGGCTTAAGAGCTTGCTTTGTGACTCCCATTTTTCCTGTATTTTGTGAAGCAATGACAGGTGTTTTTACGGTTATCATGGGGGGAGTTAAGGCAGCAATAGCTGTTTTATTTTCATGTCCTTTATCTAAGAAAGAGGAGGTGTTTGATTTAAACTCCTCCTCAGTCTTTTTCATCATCATATTTTTAGGTGATTTTGTGACACCTTCTACTCCAAGAATTTGTTGTTGCTCAGTAGCGACGGTTATTTCTGAAGGTACCTTGGGCGGATTATTTAAGACTTGGGTCTGACATCCAGCCAATAATAACACAGCCGCCGATCCAGCAAGAGAATAACGTTTCATGGGTATTCCTATGTCGTTGAGGATAGTGGGTTAGATTTTGTAGCTGATTGCTTAAAGCTTATTTTTTAATATTTGGTTATTGACCAGTTTATCTGCCGAAGCTTGCTTTGCTTTCGGAGTAGATACGGAACATTCAGATAAAAACACACTTGCAATATCACGGCGATCAGAAGAGATCCTTTATGTCCAGAACTACCTACAGTGATTGAAATTTCTTCTTGAATGTCATTAATAAGAGCTTGCTATTTTGATTACTAAATTGATTAATTAAAAACTGCAAAAGTACTCGGTTTGATATTATTTTTAGTTAATTAACTAATTTCACGGGCACGATGGTATTACTCTTGGTATCGGTGATGACCTACTCAATAACTATTGTTGTAGTGATTTCCCCCTTGGTTTTCGTTTTGACATGGAAAACGCCTATGAGAAAAAAACGCTAACATAAACGTTAGCGGTTAGATGATGAAAAGAAGTATCTTTTTTAAAAGAATCAGGCAACGCTATAACGGATTTCACGGTTTTCGAGAAAGCGTAAAAATGCGCATTGGCGTTCATGTACTGAAGTAATTTGCGCAATATGCTTAATTTCAGCAAGAAGTGAAGGATCAGCGCTAAGACATTCCACAGACTTATCTTGAAGATTTAATAGAACTTCTTTTGAATATTCCAATTCGTTAATAATGTGCTGTGGAACAATACAAGGTTCCCCTCCAAAACGGACAAATGCAATAGCTCCTGGAATATTAGTAATTGTTGTTGTGTGAACTTTATGGATATCAAACTGCAGAAAAAGATAATTTGGAAGCATGGGCTTCTGGGTATATCGGAAAGAATTGCAGTCCGTTCTAGGAGAGACTTTTATCAACATAGGTCGAAAGACATTGATATCTAATGCATTGACTCGCCGTGAAATTTTTTCGACATCCTGAACAGTGCAATAGAGCACATACCAGCAGTTCACTCTTTCCTCCTTAGTTTTTAGGGAAGCCGCCCCCATTTCCTATCCGCGAGGTAGGAATAGATAAATAAATTTTATGGTTGCGTGAATATCAAGTAATAATACAACAATTTACTTTATATTCAAGTTTTGCTTTCTAAGCGAACCTCACATTTTTGATTTAATCGTTATGCTATTGAAAAAGTGAGCGAGGAAAAAATGGTACCGAAACGTTTAAAAGAAGCACGATTGCACAGAGGACTGAGGCAGGTAGAGTTGGCAGAACTGCTTGAATTAGATGGTGTTGATATACGAAAAATGATCTCAAATTATGAGACTGGCCGCTATACACCATCCTTTAAAATTGTGGTTGCCATTGCTAAAAAGCTTAATTATCCGGAATGTTACTTCTACATTCAAGATGATATCTTTGCACAGAAAGTATTGAATCTTTTTTTATCGAATGCTGAAATTGAGAATCTTTACCATTTAGAAATTCAACATATAAAAGATTCAGTGTGCTCACTTTCTGACTTCCTGAAGAAAAATTTCCCTGAATCAAAATGAAGAGAGCGTGGCTTAATCCGCTCCTAATAAGGAAAGCTTTCTCCAACTGTCAGATGGTGTATGTAGGTTGATTATCATTCGTCTGATGTGAATCTCTATTTTCGATCAAGTGTTCTAAGGTATTGTTGTAATATGTCATAATCTTTCCATATGTTGGTTGCTTTATAGTTAATAGGATTGACAGCGATATGCATATGGAAGTTATCAGTATCACGATGAGTCGCAGGCAACATATTGATGCCTGCTCAGACTTAACTTACTATTTAGTTCGTGTTGACGACTATCAGAAAAATGCTTGTAAAACAAGTTCGGAATTTGGTGTTGCACTATGTTAGATATAATTGACCAGCTGGTGAAAGACAGCTTGTTTTGTATCGGTATTACGGAGATGAACTTTCTAACTCATCTGAATTTATCTGTTTAAAGAAACGAGCGGTAACCTAAAAAAATAACACTTTATCAGTAATAGGATTATATAATACTACAAATTAATAGTAAGGAAATCTGACCAGTTATCCAGTCAGATTTTATCAATTTGGTTTTACAGTTTTCCTGGTTGTACGTGCAATCGAATAATTAACTTTACAATAACGAAGTGGTTTATTTCTCGCAAATAGTATAAGTTTTTTATGACTCCATCTTCTAGTGGCTTGCCTGATTGGTCACAGGAAATAATCAGATATAATTGATTGAGAGAAAAATTAAGATATAACGGAAATGAGCAGTTTTTGTGTTCTGGTGTTAAATGTAGCAATATATTCAAATAAAAAATTTTTCATCATTGAATAGTGCTCATAAAGTAATTTGTCATTTTTCTGTTTTGCCAGGTTTTGGAAATATTTTAATGTATAATAAGTTACAGCTATTCCACACTGTTCAGAATTTAAATAACCTTTAAATTTATTTTTAAGAGAAACCACATAACCATCTGGAGGAGCTACAAAAAAACCGCCATTACTTAACTCAAATATTTCCCAAAATCCGCCTAGATATCCCTCTGCGTTTTCATCCATCCACGAATAAATATAAGTGTTACCTACAACAAATAATTCTTTAAGATGTTCGGAAAGAAATTTTTTTCTATCGAAATGCCAGGTTATTTTCTTTTTGGTTACGAGTGGAATATTTTCAATAGCGTTTTTTTTACCTACTACACTCGAGTTAATTTTTACGAAATTTTGATACATTAAAATATTTCCTTTTTCCTTTGATGACATCAATTCCAATCAATTAACAAGATTGAATAATTTATTGTTAATGAGAGGACCAAAGGAGAACTTATGACATTTTCTATGTTTTTCACCAGAAATATCAATCCATTATAAACGCAAGTGGCTAATTTTTAGCTTTTATCAAATGGAATAGTTTTTGCGTGATCTTAAACCACACCGGTAATCCTCGTTGAAAAACGGCTGAAACGAGTCCTTCTTGAACAGATAATTGTCCTGAAATTCAAAAATGAAGGTTTGGTTAATGGGGAGATGCCAGATTAGCTATTGATGGTATTCAGTGCATCTACTTTACTGACCAGATTGGTGCCAAGCGCCTACTCCCCATTCTTTGAGGGAGACCTTTTCAGGGATAAGTTGTGTAGAAGGTGATATCCTTAAACATGAGCATGGCAATCAGCTCTTTTTTTGTACGATATTTTATTGCAACAAAGTGATGGCTAAAAAAACAACGCTCTGTTAATAATCTAGCTCGTAGATTTATCTGTAGGTTTTTTTATTCTATATGAAGACGAGATTTTTCTTGAAAAAAGTGGATTTACCCCCAGATCCTTTTTCATATTATGTATATGATTGCAAAATTTTTCAGGGGTAGTCTTCCCTTGATTGGTTAACTTTGAATCATGGTCATCATCGCTTATCTCAAGTAGAATCAGTTATGAATGGCACCAACATGAATTCTATTAGGAGACGGAAATGTCATATAGCGACAAGCGGGATCAATATGTGCCTCATATGGCTTTGGTGCCGATGGTAATTGAACAGACTGCACGTGGGGAACGTTCGTTCGATATTTATTCACGTCTGTTAAAAGAGCGTATTATTTTTCTGACAGGTCAGGTTGAAGACCATATGGCAAACCTGATTGTGGCTCAGATGTTGTTTCTTGAGGCAGAAAATCCGGAAAAAGATATTTTCTTATATATAAATTCACCAGGTGGTGTAATTACTGCGGGAATGTCTATTTATGACACTATGCAGTTTATTAAACCGGATGTCAGTACTATCTGTATGGGACAAGCGTGTTCAATGGGGGCGTTTTTATTGACTGCTGGTGCAGAAGGAAAACGCTTCTGTTTGCCAAATTCCCGGGTCATGATCCATCAACCATTGGGTGGTTTCCAAGGGCAGGCTTCAGATATTGAAATTCATGCTCAGGAAATACTTAAAGTTAAAGGGCGTATGAATAGTTTGATGGCAAAGCATACGGGAAAACCTCTCGAAGAAATCGAGAAAGATACAGAACGTGATCGTTTCTTATCAGCAAGTGAAGCCGTAGAATATGGGTTGGTTGATAAGATTTTTACCCATCGCGATTAATTTATTATTCCCGGCAGCTATAATATAAATATTCGCCTTACCATTGCATTTGGTAAGGCAATGTTGCTCGGGGTAATAGCAGAAGTTTCCTGCTTTGCCAGATGAATCTGGGGTAGCAGTTGATAAAGTGAGGTTGTGACTGATGACAGATAAGCGCAAAGACGGTTCAGGAAAGCTGCTGTATTGCTCTTTCTGCGGGAAAAGCCAACATGAAGTGCGGAAATTGATTGCTGGTCCGTCAGTGTATATCTGCGATGAATGTGTGGATTTATGTAACGACATCATTCGCGAAGAAATTAAAGAGCTTGTACCACATCGTGAGCGTAGTGCATTACCAACTCCTCATGAAATCCGTCAGCATCTGGATGATTATGTGATCGGCCAGGAAACGGCGAAAAAGGTGTTGGCTGTTGCTGTTTATAACCATTACAAGCGGTTGCGTAATGGCGATGTGAGTAACGGTGTTGAATTAGGTAAAAGTAATATTCTGCTTATTGGACCGACAGGGAGTGGTAAGACTCTGCTGGCTGAAACGCTGGCCCGTTACCTTGATGTTCCTTTTACTATGGCAGATGCGACTACTCTGACTGAAGCGGGATATGTGGGGGAAGACGTAGAAAACATTATTCAGAAATTACTGCAAAAATGTGACTATGATGTGCAAAAAGCCCAGCGTGGTATTGTTTATATCGATGAAATTGACAAAATTTCACGTAAATCTGATAACCCGTCAATTACTCGAGATGTTTCCGGTGAAGGTGTACAACAAGCACTATTAAAACTGATTGAAGGTACGATTGCGGCAGTTCCGCCTCAAGGCGGGCGCAAACATCCTCAGCAGGAGTTTTTACAGGTAGATACTTCTAAAATCTTATTCATTTGTGGCGGAGCGTTTGCTGGTCTGGATAAAGTGATTGGTCAGCGTCTAAATACCAGTACTGGTATTGGTTTTGGTGCGAAGGTGGAAGGTGAGTCAGAGAAAGCGACTGAAGGTGAACTGCTTGCACAGGCTGAACCAGAAGATCTGATCAAATTTGGTTTAATTCCTGAATTTATTGGACGGTTACCTGTTGTTGCTACACTCAGTGAATTGAGTGAAGAAGCGTTGATTCAGATTCTAAAAGAACCTAAAAATGCGTTGACTAAACAGTATCAGGCATTGTTTAACCTCGAAGGCGTCGATCTGGAATTCAGAGCTGAAGCACTGACCGCTATTGCTAAGAAAGCGATGGTTCGTAAGACAGGTGCTCGTGGTTTGCGTTCAATTGTTGAAGGTGCATTGCTGGACACCATGTATGATCTGCCATCGATGGATAATGTAGGAAAAGTTGTTGTAGATGAATCTGTTGTCAATGGTCAATCTGCGCCATTACTGATTTACAGCAAGCCGGATGCTCAGGTTTCTGGTGAGTGATTGATATCAGGACAGGGAATTCACTGAATGGGATATTATTGAATAAAATGAGGGGGTTACCCTCATTTTGTTTTTATTAGCGTATCATACTATTGAATGTCAAATTCCTGTCCCCATATATTTTATATTCTATGATGTGAAACTCGTGATGACCGTGTTTCACGAGATTCCTAAAAACTGGCGAAAGCTAAACGAAGAGAGAGCTCTATGAATCCTGAGCGTTCCGAACGCATAGAAATCCCTGTATTGCCTTTGCGCGATGTGGTGGTTTACCCGCATATGGTGATCCCACTGTTTGTAGGGCGTGAAAAATCTATTCACTGCCTGGAAGCAGCAATGGATCATGACAAACAGATCATGTTGGTTGCGCAAAAAGAAGCTTCAACTGATGAGCCAGGGGTTAATGACCTTTTCTCCGTTGGTACAGTAGCTTCTATTTTACAGATGTTGAAATTGCCCGATGGTACTGTAAAAGTACTCGTTGAAGGGTTGAGACGTGCTCGTATTACGACTCTGACTGATAATGGTGAACATTTTTCTGCTCAGGCTGAGTATCTTGATTCACCAATAGTTGATGAGCGTGAGCAGGAAGTTCTGATAAGGACTGTTATTAATCAGTTTGAAGGTTACATTAAGTTAAATAAAAAAATTCCACCAGAGGTTCTGACCTCGCTACACAGTATTGAAGATGCAGCCAAACTGGCTGATACAATTGCTGCACATATGCCATTGAAACTCAATGATAAACAGACCGTTCTGGAAATGTCTGATGTTGTTGAGCGCCTTGAATATCTGATGGCAATGATGGAATCAGAAATTGATTTGTTACAGGTAGAAAAACGAATCCGTAACCGCGTGAAGAAACAAATGGAAAAAAGCCAGCGCGAGTACTACCTGAATGAACAAATGAAAGCAATTCAGAAAGAATTGGGTGAAATGGATGATGCGCCGGATGAGCATGAGACTCTCAAGCGTAAAATTGAAGCGGCAAAGATGCCAAAGGAAGCCCGAGAAAAAGCTGAAGCTGAGTTGCAAAAGTTGAAAATGATGTCGCCTATGTCAGCAGAGGCAACTGTTGTCCGTAGTTACATCGATTGGATGGTACAGGTTCCGTGGGTTAATCGTAGTAAGGTGAAAAAAGATTTGGTTAAGGCCCAGGAAACACTGGATACCGATCATTATGGCCTGGAACGAGTAAAAGAGCGTATTCTTGAATATCTGGCAGTACAAAGCCGAATCAGTAAAATTAAAGGGCCAATTTTATGTTTAGTTGGGCCGCCTGGAGTAGGTAAAACCTCTTTAGGTCAGTCTATTGCACGAGCAACAGGGCGTAAATATGTGCGTATGGCACTGGGTGGGGTTCGTGATGAAGCTGAAATCCGTGGTCACCGCCGTACCTATATTGGCTCTATGCCAGGTAAGTTAATTCAAAAAATGTCCAAAGTTGGGGTGAAAAACCCACTATTCTTGCTGGACGAAATCGACAAAATGTCATCTGATATGCGCGGTGATCCGGCTTCCGCATTACTGGAAGTTTTGGACCCGGAACAGAATGTAGCATTTAACGACCATTATCTAGAAGTTGATTATGATCTGTCGGATGTCATGTTTGTTGCTACATCCAACTCTATGAATATTCCTGCACCATTATTGGATCGTATGGAGATTATTCGTCTGTCCGGTTATACCGAAGATGAAAAACTGAATATTGCTAAACGTCATTTGTTGCCTAAACAGATTGAGCGTAATGCTCTGAAAAAAAATGAATTAGTTATCGATGACAGCGCTATCATTGGCATTATCCGTTATTACACCCGTGAAGCAGGGGTACGTAGTTTAGAGCGAGAAATTTCTAAGTTGTGCCGTAAGACCGTGAAGGCATTGCTAATGGATAAGAGTTTGAAACACATTGAAATCAATGCAGATAACCTGAAAGATTATCTGGGGGTTCAACGTGTGGACTATGGTCGTGCAGATACAGAAAACCGTATTGGTCAGGTTACAGGGCTAGCATGGACTGAAGTTGGTGGTGATTTACTGACGATTGAAACCGCGTGTGTTCCAGGAAAAGGTAAACTCACCTATACCGGTTCATTGGGTGAGGTCATGCAGGAATCAATTCAGGCCGCATTAACAGTCGTTCGTGCTCGCGCTGATAAATTGGGTATCAACTCTGATTTCTATGAGAAACGGGATATCCATGTCCATGTTCCGGAAGGTGCGACACCAAAAGATGGCCCAAGTGCAGGCATTGCTATGTGTACAGCATTAGTATCTTGTCTGACTGGCAATCCAGTTCGTGCTGATGTTGCTATGACCGGTGAAATTACCCTTCGTGGTTTGGTTCTGCCGATTGGTGGTTTGAAAGAGAAACTACTAGCTGCTCATCGAGGTGGAATTAAAACAGTCTTAATCCCGGAAGAGAATAAACGAGATCTGGAAGAAATTCCGCAGAATATTATTGTAGACCTGCAGATCCATCCAGTTAAGCGTATTGAAGATGTTTTAGCGATTACATTGCAGGACCCTGTGTTTGGAGCAGAACTGGTGTCGGTGAAGTAATACAAAATAGTACACTATCTTAATAGTTATTGTAGTTATTGGATGAAATATAAGCTGGCAAGTTAAAATTCAGGCTTGCCGGCTTTTTTGTATCGTTGACTGGAATGAACAGTCTGCTGTCTTACGATTTCTTGCTAATACTGGAAAGGATTGATATAACGGCACTGCTATCGGGTTATCCAATAGGATTCTGATACGATAGTAAAATACTATATGGGGATGATAAGAGTGAATAAATCACAACTGATCGACAAGATTGCTGCTGACTCTAATATTTCTAAAGCAGCTGCAGGGCGTGTGGTAGATGCATTCATTTCTTCTGTAACGAATGCATTGAAGGATGGCGATGATGTTGCTCTGGTAGGGTTCGGTACTTTTGCTGTTCGTGAACGTTCTGCTCGTACTGGTCGTAACCCTCAGACAGGTAAAGAGCTTAAAATTGCTGCGGCTAAAGTACCTGCTTTCCGTCCAGGTAAGAGTTTGAAAGATGCTGTTAACGGTAACACAAACTAAATATTGTTTGTCAGTGCTTGTGATGTCGTTAAAAACACAGACTGACGAGACAGATTTGGTAGGTTAAAATAGAAGCGTATCAATTGATTGGTGCGCTTTTTTTCTCTTAGCGCTTGAATTAGCGTAATATGATAGTTTCAATTTCACCAAAGCGGAGTTTTGCCTCTTTATGATGGACAACCTACGCACGGCGGCAAACAGTCCTGTGCTTAAAATCGTGCTGGCTCTCATTATCTTGTCTTTTGTACTGACAGGCGTTGGGGGCTATCTGACAAGTGGAACTGGTAGTTATGCTGCCGAAGTGAATGGCCAGACTATCAGTCGTGCTCAATTAGAGCAGGCGTTTCAGCAAGAAAGAAACATGTTGCAAGAACAACTAGGAGATAAATTCTCTGTGTTGGCAAGTAATGAACAAAGCATGAAGCAGATTCGTAGCCAGGTTTTGGAGCGTCTGATTAATAATGTATTGATTGATCAATATTCTCGGGAACTAGGTTTGTCTGCTAGCGATGAGCAGGTTAAGGATGCTATCCGAAATATTTCCTATTTTCAGATAAACGGTAAATTTGATAACAACAAATATTTGGATTTTTTGAATCGTTCGAATCTGAGTCCAGATATTGTGGCTGAGCAAACGCGTCAGAATTTAATTAATCAGCAATTAATTATGGTTTTTTCTGGTAGCGAAATCGTATTGCCTGGTGAAGTAAAACTCAATGCTGAATTGCTTCTACAACAAAGAGCTATTCGTTTGACTACCTTAGAGCTAAAAAAAGTTCATGTGCAGCAAGAGGTAACAGATAAAGATTTACAAGATTACTATAATCTGAATAAGAATAGTTTTATTGCTCCTGAAGAAGTAAAAATTAGCTATATCAGAATGGATGCGGCAGATGAAATGGATAAAGTTTCTGTCACATCAGTGGATATTGATTCTTACTATGAGCATAATCTGAAACGTTATACTCAGTCAGAGCAGAAAAAATACAGTTTGATTCAGCTTGCAACTGAAGCTGAAGCTAAAGTAGTGCTTGATGAGCTGAATAAAGGTGCTGATTTTGGTAAATTGGCGACTGAAAAATCTACAGATAAGTTTTCAGCAAAAAATAAAGGTGAGATTGGCTGGATAGAAGAGAATTCTCTCCCAGAAGAGATGAAAAAAGCTAATTTGCAAGAGAAAGGCCAAATTTCTTCCGTTATTAAGGTTCCTAATGGTTTTGCCATTTTCCATTTGGATGATATTAAACCTCAAATAATCAAACCTTTGTCTGAAGTTCGCTCTGAAGTTGAGAAGACGATTAAGCAGGAAAAAGCAGTAGATGCTTTTTATGCTCTGCAACAGAAAGTTAGTGACGCAGCTACTAGCGATAATGAATCCTTAACTTCTGCTGAGGAAGTTTCAGGCATTAAGATTGTTACAACGGGGTGGTTTGATCGTAACAATGTACCAGCAGAGATTAACTTTGGTCCTGTTATTCATGCAATTTTTGAAGGTAGTAATCTTGTTGATGGGCAAGGACCAACAGGTGCTAACTCTGATGTGATTTCTGCTGAAGGTGATCGTGCATTTGTTCTGCGTGTAGATAACTACAGGCCGGAAACAGTACAACCGTTTGAGCAAGTTAAAAAGCAGGTCACCGAACTTGTTAAACGTCAGAAAGCTGAAAAACAGCTTCAGGTTGAAAGTGAGAGATTGTTGACTGCCTTAAAAGAAGGCAAAGGTGAACAGGTTCTAAAAGACGCAGGCATTCAGTTTGGCGAACCTCAGGTTATTCAGCGCACATCTCAGAATAATGCACTGGTTGATGCAGTATTTGCTTTACCACAGCCAAAAGAAGGTAAAGTAGAGTATGGCTCAGTGAAAAATAGTTTGGATGATGTTGTTTTGATACAACTGGATAAAGTTACTCCAGGTGTTATATCGGAAGAGCAAATTAAAGGCATGACTGACGGTTACCAGAATGAGATAGGTAATGCTATGTTGGAGTCTTTACTGATTAACCTGCGTGAAAAGGCCGAAATTAATTTCGGTCATATCGAATAAAATTTGCGGGGAATATCGCAAATATCTTTGTAATTATCTTACTAATCAAGGCTGCTTTCGCGGCCTTTCGCATATCTGATACTTGTTCATTGTACTTAAATTTATCTGTGGCAATCTTTGTTTCGCCAAATAAAACATAGAGGGATTTATATGAAAAAATCAGGAGTTTTATCGGTTCTACTTGCCAGTTTGCTTTATGTGTGTGGAGGGCAATTTGCAGTTGCTGCCGAGCCAGTAAAAGATAAATTAGCTAAAGCAGTAAATACTACAAACAATTCTTCATCAGAAAAGCAGTTGCAGCAACAAGATGCTTCGAAAGTAGAAGAAAAGGGAATGGTGAATATCAATACTGCAAGTGCAGAAGAATTAGCAAAAGCACTGAGTGGTATTGGGGTAAAAAAGGCACAGGGAATTGTTGAATATCGTGAAAAGCATGGTGCATTTACTACGGTGGAACAATTACAGGAGGTTCAGGGAATAGGGCCAGTTTTCATTGAGCGAAACAGAAGTAAGTTGAGTTATTAGTGTATCATCCGGCATCCTCGGTCATAATTTACTTTGTGATTGAGGATGTTGTGATATAGATCACGAATAAATAACTTTAATTAGAGTCAATTTTTTGTTTTGCTATTGTTAAATCAATCTGGTCAGATGAGTGACGTTAACATTAAAGGCAATATTATGAGTTCAATTATAAAAGTCCATGGCTATCATATAGATTTATTTCAACATGTGAACAATGCCCGATATTTGGAATTTATGGAAAGTGCTCGTTGGGAATGGTTGCATAAATATTCTGTAGTGGAATGGATCCAGAAAAATGATGTTGGGTTTGCGGTAGTCAATATTAATATTAATTATCGTAGTTCGGCAGTGCTTGGTGATGAATTGGAAGTCGATTGCCGATTAACGGAGTTGAGAAATAGAAGTGGTGTATTTTCTCAGCAAATAATACGTAGAAAGGATAATCAACTCATTGCAGATGCGAAAACTACGTTTGTTTGGATTGATAGACAAACGCAGAAAGCACTCTCTATTGAAGGTGAACTACGCGAAATAATGGGAGCTTTGGTGAAAACAGGACAATGAGAGTGAAAGACTCCCATTGCCATTTGCATTAGGCTAGATGTGTTTTTGCTTTCATTTCAGTCATTATTTTTTCAGGCGCATCCAGATATTGTTCTAGTCCGCTAGTTCTGAGGTGGCAAGCTGCACATGTACCACAACCATTACCTTGAATGCCATTGTAACAAGTTAATGTCTGGCTACGAACGAAATCTAAATGTTGATAGTAGTCAGACAACGCCCAAGTTTCAGCTTTGCTGAGCCACATTAATGGAGTTTCAAAACGGATATCACGGGCAATGCCAAGACTAACAGCTTTATTCAGAGCCTTAACAAATTCGTCACGGCAATCAGGGTAACCGGAAAAATCAGTTTCGCATACGCCGGTAATGACTGTTTCAGCTTCAACTTGATAAGCATATATAGCGGCCAGAGTCAGGAATAAAATATTGCGCCCGGGGACGAATGTGTTGGGTATGATACTTTTTTCACTTTCATTGTAGTTGGGGACAGGGATGTTATTACGAGTTAGGCTGCTAAGAGCAAGTTCGTTAAGCAATGTGACATCCAGAATTTTATGTGCAACAACACCAAGAGAATGGCTGATATTACGTGCGACATCGATTTCAGCATGATGGCGCTGTCCATAATCAAAAGTGATGCAATGTACTTCGTCATATTGATTAATTGCCTGAATCAGGCATGTGGTGGAGTCTTGTCCACCACTGAACACAACAATAGCTCGTCTCATTGTAACATCCTCATTGAAATAAAACGGTTATGTTACTTATAACTACAGAGGTTGGGTAGTTGCTTGAGGTAAAGCGAGATATCGCCGATATTGCTTTTAACCCAATCTGGGTTGTAATAAGTATCAAGATAGCGTTCACCACTGTCACACAGTAAAGTGACTATCGATCCCTGTTCTCCACGTTCATGCATTTGGTTAGCGAGCTGGAGTACTCCCCAGATATTGGTCCCTGTAGATGCTCCAACTTTTCTGCCTAGTAATTTTTCTAGCCAATAAATCGTTGCGACACTAGCGCGATCTGGTACTTGTATCATGTTATCAATAACTGAGGAAATGAAAGAAGGTTCTGCCCGAGGACGGCCAATACCCTCAATTTTACTGCTACAATTGCTAACGATGTCACAACAATTTTGACGGTAACAGTCATAAAATACGGAATTTTCTGGATCGACAACGATCAGTTTGGTGTTGTGCCCCTGGTAACGAATATAGCGCCCTAAAGTTGCAGAAGTACCACCAGTGCCGGCACTCATAACGATGTAATCTGGTTCAGGAAATGGTTCCATTTGCATCTGGCGGAAAATACTTTCAGCAATATTGTTATTACCTCGCCAGTCTGTTGCACGTTCGGCATAAGTAAATTGATCCATATAATGACCGTTCAGCTCTTTCGCTAGTCGTTCTGATTCAGCATAAATTTGTGCTGAATGGTCGACAAAATGGCACTTACCACCATAAAACTCAATTTCCTGAATTTTACGTTTTGCCGTATATGACGGCATAACAGCAATAAAAGGTAATCCAAGTAGGCGGGCAAAATAGGCTTCAGATACAGCAGTACTACCAGATGAGGATTCAATAACTGGAGTTCCTTCCTTGATCCAACCATTGCTGAGTGCATAAAGGAATAAAGAACGGGCAAGCCGGTGTTTCAGACTACCAGTCGGGTGAGTACTTTCATCTTTCAGATATAAATGGATACCGGGAAAAGTTGGTAAATTAAGACGGATAAGATGAGTATCAGAACTGCGTTGATAGTCTGCCTGAATCTCTTTGATTGCTTTGGTAGTCCAGCTGTGTGACATAGATTACTAACTCTTGAGTAGAATATAATTGATGATGAGTAGATTAACTTTATACTGGGAGAAATGGATTATTATTTTTCTTAATATATGGGTTTTTTATGGAAAAATTTTCTATAAGAGGTGGATATGTTAGATAAAACAGACCGCAAATTGCTTAATTTGTTACAGAAAGATTGTAGTCTGTCTCTGAATGCATTGGCGGAAGCTGTTAATCTTACCTCTACACCGTGCTGGAAGCGGCTAAAACGACTTGAAGATGAAGGATATATTGTTGGCAAAGTTGCTTTGCTTGATAGTGAAAAGTTAGGATTGGGATTGACAGTAATTGTGATGATAAGAACGCAGCAGCATAACAGTAGTTGGTATGAGCAATTTGTTGCATTTATAAAGCAAATGCCAGAAGTTTTAGCTTTTTACCGTATGGCTGGTGAATGTGATTATCTAATGCATGTAGAAGTTGTGGATATGAAAAGTTATGATCTGTTCTATAAGCGTATGGTTAACGGTATCCCTGGGTTGATTGATGTTACATCTAGTTTTGCGATGGAAAAAATCAAATATACTACTGCATTACCGATACCAGAATAACTAATTGTTATTCAGTAAATTAGTTCAATTATTCTGAATATTATTCAATATTTATACTATCTATTTCGGGATATACACGTGTGAGATTATTTTCTCAATTAAGTTGGTACTTCCGCAGTGAGTGGCGTCGCTATTTTGGTGCAGTGACTCTGCTTATTATCATCTCTATTCTGCTACTAATTCCACCATATCTAGTAGGTGTAATTGTTGACGGTATTAGTACCAAATCTATGTCATCTTACCAATTGATAGTGTGGATTGGTGTTATGCTGGTCATTGCATTGATTGTCTATATCTTGCGTTATATATGGCGCTTATGGTTGTTTGGCGCGTCATATCAACTAGCGGTTAAATTGCGCAATAATTTTTATCGGCAACTTAGTTGCCAAAACCCCGAATTTTACCTGAGACACCGCACGGGGGATTTGATGGCCCGTGCCACTAATGATGTAGATCGTGTGGTGTTTGCTGCGGGGGAAGGTGTGCTTACTTTAGTGGACTCGTTGGTTATGGGTTGCGCCGTGCTGATTGTGATGAGTGTACAAATCAGTTGGCAGTTAACCCTGCTGTCTCTATTACCCATGCCTATTATGGCAATTATTATTAAACGATATGGTGATCAGCTTCATAGCCGTTTTAAGTCTGCACAAGGTGCATTTTCTGCTCTGAATAACCAAGCTCAAGAAAGTTTGACTAGTATTCGAATGATCAAGGCATTTGGTCTTGAAGATCTGCAATCAAATCAGTTTGAACGGGTTGCCGTGGAAGCTGGTCGTAAGAATATGTATGTTGCCAAAGTGGATGCCCGATTTGATCCGACAATTTTTATTGCGATCGGTATGTCAAATTTTTTGGCTATAGGTGGTGGCAGCTGGATGGTGTTGAATGGTGTTTTAACACTTGGTGAACTCACTAGCTTCGTGATGTATCTCGGTCTGATGATTTGGCCAATGTTGGCATTAGCGTGGATGTTTAATATTGTTGAGCGGGGAAGTGCTGCATACAGCCGTATCCGTAGTTTGTTGCAAGAGCCTCCAGTCATTGAGGATGGTACCCGCCATTTATCGCCGGAGCGTGGTACTTTGAATGTGGATATCAAAGCGTTTAGTTATCCGCAAAGTAACAAAACTGTTTTGAGTCAGATTAATTTCTGGTTATCTCCTGGGCAGTTACTGGGGATTTGCGGTCCAACCGGTTCAGGTAAGAGTACACTACTTGCACTGATACAGAGGCAGTTTGATGTAACTGATGGAGATATTCTTTTCCAGTCGATGAAAATTGCTGATATCCGGTTAGATGAGTGGCGAGCACGATTTGCTGTTGTTAATCAAACACCGTTTCTATTTTCAGATACAGTTGCTGGGAATATTGCTTTGGGATGTCCAGATGCAACACAGGAGCAGATCGAAGAAGTGGCCCGCCTCGCTAATATCCATGAAGATATTCTTCGTTTGTCTGAGGGATATCAGACGGAAGTGGGTGAGCGTGGTGTGATGTTATCTGGTGGACAGAAACAACGTATCTCTATTGCCAGGGCTTTACTTTTAGATGCAGAGATTTTAATTCTGGATGACTCTTTGTCAGCAGTTGATGGGCAAACTGAATACAATATTTTGCGAAATCTCAGCCAATGGAGACAACAACGCACTGTTATTATCAGTGCTCACCGTCTGTCTGCATTAACGGATGCAGATAATATTTTGGTGATGCAGCAGGGTGCTATTATACATCAAGGGCGGCATCAGCAATTGGTGGAACAGCCAGGATGGTATCGTGATATGTATCATTATCAACAACTTGAAGCAGCACTAGATAATGAGGAAGGAGTAGCAGAAGGAAATAAAGATGACTAAGGTTCGTCAATTGTGGCCATCGCTGAAACGTTTGTTAATTTATGGGAAAAATTATCGTAAACCATTGGGGATGGCAGTATTGATGCTGTGGGGGGCTGCCATTGCAGAAGTAAGCGGCCCAGTTTTAATTAGTTACTTTATCGATAATATGGTCGCGACGGGTAATATGCCTGCTGGAGTGGTCACAGGACTAGCCATAACCTTTGTGGTTTTGCAGCTAATTACAGCTACATTGCACTATTTTCAAGCTTTATTGTTTAATCAAGTGTCAGTTGATATAGTGCAACAGCTTCGTACTGATGTGATGAATGCAGCATTGCGCCAGCCTCTAAGTGCTTTTGATAATCAACCTGTTGGGCAATTGATTTCCCGCGTAACGAACGATACTGAAGTTATTAAAGATCTTTATGTCAATGTGGTTCCTGCGGTATTCCGTAGCATAGCATTAATTGGTGCGATGCTGATTGCTATGTTTATGTTGGAATGGCGCATGGCGCTGATTGCCATTCTTATTTTTCCTGTTGTGTTAATTGTCATGGCGATATATCAGCACCTGAGCACACCGATTGTTCGAAGGGTGCGTAGTTATCTTGCTAATATTAATGATGATTTTAATGAAATTATCAATGGAATGCATGTTGTTCAGCAATTCAGACAACAGGCCCGTTTTGGTGAGCGTATATTATTGACCAATCGTGCTCATTATAAAGCGAGAATGCAAGCGTTGAGATTGGATGGGCTTTTATTAAGGCCATTGCTGAGTTTATTATCGGCTATGGTGTTATGTGGTCTTCTTGTGCTGTTTGGGTTCAGTGGACCTGGAGTGATTGGTATTGGGGTATTATATGCTTTCATTAATTACTTAGGTCGGTTGAATGAACCACTCATTGAATTGACTTCTCAGCAATCGATCTTGCAACAAGCTGTAGTTTCTGGTGAGAGGATATTTGAGTTAATGGATAGTCCTCAACAAGGTTATGGCATAGATAGTCAGCCGTTATCTAGCGGTCGGATTGAAATAGAAAATGTGAGTTTTTCTTACCGAAATGACAAAGTAGTTTTACAAGATATCAATGTGCAGATTCCGGCCTTCGGTTTTGTTGCTTTGGTTGGGCATACTGGTAGCGGTAAAAGTACGTTAGCAAATTTGTTGATGGGGTATTACCCGTGGCAGAAAGGGGAAATTTACCTTGATGGACGGTCTGTATCATCCTTGTCTCATTCAGTATTACGTAACGGTGTGGCAATAGTTCAGCAGGATCCGGCTGTTCTTGCTGACTCTTTCTTTGGCAATATTACCCTTGGTAGAAATATCTCAGAAGAAAAAGTCTGGCAAGTACTGGAAACAGTGCAATTAGCTGAATTAGTACGTTCATTGCCTGATGGTCTCTATACTATCTTGGGAGAACAGGGTAATACGTTGTCAGCTGGGCAGAAGCAGTTGCTTGCTATGGCGAGAGTGTTAGTACAAACACCGCAAATTTTAATCCTTGATGAGGCGACAGCAAATATCGATTCTGGTACAGAACAAGCAATACAACAGGCTCTGAGATTAATTCGCCAGCAAACGACTTTGATTGTTATTGCTCATCGTTTGTCCACTATTGTAGAGGCTGATACTATTCTGGTGCTGCATCGTGGTGCAGTTATTGAACAGGGGCATCATCAGCGGTTATTAGCGAAACGTGGACGTTATTATCAGATGTATCAGTTACAACGAGTGGGGGAGACATTAAGTGAATGCGGGACAATTTCTGAGAAAGAGATATTGATTTAATTTGCCTTGCACTAATCTGGTGCGCTGACGGGAGAGTATATTTGTTGTTCTCCCTTCTTTCTTCTTTTTGCAGTTTTATTTTCTTTATTATTATTTGATTTTTATATATTTTTAATTCTTGGCACACCCCTTGCTATTGTATTAATTGTAAACACAATAGCCTAGTGGTAGGGGGATATATGAAGCTCATTACGACCATTGTAAAACCATTCAAACTAGAGGATATAAGAGAGTCTCTTTCTAGTCTTGGCGTTCAAGGGCTGACGATAACAGAAGTAAAAGGGTTTGGTCGTCAGAAAGGACATGCAGAGCTTTATCGTGGAGCTGAATACAGCGTCAATTTTTTGCCTAAAGTAAAGATCGATATCGCTGTTGCTGATGAATTAGTTGAGGAAGTAATTAATGCTATTCAGCAATCAGCTTTCACTGGAAAAATTGGTGACGGTAAAATTTTTGTTATTGAATTACAACAAGCTATTCGTATCAGAACAGGCGAAACTAATGATACGGCACTGTAAGCCACTGATAGAGACAATATATATGAAAAGACAATTCTCTGTGGCTGCCTGTGTTGCGGCCAGTTGTTTACCATCATTATCTCAGGCGGCAGAAGGTGTTGCCGATAAAGCAGATAATGCCTTTATGATGATTTGTACAGCACTTGTTTTGTTTATGACAATTCCGGGAATTGCTCTGTTTTATGGTGGGCTGTTGCGGAGCAAAAACGTTTTATCTCTGATGGCTCAGGTTATGGTGAGCTTTGCTCTGGTATGTGTGTTGTGGGTAATTTATGGCTACAGCTTGGCTTTTGAACCGGGAAATGGCTTTTTCGGTAGCTTTAGTCAGATGATGTTGAAGAATTTAGAACTGACTGATTTAAGTGGCAGTTTTTATCAATTAATTCATGTGGCATTTCAGGGGGCTTTTGCTTGTATTACAGTCGCCTTGGTTATTGGTGCCTTGGGTGAACGTATCCGCTTTCCAGCTTTATTAATTTTCAGTGTACTATGGTTGACATTTTCTTATCTGCCTATGGCTCATATGGTTTGGGGCGGTGGTGTGCTTTCACAAGATGGCGCGCTGGATTTTGCTGGTGGTACGGTTGTACATATTAACGCAGCTGTAGCTGGATTGGTTGGTGCTTACTTGTTGGGAAAACGTATTGGTTTTGGGAAAGAAGCATTCAAGCCACATAATTTGCCAATGGTTTTCATTGGTACAGCTGTACTTTATATTGGCTGGTTTGGTTTTAATGCAGGTTCTGCTGGTGAGGCTAATGAAATAGCTGCTTTGGCATTTTTGAATACAGTTGTGGCGACTGCGGCAGCTATTCTGTCGTGGGTTTGTGCGGAATGGTTCTTCCGTAATAGGCCATCACTTTTGGGGGCTTGTTCAGGTTGCATTGCCGGGTTAGTTGGTGTTACACCAGCTGCGGGAACGGTTGGTGTCGGTGGTGCTCTTATTATTGGCTTGATAGCAGGTTTTGCAGGGCTTTGGGGAGTGGTGGTACTGAAAAGATGGTTACGTGCTGATGATGTGTGTGATGTATTTGGTATACATGGCGTATGTGGGATAGTTGGTTGCCTTTTGACGGGAGTTTTTACAGCTAGGTCATTGGGAGGGACTGGTTATTCTGATGGGGTAACTATGTTGGAGCAAGTTAGTATCCAGGCTTTTAGCATATTAGTTTGTGTTGTCTGGTCAATAGTCGTTGCGTTTGTTGCTTTTAAAATCGCAGATCTATTGGTAGGGTTGAGGGTTTCTGTTGAAACAGAAAGAGAAGGATTGGATATTAATGCTCATGGCGAGAGTGCTTATAACTAATCTATAATAAATGGCAGCGGTAAAAGGCCATAAATGTGATATTGGCTTCTTATGGCTGCCTTTGTGACCGTATCTATCTGGTTTTCTTCCTGATCAGACCTTCCTGTACAGTTGAGGCGATAAGCACTCCTTCGCGGTTGTAAATTTGTCCACGAACAAAACCACGAGCACCAGAGGCTGATGGGCTGTCTATAGCATATAATAACCAGTCATCCAGTTTAAATGGACGATGAAACCACATAGAATGATCAATAGTTGCTATTTGGATATTTTTTTCAAGGAATCCAACACCGTGAGGCTGTAATGCTGTTGGTAGAAAGTTAAAATCAGAGGCATAGCCAAGCAAATATTGATGAATCAAAGGATTTGCAGGCATATCACCATTGCTGCGAAACCAGACATAGCGTGTAGGTTCCTCAGGAGGGCAATTAAATGGGCTGTAGTATTTTATGGGCCTCATTTCAAATGGGCATGGGAAGAGAAAAATGTTTTGCATTCTTTGTGGTAATAGATGAGATATTTTCTTCGCAATTTCATCTTGCGGGGTAAGCTCTTCAGGATATGGTACATCTGGCATTATATTCTGGTGTTCGAAACCTTCTTCATAGCTTTGGAATGAGACTGTCATATAAAAGATAGGCTTGCCATTTTGAATTGCGCTGACTCGTCGAGCGCTGAAACTTCCTCCATCACGTAAGATTTCAACGTCATAGACGATAGGTTTGCTACTGTCACCGGGACGTAAAAAATAGCTGTGAAAAGAGTTACAGATCCGGTTATAAGCAACAGTTTGTGTAGCAGCATAGAGTGCTTGACCGATAACTTGCCCTCCGAAAACTTGAGGAAAGCCTAGGTCTTTACTTTGACCCCGGTAAATACCTTCTTCAATTTTTTCTAGATTCATCAAATTGATGAGACTTTGTAATGACTTACTCATAATATGCCTTTATTTTTTACTGGATTATTTAGAGTACAACATGTGATTATTGTCCCATTAATGAATGATAAATAAATAACTAAATTGTAAATGTTTCAAGTCCTGATAGTAGCGCAATAAAGAATGTGGCATTTATTTGAGATTTATATTCATTTTTTTAATCTATAATTCAGGCGGTTTGGATTTAATAGTTTGATATTTAAATTTATTTTATTATTTATATAGATCATTTAAAAATGGAGAAGCATGTATGAAATTATGGCAGCTATCTACGGGTGTATTACTGGCAGTTGCTTTGATTGGGTGTCATAGCAAGGTTACTGAGGCAGTAAATGTCCAGGTGGAACAAATTGAAAATTCGGTAGAGCAGTATTATGTTAAAGGTAATATCAATATCTTACAGCGTATTGCATTACCGGCGGATGCTGTTCTAACAGTATCTTTATCTGATGTATCTCTGCTTGATGCTCCCTCAGTTACTTTGTCCCAAAAAAAAAGAGCGTTTAAACGGAAAACAATCACCTTTCCATTTTGTTCTACCTTATCGTCCAGGCGACATTAAGCCAAATGCGCGCATTACCGTCAGTGCTTCTGTCTCTTTACATGATCGTTTGATGTTTGTGACAGATACCGCATATGAAGTGATTAATAACGGGAAGACTAAAGATATTGAAATCATACTAAAAGCGGTTAGTTAGATAACGCATTTTCTTAAGTATTTATTCGTTATGTGTAAGAAACCATCATTCGAACCTGCTTGTCTTGCTATTTAGACAGGTATGAATGATAATGGCGCCGCTTTGAAGTCAAAGCAACAAGTCAATGGGGGCTCTGTTGGTTCTCCCGCAACGCTAACTTGTTAACTTGGTCAGGTCCGGAAGGAAGCAGCCATAGCAAGGGATGTGTGTGCCGGGATGTCGCTGGCAGGGCCCTCGCCAGTTTTATTGACAGCTAACCTGATAAGCCGATAGCACTTTACCGGCCCGGATCATTTTTTGTTTGATGAAGACTACTTTAGCGAACGTATTTCCATACCGAAGGTGGAATTCTGTCATACAGTTTATTCATGGTCAGCTCAGCCAGACGATGATCCGCAGCAGAGTAGAATAGTTCAAGTTCGTCTCCTGAAAGTTCATATTTGTTCTTTTCAATCACACGTTCCAGTGTATCAATCGTGGTGCATTTTCTTAAACGCATCAGATAATCAGTTTTAGTCATAGTCGCCTTTCTTATTTAACATATATAAAAAATTATTTAAGGAAATATTCAACCAAATCTTGCCCAGGGAACAATTTAAATCATGCAACCGTATGCTGGTTAAACGTTCATTGGTTTTTCGGTATTCTGTAAGTTTAGAAAAGCTAATCTCATCGCTTCCAAACAAAGTATATGTATCATCAAAATATTCATCAATTCAAGCGGGAAGGCTGAAATTGTCAGAATATTTGATTTTAAAGTGCCAAACGAAAGTTGATATGTACTCAATCAATTCATTTAGCTTTAAATTATCCTGAGACGTAAAGATTATTTATACAACTAGTCTCAGTGTACTCTAACACTGAAAAGTAGCATCTTGTCTTAGATTCTCACATAAGCATTTCAATTCAGCAATATCATATCATTCTAGTGAATTATTCATCCATGCCATGTTAAACTCCCTGTATATGCCATGACTTAATTTAAGTCAAAGGCTAAACATATATATGCATTATAGAAACTCTTTTTCTAGAGATTATTATTATGTGTCTATAATCGTTCTTTGGGATTATTTATCTTTTTCACAGACAATTCTAGTTTGCTTTTGGTAAAGCAAAATCAGCTCTTAACAAAAATTCATACCTTTAACACAATAAACTATAAATATCGGCCAGTATATGTGAGTTAATATGCAGGCTTATATAAAACAGTATTACCTACCCTCAGATGCTAGTAACAGCAGATTATAGCTTGATGGCTACAATAATCAACGAATATAACATCATTATTGCATAAGTCACTATGCGCTGGTATTGTTTTTTGTCATTTAATGTAAAAAAGATAAAACAATTCTTACCCAACAACTTTTCTGTTAATTTTATTAAAGCCAGTAATACTCGGATTTTTAAAGCTATTTTTTACTCATGGGTGGTGATTTTAATTAAATTTGAACGAAACTATGTAAAAGTTAAGCGGATAGGTTGGTGATCAAAATCTGCTGAATGTGAAGCAACTATTATATTTAAGAAGGCCGTTTAACGGCCTTCCGATTATAGTTAGTTGCATTAGTGAGATTCTGACGCCGGTTCAATCTCCTCTACTTTCTTACTGAAACGTCGTTTTATAACCACAAAGAATACTGGTACGAAAAAGATAGCCAGAGAGGTAGCCGCAATCATTCCTCCTAATACCCCGGTACCTACTGCGTTTTGCGAGCCGGAACCTGCCCCGTTACTCAGTACCAGAGGGATGACACCCAACATAAATGCTAATGATGTCATCAGGATTGGGCGAAGACGCATTCTTACAGCATCTAACGTAGCTTCTATCAGCCCTTTGCCTTCTTTTTCCATCAAATCTTTAGCGAACTCAACGATTAAGATAGCGTTCTTCGCTGATAAGCCAATGGTAGTTAACAGGCCAACTTTGAAGTAAACGTCGTTATCTAGACCACGGAATGTCGTTGCTAACAAAGCACCAACGATACCCAATGGCACCACCAGCATGACTGAGAATGGAATTGACCAGCTTTCATATAGCGCAGCCAGGCAGAGGAATACCACTATCAATGATAATGCATATAGAGCGGGGGCTTGATTACCTGACAGGCGTTCTTGATAGGACATGCCTGTCCAGTCAAAACCGATGCCATTTGGTAACTGGGATGCGAGTTCTTCCATCAAGGCCATTGCATCACCAGTACTTTTGCCAGGTGCTGCTTCACCCAGAATTTCCATTGATGGCAAACCGTTGTAGCGTTCCAAACGTGGTGATCCATAGGTCCATGGTTCTTTAGACATATCTGCAAAGGCAGAGAATGGAACCATTTCACCTTGTTTGTTACGGACATATAATTTATAGATGTCACTCGGTAGCATACGATAAGGAGCTTCCGACTGAATGTAAACTTTTTTGACTCGACCACGGTCGATAAAATCGTTCACATAGTGACTACCAAACATTGTACTCAGTGTCGAATTGATATCAGCGATGGAAACACCTAAAGTCTCAGCCTTTTCCTGATCAATCCTAACTCGATATTGAGGGGTATCTTCCTGACCGTTAGGACGCACACCCACTAACATATCTGGGTGTTTTTGTATCATGCCAAGCAGTTGGTTACGGGCTTCGGTTAATTTGTCATGCCCAAGGTTTGCTTTGTCAATTAATTCAAAATCAAAACCAGTTGCTGAGCCTAATTCTACAATTGCTGGTACGTTGAACGCAAAAACCATGCCTTCTTTGATTTTCTGGAAGTGAGCGCTTGCCCTGGCAACAATAGCAGGAACTTTATTCTCAGCGCCAGGACGTTCACTCCAGTCTTTCAAACTCATAAATGCCAGGCCAGTATTTTGCCCCTGACCACTGAAACCAAAGCCACTTACTGTAAATACAGAAACTACACGATCTTTTTCTTCAGTGCTGAAATAGTGATTTACTTCATCCAGAACTTTCTGCGTCTGTTCTTGTGTTGCGCCAGCAGGCAGTTGAACCATTGTCAGCAATACACCTTGATCTTCTTCAGGAAGAAAAGAGGATGGTAGACGAGTGAACATGACAGCCATACCAGCAACCAGTAATACATAAATCACCAGATAACGACCTGTATTGCGTAGAATGCGGCCGACACTGTCAGTATAGTGGTGGGTACTTTTATCAAATAAACGGTTAAACCAGCCGAAGATTCCAGTCTGTTTACCGTGACTACCTTTAGCAATTGGTTTCAGCATGGTAGCACACAGAGCAGGTGTCAGGATTAATGCAACAAGTACAGATAGTACCATTGCAGATACGATGGTGATCGAGAACTGCCGATAAATTGCACCGGTTGAACCGCCAAAGAAGGCCATTGGAACAAACACAGCAGATAGTACCATAGCAATACCAACCAAAGCGCTCTGGATTTGCCCCATTGATTTCTTAGTTGCTTCCTTAGGCGATAACCCTTCTTCTTGCATAACACGTTCAACGTTTTCTACCACGACAATGGCATCATCTACCAGTAAGCCGATGGCGAGTACCATAGCAAACATGGTTAACGTATTTATTGAATAGCCAAATGTGGCGAGTATCGCAAATGTTCCCAGTAGTACGACAGGAACTGCGATGGTAGGAATAAGCGTTGCACGGAAGTTTTGCAGGAACAGGTACATTACCACGAACACCAGCATAATTGCTTCAACTAGTGTTTTAACCACTTCTTTAATAGAGATTTTAACGAATGGGGTGGTGTCATATGGATATACGATTTTCAGTCCATGAGGGAAGAAAGGTGCCATATTTTTTAGCGCTTCTTTTACCGCTTTGGATGTATCCAGAGCGTTAGCGCCTGTTGCTAATTTGATACCGATACCAGCAGCAGGTTTACCGTTAAAGCGGCCAATGAGGTTATAACTTTCTGAGCCTAATTCCACTTTTGCTACATCTTTCAGACGAACCTGAGAACCGTCGGTATTAACGCGCAGAAGAATATTACTGAACTCTTCAGGAGAAGTTAGACGTGTTTGGGCAATAATTGAAGCATTTAGCCGTTGACCTGGAACCGGAGGGGTTCCTCCTAATTGACCGGCTGCTATCTGGTTGTTTTGCGCTTTGATTGCATTTATTACATCCAGAGTTGTCATTTTGTAGTTAATGAGCTTGTCAGGATTTAACCAGATACGCATTGCATACTGGTTACCAAACAGCATTGCATCACCTACGCCAGTTACACGGCTTAGTGGATCTTTAACGTTTGTGCCAACATAGTCAGCGATATCCTCCTGTGACATGCTTCCATCTTCAGAGGTGAATCCAGCGACCATTAGGAAGGCATTAGTGGACTTATCTACACGTATCCCTTGCTGTTGTACTTCCTGAGGTAACAGAGGCATAGCGAGTTGCAGTTTGTTCTGCACCTGCACTTGGGCAATATCAGGATTAGTACCTGCTTCAAAGGTTAACGTGATGTTCATGTTACCAGCAGAGTCACTGTCGGAAGACATATAAACCAAGTTATCGATACCATTCATATTTTGTTCGATAACTTGGGTAACTGTGTTTTGCACAGTAGTTGCATCAGCACCGGGATAAGTTGCGGAGATAGAAATCGCCGGCGGTGCGATTGTAGGGTACTGCGCCACAGGTAATTTCATAATTGCCAGCAGCCCAGCCAGCATGGTGATAATTGCGATTACCCATGCAAATATTGGCCGATCTATAAAAAACTTAGGCATGAATCACCGACTCCTTAATTAAGACTTTTTCGCAGGCTCAGTTTGGTTCGCAGCAGATTTCGCATTTAAATCCACTTCTTCTGCTTTGACCGGTATGCCAGGTTTAATCTTTTGTAAACCAGTGACGATAACCCGATCACCTATTTTCAAGCCGGAATTGACCAGCCATTTATCACCAATAGCCTGACTTACATTGATAATTCGTAGTTCGACTTTTTCGTCTTTACCAATCACCATGGCAGTAGCTTCGCCACGAGGTGTACGGGTGACTCCTTGCTGAGGAACCAGTATTGCGTCTCGGCGAATGCCATCTTCCAGTTTTGCGCGAACAAACATACCTGGTAGTAATTTTTCATTCTGATTAGGGAATATTGCACGGATGGTAATAGAACCGGTTGTTTCATCTACAGTGATATCAGAGAATTCCAGATAGCCTGTTTCACTGTATTCTTCACCGTCTTCCATGATCAGATGAACTTTAGTTTTACTATTCCCTTTCTGCACAATACCCTTAGCGATTTCATTTTTCAGGCGCAGATAATCATCACTTGACTGAGTGACATCCACATAAATTGGATCTAACTGTTGAATAGTCGTCAGTGCTGTTGGTTGGCCAACCGAGACCAGAGCACCTTCAGTTATGGTCGACTTGCCGGAACGGCCACTAATCGGTGCTGTCACTTTGGTATATGCCAAATTGATGCGGGCAGTTTCTACAGCAGCCTTTGCTGACTGCACTGCTGCATTTGCTTGTGCATAATCAGCGTTAGCTTTATCAAATTCCTGCTGACTAATATAGTTTGTTCCTAACAGTGAATTATAGCGGTTTACTGTCAGGCGCATAATCTCTGCATTAGCCTGAGCTTTCGCCAAATCAGCTTTAGCACTGTCATAGGTAGCCTGATAAGTCGCAGGGTCTATTTGATATAAGGAAGTTCCTGCTTTTACATCGCTTCCTTCTTCATAGTTTCGTTTCAGAATTATACCGCTTACTTGCGGACGCACTTCTGCAATACGGAAGGCTGATGTTCTACCTGGCAATTCAGTCGTGACCATCAGAGGTTCAGTTTTCAGCGTCACGATACCGACTTCAGGGGCTTGTTGGTTCCCAGCTGCTTGCTGAGAGTCTTTGTCGTTACATCCTGAAAGAGCTAAGCTGCCTGAGAGTACCAGCACTGCAGCCAGAGGCAAAACTCCCCTGTTTATTCGCATAAGTAAACCTCGATATTTTTAAATGTTGATCTTTCAATCCGTAAAACCATTACTCCATTGATAACAGCATGCTATAATACAAACATACATGAATGTATGTAAATCAACTTCAGGCTAAAAACAGAGTATATGGCACGAAAAACTAAACAACAGGCTGAGGAGACCCGGCAACAGATTATAGACGCGGCTATAAAAGAGTTCTCTGAACGCGGTGTCTCGGCTACTTCACTGACAGATATTGCCACAGCGGCTGGGGTAACCCGAGGGGCAATTTACTGGCACTTTAAAAATAAAGTAGACCTGTTTTCTGAAGCTTGTAAAATATCAGACTCTAAGATTGATGAATTAGAAAAAGAGTATCAAGCAAAATATTCTAATAATCCACTCCTGATTTTAAGAACTTTAATAATTCATATTTTGACGTCGGTTGTTGACGACCCGAAAAGTCGACTATTGATGGAGATTTTTTTCCACAAATGTGAATTTGTTGGTGAAATGTCTGCTTTGGTAGAAGCGCGACAGGAATTATGTATTGCAGACTATGTTCGTATTGAAGGGTCACTTTCTGACTGTATTGCATCAGGTCAACTTCCTTATAATCTGAATCTAAGGCGAGCCGCTATCATGTTAAGAGGGTTGATAACTGGTTTACTGGAGAATTGGTTGTTTGCACCAGATAGTTTTGATATTCAGAAAGAAGCTGAATCGTTAACGGATAGCTTTATCGATGTGCTTAAATATAGTGAGTATATGAAAATTGTTGAAAAATAAAGAATCAGAATTATAAAGGAATTCTATTCTGGTAATTGCAAATAACGTGACTAATGGTCAAAAGTCATTATCTTGTGCTCTTCGTTTATCTATAAAAAGAACAATACCCAGAAACTAGGCCGAAATTATATTTAAAATATTAGATACTGTTGCTATTGGTCTTAAGGGCGTTCACCTTAAGGTAAAGTGATAACCTAAAGTAAATGCTGATGATTCTGACTGCATAAAATTACCGGTAGAATTCGGCAAGATAGATACAGATGCTTGTGATATCAGCAACTGGAAATTTGTTGGTGGTGCTGAAATCAGTACATTAGTTGGACTTGTCTAGGAGCTTTGTAGTCAAGCGGAATTCTGGATTGATACAGTGTTTCACAGCGGTCGCAACTGTTGAGGGAAAACTTCTATGCTGGAAATACAAAATGTAACGCATGCTTACGGTGAGCGTGTGATATTGAGAGACTTAAATTTGCAGCTGAAGGAAAAAAGGATTGCCATCATAGGTAGTAACGGTTGTGGCAAGAGTACATTCGTGCGTCTTCTCAATGGACTATTGGTACCGAAAAGTGGTGATGTTCTGGTGGATGGTTTGAACACGAGATCAGATGGAAAAGCGATCCGGCGTAAGGTCGGTTTCGTATTCCAGAATCCTGACAATCAGATCGTTTTTCCAATTGTTGAAGAGGATCTGGCTTTTGGAATGAAAAATCTCGGTTTTACCAAGGACACGATTCAACAAAGAATTCAGGAGGTGCTTTCACGATATGATTTACTTCAGTTTAGAGAGCATCCTGCCCATCTTTTAAGTGGTGGTCAGAAACAACTTCTTGCAATCTCTGGTGTTCTTGTAATGGACCCTGCTTACATAATTTTCGATGAACCTACAACTTTGCTTGATTTGCGGAACAAGCGTCGCGTTACTGAAGCGATCGATAGCTTATCTCAGACGGTGATTGTAGTGTCTCATGACCTTGAATTTTTGGCGGGATTTGATCGCGTGCTTGTTTTCGATGATGGCCGTGTGGTTATCGATGACATTCCCTCCATTGCGATTCCTGAATATGTAAGGATGATGTCATGAGCTTGTCTGGACATGAGCATGGTTCATCATTTGTACATCGGGCCAGTCCAGGATTCAAGATTATTTCTTTGGTTATTCTGGGAACATTACTCTTTATTGTTCCCCGTATTGATCTTTCAGTTGCAGTTTTGGCAGGCATTATACTTTTATATTTGTTGGCCAGAATTTCATTGAAAACTGCTTGGGCGCAACTACGGCCAGCTATATGGATTCTCTCACTTATTTTTATAGTTCAAGTGTTTTTGCATCATTGGACTATTGGTGTTCTTGTGATAGTTCGCCTTGTTTCACTTTTGCTGCTGGCTTCGCTTGTTACTTTCACTACTCGCACCTCTGATATGATTGACGCATTGGAAAAGGGCTTTGCGTGGCTGTGCTATCTTGGTGTTAATCCTGGAAAAGCTAGTCTGGCACTATCGCTTGCTTTACGATTTATCCCTGTTCTAGTGTCAATTACAAGGGAAGTACAGGAAGCGCAGAAAGCAAGGGGCCTTGATAAGAGTGTCATTGCAATTGCAGTGCCCGTTATCGTAAGAACACTTAAGATGGCAGATGATATTTCTGCTGCTATTGACGCTCGGTCCTATGATCCTGGGTTTGAGCGAAAGAAATCAATCAGTAAATAAAGCACAATTTGTAGCTTTATCTAAAAGAAAGGGGAGCAAATGTCCACGAAAGATATTGTTTATGTAGCACTATTTGCTGCACTAACTGCTGCATTGGGTTTATTCCCGCCATTGGCACTTCCTGTTGTGGGTGTTCCGATAACAGCCCAATCAATGGGGGCAATGCTTGCTGGCGCTATTGTTGGTGCGAAACGGGGAGGATTAGCGTTATTGCTTTTTTGTGTACTCGTAGCCGTTGGATTACCGGTAATGGCTGGTGGTATGGGGGGATTGGGGGTATTTTTCAGTCCGAGTGGTGGTTTTGTTTTGGCATGGCCGATTGCAGCTTTTGTTATCGGTTACTTGTATAAGCAGAACATTGCGAAACTGAATGTCTTCAAAGAGGCTGGATTTCTTGTCTTTGGTGGGATAGTGCTTGTTTACGTGATTGGTATCCCATGGGTTGCAGCATTTGCCAACATTAACCTCTGGCAAGCAACCGTAGGATCGCTTGGATTCATACCGGGAGATATTATCAAAGTCGTACTGGTTATCTTGATTGCGAAAACTATTCGCCGGGCTTATCCCATTTATGAGTAACAATCGCAGCTTTGCTGCATACTACGCTGTTCTTCCCATAGAGGATCGTCACGATGTACAGGACAGCAGTAGGGCCAAGAAAAGAGGCTTTAATGTTCAGGCTCCAGTGTCTTATAAAAATGCATTACGACCATAGGATCAGATTCTTTTCATTTAACAGTCCGATAAAAGAGCCTGTTGTAATTCGATTACCTCCCGCAGGTAAGACGATATGAGGATTACTAGTATTGAAAATGACGATGGAGCCAACTTGAGGTTCGAAGGTGAAGGATTCGCAATCAACCAATAGCGAACTATCATATGGCTTATATGTTTTATCCATAACAGTATTCTTGAATGGTTGATTATAGATCACTGTTTCTCCTCCTTGGGAGGGAGACGAAACATAGAGGTTCCAAGCGAGTTGAGTTGACACATCTCCGATAGCCAGGTTTCCCTTCGCAAAAGTGGGTGCATAGTCCACATGTAAGTCCGAACCACTGGAGATAATGCGGATGATACCGGCAAAATAGGGACCTAATCCCGGCTCTTCTGCGACCGAAATGTTGAAGTCTGTATCATGTTTGATACATCGTATGAATCGAACAACGGGATCGAAAGCTTGATTGATGATTTGGGTACGTTCTTGCTCAGCCGCGCTGACTTGGGAAAAGTACTCTTCTTTGGGGCGGTTACGATAATGAGCTAACGGATTTCCCAGATAAAAGCCAGGTCTTCCGAATTCATAGGGTTTTGGCTTCATGCTTAGTATTGCAGTTGAAAGCTGTTCACATTCCTTTGTCGTTGCAAAATCATTTATCACTGCTGCCGGAATCTTGTTATCTATGATTGCTTGCAAGCTTTCCGATGATAATTTGATAAGTTTGTTTGATGCCCACCTTGACGACATGATAGCCAATTCCTGGTTTATTTAGTTACATTAGAAAAATTGATCTATTTGAAGGCTGTAATTGCTCATATAACATTGATTGTATAATAATGCAACACTCGGTCACACTCAGGAACGCGATAATGACAATATCTCTGAGAGGTCATCACCTTCTTTGTATGCTTACCTACGCCGGCAACGGATATACCCCTGGTTTTATTGAAAACTACAATACAATTATTCCCCGAATTCAGAACGAAGATATTCTGATTGTGGCGGGGCCGGATGACGTATGCGCCCCTTTGCTTGGGGAAGATAATCCTCATTGCTTGGGAGAGAGTGTCATTATTCGCGATAGCTATGCTTTAGAGTCTGTTGGTACTCTTATGGGGCGGTCTGTCGAAGTAGGTCATAGATTAAGACTTGATTCAGCTTATTTTAGACAGGCTCGATGGGCTTTCAGTCGTGGGATTGTAAGAGCTGCCTGTGTAGGTTGTGAATGGGAGCAGCTTTGCACTCGAATAGCTGCTGATGACTATTCTTCAACGTTTCTTAAAGTAAGCGAAGGGAAGAATTAAAAGATGCAATGAACATAAGGCTGCTCTGGTAGTGGATATACCCGGAAACAGCTGTTTCTTAATATATGCCATTGGTCGTGCCTGTAGTGTTATACAAACCATGACCGCGTGACATTAATACGGCACGAAATATTAAATTATCGAGTTGACAGTGTTAGCCCATGGAGATGAAGGTAAGCCCTGATTTGTGTCACTGGGGTAAGGTTCGTCTCTGGGGAGTCTTCTGTTTTAAGAAGAAGAGCAGTCAATCGTAGATTGTGGTTGTTTCACTAATTTTGCTTGATAATCATGTTTGACTATTTCCAGTGCGGCGAGTGCGATTTCAGGAGTGATTTCATTGCACTCCAGTAAATAGATTAGATCAACAGCAAGCTGAACTTCAGGTGGTGCATGTTCTACGGACATAAAATATTCCTCATTTGAGTCGTTAATCCATGTTTTCTTTATATTCGATTGATTTTTCAATTCGCATCATGGACTGGCGGCAACGTGCCAGTCTTCCGGCTAAGGCTGCAATTTCTTTCTGTACTTTTTGCTGATTACTAAGTGTAGTCTGTTGGTTCAATCTTAGTTCTCTATCATTGATCATTGCGAGTAAGCGGCGTTCATAATCCTGATGCTCAGCCAGTTTGTGATACAGGTCAGTAGCCTGTTGTTTATGCTCGAACTGACTCTCTTTTTTTCTCAGGGACTGGGTAGATGACTCACGCTTTAATGCTTCTATTTGGACAATTAAACGTTCAGCCAGAAATGCGACTTGTTCTGCCCGGTTATCCTGAACACACTCTTTTAGTTGTTCCATGTTATGCTTTACTTCTTGCAAATAGCCACGGAGCTTATCGCTGTGTCGGTTAAATAGAGCCTGATCAAACCGGGCAGTGGAAAATGGAGTGTCTGCTAGTGGAGCAAGCTCTTTTGCCAGTATATCGACCTGTTTTTCGAGCAAGTTTAATAAATTTCGTGTACTCATTTATACCTTAAAGTGGTTATGTGTTGTGAAGTAGAATTGATTTTGAACGACAAAAAATAGGCTGATGAATGTTCATTGGTTGCTTTTTTCTATCAGTTTGCATAGATTTTAGCACTTTCGTGTTCTACTCACTGGCACCGATTATGATCACAAACGCGCAGCAACTGCAATTTATTAAAGACAGCATAGAAACTATTCCAAATTACCCGAAACCTGGAGTCCTTTTTCGTGATATCACCACTTTATTGGATAATCCTCTTGCCTACCAGGCAACAATTGATCTTCTGGTAGAGCGATATCGAGGCAAGGGCATAACAAAAATTGTTGGCACTGAAGCTCGTGGTTTTCTATTCGGGGCGCCAGTTGCGTTGCGTCTCGGTGTTGGTTTTGTCCCTGTGCGTAAAGCCGGTAAGTTACCTCGCGAAACATTGAGTGAAACTTACGATCTAGAGTATGGCACCGATACATTGGAAATGCATAAAAATAGTATAAGAGAAAACGATAAAGTGCTGGTTGTTGATGATTTATTAGCAACCGGTGGTACTGTTGAAGCAACTGTTCACTTAATCCGCCGTTTAGGGGGTGAAGTTTCTGAAGCTGCCTTTGTTATTGGTTTACCAGATTTGGGGGGCATTGAACGCTTGCAAAAACAAGGCGTGAATAGTTTTACTTTGCTTGAATTCCCAGGTCATTGATCTGCTTATTTTCGCATTACTAACATATCGGCCTCGCTGTCTGTAGTGGGGCTGTGTTAGCATGGTACCCAATCATATTTAATTTCTCCGGTATCAATGAGCTATCAGGTACTTGCCCGTAAGTGGCGCCCACAAATATTCTCTAATGTGATTGGCCAGGAACACGTCCTGACTGCGTTAGCTAATGGCCTTGCCCATGGTCGGCTTCATCACGCTTACTTGTTTTCTGGCACCAGAGGCGTCGGAAAAACGACAATTGCCCGTTTGTTTGCCAAGGGATTGAATTGCGAAACAGGTATTACTGATAAGCCTTGTGGTAAATGTGCTAATTGTCTTGAAATTGAACAAGGGCGGTTTGTTGATCTGATTGAAATTGATGCTGCTTCCCGTACCAAAGTTGAAGATACGCGTGAATTGCTGGATAACGTGCAATATGCTCCAACTCACGGGCGTTTCAAAGTCTATCTGATTGATGAAGTGCATATGCTTTCTCGTCACAGCTTCAATGCATTATTGAAAACGTTGGAAGAGCCACCTGAGCATGTGAAATTTTTACTGGCTACAACTGATCCGCAGAAATTGCCAGTGACCATTCTATCTCGTTGTTTACAGTTCCATCTCAAAGCGTTGGATATTGCTCAAATAAGCGATCAGCTTGAGCGTATACTTAAAGCTGAACATTTAGAGAGTGACAGCCGCGCCCGCCAGCTTTTGGCTCGTGCTGCTGATGGTAGTATGCGTGATGCCCTAAGTCTGACCGATCAGGCTATTGCTATGGGACAAGGGCAAGTAACGGCTGAAATAGTCAGCCAAATGCTGGGGACGCTAGATGATGAACAGCCTTTATCAATTATTGAAGCATTGGTTCGGGCTGATGGTCAGCAGGTTATGGCATTGGTGGAGCAAGTTGCTTTACGGGGTACTGATTGGGAAAATTTGTTGGTAGAAACTCTTTCATTGCTACATCGTATTGCAATGATTCAATTGTTACCTTCTCAATCAGAGATCGGTCCTTCTTCAATTGAAGGTCGTTTGCGGATATTAGCAAAGGCTATCTCACCGGAAGATTTGCAACTTTATTATCAAACGTTACTGATTGGTCGTAGAGATCTGGTGTATGCGCCAGAGCGTAGAATGGGTGTTGAAATGGCTTTACTCAGGGCTTTAGCATTTCATCCAAAGACAATCATAGAAGAAGTTTCTGTACCGGTGGTACAACCTGCGGTTACGCCGTCCACCGTAGCACAGCAGCAACATGATCACCAGAAGGAGATACCTTCTACTAATCATGTTAGTGAACAGTTACAGATGGATAGAACTTCTCGGAAAGAATCTCAGATACCCCAGGCACTTGTATCTAGCCCGACTGCGCAACTATTGAAAGCAAGGAATGCGTTATCCCGGCAACAAGAGCAAATACCACCAAAAAAGCCTGAACCGGCTACGTCTGTTAAGACGAGGCCGGCGACTTCGGCACTGGAACGGCTTGCCGCAGTGTCAGGGCAACGACCTCAATCATCAATTGCTAAAACTCAGGAAAACAAGCCCGAGAAAAAAGAGGCTTACCGTTGGCGTGCTAAGAATATTGAGCAAAAACCAGAAACTTATGTGGCGACACCAAAAGCTTTAAGGACAGCGTTGGAACATGAGAAAACACCAGAGCTGGCAGAAAAATTAGCGGAAGAATCTAAACAAAGAGATGCATGGGCCGCGGAAGTTGATAAACTTAAAATTCCTAAGCTGGTGCAACAATTAGCATTAAATGCGTTCAAAGAGCAGGTTAGTGGTAATCAGATCTGCCTACACTTACGTTCGAGTCAGCGTCACCTTAATTCCGCTTTTGCACAAAAGTCATTAACGGAAGCGTTAAGCGAGTTGTATGGTGCAACGGTTGAATTAAGCATTATTGAAGATGATAATCCGGCGGAAAAAACCCCGTTGGAATGGCGACAAGCCATTTATGAAGAGAAGTTGGCACAAGCTCGCCAATCAATTATTGCGGATAAAACTATTCAGACATTGCAGCAGGTATTTGATGCTGAACTGGATGAAGAGAGTATCCGACCGGTCTAACCGCTGCAATCTGTACCTGTTGTACGATGTAGCTATAGCGAAGAGAGAAAACTATGTTTGGTAAAGGTGGTTTGGGCAATTTGATGAAACAGGCCCAGCAAATGCAAGATAAAATGCAAAAGATGCAGGAAGAGATCGCCAATTTGGAAGTGACCGGTGAATCTGGTGCAGGTTTGGTTAAAGTGACTATTAATGGTGCTCATAATTGTCGTCGTGTTGATATCGATCCAAGTCTGATGGAGGACGACAAAGAGATGTTGGAAGATCTCATTGCTGCTGCATTCAATGATGCAGCCCGCCGTATCGAAGAAACTCAGAAAGAGAAAATGGCAAGTGTTTCCAGTGGAATGCAACTGCCACCAGGCTTTAAGATGCCATTCTGATGCAAACCAGTCCTCTCCTTGAATCCTTGATGGAAGCATTGCGCTGTTTGCCAGGAGTTGGCCCTAAATCTGCACAGCGGATGGCTTTTCATTTGTTACAGCGTGATCGCAGCGGTGGAATGCGTTTGGCTCAGGCATTGACAAAAGCGATGTCGGAAATTGGACATTGTCAGTATTGCCGTACTTTTACTGAACAGGAACAGTGTACGATTTGTGCCAACTCACGCCGTCAGCAAAATGGTCAAATTTGTGTGGTTGAAAGTCCCGCGGATATTCATGCTATTGAGCAAACTGGTCAGTTTGCTGGTCGCTACTTTGTGTTGATGGGACATCTATCTCCGCTGGACGGTATTGGCCCGATGGATATTGGGTTGGATCGTCTTGAGGAACGTCTTTCTACTGAAGTGATTTCAGAGGTCATTCTGGCGACCAATCCGACAGTGGAAGGAGAGGCAACTGCTAATTATATTGCAGAGATGTGCGCCCAGTATGAGGTAACTGCAAGCCGTATTGCTCATGGTGTACCGGTTGGTGGTGAACTGGAAATGGTAGATGGCACAACTTTGTCACATTCACTTGCTGGGCGGCAGAAGATTACTTATTAATTTTCTGCTAATGTCTTACGGTTTTATCTGGCTGGAAAAATATTGTTGTGTATCCTGTTATACATCAAACCGTAAAGACTTTAAGGCGCTGCATTTATGCAGCGTATCCTATAACTTGTTTAAATAATTAACTTATTCACTCTATTTCACACTCTTTTGAATAACCTAACTTGAAATTTAGTTTATTTATCCCCATCTGAATTTCATCGTCTGATTTTATCTATACCCAATAGATTTCAAGATGCATCGCGACGGCAAGGGAGCGAATCCCCGGGAGCATAGCTAACGATGTGACCGGGGTGAGTGAGTGCAGCCAACAAAGAGGCAACTTGAAAGATAACAGGTATATCTGAACTGGATTTAGATTGAGGTAACAAATGAGTATGAAAGGTCAGGAAACCCGTGGATTTCAATCTGAAGTAAAACAACTTCTGCAATTAATGATCCATTCACTCTATTCCAATAAAGAGATTTTTCTTCGTGAGCTAATCTCAAACGCTTCTGATGCTGCTGACAAATTACGTTTCCGCGCATTATCTGCCCCGGATCTTTATGAAAACGATGGTGAACTGCGTGTTCGCCTCTCTTTTGATAAAGAAAAGAGAATTATTACGATTAGTGATAATGGTATTGGTATGACCCGTGATGAAGTAATTGATAATCTTGGGACTATTGCTAAATCGGGCACAAAAGCTTTTCTGGAATCTATTGGTTCAGATCAGGCGAAAGATAGCCAGCTAATTGGTCAATTTGGTGTTGGTTTTTACTCTGCGTTTATTGTAGCGGACAAAGTCACTGTGTGTACCCGTGCGGCAGGTGCTTCAACCGATCAAGGCGTATTCTGGGAATCGGTTGGTGAAGGCGACTACACTATCGCTGATATTGAAAAAGAAACTCGCGGTACAGAGATCACTCTTCATTTACGTGAAGGGGAAGATGAATTCCTGAATGACTGGCGTTTGCGTTCTGTTATCAGCAAATATTCTGACCATATTGCTCTGCCAGTTGAAATTGAAACTAAAAATAAAAGTGAAGAAGAAGGCGAAGAAGACACCGTAACCTGGGAGAAGATTAATAAAGCCCAGGCTTTATGGACCCGTAGTAAATCTGAAATTACAGATGAAGAATACAAAGAGTTCTACAAACACATCTCTCATGATTTTGCTGATCCGATGATCTGGAGTCATAATCGTGTAGAAGGTAAACAGGAATATACCAGCATGCTCTATATTCCATCCCAGGCTCCGTGGGATATGTGGAACCGTGAGCATAAGCACGGATTGAAACTGTATGTCCAACGCGTGTTTATCATGGATGATGCAGAACAGTTCATGCCAAACTATTTGCGCTTTGTTCGTGGTCTGATTGATTCCAATGATTTGCCGCTGAATGTTTCTCGAGAAATTCTACAAGACAACTCTATTACCCGTAATTTGCGTAATGCGTTGACCAAACGTGCATTACAGATGCTGGATAAATTGTCAAAAGATGATGCAGAGAAATACCAGCAATTTTGGCAACAGTTTGGCTTGGTGATGAAAGAAGGTCCGGCAGAAGATAACACTAACAAAGAAGCTATTGCTAAATTGCTACGTTTTGCTTCTACCCATAATGATAGCTCTGCCCAGACAATTTCTTTGGAAGAGTATGTTAGTAGAATGACGGAAGGTCAGGATAAAATCTACTACATCACTGCGGACAGTTATGCTGCGGCGAAAAATAGCCCGCACTTGGAATTGTTCCGTAAGAAAGGTATCGAAGTCCTGCTACTGTCAGATCGTATAGATGAATGGATGATGAGCTATCTTACTGAGTTTGATAGTAAGAAATTCCAGTCAGTCAGTAAAGCTGATGAATCTTTGAATAAACTGGCAGATGAAAACAAAGCTGAGCAGGAAGAGGCTGAAAAGCAACTAGAGCCATTTGTTGAACGAGTGAAAACATTACTTGGCGATCGGGTAAAAGAGGTCAAACTAACTTACCGCCTAACTGATACTCCGGCAATTGTGACAACAAATGCGGATGAAATGAGTACACAGATGGCGAAATTGTTTGCTGCGGCTGGTCAGCAGGTACCGGAAGTTAAATACAATTTTGAACTGAATCCTGAGCATCAATTAGTAAAACTAGCGGCTGATATTAGTGATGAAACTCAGTTTGCTGATTGGGTTGAATTACTGTTTGATCAGGCATTATTTGCTGAGCGTGGCACATTAGAAGATCCAAATCAGTTTATCCGTCGTATGAATCAGCTATTACTGTCTGGAAAAGCTTGATTTAGTTATATTCTGGTAACGATTGTAAACCACGCCTTCGGTAGTGAGATGAGGCGTGGTTTATTTTTTGCAAAAAAATATCACGAAATCGTTTACCTGTTTCCTTGAGCGAACCCCATGCCAAATGGTATGGTGATTCGTTTTCTTAAAATATAAAAACTAACTAGCAAGGGGATTTGCGCAATGCGTATTATTCTGCTGGGCGCTCCGGGCGCCGGTAAAGGGACTCAGGCGCAATTTATCATGGAGAAATATGGGATCTCTCAGATTTCTACCGGTGACATGTTACGTACTGCAGTTAAGGCTGGCACAGAATTGGGTTTAAAAGCAAAAGAGCTGATGGATAATGGCAAGCTAGTTACCGATGAACTAGTTATTGCTTTGGTAAAAGAGCGCATCAAACAAGATGATTGCCGCAATGGATTCTTGTTGGATGGGTTCCCTCGAACCATTCCTCAGGCTGATGCAATGAAAGAAGCCGGTATTAAGGTTGATTATGTTCTGGAATTCGATGTACCTGATGAGTTGATTATCGAACGTATCATTGGGCGCCGTGTACATGCACCATCTGGGCGTGTTTATCACATCAAATTTAATCCACCGGCAATGGAAAATAAAGATGATGTTACTGGTGAAGAATTAACAATTCGTAAAGATGATCACGAAGATATCGTGCGTAAGCGTTTGGTTGAATATCATCAACAGACTGCACCTTTGGTTTCTTACTATCAGAAAGAAGCTGAAATAGGTAACACTGAATACTTCAAAATTGATGGTACTCGAAAGGTATCGGCAGTTAGTGAAGAATTGACTAAAATTTTGATTAATCAATCTGAGTGATTCTTAAAAGGCGGCTTTAAGCTGCCTTAATCTTATATTATTTCTTTACTATTTCAGCTAATTAGCTGGTTTTTATTTAGTGTTTTCGTAGATAAACATGATTTTCATCCGTATTTTATTGTGTTAGGGTTCTCACTAATGAAAACAATAAGGAATCGGAATCGGCATAATGAGCAGCAGCGATAGGTATGGCGTTTTATTAGTTAATCTTGGCACTCCTGATCAGCCGACAACTGCGGCTATAAAGCGTTACTTAGCCGAGTTTCTTAGTGATAAAAGAGTTGTAGATGTTTCCAGACTAATTTGGAAGCCAATATTATATGGTGTTATTTTGCCTTTACGTTCCTCACGTGTGGCAAAGTTATATCAGAAAATCTGGACTGATGAAGGTTCTCCTCTGTTAGTATATAGCCGTCGTCAGCAGAAATTATTGGCGGAAAAATTGGTCGATATTCCTATTGAACTAGGAATGAGTTATGGTTCTCCATCTATTGAACAAGCAATTGACAATCTGCTCAGGCAGGATGTTGAACAATTGATTGTTTTACCACTTTATCCCCAGTATTCTTGTTCCACATCTGCGGCTGTATTTGATGGTATCAGTCTGGCATTACAGAAGTACCGTACTATTCCTGGAGTCCACTTTATTCGCAGCTATGCTGATCACCCGGCTTATATTTCTGCACTGAAGGAGACAATTGAGAAGAGTTTTTATGAGCATGGTCAACCGGATAGATTATTGCTTTCCTATCATAGTATTCCGCAACGTTTTGTTGATACTGGTGATATTTATGCCGAGCAATGTAAGTTAACAACACGATTGCTAAAGCAAGCTATTCATTATCCGGCAGAACAAGTCATGATGGCTTATCAGTCGCGTTTTGGTCGAGAACCATGGTTGATGCCATTCATGGATCAGACGATGAAATCATTGCCTGATCAGGGAATAAAACATATTCAGGTACTTTGTCCCGGTTTTTCATCTGATTGTTTGGAAACGCTGGAAGAGATAAAGCAGCAAAATAAGGAGATATTTCTTGATGCGGGTGGAGAGAAATTTGAATATATTCCTGCGCTTAACGACAACAGCGGTCATATTGTGCTGTTTGAAGCATTAGTGAACAGCATTGTCAGAGGTAAAGTTGAGTCGTGATGGAATTAATCTATCATTAGGATGAATTGATTCTTTAGTGGTATATTCTTACGTAAATGCCCATCTATCTGAACTGCTTGCTTTAGGATAAATGAAATTAACCATAAAGGTGCAGTGGGATGATGTTTTGTAGAGCAATGAGTAACACAGCCATATTTGAATTTGGATATAAATAATGATTAATAAACCGGTTAAAAGCACTAACTTCAATGAAGAATACTTTAATTATTACAATTCAAAACAAGACGATGAAATCGATTTGTTTGAGTTATTTTCTGTTTTATTTCAATCAAAGTTATTGATTATTGCTGTTACTATCGTTTTTGCTGTTATTGGTTTTGTAGCGACATCATTGATGCCACAAAAATGGACTAGTTCAGCTTCAGTTATTCAACCTCAACTTGAAGAAATACAGCCACTTAAAAATATCCTGACTACGTTAGAGGTTTTAAATTTACAACCATCGGTAACTTCATCATCGTTGTATCATAATTTTTTGAATAATTTTAATTCACGGGTTTTACGGGAAGAATATCTGATTAATACGGAATATTTTAAAAATCTGGTAGCTAAATCAGATGATCATTCACCACTTGCAAAAAGAAAACTTATTGAAAAAATTGTAAATGATAATATTTCATCTGCTTCAAAAGTGGAAAAAGATAATGACGATGGTGAGGTTAAACTGGCTTTCAGTGCAGAGACTGCTGAAGATGCATATAACCTGCTAAATGGTTACATTAACTATGCATCGTCTATTGTCCGTGACCAAGTGAAAAACGAATTGGGTGATATGGTTAAACAGAAGCTTGCTTACTCTGATGGTTTATATCAGCTTGATTTAAACCGCGTGAGTAATATACAGAGAGCTAATATTGAGCGACTGAAACATGCATTGTCCATTGCTAATTCAGCGGGAATTAAAAAACCTATTTCTAGTGAAGGTGCAATGATCAAAGACGATCCAGATTATTCTATTGCTTTAGGTTCTGATGCATTGCAGAGGAAGTTAAAAATTACGGAAGAAATTAAAGATCCAGCCTCAGTTGATGCTGATTTACGTAACCGTATGTTCTATATACATGAACTTAAATCACTTAAAATAGATAAAGTTGATTTCCAACCGTTCAGATATATGCAGGCTCCTTATGAACCAACAGCGAAGGATTCGCCTAAGCGCTTACTTATCTTAGTAGGTAGTGCCTTTATCGGACTGATCCTGTCTGTAATTTTCGTTATGATTCGTCACATGGTGCGCAGTCGTCAACAAGTGGCTTAAATGTTCTCTGGCAGCAAGTGTCATTGTGACACTTGCTGCTTGTCTGTTTTTATTATGCTAATATGCTGCATCTTTATGTCCCTCATAGCATCAATCAAATATGAAATTCCCTGGTAAACGTAAATCAAAACACTATTTTCCTGTCAGCCTGCGTGATCCCTTACTCCAGCCAATTAAAGACATGATGGATAGTGAGAATAATCGGGCTTATATCGTTGGTATCGATCAGACATTAGTGGATATTGAAGCGAAAGTAGACGAAGATTTTATCCGGCGTTATAACCTTAGCCAGGGGCACTCATTGGTTATTGAAGATGATGTAGCTGAAACCTTGTATAAAGAACTTACTGATAATAATCTTATTAGCCATGAATTTGCTGGTGGAACTATCGGTAATACCCTCCATAATTACTCAGTTCTTGCTGATGATCGCTCCGTTTTACTGGGAGCTATGTGTAACAATATTCAGATTGGCAGCTATGCTTATCGCTATTTATGTAATACCTCTAGCCGTACTGATCTAAATTATTTGCAAGGTGTAGATGGAGCAATTGGCCGTTGTTTTACTTTGGTAACAGAAAATGGTGAACGGACTTTTGCCATCAGTCCCGGACAAATGAATCAACTTAAGCCTGAGAGTATTCCTGAACAGATTATTGCTGAAGCTTCAGCTTTGGTATTGACCGCTTATTTGGTTCGTTGCAGACCAGGAGAGCCGATGCCTGAGGCAACAATGAAAGCTATTGAATATGCGAAAAAACATAGTGTTCCTGTCGTTTTGACTTTGGGGACAAAGTATGTGATTGCTGATGATCCACAATGGTGGCGTGATTTTCTGGCTGAGAATATTTCTGTTCTGGCAATGAATGAAGATGAAGCTTATGAGCTTACTGGTTTCAGTGATCCGTTACTGGCTTCAGATATGGCATTAAATTGGGTAGATTTAGTTTTGTGTACTGCTGGCCCAGCTGGATTATATATGGCAGGTTATACCGAAGAAGATTATAAGCGTCAGACAACTCATCCATTGTTACCGGGTGCGATTGCTGAATTTAACCGTTATGAATTTAGCCGTGCTATGCGTAAATCTGATTGTCAGTCTCCTATGAAGGTTTATTCTCATATTGAACCTTATATGGGGGGACCAGAAAAAATTATGAATACCAATGGTGCAGGTGATGGTGCTCTATCTGCTTTATTGCATGATATAACGGCTAACAATTATCACAGAACGAATGTGCCGAATTCCAGTAAGCATGTTCGTACTTACTTGACATATTCATCTCTTGCTCAAGTTTGTAAATATTCAAACAGGGTCAGTTATCAGGTATTGAGTCAGCATTCTCCACGATTAAGTCGTGGTTTGCCGGAAAAAGAAGATAGCCTGGAAGAGTCTTACTGGGAAAGATAATTTAATAATATTAGCGAAATCTGCTATAAATCCTGGCCCTATGTCCGATAGGGCCAGGAGCATTTTCTTACAAGAAATTTGTTGGCACGAACACCTCGGTGGATTCAGCACCGAGGTCTTTAAGCAGGTTTATTTGTGAACACTGGACACGTTCACTTCTGGGGACTGCCCAGTATAAGAAGACTTTTCTAGCACCAATATGATAGTGAGCTCGCTCCTATGTTGATCTGGTTTAATCGATAAGTTTACTTATGTGAAAAATTCATTAATAATCAATGAACTAAGGTAAATCCCTACCCCAAAACTAGTGTGTGCGACCAAACTGCGCAGACGGGCTACATTAGGCTGTGGTGTTTTAGCCGCAGCAAATCCAAACCCAAATCCAGGCTGCATCAGAAAAAATGGGGCGATTGTGCTAATGATCCCCATGGCCAGGGCAGGTAAAAGGGTCGGATTTTCCAGCCAGGATTGACCTATTATGATAATAAATAGTAGGGAAAAAAATACGCCAATAATATAGTGCGCTGTCCAGCCGAGGACTTTTTCACCTCTGATTGGGGTTGCTTGAATAATGGTATGGTGAACAAATTTGCCGCCCGGCATGTGTCCAAGCCAGCGTCCAACCAGTTGATAATTAAGGGAGGGAATATTGAATAGGCGTTTTTGTACTATTGCCCAAAGATCCATAATCAAGGTAGCACCGATTCCTATTATCACTGCGTGCAGTAGTATATCCATTTGACACTTCCAGGTAATTGAAAGAAATATAGAACATGCTTTGTAATAAACTAGGTTGAAAAATAGCAGAAAAAAATGACCACACGCTGGGTAGCTCGAGCAACCTTTGATATGATCATGTTCAACTATTATATTGAATGATGGAGCAATGAAAACAGTATGTCAATATTCAATGATAATGCTCAACGACAGCTCTTTGACGAGTTGGCGGAGGTAGCCCGAATTCTGGGAAATACGCACCGTCTGATGCTATTGGAACATATTGCTCAGGGAGAAAGGCCGGTAGAACGGCTGGCAGAGCTAACTGGACTGACAATAGCTAATTCGTCACAACATCTTCAGCATCTTAAGCGAGCAGGTTTTGTGCAGTCACGTCGGGAAGGTAAGAACGTTTACTATCGTTTGAGTAACGGTCCGGTACAAAATCTACTGGTGGCGCTCCATCAGTATGTTGAATATAGGAATAGTGAGATAGCAGCATTTATCGCCGATACGTTTAACCGACAAGAGCATTTGGAGTCGATTTCACGTGAAGAATTGTTTCAAAGACTTAATCTGGGGGATGTTACCTTACTGGATGTTCGTCCTACGGAAGAGTTCGTTTCTGGGCATCTTCCTGGGGCTATCAATATTCCAGCTGAAGAACTTGAGGGGCGTTTGTCAGAACTGCCTAAAGAGCAAGAAATTGTGGCTTATTGCCGCGGACCATATTGTGTACTTTCCCTTAATGCAATGAAGATGCTGCGATCAAAGGGGTTTCTTGCGCGTCGTTTGGAAGAGGGATTTCCAGCCTGGAAAGCAGCTGGGTTCGAGGTACAGAATGACAGGTAGGTAGCTTTTCACGTTTACCCGCCTGTCATGGCACTGAATCCTGGTGTACAGGATTCAGTGATTGGAAAGGTTAGTTTTATTGTTTCATTTTCTTAGGTAAAACAGTGCGCCAAGAGCGGCTAGTAAATAAGCCCCACCGGCGGTACCAAATGCCCAGGCATATCCATTGATAACATCGACTCTGCTAGCTGCAACGGCCATTAATGTTGCCAGTCCCACTGTTGGTCCTAACTCCATTGAGGTATTCATCACACCGCCTGCAAGCCCTGCCTGTCTTAAGGGAACATTAGCCGTAGAAAGTACGGCGCTGCCGGAAAACACCAAGGATGCGCCAGCAGGCAGTATAAACAGTCCAGGAAGCAAGCCCATCGTATAGGTGGTTTTGTCATCGATCATTGCCAGTAAAAATAGCCCGGCGGCACCAATCAGTAAGCCAGCTATTGTGATATGAAATGCACCATAGCGCATTACCAGAGGTCCTGCGGCGCGATTTATGATTAGAAGACCGAGAGTGTAGGGAATAAAAGCCATAGAAGTGGCGAATGATGACCAGCCGCGGAATTGTTGTAGATACAGAGAAAGTAAAAATGTGATCAATCCCATTCCAGCCGCAGCCATCAGAATACCTACCAGGCCGGTAATACGCATAGGGTCGCGGATAAAGTTTAAGGGTAACAGAGGAGAAGTTGCCCGTTTTTCAGCAATCAAGAAGGAAATAATCAATAGAACACCGACGATTACTGGTACCGATACCTGCGGTGTTAGCCAGGAATATTCTCCACTCATAATAAGGCCGAAGCTGAATATTGAAATACCGCTGGTTGCCAGTAACGCGCCCAATAAATCCAGATCTGGTGAATCGGTACTGTTGAGTGATGTAGGCTTCATCATTTTACGAACCAGTATTAGGCCGATGAAAGCAACTAAAACTGGAACGATAAACATCCAGCGCCAGGATAGCCATGTGGTGATCACACCGGAAGATAGAAACCCGATGGCACCGCCCAGAACGGATACTCCCCCCCAGGTTGCCATTGCTTGGTTGAACTGATTGGGGGCGTGGTAAAGTTGGCGTAATAGCGCCATCAACGCTGGAGCGGTGAGAGCAGCGCCAATACCTTGGATAAAACGGATAGTAACTAATGCCCAGTAAGTTGGGGCAAACATACCGGCCAGAGACGCAAGGCCAAATATTAGCAGACCAAGGGTGAACATTTTTCTGCCGCTATAACGGTCAGTCAGTCGTCCTCCAAACAACAATAGGCCACTGAAGGGAAGACCATAGGCGGCGCTAACCAATACCAATTCAGCTTGAAATAACTTGAACTCAAGACCAATAGCGGGCATGGGCACGCCGATCATCACGATCGTAAAAATCAATGTTGCTTGTATTACGGCAAGGATAGTAAATACTCGGGAGCTGTTGGTTGATATTTGGTCGTTGATTGTCGATTGAACGTCGATTTTTTCAAGTTCGGTCAATTTTTTGCTCTTTATCACGATACCTTCACTCATTTCCGCTTCCTATGTCATTCAATTGAATAATTGAATGATATTCCCGTTGTTTTTACTTTGTCAAGATGAATAACTAAGTGGAATGATTTACATTATTTTTTGTGGGTTTTCATTACAATAAGTACTACGTAGATCAAGCTATATATTGGGAATCATATTGATAATAGAATTTAATTAGTTATTGTGAATCATTCTGCTGGTTATATCTTCATTAGCGATAGGGATATATGGTTGTATTATTTAATTAATTTTGATGAAAAACCTTATATTCATGCTTTAAACGAGAGGTTATTATTATTGCATGAGATTGCTGACTTTCTATACCCAATAGATTTCAGGATGGATCGCGACGGCAAGGGAGCGAATCCCCGGGAGCATAGATAACGATGTGACCGGGGTGAGTGAGAGCAGCCAACAAAGAGGCAACTTGAAAGATAACAGGTATATATTAATTAGCCATGGAGTTAACTTGGTGATTGTTTTACTTAACTTAAAGTATCTTTAATACAAATCTTCCTTTAAAAATTACGGTTCTGGTTTTTTGTTCTGCTCAATGTGTGGCTATTTTTCACATTATTGAATTTTTAGTGATTACTTAATATTTTCACAGGGGTCCATTATGTATATAGTGCAGAAATCTGCAGATAAAATTGGTTTAAATAATTTAGTGATAGAAGAGAGTTATATTACTGAGCATACTGAAAATGCGACTAGTCAATATGCTATAAAAATACATGATCTTCTCAATGGGAAATTACCTGTTGATGATTTACTGCCTTTTAATATAGAGGATAAAAGAGAAGTATCTGAGCCATTTTCACTTACTGACATCCAATATGCTTATCTGATTGGTCGTAATGCCGGTATGACTTTGGGGGGGATTGCAACCCACTACTATTTTGAAACTGAAATATTTAACCCTGATCTGCAAAAGCTCGATGAAGCATTGAATCAGACAATTGCTTTTCATCCTATGCTTAGCGCTGAGCTGACTGACAGTGGCAGACAAAGGGTGTCGCTTACCCCTAAACGTTATGAGATCGCCATAACTGACTGTGCTTCAATGAATGAGAAGGCACAGCAAGATTTTATTAAACAGACGCGAAATGAAATGGAAACTCATCTTCGTTCTTTAGAAACGTCTCCTCCGTTCGATATTAGAGCTACATTATTAAATAATAATGTGGTTCGTTTGCATCTGTGTTTTGAATTGATGTTTCTTGATCTGCATAGCGTAAAAATATTGATGAAAGATTGGTGGGGGTTTTATAAAAATGCCAAAGCATTAAATGAATTACCTGAGTTTGGTTTTGCTGATTATATCTATGCGGAAAAAAAACTCATGCATAGCGAACAGGGCATTAGAGATAAAGACTATTGGATTAGAAAATTAGATAATATGCCTGCTGCGCCAGAATTACCGCTTCAGCAGTCACCGGAGTTCATTAAGAAACCGATATTCAAAACGATTTCTCATAAAATCACTTTTGAATTGTTGAGTAAACTCCGCCAGATCGCTACAGCGCAAGGCATTACTATGGAAACGCTGTTTCTAGGGGCTTATGTAGAAACGTTACGGCAGTGGTCACGTCATCAGACTTTTACTTTGACATTAACTCAACATATCCGACGCCCACATTTTTCCCTTGTTCAATCGTGTGTTGGGAATTTTCTGCAGTCAAGTTTGCTCTGTGTTGACGACAACAAATCGGATTCTTTTATCAATCGGCTGACTATGCTGCAAACAGAGCTGTTCATGAATCGATGGCACTCTTCGTTTAACGGTATCCAGGTGCTGAGAGAACTGAATCGTCGTGGTAGCAATGGACGCGCACTTTCCATGCCGATTGTGTTTAGTAATACGCTTGATGTCGAGCTGCGAGATATTGTCACCGATTATACCTGGGAGGGTACTGCACCGGTGATTTACAGTAGTACACAGACGCCAGGGGTTTGGCTTGAGAATCAGCTATTGAATGTCAACGGCAACTTAGTCATGAACTGGAATTATGTTGATGGCTTGTTCCCACAAGGCATGCTGGAAATGATGTTTGATGCTTCTGTAACGCTTTTGGAGCAGTGTGCTGATAACCCGGAAATCTGGGACCAAAAAGGCTCGATGGTTGTTCTGTCACCACATGATTTATGGGAAAGGCAAGTAGCGAACGCTACTGCGAATGATGCTCCACCAGAGTTATTGCAAAATCTTATCCTGAATAGTGCACGTCAATTCCCGCACAAAACGGCAATTATCCAGGGGGAACGTCAGGTTAGCTATGGTGAGCTAGTCACTAGCGCTAATAACGTGGCTGATCGACTGAGAGCGTCTGTGTCGATTAAACCCGGCGACATTATCGCTGTCTCACTTCCGCAGGGACCGGAAATGATTGCTGCGATTCTGGGGGTATTAATCGCCGGAGCTGCTTACGTTTCTATCGATCCGACGTTGCCGAGGCAGCGTAAATCGCGATTGATAGAACGCTGTTCAGCCAAGGCGATGGTTACTCATGCTTGTGCTGATGAGTCAGATTGGCTGGTGAGAATCAATGTGGATATTGATAGCCGCGCCCCTGTGAGATTTCCTGAACCGGTCGCGTTTCAAACGTTGGATGATCTGGCTTATGTAATCTTTACCTCTGGCTCCACAGGTGAACCGAAGGGAGTGATGATTACCCACCGTAATGCGTCTAATACAGTTTTGGATATTAATCGTCGTTTTGGTGTAAGCGAAGATGACGGGGTTTTTTCCATTGCGCCAGCAGGTTTTGATCTTTCCGTTTATGACTATTTTGGCGTATTGGGTACAGGTGGCAAGATACTGTTTCCTTCAGAAGAGGAAGTTAACGATCCTAAAGCCTGGGCCAGACAAATAATTAAACACCAAATAACGCTCTGGAACAGTGTGCCGGCGCCGGTCAAGGCACTGATTGAACATGCTGGGCCTCAACTCTCCACCAGCGCCTTGCGTTTGGTTTTGATGAGTGGCGACTGGATACCCGTTAATTTGCCGGACCAGATCAAAGCAGCAATAGACGGTATTGAGGTGGTGAGTCTTGGTGGGGCAACCGAAGGTTCGATTTGGTCAATTTTTTATCCCATCCAGGAGGTTGATGCGAATTGGAAAAGTATTCCCTATGGCAAACCGCTCGCTAACCAGAGATTCCACGTACTCAATAACTGGCTTGAACCTTGCCCTAAATGGGTAACTGGTGAACTTTTTATTGCCGGAGAGGGTGTTGCACAAGGCTATCTCTGCGACGAGGAAAAAACCCGCGAGCGTTTTATTATCCATCCTGTCACTGGTGAACGGTTGTATAAAACGGGTGATTTAGGACGCTATATTGATCAGGGATTAATTGAAATTCTTGGGAGGGAAGATAGCCAGATAAAAATTAACGGATATCGTATTGAACTGGGAGAAATTGAAGCCTGTTTGCTATCACATCAACAGGCTAACCATGTGGTAATCAATGCGGCAATCCATCCGAAAACTGGCCAGAAGCAGTTGGCTGCGTATATCGTTGCAGCAAAAGGAAGTAACGATAGCGATAACGGGTTATTAGAGAATGAATTGCGGGGGATTGCTCAAGACAATCTTCCTTCCTACATGGTACCTACCTGGTTTGTATTACTGGATAGCATGCCACTGACCACCAACGGAAAAATTGATCGTAAAGCTTTACCAAATCCTTGGGGTGAAGCGGTAGCCGAAAAAAGTAAAAGTTTACCGTCCAATGATATTGAATCCCGTTTATTCGATGTCTGGCATAAGCAATTGAAACATAACGATTTTGATGTCAATGACGGCTTTTTTGATATCGGTGGAGATTCATTACATGCAGTTGGTATTCTCAGTGCTGTGCGTGAATCCTTTAATGTCAGCCCGACAAGCGAGCAGGACATGATTGAAAGTTTATTTATGAATGCTTCTGTTCGTGATTTTTCAAAGATTCTTGCCACTGTGTCGGATAATGGTTAGGAGCAGCATGTATGAGTAATCATTCTACTGCAGCCCATACGCCTATTCAGTTTGATTTTATCGTCGTAGGGGGTGGAACATCCGGTTGCGTTATGGCATCGCGTCTTTCAGAGAACGGTAAATATTCGGTCATGCTGATTGAAGCTGGACAGGATTCCGATGTGGGCTGGCCTGACAGCCCATTGTTGGATGCTTCGCGGTTGGTTCTGGCAGGATATAATTGGCAGTACGAAGCAAATGTTCATGGTGCAGACAGATTCTCACGATTTGTTCAGGCTGATGATATCTCTCCCGTAGGGAGAGATAGACGTAAACAATTCGGTTACAGCTTAGGGAAAGTGATGGGGGGATCGTCGGCCATTAATGGCGCCGTTGCATTAAGAGCTTTTCCCAGTGACTTCGAATGTTGGGTAAAAATGGGCTGTGAGAAATGGTCGTGGCAGGATGTTTTGCCGTGGTACAAATTTCTTGAAAATGATTGTGATCGACAGAACCCTTCATTGCATGGTCACAATGGTCCGTTGAGATTGCGTAGGCCGGGTGATGCTGAAATTCTGCCTTTAGAAAAGGCTTTTTCTGTGGCGTGCCAAGATCACGGCATTCCTTTTGTGGATGATCTGAATGAAGGAGAGGGGCCTGCGGTTGGCGCTGTTCCAGCCAATGTGGTGCAGGGTGCGGAACGGTTTGATCTTTATCGAGCCTACCTTTCCACTGCCCGGGAGCGGAAAAACTTACATATTCTCACCAATGTGATGGTTGAAAGAGTGCTGTTTTCCGCCAGCAGGGCGACAGGTGTCGAAGTGATTGAAAATGGGGAACAGACAACTTATCAGGCTGAACAGGTCGTGCTCTGTGCTGGGGCTGTGGGATCAGCTGCTATATTGCAACGTTCTGGCGTCGGAGATGGAAGATTGTTGCATAAGCTGGATATCCCAGTAGTTGCTGATCTTCCTGCTGTTGGTAAGAGCTTGTCTGATCATGCCTCTGTTGTGTTATGGGCATTACCGAGAATAGAAAACAGCATTACAGAAACGCCGTGGCGTCAAACCGCTGCGCGTCTCAGTAGTGGCTATGATGCACAGATTGATGTGCAGCTGGGGTTGATGAACAACGTCGCCAGCCGGACGGTTCCAGGCTTTCAGAATCGTACTGACTACCCACGTTTGGTCGGTGCTTCGGTAATGCTAATGCGTCCAAACGCAAAAGGACGGGTATTTATTCAATCCAAGAGCAGTCAACAGCTACCCTTGATTGACCTTCCTTTATCAAAAGATCCTGAAGACATTGCTCGTTTGGTCGGTGGTGTACGGAAGATGTGGCAACTGATAAATCATCCTGAGGTAGTCAGCTATCTGGATGGTATCCAGTTCTGGTCAAATGCGATGATAAACAACGATGATGTTATGTATAACGCTGTCAAAAATCTGGTTAGCCCCGGTTGGCACGCATCTGGCACTATTCGCATGGGAAGTGAAAATGACCCGGATACAGCCGCAGACGAAAAGGGAAACCTTCATGGGTTAAGCCATATCACCGTGGCGGATGCCTCACTTTTCCCGGTGATCCCTTCTTTACCCACTAACCTGACCACCGTGATGGTGGCGGAGCGCATAGCTTCCTTTTTACTAGAGAGAAATGTGTGATGACAACAATGCCTAAACGAATTATTTATGCTTTTCCACATGCAGGGGCCAGTGCTAGCGTTTATCGAGGTTGGGAAGATCGTCTGAAGGAAGATGGTGAGCTTCTGTTCAAACCGATTGAAATACCTGGACGCGATTCTTTAAGCAGGGAAAAGGTTATTGATGATCTTCATCAACTGTCGGAGCGGATCTGTGAGGAAATTTGCGCGGATTTTGCTCATAGGCAGAAAAGTGGAGTCACTGAATGGGCAACGTTTGGCCATAGCTTTGGCGGAGTATTGAGTTTTATCGTCAGCGCTACTCTGGCGGATAAATATGATATGCGGCCTCTGTTTTCTGTGATTTCAGGCTCCATAGCGCCAAGTGTGCAACCGAATGATGACCGGCATTTGTGGACGGATGAGCAGATCATTTCCAAAATGCGAGCAGATAACGGAACGCCAGAGGCTATTCTTAATGAACCTTCTTTTGCACGTCGGCTTGTTACTCAGCTTCGGACAGATTATATCCTGCGACGTCAGTTCCTGGCATTTTCTGACAGAAAGGTAAAACACCCTTTGATCATGGTTTCGGCGGATAACGACGAGCACGTCAGCGACGAAATGCAACTGGAGTGGCAAAACCATACTACTTCAACTACTCGATTAATATCTATTGTGGGGGGCCATTTTGCTGTCTATAGCCATTTTGACGAGATGAAGGCCCTTTTTCTCCAAACCCGTGATGAATACAAGTGTCATTAATGGTGGAGTCTGCCAGAGGAAAAAATGGAAAATAATGATTTAGCGCTGTTCCGGCAATCCTGCCGTGATTTTTTGCAACGTGAAGCAAAACCCTATCTGACAGAATGGGAAAAAAACGGGCTGATTAGCCGGGACTTTTGGCGTCATGCAGGTAAAGCAGGTTTATTGGGGTTGGGAGTTGCTAGAAAATTTGGTGGCGCACAGCAACCTGACTTTCATTATGCTTCTGTACTGACAGAGGAATTAATCCGTGCCGAGATGACGGCTCCGGTAATTATCTCTCATAATGATGTGATTGCCAGCTATATAGATAGCCATGGAACAGATGATCAGCGTGATCGTTGGTTACCAAAGCTGTGTAGTGGTGAGCTTATTGCAGCGATTGCGGTCACGGAACCTAATGGAGGATCTGACTCGGCAGATCTTGAAACTATAGCGGTAAAACAAGGGCAGCATTATGTTGTCAATGGCCATAAACGTTATATCACCAACGGTATCAATGCCGATCTTATTTTAACAGCGGTTAAGACTTCTGAAGCCCAACGGGGGCAGGGTATCAGTTTGATTATTATTGAGCGCGGTACAGCTGGTTTTGAACGTGGTCCGTTACTGAAAAAAATTGGCTGGCATGCTAGTGATACCGCTGATCTCTATTTTTCCGATTGCCACGTACCTTGTGAAAACCTCATTGGCCGTGAAAATATGGGGAATTTATATTTTATGGGCGGTATGCCACGTGAAAGGTTAAGTATTGCTACTGTGGCTGTTTCTACAGCAGAGTATTTGCTGGAAAAAACATTGGAGTGGGCAAAAAGCCGTAAAGCCTTTGGGCAACCAGTGGGATCATTTCAATATAATAGGTTTGATTTAGCTGAATTAGATACGGAAGTGAAGATCGCCAGACTTTATTTGAATGATGCCATAACTAAATTTAATCAAAAAAGTCTCAATATTATTGATGCTGCCAGAATTAAATTGTGGACCACTGAATTGCAAATAAAAGTAGCGGATCGTTGCCTGCAACTTCATGGTGGTGCAGGATATATGAGTGACTCCTTTATTGGAAAATCCTGGGCAAATAGTCGTGTACAAACTATTTATGGTGGTACCAGCGAAATTCTTAAAGAGTTTATTAGTAAATCGATGGGTTTGTGAGTATTACGTTTTAATCTGACCGCGAGAAAATATGAATACGATAAGTGAACTATCTGAAAATAATTTTCAGGTAAAGATTGCTACACCTGAAATATGGTTGCCTGCCATCGATATGGCCCGCCGGGAGTGTTGGGATTTGGGGAGGGAAGATGTCCAAAGATTTTTTAATGTTGATGCAGACGGCTTCTATATCGGCTATTTGAATGGACAACCTGTGTCATCGGTGTCTGTGGTGAATTACGCTCAAAATTACTCGCATCTCGGTCATTATATTGTTAACTCTGCTTTTCGTGGCAAAGGGCTGGGGCTTAATACATGGCGTGTGGCGATTGAACATGCTGAAGGGCGTTGTATTGGGTTGGATGGTATGCCGGCCCAGGAGAAAAATTATCAAAAATGGGGTTTTGTAACGCATTATCAGACGTTGAGAGTTTTGGGAACAGCCAGTAAACAAATGATCAATTTCCAGAATATTGAAACAGTGAATCAAGAAAATATTTTGGCGGTGGTAGAGTATGACTCTCGTTTTATGGGCTATTCACGCCTGAATTTACTCTCGACTTGGTTTTTTGGCGACGGTAGAAAAGGTTTTATTATTACCGGACAAAACGGCATCGAGGGTTTAATTGGTTTGCGACCTTCCGATGAGGGGTATCGTATCGGACCTTTTTATGCTGGAAATAAACAGGACATGAGAATTCTGATGTCAGTGGCGCTGAATGAAATACATGAGAATACGAAAGTAACATTAGATATTCCTGAATATGCTCATGATGCAATAGCTCTTGTCAATTCCTTAGGATTTAAACCACTTTTTTATACGTGCAGGATGTATCGCGGGGATCCGCCTGTTCATTATCATCCAGAGATTAATGCATTGGCTTCTCTGGAATTGGGCTAAACAACATTAATTCATTTGAATCGTAGCTGATTAAGCTTAATGGAGAAATTATGTCTGACAGTACACCAACATTATTTGAATGGATGGGGGGCAGGGAAGTGCTGATGAAATTAATGACAACCTTTTACGCTAAAGTTGAAAAGGATGAATTATTAGCACCCATGTTTTCCCGTATGTCATCCGATCATCCAGAACATGTGGCAATTTGGCTGGAGGAGGTGTTAGGGGGCGAACCGAATTATACGGCTCATAGGGGCGGTTTTAAGGGCATGATTTCTAAACACCGGGGTAGAAATATTCAGCCTGAACAGCGTAAGCGTTGGGTGGATTTAATGATGGAATGTGCTGATGAAGTTAATCTTCCTTCTGATCCAGAATTTCGCTCTGCTTTTGCGGCTTATATTGAGTGGGGATCTCGTCGTGCGCAGGCCAACTCGCAACCTAAAGCTCCATGCTCCAAACGTGAAACGATTAAAAAATGGGGATGGGGAGAAGCGCCTCCCGGAACACTTTAATTATTGATGTTAATACTTAAGTGAAAGTGAAAGTGAAAGTGAAAGTGAAAGTGAAGGCTTTGGCTTTTACTTTCACAATGACGACGGCTAAATATTTTTGCCCTGTGGAATATATAATGGTGAAAAAAAGAATTTTAATAGGCGCCTGTGGCTCGGTAGATATCACTTATCTTCCGGAATATTTGAAGGCCATTAAGGCGAATATTGACTGTTCATTAACGGTATTAATGACCAAACAGGCAACTCAATTTATCCCGGCTGAAACCCTGAGATTGTGGTCTGATCGTATTATCGCGGATGAAAATCCGGCTGATTGGCCAACAGATAAACCCTCAAAAATTGTTGCCGATCACGACATTATGGCGGTGATACCCGCAACGGCTAATACCCTGGCTTCAGTAGCACAGGGGGCGGCTCCTAATCGCCTAACGACGGTGATTCTTGCAGCAGATTTCCCAGTCTTGTTTTTTCCTGCTATGGGGGCGGTAATGTGGAAGAAATCTGCTGTGTGTAGAAATGTTCGTCAAATTTGCGAGGATAATTATGAGGTTATTCAACCTGTATGGCATGAAAACTACGATGCTGCGCTGCAACAGATAGTCGGTCACCCTTCCTTGCCCCCAGTTAGCGAAGTTGTGGAGTTGTTGAGAGCCAGATTAGCGGGGTAAATTCAGGGCAACATTTATAATAAAGCGCTTGCCTATTGTTGGAGCCAGCGCATTCAGATCTTCTACGACTGTTTTTATGACAACTGATGCCTTCCGTTCACACCGGGCGTCAGTTTGTTGCAGCTCATTCCTCTGCCTGTACTGAAAGGGGAGTCTTTCCCTCCAGGATTACCTGAAATAACACCCAGCGAAAATAGAATAACAGTTTTTCAGTAATGGTTTGCATTTGCAGGTTGTAGAGAAATATACGATGCTGAATTATTTTCGGGAAATATCATTTCCCCAATAATTAGTATCATCAACAAGTAATAGCATTTTTAATAGCAATTGCTAAGTAAAATTTAAGACGAACTATAATAGAAATTGGAGCAGATGGTTTGTGATCTGCTGATCATAGAATGAAAGGCTGAATGGGTTAAAAGGGGCACTAATTATTTTTTTAGGAGTAGTATCGTAAATGTATAAAGAAAATAAATTAATTAATGGAATATTTGTTCACGAAAACTTTGTGGAAGTTATTCAGGAAAGCGGAAATACGCCAATTGATGGATACAAAAACGTAGAATTTCAATGCATTAATAAGAAAAAATTAGATGATGAAGGTTATATTGATTTATTGTCCAGAGTTGATAGTAACGTTAGAAATGGAGTTAAAAATTACGATAAGGTATTTAAATTATTGAAAGAAATTTCTAAGTATTATGAAAGCCTGGATTGTAAAATTAATGGTGATGGTAAAAGTAAAATATCCTTATTTATTTCTTACCTGAGACAAGGTAACGATAAATTTGATAATTTCCTTGTTGAGTTGGATAAACAAAATAAGTTGATGTTGGTAATATGCTCTTACTTATTTATATCTCACAAAATAGTCTGTTTACCTGAAAATGACAACTCAAAAAACATAATAATCAATATTACAGACGACCTTACATTGTCACAGGTAGAGGTAGTGCAGCATTCGATGGAAATACTATTTGAAATCATTTCATTGAAACGAAGTAATAAATTGCTTGCTCATGTTGCTTATGACAGACTCGTGGAGGATGATTTCGCATATATACGTCCTGAAATACCAAATAAAAAAGTGTTGGCATGCAATCATAAGCAAAAAATTACGTGTTTCGTTTATCCTAATGTTATAACAGATATAAAAAAGTGGGATGTAAACCTGATGGTTTTTAGTGAAAATGAGCTGGTAGAAATATGGCATTATCTTTGCGAAATATTATCTCCATTTTTTCTATGTAGTTATAATATTGTGAAAACTTGCACGCAGGTTGATGTAATTGTGTTGCCGACCTTCTATGAAAAACTGATGAATGGAGGAAAACAATATTCTGAGGCATTGCTAAATTGTGAAGGGAAATATATTGATAAAGCAGAAGCGTTTGTAGTGCCTCCCGTGATAGAAAACATTCTTGGCAGGAGCGAATTAGAAAATAAATTGAAAAAAATTTTTTCTTGGTGGGATTCATTTTTAGTTATACAAATAAAGGAAATTTTAACGCAAATATCTCGAAACATTCAAAATGGTGCTAATCGTATTAAAATTACTGCGTTAGGTGAGGATCGTGTGGTAAGTTATGTGCTACCGTTAATGGAGCAATATGATTGTTTTGACTTGGTGGTAGGACAGAAGGCATATTGTGCAAATATTGTAATCATTTTGCCGGGAGAAAAGTTGTGGGATATCAGAGAATTTGATCAAGTTTCAATATTGGTTGATATGCAAGGAAATGTACTTAACAAATATCATCTTATTTGTCAGAGAGCTAATTTGTTAATTATAAACGATGTTTATTTTGAAATACATGAGGAAGATTGTCGTCGTGCTATTTCCAAACTGTCCTGTTCGATTATTTACGAATCGATTTTATTATCGATGATTATTGAGAAGTTTTTCGATGTTTCCAATGATTTACTATTAAACAATAAGATAATTAATGATATCGAAACATATCTTGCTTTAAAAGATAATTGTAATTCCATCTTAATTAGTCAATATGGACCCGTAGTACCATATGAAATTGAAAATATTCTATATCTTCATGGCGTATTAACCAGACCTTACGGAGATGGTCTCGATAATTATTTCGGGGCTATTCAAGCCAGAGCCGCACTAAAAACGCTCAAGGGGGATAGAATTAATCTGTGTAATTTTATTTTCAAACCAGGTAGAGGAATAGCGTTGCTTGATCCTAATACGGGTGAACATCTGACTTACGATCAGCTCAATCAGAATACAAAGAAATATTCTCAAAAATTCGATGCTCTTGGGTTGAATATTGGTGACGTTGTGGCATTAGCCGCGGTTGATAGCTTTCAAAGTATAATAATTATGTTGGCATGTTTTTGGCGGGGGTTGGTCTTTTGTCCAATAAATTATTTTGTTTCGGCAGAAAATATAGAGAAAATGCTGCATGCAGCGAATCCGTTTGTATTGATATGCGATGAAACTGCTCATCAGGATGTAAACTTACGAGCTTTTTTCAATGGTCTTATCATTAATTTTCATGAATTTACATCAGGTTTTGTAGGTGAGAGCAATAACATAACCGATGAAGCTGTTTTATTGCCTGAAGAACACCCGGCTGTAATATTGTTTACATCTGGATCAACAGGCTCGCCAAGGGCATTAATACATGAGCATAAAGATTTTGTGCTATGCAATATGAATTATACTCCTGTTGTTGTTGGCTTACGTGAAGGGGAATGCGTATATACTCCATCGAGAATATTTTTTGCGTATGGTTTGAATGGCATATTGATTTCGCTTTTTTCGGGGGCATCACATGTAATTGCGGCTCCTCTGGCTAAGGGAAAAAGTTATACCGAAATTCTCAAACGCTTTTCAGTGAATGTTTTTTTTACTGTACCTATGGTATTAAAAATGATTTTGCTGAATGAAATTAAAAATAATGACTTACCTAATCTAAGACTTTGTATTTCTTCTGGTGAGATTTTACCAGAAGCTCTTTATATTGAAGCAAAGCAAAAGATGGGAACAGATATTATTGATGGCATAGGCACGACAGAAGTGCTTTCTACCTTTATTTCAAATCGTGATGGTTATAGTCGTCCGGGTTCTAGTGGGGTGTTGGTTCCCGGCTTTGTGGTTAAATTGGTAAATAGTGATGGAAGAATATGTAGCGTCGGTGAGGTTGGGGTATTGTGGGTGAAAGGAAATACCTTAGCTAAAGGGTATATAAATGATGCTAAAGGTGAAAACTCGAATTCCTTTGTCGATGGCTGGTTTAATACTCGAGATCTATATTTCGTGGATGCAGAAGGTTTTTACTATCATGTTGGGAGATCAGGAGCGACGTTAAAAATAAATGGCTGTTGGTTTTCACCACAAGTTCTTGAACAGGTTTTAATGAAGCATCCTCAGGTAAAAGAAAGTGCTGTATGGTTTAGTAAAGATGAATTTGAACTTATAAGACCTTATGCATTAATCGTTCTGGCTGAAGAAGTCTCTGATTTACCAAAGCTATGGTCTGAGCTGAAGGAATATGCACGTAGTAAATTAGGCAAATCTCACTACCCTCACTTTTTCTGTTCTGTCAATGCACTTCCTAAGACAAGTAGTGGGAAGTTGATTAGATACGCTTTATCAGATCTTGCCTGGAAAAATGGCTAAGATTTTTTTTCTCTTGATACGATATTATATCTTTAAATTCAGTAGTCTTAACGGTATGAACTTCTTCTGTGAATAACAGGGCGGGATATCCGTATTTCGTCATTGTTTTCTATTTTCATGACGATGTAGTATTAATCTAACCTATGGATTTCAGGATGCATCGCGATGGTAAGGGAGCGAATCCCCGGGAGCATAGATAAACTCTGTGACCGGGGTGAGAGCAGCCAACAAAGAGGCAACTTGAAAGATGACGGGTATATAAATTCCATCTATTTGACGTGAACGATCTCAATAACAAATGACCTGCTCACGGGCTTAGTCAAGATTATCAATAACGTTCAGGTGGTCTGCATTGGAAATTATCATTGAGAAGTTGAATTCTTATATCACTGATGGGATCAAGGGCAAACTAAGAACCTGTCATTTGCCCTGTTTATTGGAGAAGCACTTCTGCATTACAGCTAGCCTTCCACGAGTAAAAGGAGAAACATGAGGATCTGACCAGAATTGAAAAGTTTTTCATGGGTAATATTGGCGAGGCAATTCAAAATGTGGGCCGTCTTTTAGTGACTTCCAGTCTCCACCCCAAATAATAGGAATATGCAAACGCTGGGCAGCTTGCTTGACAGTTGTTGCAAGTTCGATAAAGGCTTGCCAATTATCCCAGGGAATAATGCCATTGATTAATGGCGCTATATCTACAGCGTGTCCGGTTAAATGGCGGCTGTTCAATGTTTGGCTATGCCCATCAGCAAACATTTGCCGTTGGCGTTCGGCTGTTCTTCGCCCCTCAATAACACAAAAATCGGTATGGGAAAGCTGTAGAGCTAAACGGGTAACCTTCACCAGATCAGGATGCACACCAAGTAAATTCTGTTCACTTCTTTTGCTGAAAAAGTAGGAGGTATTATTGGTACTCATTTTTTGTCTCCAACATTGAAAAATCTTTTCCATAGATAACTAATCCCGGTGCTTCCCATCGTTCCAAACAGTCCGGAAATAACGAAAGTCATGTAAAGGCTGACGCCGCTCTCAAAGCTGAGAAATCCACCAAGAAATCCCGTAAAACTGGATACAATCATTTGACTTGTTGCTTCTTTACAATCCCAACGTATCTTGTCCTTTTTCATATCAATAATGTATCGGACAACCCCGCCCCATGTAGAAAATGTACCTATAATTATCCAAATAATTACATCTTCATCATTCGGTATTTTAAATGACATATAGCCTCCTTCCGAATAGCTTTAATAGTGATATTGATTAAGCAGTATTTCCCATCATTAAGATCTTATTTATCTTTTAAGTATCACATCATGTCTGATAACAGATTGATGTTTATTAGGATCGGCATAATAGCTTTGCCTTTGCTTCTCTGTAAATAAAGTTGCATAAAAGGCAATTTGCATCATTGCAATGTACTTATTCTGGCTTTTTCGGCACGATAAATTATTGATGTAAGTTTTATATTATGAGTAAAAAAATCGGAATGATATTCCTGTCATTTTGTGGCGGTAGCGTTACTCAAACATTATTAACTTCCATCATATATTGATTAATTGTAATCAATCAAGCTATTTTTATTTAAAAAAGGGGTTGTTATGTCCACAAGTACATCTCAAATCGCGGTTGAATATCCTATTCCTGTTTATCGTTTTATCGTTTCTATCGGGGATGATCAAATTCCATTTAATAGTGTTTCAGGATTAGATATTAACTATGACACTATCGAATATCGAGATGGTATCGGTAATTGGTTCAAAATGCCGGGCCAGAGACAGCTTGTTAATATTACTTTGCGTAAGGGTGTCTTCCCGGGGAAAACAGAATTATTTGACTGGGTTAACTCTATTCAACTTAATCAGGTCGAGAAAAAGGATATCACCATCAGTTTAACCAACGATGCAGGTACTGAATTATTGATGACCTGGAATGTTTCTAATGCTTTTCCCACCTCATTGACTTCACCTTCATTTGATGCCACCAGTAATGATATTGCAGTACAGGAAATTACTCTGACAGCAGACAGGGTGATTATGCAGGCTGTTTGAAGCATTGATATTTAATCGTCTCATATAAGGGAACTTTTTATGACAACCGATACTAGTTATCCTGGCGTTTATATTGAAGAATTAAATAGCCTGGCTTTGTCAGTTTCAAATAGCGCCACAGCGGTTCCTGTTTTTGCTGTGGGTGATCGAACAAATATCAGCGAAGATAATGCAATCCGTATTAATTCGTGGATGGATTATCTTAATCTTATTGGTGATTTTGATAATGAAGATAAATTAGATGTTTCTGTGCGTGCTTATTTTGCTAATGGAGGTGGGTATTGTTATCTCGTCAAAACAACGAGTTTAGAAAAAATTATCCCAACCCTGGATGATGTAACCTTACTGGTTGCTGCAGGCGAAGATATTAAAACGACAACAGATGTTTTATGTCAGCCAGGAAAAGGGTTATTTGCTGTCTTGGATGGCCCTGCAACAGAGTTGACTATCAATGGTGCAGAAGAGGCAAAACAAGCCTATACCGCCACACCATTCGCTGCAGTTTATTACCCCTGGTTGAAAGCGGATTGGGCTAAAGCAGATATTCCACCCAGTGCAGTTATGGCGGGAGTCTACGCATCTGTTGATTTATCCCGTGGTGTGTGGAAAGCGCCTGCCAATGTTGCGTTGAAAGGGGGCCTGGAACCTAAATTTTTAGTCACGGATGCATTGCAGGGTGTGTATAACACTGATCGCGCTATCAATATGATTCGCAATTTCAGTAACACCGGCACTACGGTTTGGGGAGCAAGGACCCTGGAAGATAGTGACAATTGGCGCTATGTCCCTGTACGACGCTTGTTTAATTCTGTGGAGCGGGATATCAAGCGTGCCATGAGCTTTGCTATGTTCGAGCCTAATAATCAGCCTACCTGGGAACGGGTACGGGCGGCGATTAGCAACTACCTTTATAGCCTGTGGCAACAGGGGGGATTAGCTGGCAGCAAAGAGGAAGATGCCTATTTTGTGCAGATTGGCAAAGGAATCACGATGACACAGGAGCAGATTGATGCGGGGCAAATGATTGTTAAAGTCGGTTTGGCCGCTGTACGGCCTGCGGAATTTATCATTCTCCAGTTTACGCAAGATGTAGAACAGCGTTAATCGTATGATTATGAGGAGTTATCATGTCTGCTATTCTGAAAGCGCCTGGTGTTTATATTGAAGAGGATGCCTCCCTGGCGTTGTCTGTCAGTAACAGCGCGACTGCCGTGCCTGTTTTTATCGGAAAATTTACTCCGACAGTAGTTGATTCAGCCCAAGTCTGTACCCGTATCAGCAACTGGCTTGAATTCACTTCCTCTTTTTCCCTGGCTCCAACAGTTGAGATTATTGTCCAATCTAACACTGAACCTGAACCTGAACCTGAATCTAAATCTGAAACTTACTATATTGGGACAATCAATTTATCTCCAGCGGTGGAAGCATTGCGGCTCTATTTTCAAAATGGTGGAGGAGCTTGCTATATCTACCCATTAAATGATGCTGAAGATGAATTGGTTTTGGCGGCCATACCCGAAGTCATTGAACAGAAAGGTGATATTACTCTGTTGGTTTGCCCGGAAATCGATCTGGATTATAAAACCAAGATCTATGGTGCGGTGAGCTCACTGTTGAGTGATGACAAAGTGGGCTATTTTCTGATTGCGGACAGCAATGATGGAGAATCTGTGTCAGGAGTAGGGAATAGCGCTAAGGCCGCCGCCTACTATCCCCAGTTGGAAACTAACCTAAAATTTTCCACGTTGCCTGAGGATAAGGCCATTCGTATCAGTGGCTATGAGGTTGATAAGGAAACGGGTAAGCCAACGAATTTGGACGAGCTTAGGACGATCAATGAAGGGTTGGCACAGGAGATTGATGAAAGGTTGCTCCAGGAGAAACAACGCGCTGTCATCATTCCGCCAAGTGCTGCCATTGCGGGTATTTATTGCCAAACGGATAATCGTCGCGGTGTCTGGAAAGCGCCAGCCAACGTTGCGCTCACAGGGATCGGGAGTCTGCTTGATAAGGTAGATGACGCACGGCAGGGAGATATGAATGACAAGGGCATCAATGTCATCCGTTCGTTTACCGACCGTGGTTTTATGGTCTGGGGAGCCCGTACTTGTGTGGAAGCTGCCAACATCAGTTGGCGTTATATTCCTGTCCGTCGTCTATTCAATTCCGTTGAGCGAGATATCCGCCAGGCGCTGCGTGCTGTATTGTTTGAAACTAATAGCCAGCCTACTTGGGTACGCGCTAAGGCTGCCGTTGATCAATATCTTTATACCCTTTGGCAGAAAAATGCATTGATGGGCGCTCGCCCGGAAGAGGCTTATTTTGTGCAAATTGGTCAGGATATCACCATGTCCGAGGCTGATATTAAACAGGGTAAGATGATTATGACTGTCGGTTTGGCAGCAGTGCGGCCAGCTGAATTCATCATTCTGCAATTTACGCAGGATGTTGTTCAGTAATCTCCATAACTAAACGCCAGGCACTGTATTGACAGTGCCTACTCTAACCATCTTGGAGGAGGTGACGATGATGGAGAGACTCCAACCGGGTGTGACTTTAACAGAAAGTATAATCACAATGGGTCAGCAGGAAATACCCAGTGCTGTGCCGGTGTTTATTGGTTACACCGCTCGTTATCCGGAACAATCGGAAGCAGCAGTCCGTATCGACAGTTTGGCCGAGTATACCAGCCTGTTTGGTGACGACCATGTGCTGATGTTTGCTGTCAGACACTATTTTGATAATGGCGGGCAACAGGCATTTGTTTTACCCCTGAAGGACAATATGCCATCAGTGGAGATGACCACAGCTGAAGCGGAAAGTCTGATAGCAGCATTGCGCTCTGCTACGGTTAGCGAAGCCATTGGTGGGCAGAGTCAGATTACACTGATTTTGGTACCGGATATGGCTCGGCTTAATGACAGTGATATTGATGACTCCTCAACCAAAATAAGTCTGTGGTCTCAAGGCTGGGGAGCACTGTTGCAACTGAGTCAGGTCAGGCCCAATCTCTTTGTGTTGTTGGATGCGCCGGATAATGTTGACCAGGCACAGCAGTGTATGACAAAGCTGTCATCGGATTATCGTCAGTGGGGGGCGGCATATTGGCCTCGTCTGGAAACGACTTATCAGGAAAATCAATCTATTTCCCGGAGTGTTGTGCTGTCACCCACCGCCGCAGTCGCGGCGGTAATTCAACGTACGGATAACGACGTGGGTGTTTGGAAAGCACCGGCCAATATTGCCTTATCCCAGGTTATTCGACCGGTTAAATCTTATCTTCAGGGAAGTGTACTGTTTAACAGCAGCGGCACTTCGCTCAACGTGATTCGCAGTTTCCCTGGTAAGGGCATACGGGTATGGGGATGCCGCACTCTGGAAAACACGGATAGCACACCGTGGCGCTATCTGCAAACACGTCGGCTGGTTTCTTATGTGACAGCGCATTTGACTCAATTGGCTCGCATGTATGTCTTTGAGCCAAATAATGAACTTACTTGGATGAAGTTAAAAGGACAAAGTTACAACTGGTTACGGCAATTATGGTTGCAGGGTGGCTTGTATGGTTCACAGGAAGATGAGGCATTTAACATTCTGTTAGGTGTAAACGAGACGATGACTGAGGATGATGTTCGTGCAGGAAAAATGATCATGAAAGTTGAGTTGGCCGTGTTGTTTCCTGCCGAATTTATTGAGATCAGTTTGGTGTTTAATACCCAAACAGAGGCGCTGTCTTAAGAAGGAAAAAGCACAATGAACGATTATTACACACCCGTGGTATCCCATCGTTTTATGGCGAGTTTTATTTTTAACCGCATTCCCGATCCGCTGGATATTCGTTTTCAGCGCATCTCTGGCCTTAGTCGGGAACTACAGGTGACTCAGTACAGTGAGGGGGGAGAAAATGCCCGTAATAACTATTTAGCTGAGAAAATCCAACACGGTACGCTGACTTTGGAACGGGGCGTGATGACGGTCTCGCCATTGACCTGGATGTTTGATCAGGTATTGAGTGGTGAAAAAATCGCTTATGCCGATGTGGTGGTGATGCTGTTGAATGAAAATTCACTGCCATTGTCCAGTTGGACGTTGAGCAATGCGTTGCCGGTACGCTGGCAAACCAGCGATTTTGACGCTAACAGTAACGCCATATTGGTGAATACCCTTGAATTGCGTTACCAGGATATGCGTTGGCTTGGAGTCAAAATATGACAGTAGAAATCAGAGAGTTACTTATTCAGGCAAAGGTAGTGCCATCAACACGACCGACTGAATCAGAACGGCAAAACCATTCTTTGATACAGGAAAGTCTGGATGAGGCGACTTGGGTTGAAACGATAAAACGCGAAGTGTTGGCCGCATTACGCGATGAGGAAGGGTGGCGTCCATGAGTCTGATTGAACGTGGTTTAGCTAAGCTGACAATTAATGCTTATAAGGATAGGGAAGGGAAAATACGGGCAGGAACGTTGCAGGCCATGTATAACCCTGACTCCTTGCAACTGGATTACCAAACGGATTATCAGCAATCCCAGGCGATTAATAGCGAAAAGCAAAGTAGCATTTATGTACAGGCCAAACCCGCAGGGTTATCACTTGAATTGATTTTTGATGCCACGATGCCGGGTAACAAAACCCCCATTGAAGAACAGCTCATGCAGCTCAAACAACTGTGCAGTGTGGATGCAACCAGTAACGAGACGCGCTTCCTGCAAGTTAAATGGGGCAAAATGCGTTGGGAAAGTCGGGGTTACTTTGCTGGCAGGGCCAAGAGTTTGTCTGTGAATTACACCTTGTTTGATCGTGATGCGACTCCCTTGCGGGTGCGGGTAATACTGACATTGGTAGCTGATGAAAGTCTGGTGTTGCAGGAGACTGAACAAAATCTGCAATCTCCGTCAAAAATCGCATTACGCATACAGGATGGGGTATCTCTGGCTCTGATGGCAGCCAGTACGGCATCAACACTGTCAGGTGGTGTAGATTATCTGACGCTGGCCTGGCAAAACGGCCTGGATAATCTCAATGGATTTGTCCCGGGTGAAATATTGCAGGCTGCCAGGGGAGACGAATCATGAGCCACCAACTGAAAATTGTTGCAGATGGTAAGGCACTATCAATTTTGGCCGCAGTGGATGTGGACACCTGTTATCGGGTTAACAGCATACCTTCTGCGACGCTGAAACTGAGTGTACCGGACAGACCACTCTCGTCTTTCAGCCAGACGGATGTTCAGACAGAACTGGCCCATTGTCAGGTAGGGAAAACCCTGCGTCTGGAATTGATTGATGGTAGCAAAAAATGGGTGCTGTTTAATGGTCTTATTACCCGTAAGGCCCTGCGTATTAAGAATAAGCAATTATTGCTCACTCTGGTCGTCAAGCATCGGTTGCAACTGATGGTGGATACCCAGCATTCACAGCTGTTTAAAGACAAAAGTGAAAAAGCGATCTTAAGCGCTTTATTGAATCAAGCCGGAATTAATGCTCGTTTTGGACAGATAGCGGCGTTAGATCAAAAGCATGAACAGATGGTGCAATTTCGTTGTTCAGACTGGCATTTTCTGTTGTGCCGACTGTCGGCAACAGGTGCATGGTTGTTACCTGCTATAGAGGACGTTCAGTTTGTTCAACCTGATGCCCTGAAATCAAACTCAGCCTATACCTTGAAGAGCCGGGGGGATGAGAATAAAGACATCGTTGTCAAGGATGCTTACTGGCAGTTTGACAATCAGATCAACCCCGCTTTGCTGGAAGTCAGTGGTTGGGATATTAATAAGCAGCAGGTGCAGTCAGGTGGTCGCTACGGAAAAGTCTCGGTGGGTAAGCAGGCACTCTCTCCTGATGGATTAGCATCCCTTAATAAAGCGGGTTGGGACATTTGTTATAGCAGTCCGTTAACAACCCAGGAAAGCGGCTATCTGGCACAGGGATTATTGCTTAACCAGCGCATTTCCGGGGTAACAGGAGAATTCTTGCTCAAAGGAGATGGGCGTTACCAGCTGGGAGACAACATTCAGCTGACTGGATTTGGTTCACAGTTAGATGGTACGGCAAGCATTACTGAGGTTCGCCACCGTCTTAATCGGCGAATTGATTGGGAAACCACGGTGAGCATTGGTTTACAACATGAATATTTGCCGATATTACCTGATGCTCCTGAACTGCATATTGCAACAGTAGCGAAATATCAGCAGGACAGTGCTGTGCTAAACCGTATTCCCATTATTCTGCCGGTGTTGAATCGTCCCAATGAATTTTTGTGGGCCAGATTGGGGAAACCTTACGCTAGCCATGAAAGCGGTTTCTGTTTTTACCCAGAGCCGGGTGACGAAGTTATTATCGGCTTTTTTGAAAATGATCCGCGTTATCCGGTTATTCTGGGGGCAATGCATAATCCGAAAAATAAGGCACCTCTTGAACCGACCCAGGATAATAGAGAAAAAGTACTGGTCGTTAAAAAAGGTGAAACACAACAACAATTAATCATTGATGGCAAAGAGAAAATGATCCGAATTAATGCGGGTGAAAATCAAATAACGCTTCAGCAAGATAAAGACATTTCTCTGTCAACGAAAAAAGAGTTAACACTGAAAGCGCAGACAATGAATGCCACGATTGATAAATCATTGTCAATGTCTGGGAAAAACAGTGTTGAAATCAAAGGTGCCAAAATTAATCTTACCCAGTGAAAGGTGATGATGAATGGAAAATCAAATACTGACACAACTCTATGGTCGTGGTTGGGCTTTTCCACCGGTCTTTTCCCTTGAAAAAGGGGTTGAGATGGCGGAAGGGGCGGAAGATGTGCGACAAAGTTTACAGATTCTGTTTAGCACTGAGCCGGGGGAACGTCTGATGCGTGAAAATTATGGCTGCGGATTAAATGATTTTATGTTTGAAAATATCCGCAATGAACTTATTGCTGAAATTGAATCCCGTATACATGACAGCGTATTACGGTATGAATCCCGGGCTGATATGACTGATATTCAGGTTCGTCAATCCTCTGGCATGGGGAATACCTTGCAAGTACAGGTCATGTATCGCCTGCGAGGGAGTGATATCAATCAACAAATCCAGGGAACATTTGCGCTAAGTGAAGGCCGGGTGATGGAGGTGGTATGAGTGAAGCGATTGTGGTGGATGGTGACTTGTTACAGTTTGATCCCAACTTTGGCAATCGGCAGGTGACGGTTCCCAACCCAGGAAAAATTAGTGGCACAGGACATGCGCAGGTCAGTGGAAAAAAAGTGTGTATTCTGGGGGATGAGGGACAGGTCCGGGTTTCTGCAACCTATATCACAGCAACACATACAACGCCGGGAACAGGAACCATTACCATCAGCGCCCTGGATGCCAGCCAGCAGGCCCTTCAGTGTACCAGCGGGGCGGCTTTAATTATCAAGGGGCAGCAATTTACGGCGATGTTTACGCCTGAATCGCCAGCCATAAATAATACAGTGAGTCCGCCACAATCGGATGTTACGACACCTTCATCAGGAAAAGGACGTTTTATCACCCAACAAGGCTTTGCTACCGTAAATTAGAGTATTAACTGAATTAAATAGAATTAACGAAGATGTAAATAATTATTTATTTGCTGATAAATCGCTGTGACAGATAAACACAGGTGATATTATGGAATTAACCGAATTAAATAATAAATTGTCAAATCTGGTGCCGACGACTGATTTTAGATTAGATAATCGAGCCAGTTTGCAATTGCTTAAATATATTGAAGCGTATACCAGGATAATACCCTTTAACTCTGGCGATAAATATTGGAATGATTTTTTCTTTATGTCAGAAAATACGCCAGAAAAACTTGCAAAATTATATCAGGAAGAAATAGAACCCAATGGGGAATTATTACCTCATCAGGCTTTTCTGTTAGCGGTTTTGCGTTTATTTGAAACACCAATATCCTTATTAAATGCATTACCCGCTGCCCATCGTGAACTCTATTATCGGGAGCTTTTAGGCTTATCTCCCCATTCTGCACAGCCTGATCAGGTTGCCTTATCTGTGGAACTGAATTCGACAGTGACGGAGCAGCTACTCCCGGAAGGAACTCTGTTTGAGGCTGGTCAGGATGACCAGGGCAATGCATTGCAATATGCCCTGGATGCCAGTTTGCTGGCTAATCGTGGATATATCAGTGACTTGCGCTGGTTACGGAATGACGGGGAAAAGCAATGGGTTACCTCCGCTCCATGGGATTTACAGGCACAGGTGTCACTGCCGTCTGATGGGATACGATTATTTGGTGAGACAAATAGTGATCAGCTGGTATTTGGTGGCGTGTTGATAACTTCATCGCTTCTGGCGATGGAAGAGGGTACAAGGGTGATCACTGTCACCTTTGCACAAGATATAAGTACTCAGGAGCTGGTGGCACAGGTCAGCAGTGGAAATCAATGGCTAACGTTGACATCTGAGGTAAATAAGAAAGAGGTCACACTGACACTGTCAGACAAAGAACCGGCAATCAGTGCACCAGAAGATTTGGATAATCTCCTTTTCACGCAACCGGTACTCAGGCTACAGGGAAAGGACAGTCAGGCACTGCCGGAGGTGACGGGTATCAGAGTTTCGGAAAAGGATGATGCTAAGGACACCTCTTTTGAGAGGTATCACTTAACACCATTTGGTTATAGCCGTGATCCAGAGCCATTGGGGGAAAATCCAGCGTTATATTTAGGTTTTACTGATGTAAAACCGGGGCAGACACTGGCGCTGTACTGGAAATTAAAATCCCCGCAGCAACCAACAATTTCCTGGTATTACCTGAATCAAAATAATCAATGGGCTGAATTGGATGCATGGGTCAATGATGGAACCCAGAACCTGTATCAGGATGGTATCTGGCACGTTGAGTTGCCTGTGGATGCGTCCAGTCAGGCAGAACAGATGCCAGCCGGGCGCTATTGGTTGCGGGCGGTGGTAGAGGTGGATTCCCATGAGGAATCATGGGGGAATGCCCCCTGGCTATACGGCTTGATCTATAACGCGATGACGGCAACTCTGGTTAATGTGGATAGCATCAGTGACAGCCATTTCTCAACCCCTTTGCCTGCCAGCAGCATACAGCGGCCGGTTGAACCCATCATTGTGCTGGCATCGGTCAACCAGCCCTGGGCATCATGGGGTGGACGTATACCTGAATCCTATAGCGCATTTTTTGAACGGACGGCTCAGGGTCTGTCCCATCGTAACCGTGCCTTGACCTGGGGCAATATGGCAACACTACTAAAAGAGCGCTATATCAGCATCTTCGATGTCAGGTATCCCGGCAATGATGAACTCACCAGGGTGCCAGCATTGGAGCAGCAACAACTAACCGTGATTCCAGCAAACCGATACAACGATAGCGATGATCCTCTGCGTCCGGTACTGAATCCGGCACGTTTGCAAGAGATGGCTGACTGGCTACAACAGAAAGACTCTCCCTGGGCCGCTATTAAGATTAGAAACCCAGAATACATAGATGTAAAAATCTATTACGAGGTGATTTTTAAACCTGATGTGAACGAAGATTTTGGCTATCGCCAGCTATGGCAGAAGCTGTGTGGGGAGTATATGCCCTGGAGCGTGGATGAGCAGCGGCCCGTTGTGTTGAATAACAGCATTAATTATTTTCAGTTGTTAGCCACCATTCAACAACAACCACTGGTTGAACGCGTTACTCGTTTGACGCTACAGCGGGATGATTCTTCTGGTGAGAGTGATAACACCGCCTCTGTGGAAGCCAAAGATAATGAGGTGCTTATTTTAGTCTGGGAAGAGGCCCGATAACCCGCAATACCGAGGAAATGATTATGAGTAATCAGGATGCACTGTTTCATAGCGTTAAAGACGATATTCACTTTGATACCTTGCTGGAACAGGCTCATCAGGTGATTGAAAAACAGGCCGAAAAACTGTGGAGTGATACGGCAGAGCATGATCCAGGTATCACATTCTTGCAGGGAATCAGTTACGGTGTGTCAGACCTGGCCTACCGACATACACTTCCCCTGAAAGATTTACTGACTCCTGCGTTGAATGAGCAGGAGCAGAAAGAGGGAATTTTTCCAGCCGAATTTGGCCCACATAATGCACTGACTTGTGGACCGGTGACAGCCGATGATTATCGCAAGGCATTATTGGATCTACACAGTAGCGACTGGACACAGGATGAGGGGGATTTTCTGTTTCGGAGTGTACAACTGGTGCGTGAACCGGAGGAGCATCGTTATACCTATTGGTATGATGCAACCAGAAGGGAATACAGCTTTGTCAGTAGTGAAGGTGCGAAAGAGTTTACCCTGCGGGGAAATTACTGGCTGTATCTGGAACCTACCCGCTGGACGCAGAGTAATAAGGAAATAGCTACCGAGCAACTAACAGATTTTTTGACCAAAAATCGTAATATTGGTGAATCTGTCAGCAACATTATCTGGCTACAACCGGTTGATATGCCACTGTTGCTGGATGTTGAATTGGATGATGATGTAGGTGTACAGGATATCGCCGGTATTTTTGCAGCGGTATATAGCACCGCAGAACAGTATCTGATGCCTGGAGCACTGCGTTACAGTACGGAAACATTGCAAAATGCCGGGATGAGCAATGATGAAATCTTCGAAGGACCACGATTGGAACATGGCTGGATACCAGAGCTGCCGGCAGCCCGTGATTATACGCAAAGGCTTATTCTCAATCTTAGCCGGTTGGTAAATAGTCTGCTTGAGATTGAGGGTATCAAACATGTGAATCGCCTTCGTCTGGATGATAGCTTCGATAAAACCCTGATTGAACCGGTTGAGGGGGATACCTGGTCGTGGTCGATCAAGGAGGGGTATTATCCACGCCTTTGGGGAGAGGACCCACTCAATCAATTGGCGCAACCAAATGGCCCGCTTAGGGTGATAGCTAAAGGGGGGATTAGCGTCAGTGTGAGTAAGGAGCAAATCCAGGCCAGTTTACCCAGTCAATCACTGATTCAAAATGAACCGGTAATATTGGCTTATGGCCAGCATCGTGACGTTGGCAGCTATTACCCCGTTAGTGATACTTTGCCGCCTTGCTATGGGCTACAACATGCTTTGTCTGCAAGTGAACACCTATTGCCACTTCATCAGTTTATGTTGCCATTTGAACAACTATTGTCCTGTGGCTGTCAACAGATAGCTATGCTTCCGCGGTTACTGGCTTTTCAGCGCGAAGGCTATGAGGTTTGGGGTACTCAGTGGCCCTTTAAACCGGGTTCAATTAATGATGACGCTCATCAAGATTATGCATCTCAGTTAAAGGAATTGTTAAAACAGATTGCGCAGGATAGTGATCATGAATTGGATATTGTTAATTATCTGTTGGGTTATTTTGGTACTCAGCGGGCGCCGCGTACCTTTACGACACTACCCGACGATTTTCGGGTGGTTCAACAGGGTTATCTGGCTCAACAACCGACATTGACTTACCACCGATCTAATATTCGTATCGATCAGGTATCGTCGCTACAAAAACGTATTGCTGCTCGCATGGGGTTGGGAGGTGAGTTGTTTAAACCTCAACCAGACCTAAGCCAACTGCCTTTTTATTTGATTGAACATCGAGCGTTGCTGCCAGTCAAACCCAATAGTGAGTTTGATAAGGAACAGAAACCAGACCTAGTGACAACAGAGGGAGACGGCCAATATGTGGTCATTGAGCAGAAGGGTATTGATGGCAAGCTGACACAGGGGCAAGTGATCAATTTAATTCTCTATGAAGGCGAGCAGGGGGAAACCCAATTTACGATACGTGGTCAGATGGTATTCAAAACCGAGGGGGATAAGTTTTGGCTGGATGTGAGTAATAGTGCGCAACTGGAACATAATCTGGCGCGGGTAATGGTAGCAGCCGGGGCAAACAAACTCTTCTGGCAGAACAGCCCGGTATGGATGGAAGATATGGGCTATCGTCTGGCTTATGCGAGTGACCAATCTCAGAATGGTCTCCCATTGCCTGAGAATCAACGGCGCCTGACCCGTACTGTGCAAACGCCATTCCCGCCGATGGTTGTTGCAGGTAGCGAAATCACCCTGTTAAAACAGGTGGGGGTCGTCAATTTAAAAAAAGCGGAGTCAGAAAAACTTTATGCAAAAGTCGTCAGCTTTGATCGCATTGAAGGGACCTTAGTTATTGAACGTTTGGGTAATTCCTCTTTGGCTTTTCCTGCACCGGAAGAGGCGTGGCGGTATAGTTGGTATTTTTCGGGGGTGGAATATGAAAGGACTGACCGCTTTTCATTTGTGATTAGCGTAGTCGTGAACAGTGACCTAATTAAATTGCCCGGTGTTGATCCCTATAAATTGGAAGAATGGGTTAAAGAAACGATTCTTACCGAATTTCCAGCTCATATTTCTATGATTATCCATTGGATGGATCGGGACGCTTTTTTAAATTTTTCTAATACCTATCAGCGTTGGCAAAATAATGGTGCGCCACTGGGGGATGCGGCTTATTCCATTCTGGAAAGTTTGACGTTGGGTAAATTACCATCCGCCTTAAAAGGTATTGGCACAATGCGTATTGCCACGGAGCAGCAGCGTATTGAGGTCATTGGTGAGTCTGGAGAAGAATGGAATACTGAGGTCATCATTAGCAATGAATTAATGTATGTGCCTTATGATAAAGGTATATTACGGGTAGATATTGATCTTAATAAGGAGAATAATGGTGTTACTACTGTCTCAGAATTTCTATATCAGCCCGTAAATAATAAAGGTAAGCTGGTATTTTTAACGGAAGATGATCAAATGGGACCTGAATATGCAGTGATGGAATCAAGTAATGCGTGGTCAGATTATTATGTTAAAGTGAAGAAAAATAAAAATGGTGTTATTACCGATGAAGTACTGCATCTTAAAGGAAGGAAGAAAGTAGGACTTAATTTGTCATGGAAAGCAATGAATTTATATGATCCTCCTGCAGGAAATACCTGGTCATTTTATTATGGATTTGTATTTTCACCAGGTGATAACCCAGATCTTTCTGGCGCATCATTTTATACCGAAGAACCTCTTGTTTTATCACTAAATTACATATCTGATATTAATGACAGTGAAAAAGGAGAGGTACGTACAAGATTCGGTTTCTATTTCAGCTATGATGGAAATAAATTTTAAAAGCATAGAATAGATATCTCATTTATCCTAATATCAGAGCATTCAAAAAATGCTATTGTTTGAATATGATTTATTATAATGGCATATATAATATAAGGTGATAAAAATGGAAAATAAATACAATCTCTCCAATGCAGAGAATGTCAGAACTAAATCAATTGGTTCTTCGACTGATGATTTAAAAAAACGTTTTAAAGAAGGAAGTATTCCTCTGCAAACCGATTTTAGTGAATTAATTGATATTGCTGATATTGGGCGTAAAGCTTGTGGTCAGTCACCAGAACAAAATGGCCCAGGAAAAGGATTGAAACTGGACGATGACGGTACTTTATCTGTAGACATTAGTAATGGTCTGATTAATCAAACTAATGCAATATGTGTTGGTCAAGGTAATGGTATTGTTGTTTCTAGTACTAATGTTGCAGTTAAAGCCGGTAATGGAATTAGCGTTGATACTAATGGAGTTGCAGTAAAGGCTTATAATGGAATTAGCGTTGATAGTGATGGTGTTAGAGTAAAGGCTTATAATGGAATTAGCGTTGATAGTAATGGTGTTGGAGTAAAGGCTTATAATGGAATTGACGTTACTAGTAGTGGTGTTGCAGTTAAAGTTAGTGCTAATAAGGGACTTAGCGTTGATAGTACGGGTATTGCAGTTAAAGTTAATGCTAGTAAGGGAATTAACGTTGATAGTAGTGGTGTTGCAGTTAAAGTTAAAGCTAATGGTGGAATTAAAGTAGACGCTAATGGTGTTGCAATTGATCCTAATAATGTACTCCCTAAGGGAGTGATCGTGATGTTTTCTGGTAGTACTGCACCAACTGGTTGGGCGTTGTGTGATGGTACTAATGGCACACCTAATCTAATTAACAGATTTATATTAAGTGGGACAATTTCCGATATTGGAGGGAAAAGTACAAAGACTGCTACAGGACAAAAAGATGCTAAATCTTTTATTGTTGATAGCAAAGTAAACTTAACGACAGCAATTAGTGTTACGGTAAATAATACTACATTAAACATTGATCAAATACCAAGTCACAAGCATATACAGGGTGGTGGGTTTACTTATAACTCTGGTCTTAGATACAGCGCAGAGCTTAATAATACTAATCTTTCAAACTATCGTACAATATACAATCAATCGGGGGCAGCATGGACAAAAAGTACCGACCATGATCATTATTGGCCTTATACCAGTACAGCTGGCAGCGGAAAAGGTCATAATCATTCCGCATCAGCTACTCTTCCGGCGCATACACATCAAGTCGATGCTATATCACCTTACTATATTTTGGCATTTATTATGAAATTATAATTTTTTTACCGTGGGCGTTAATATTTTCCGCCCATTGGATTTAATGATAAGTTATGAAGTGAACATTATTGTGGAAAAAAATCACGAAATTAATTTAAAGAGTGTAATTAATAGATTATCTATATCACTTGATGTTGATGAATGTCATAGCAAAAAAATAATTGAAAAGTGTTCTGAATTATTTAAATTAAAGTTACACAGTTTAATTAATGAAGAAATTAGGCAATGGTCAACCCATAGTGGAAACTTCTCATTGGATAAAATAGTTTTGGATATTGGAGAGATAATCTTTGAAGATTTTGAATATGAATTTATTTATCGATTGACAAGAAGATTAAAAAATGAAGCGAGTAAGTTTAAACCAAATAAAAAACAGCATCTTGAAAGTGACTTACCTATTCCATGGGAAATTAAACCTATGGGGCCGGTTTTATCAATGGTTCAGTGCGATCTATCTGCAACCAATACCTTATATTCAGAGCAATTTGTACTAGAGAATGTTGATCATTATTTACAGCATGGTGACTGGAAATCTATTGTCTCATGGCAACAGGTGACAGGTGTTGAAGTTAGACGCCATTGGTTAATTGAATATGTTAACCACCAGCCACAACAATGGTTGCCTGTGCTAGCTAAACATTGTTTGCAATCGGAGGGAATAGGTCGTCTGATTCAGATTAGTCAACCAGAGGTTCTGCGTTTGCTTTGCCAGTTATTTACTGAGAGCACAACCCAAAAACTCTCTGGTTCGGTGTGGCAGGTAACCACAGATATAAAAGTGACGTCAGAGAGATTGAAGGCAGCGGCTGAATATTATCTTCAACATCAGATGACATATATCAATGCTGCACAACAAGCGAGGACGGAATTACAGGTTCAAAATGGCCTGACACCAGTAAAGAATACTGCTGAGAATGGCAGCAACTTATTAAAACCAGCGATTGGCGAAGTTAATACGTTGATTGAGATTAATGATGCAGAACCGCCGTTTTCACAACCGCCCATGCAGCCTATACAAACGCATCATCAACCAGATCCCAGACAATTACGTTATGGCCTGATTCAGGAGGCTGGAGAACCAGGACATATACAACCTGATAGTGCTATTCCAGCCCCATCGGCGCAATCGGTTTTATCTGTCAGTAATGCTGGTTGCATGATTTTATGGCCGCTACTTCCGACATTTTTCAGTGCCCTGGGTTTATTGGATAAAAACCGATTTATCAGCCTTGAGGCGCAAAGAGAGGCCGTCTGTTTACTTGACTGGTTGATTTGGGCTGAGGATGAAATACCGGTATGGCGACTGACACTGAATAAAATCATTTGTGGTTTACCCATGAATGATAATGGGTTATGGCGAGCACCTGAACCAGAACAGCAAACCGTAATTAGCCAATGGCTGGAAAAAATCATTATGCAACTTCCAGCATGGAAAAAAATGGGAGTAAGCGATGTACGTTATTTATTTTTGCAACGATCTGGGGAATTAAGTGGGTTAGAGAGTGGCATAAAAATCCATGTTAAACCCGAAATTTATGATGCTCTGTTAACCGATTGGCCGTGGCCAATGAATATGGCTTGTTTTAGCTGGTTAAATCAACCATTAACTATTACGTGGTTATAACCATTGACCACAATAACTTAGTCTGAGTAAAAAAATATGAATATAGCGCCTGTTTTTTATGATTTATTTAATCAGGATGACGACCGTAATCTGGCATTTTTATTTAGCGAACTGGAACGAATAGATCTCGCTCTTCAACACCATTTCTATCACATAGAAAATCAGCGAAGTGATCTGCTGGATGAGTTTTTGCTCACTGAAGCGGAAGTAGCAGCCAGGCTGGATAAACCACTTGGCAAACCCCATTGGATAAATGATGACTATCTGGCCATATCGCAAAAAGGCAATGTGAGCCCAATGGCAGCATCCAGATTAACGGATCTGATCGAACGTTTTGAACTGACTGATTTTGAGCGAGATGTTTTACTATTAGGCTTATTGCCCCATTTTGATAGCCGCTACTATCGTCTGTTTTCGCTTATTCAGGGGGGGCAACAGTGTCGATTACCTTCTTTTGCTTTGGCATTGGAACTGTTTTGCCACTCAGAGCTGGAGAAACAGGCACAGCAAGCGAGTTTTCTGCATCGGGCGCCTTTGATGAGTTGTCAGCTATTATCCATCGATACCAGCCAAAAAACGCCGGCCTGGCTCCAGACTCCTTTTATTACTGACAGCGGGGTATATCACTTTTTACTGGGGCATCACTACATTATGCCGGCTTTAGAACATTGTGCTGAGTGGTTAACGCCTGCAGGGATCGACTGTTATCCAGAAGGATTAAAACAAGCATTGGGTAACGTATTGTTATCTGACAACGATAATATTCGACCGATTGTCTTATTACGGGGAATTGCCGGCAGTGCCAGAGCCTATACCGTTGCTAATATGATGGCTTCAGAAGGGCGACAAACACTGCTGCTGGATATATCCAAACTTGCTGACAGCGATGAGAAAACCATTGTCCTTCAGATAAGGCATATTTTGCGGGAAACCCGCATGCATGGAGCATGTTTACTATTACGGAATTTGGGCTTATTAGCGGAGCAGAATAAACAACTACTGGACTCCCTGTCAGAGTTATTGAATCAACCTGAATTAAGAGTTGTTTGCCTGATTGAGCCTTATTCCCCATTGATATGGCTGAAAAAGATACCGGTATTACTGATTGAGATGCCACTTTTAACACCAGCGGAAAAAGCCAGATTATTAATTGCCAGCTTACCGGATAATTGTTCAGAGAATATTGATGCGATAACTTTAAGCCAGCGTTACACTTTTAACCCAGAAACCCTGCCATTAATTTTGCAAGAGGCCCGGCTTTATCAACAGCAGCGAGATCCGCTGGATATTTTGCAGCAATGCGATATACGTAAAGCATTAAATTTACGTGCTCAGCAAAATTTCGGTCAATTAGCTCAGCGGATTATCCCTAAGCGTTCATTAAAGGATTTATTGGTATCTGATGAAATTGCTCAGCAGTTACGAGAAATACTCATCGCAATTAAGTATCGGGAACAGGTTTTGGCGGGAGGGTTTAAAGATAAAATTGCCTATGGCACTGGTATCAGCGCTCTATTTTATGGTGATTCAGGTACTGGAAAAACCATGGCAGCAGAAGTAATTGCTGAACACATTGGCGTTGACTTAATAAAAGTTGATTTATCTACTGTAGTGAATAAATACATTGGTGAAACAGAAAAAAACTTATCCCGTATTTTCGATTTAGCAGAACAGGATGCAGGGGTATTATTCTTTGATGAAGCTGATGCACTGTTTGGTAAACGCAGTGAAACGAAAGATTCCCAGGATAGACATGCCAATATTGAAGTCTCTTATTTATTACAGCGTCTGGAGAACTATCCGGGTCTGGTCATTTTATCCACCAACAATCGCGGCCATTTAGACAGCGCATTTAATCGCCGTTTTACCTTTATTACCCGCTTTACTTACCCGGATGAAAAAATCCGTAAAAAAATGTGGCAGGAAATTTGGCCAAAAAATATAAAAATATCGGAAGATATAGATTTGAATAAATTAGCTCAACGAACAAGCGTGACTGGAGCAAATATCCGCAATATTGCTTTGTTGGCTTCATTCTTTGCTTCAGAGAATGGTAATGATGCAGTCAGCAATGAAAATATTGAAATCGCACTGAAACGTGAATTAGCTAAAGTCGGGCGATTAACATTTTAAAAGTTATAGCAATGAAAGCATTGAAATATTAAATAAACTTATTACCAAATAGTTATCACTATACCCAATAGATTTCATATTGCAGCGCGGCGGCAAGTGAAAGCAGCCAACAAAGCAGCAACTTGAAAAAAGGTATATATAATTTAAGAGAGGCTCTTATGTTAAACACGCAGACTATTATTGATGTCAATAAGGCAATGGATACCATGCTGCGCGCATATCTGAATCAAGATATTGCCATTCGTTTTGATCTGCCTGAATTAGATACTATGCAACCTGATGCGATGGTCAGTGTCTTTCTTTATGACATTCATGAAGATTTGCAGCTTCGCTCGGCAGAATCGAGAGGGTTTAATGTTTCTGCCGGGAGGTTATTGCCTGGTTGGGTAAATATTAAATGTAACTATCTGATTACCTATTGGGAAGCTTCCAAGCCAGCGACTGATGCCAGCAGCCCTGATAGTCAACCCGATAACCAGGCAATACAAGTGATGTCACAAGTATTGAATGCCTTGATTAATAATCGTCAATTAGCAGGTATTCCTGGTGCTTATACTCAGGTTGTACCGCCTAAAGAGAGTTTAAATAGCCTGGGGAATTTCTGGCAATCACTGGGGAATCGTCCACGGCTTTCTCTCAATTATTCGGTGACAGTACCTGTTAGTCTAAACGATGGTCAGGATAGCGCGACTCCGGTTACCGAGGTTTCTTCCACTGTGGAACAAACGGCATTGCTCAGTCAGGAAGCGGTTAATCATGCTTTACGCGAATTACTCATTACGGAATTAGGAGGAGGAGAGAATAACCGGTTGGCATTGAGTAAAGTCGAATTATCCGCAGTGAAAGAGACGATGACTCAAGACAGTCCGGCACAGATGATTATATCGTTATCTGCTTCAGGGATTACACGACAGGAATATCTGGCAAAAATTAATGATATCTTTGATCGTTGGGTAAATAATGCGGCAGTTATTACTACTATTGATGATTGGAGGGTTAGAATTGAAAGGATAGAGAGAAATGATCTTGTGGGAATCTGAATTTTCTTAATTAAATAAATGAGTTAATGTTAATTTAATAGAACATATAATCAATAATTTCAATGAAAATGTTGAGAAATCAAAAAATAATACACATAAGATTTTAGCTTATAATCAAATTTTTAAAGGAGATGATGATTACGATCTGAATGGAAATAAGGATGATTAGTCACCATATAAAGGGAATCCTGGTCATTTTTCAGGAAATCCGAAAAAATCTTATGGTCTTTAAAATAAATGGTTAACTGGGACAATGCCAAAATTAATCTTTAGAGGGGTATTGTCCATTTTACCTGTTATTCACCATCATTTATATCAAGAGATGATGTAAAGAAAATGTAAAGAAAGGTTAACTTTATTATCAAATGGATGAGCTAAAAATATAGAATGTTACTTATAGAAGATGATCGAAAAATTGATAATGAATCTAGTTCCTGTATTTGGTGTTTTTTTAATCTGGATATATTCTGAGTGTATATTTTTAGTGTGATGGTGCTTAATGTAAATGAAACTTATGAATGATAATTTATATTCATTAATAATGAATGAATATTTGACCATTATTTTATTAGATTTTTTAATTTATCGATTATTTATGCATGGCGATAATTCATGTAATCAATCGTTGACAAATAATTATACCTATATATGATTGTTATGCGGGTAATAATGATGTGCTGATAAATTTCTTTATGAATAATGTGTTAAAAAATAAAAACACAAGCTGGACTTAACTAATCAATATAATTATTCAGAATAACGGCCAATTGAAAATAGACCAGGAAATAAAAAGATATTATTTGGAATAGGTCCATCTTTAGATGCTTTCTCGCTGTCATTTTGCTAAGAAAACCATAAAAGTAACCAAATAAATAAAGGAATGGATAAAACAGTTAATTTTTCAGGGTTGAAGTCCAGAACAAGTAGTTGATTTCCTTAAAAGGTATAAAGGATATCTTTGCATTATGAGACCATTTACAGATTGATTTATAGACGAAGGTGATTTATGGCGACATCTCAGAATTCCAGTAAACGGTATAGTTGTTATAAAAGAGAGGAAGAAAAAAGTCAGTATTAATGAATATCTGTAAGTTGTTGATAGAAAATAATATATTGTAGACTGGAAAGGAGATACGATAATCGGAAAAAAATAAGAGGAGCGAGTTATTAATATTGGCTGAATGCAAAATGCTATATACGATAAATTATTAAACTGAACAGAAGACACAGACATCAGAAGTTGCGTAAACCACAGTGAAGGCTTTATGCCTGTTTAAACAAGAGGTTAAAACAATGGCGTTTGACAACAGTTTAGAGTTCGTAAATGATGAAATTATCAGAGAAAGATTAGATACGAAAATTAACTTTTCTAATCCTTATACTTCCTGGAAAAGAGAGATAAATGAATTAATTAAACGATATTCTCTAAGAGGGCCAGAGTTTAATAAAGTCTCTAACCGTAAGATAAATTTTTTTGCGAATGGAATAAAAAATCGCAATGGCGAACAGCCTAATGAATTATTTAAAGGAATAAGAATTTATTTACTCGCAACATAATAATGTTGCACTTAATATGCTAAATTTTTCAGTAAAATTATTAACTATTTTTGCATCGCCAGTGAATAAGTCTATTGTATTAAATAAGGAGTTCGTGTGTTTATTTCAAAAGAATTATCAAACTTCATTGCTGTAGCTAAGAATAAATCAATAAATAAAGCAACAGCGGAACTTTTTATCACTCAATCACCAATTTGCCGGAGTTTAAAAAAACTGGAATTTTCATTAGGTGTAAAACTCTTTGTGAGGAAAAGCCAGGGATTGATTTTAACAGAAGAAGGGGAATGTTTATATAATAAAGTTTTGTCAATTTGTGAACGACTTAAAGAAATAGAAGGGGACTATAAGAATGACAAATCAACATACCATGATCTATATCAAAAAAATGTATGATGCTCTAATATAATAAGCAGTTCTGGATAACTAAAGTCATCTATTACCTGCATTTGTATACTTAGTGAAAGTTTTGTCTTCTGGATAAGTTTTCATAATGGTGATGCTCCTTATTTTCCATCTGGCATTGCTTATTCAGAAGAATGATTAATATGATTGAAATAACTCAGTCCGTTTTGTGGTTTACGATTTCGGTGGAGCGCAAAATAGGCTGGGTTTTCTTCAGGTGAGCTATTGTTTTGAAATATACAGTTATGTAATTTTTATATTCTGTTTTGTTTTAACGATATTGTTTAAATATTTATATTCATGACATTGGGTTATTATAATAGATAATTTCAGGTAAACGTAATTAATTCAACCATCACGGAGAGTTTATCAATGTTAAAATATGCTAATCCTCAGGCAGTACCTACACAACGTACTAAAAATACTGCGAAGAAACCGTCATCATCAAGTTCCTTTGATGGGCAGCTTGAACTTTCAAATGGTGAGTGGTCTAAGCACTCAGAAATGGGCCTGAAAAGAGGTGGACTTATTAACAGCATAAGAAGGCGTATTGCAAGAAATGGCAATATAGGACGATTCAATGAGCTAATTGATTCTGAGGCTAAAAAATGGCCATCGGAACCGGTTGATAAAAATATCCATATGATTTGGATTGGCACAAGAAATATATCCGAGAAAAATATTAAACTATCAATCGATACGGCCAAAAAAAATCCGGATTATAATACCAGTATTATTTACGATAGTGGTATTAGTGGACATGAAGGTGCCAGGAATTTTATGTTAGAAAAGTTTGAAGGCAGCAACGTTAACATCATCGATTTTCGTAAAAAAAGTTATTTCCCTCAATTAAAACAAGAGCCTTCATTCGTCTATTATGAACAAGCGATTGCAGAAAAGAAATATGCACAAGCGAGTGATATTTTAAGATTATTAGTCTTAAAATTTGAAGGGGGAATCTATAAAGATATTGATGATATACAGGTAAAAGGTTTTGGTTCATTAGCGTTTCCAAAAGGAATCGGAGTGATGAGAGAATATGCACCTGAGGCAGGTAAAGCGACGGCATTTCCAAATACGCCCATCGCTGTAACGAAAAATAATCCCATTATTAACAAAACATTAGATCTTGCTGTAGGTAATTATCAACGCGGCGAAAAAAATGTATTAAAACTGGCAGGTCCGGATGTATTTACACAAGCCTTATATCAGGAAATTCCAGGTCTTAATTCTAAGGTTTTAAATGCACAGTTAGATCAATTTGAATTAGCAAAACGGCAAGCGTTAGGGCTTCCATTAGAGAAACCGAAAAGTTTTGCGGATGAGAAACTCACTTCTGTGGAAAAAGAAAAAATTAATCGACCTTATCAATCAATGCGTGGGCTTTCAGGCCATGTTATGAATGGCGCTGATCACTCCTGGGCTGTGGATACCGAAGTACTCGGACATCAACAATAGTAATGCTTCTGGCGCCACCAATGTCATCGCATAGTCAGAAGCCAAAAGCAGTAACGCTTCCGCCGATGTTATCATCGAGCGCAAAACCATCGATATCAGCTAATTAGTTGTGAGGAAAATAAAATTGGTGGTGCATTTGAAAACTTTACAATTGATGTTGCACAAATGGTTCTGAGAAATTTCAATCTCAATGAATGATGACAATCGTACCATGAATATTATGGTGGAAATAATAGCTTTAAATATATCATGCAAACGAAATTGTTATTTTTTCTTAATGAAATTACTTCGGTAAACGAGAGATCCTTTATTGATCTGCATATTGTATTTTTTTATCAAATAATTTCTCATTTATTTGTTGGAATAAAGTCCTGAGACATTTCTCTATTTATAGTCAATGAATAGGTATTGTTATTTAATGAAACTGAGCGAAAAAGGGTTTGAGCTGATAAAACATTTTGAAGGTCTTCGCCTGCACGCCTATCAGTGTTCGGCGAACGTTTGGACTACTGGTTACGGACATACCGCTGATGTGCGTCCCGGCGATGTTATCAGCGCTGAAGAGGCGGATTTTTCTGCACCAGGATGTGGCTGATGCTGAACGCACGGTAAACAATGCTGTCAGTGTTTCGATTAACCAATATCAGTTCGATGCACTGGTCTCCTTTGTTTTCAATCTGGGGGCAGGGAATTTCCGTCCCTCAACGTTACTAAAAAAATTGAACGCCGGCGATTATGCCGGCGCGGCAGGTGAATTGTTGCGTTGGGTGAATGCCGGTGGGCAAAAGCTGGTTGGACTGGAACGTCGGCGCGAAGCCGAAAAAATGTTGTTTGAAACACCGGTGTAACCAGTATCCGGACAAAATCATGACGTATTTTTTAGGGTAAGACTCTGCTATGGAGCAGGCTGTCGACTCAGCCATAACATCAGCCCTTATTAATAATATGAATGCCCATCATTTATGGTTGAACAGCGATGGAAACTGGAATGAATTTACGAACGTATCCTTATTTAGCACTGGTGATAGTCCTGTTGGCACTGAGCTGGGCAGCTGATCATTATCACAGTAAAGCCGTAGTCTGGCGTGACAAGGCACAACAGGCTGAAAAGATGGCCAGACAGCAAGCCGCGATCCTTACCGAAATGAACATGCGCCAAAAACAGCTAACTGAACTGGATAGGCAGCATATGGAGAAACTGAACAATGCTGAAAGCGAAAATAATACTCTGCGCACTCAACTTGCCACTGGCACTCACCGGATGTATGTCGCAGGCAAGTGTCCCGTGTCCGGAGCCAGCGAAAGTACAACCGCCCGCCGCGTGGGCCATGATGCCTCCATCGAACTCGCTACAGATGCTGGACAAAACATTCTCGCTGTCCGAGAGGGGATCATCCGTGATCAACAAAAACTAAAATACTTGCAGGAGTATGTTCGCACGGAATGTCTGCGTTAGTGATCCGGCTTTCTGAAAATATTACTTATATTCGAATTCCGTTCTATACCCAATGGATTTCAAGATGCATCGCGACGGCAAGGGAGCGAATCCCCGGGAGCATAGAGAAAACTATGTGACCGGGGTGAGTGAGTGCAGCCAACAAAGAGGCAACTTGAAAGATGACAGGTATATAAAAGGCTGCTTGGTATTTCACTTTGCTCAGTGAAGCCAATATAGCAGCAAAAAATTTCGGCGCTTATTGCAGCGAAATAAAATTATCCAGAGTGTGGGTCTCAGGGAGAGCAACTGTCTGATAACGCCCTAATAAAAATCTCGATTTCTCAGTAAGTTTGCCAATCATATGTAAAAAAATAAATAACCATATAAATTATAAGGGTTAGTAAAAGCCAATACGTTGATTATTATTTCCCACCTTAATTATGTCATAAGACATAGTTTTCTATGCATTGATATCTCTGTGTATTTTTTGTTCCCGGCGTAAAAAGTCACCTGTTTAACGGAGGGGAGAATGAAGCTGAGTGAAAAAGGGCTTGAGCTGATAAAACAGTTTGAAGGTCTTCGCCTTCATGCCTATCAGTGTTCGGCGAACGTTTGGACTATTGGTTACGGACATACTGCTGGCGTTCGTTCTGGAGATGTTATCAGCGCTGAAAAGGCAGATGCTTTTCTGCGCCAGGATGTGGCTGATGCTGAATGCACGATAAACAATGCGGTCAGGGTTTCGATTAACCAGCATCAGTTCGATGCACTGGTCTCCTTTGTTTTCAATCTGGGGGCAGGGAATTTCCGCTCTTCAACGTTGCTGAAAAAACTGAACGCCGGAGATTATGCCGGTGCGGGCAGTGAGCTGCTGCGCTGGGTGAATGCCGGTGGGCAAAGACTGGCCGGTCTGGTGCGTCGGCGGGAAGCCGAAAAAATGTTGTTTGAAACACCCGTGTAATTGGTATCCGGACAAAATCATAACGCATTTTGTTCAGGGAGCAATTCTGCTAGGAGCTGGATGCGGTCTGCATTCGTCACGGATGAATAACCAACGTTGCTTATCGGCAACTGAACTGAAACGATGATGAGAGGTAATTACTATGTATCATACTGATGACATATTGGAAAAACTGAACAACCACGAAAAGACCCCAAACGGCCTGAAATCAGGCGATAACCGGCCAGTCACCCTGCCTGATATTATGGTGCGCTCGTTTGCCGAGGTGAAAGCGCTGGCCGGCGACAGCCTGACCTGGGGGGAAACCAACTTCCTGTATAAACAGGCACAGCAGGAACTGAAAGAAAATAAAATGACCGAATCCCGGATTCTGAGCCGGGCCAACCCGCAGTTGGCTAATGCTGTACGTCTGGGCATTCGTCAATCATCTATGCTGCGCAGCTATGATGACCTGTTCGGAGGGCGTGCCAGTAAATTTGTTAAGCCGGGTTCGGTGGCCTCGATGTTCTCCCCAGCCGGTTACCTGACCGAGCTCTATCGCGAAGCCAGAAAACTGCACCCGGATGATTCAGAGTATAACCTGGATAAACGCCGTCCGGACTTGGCCTCCCTGTCGCTGTCCCAGAACAATATGGATGACGAGCTGTCCACGCTGTCCCTTTCCAATGAATTGCTGCTGAATACCCTTCAGACAAAAGAAAATAACAATTATGACGGTGTGATGGAGATGCTCTCTGCCTACCGCCAGACGGGAATGACGCCGTTCCATCTGCCTTATGAAACCGTCCGGCAAGCCATTATGCTGCAGGATGCCGAGTTTGCTGCCTTCCGGCGCAATCCGGCTGTGGCCCAGAAAATGGATACTGCTTCCCTGCTCAGTATAAACGCGGATATCTCGCCGGAACTGTATGAAATCCTCACTGAAGAAATTACGGAAGCCAATGTTGATGAGCTGATAAAGAAAAACTTTGGGGAAAATACGAATACCAGCATTTTCCAGAACATCGCCTATCTCGCCCGGTACTATGGCTTGACGTATGATGAGCTCACCTCGCTTCTGGGAATGGTATCGGTTAGCAGTGACGTTAAACCGGGCGTTCAGTATTATAAAAATGACCAGTTGATAACTTTGCTCAACGATGATGGGCAGTTAAACGCGGTCCTCATTCGGCGGACTGAGGGAGGTAACGCTTATCAGTTTGGGTATGCCGAGCTGGTACCTACTGGATTAAATAACTATCTGTTTAATTTTACTATTGTAAATAACGCCAAGGCGGGTTCCATGCAGGTGGGGACCAGTGGATATGGTTCAAAGGACATATTTAGCAGTGAAAATATCGATGTCAAGAGCGGGGTACCAATCAGCCTGCCGGTTACGTTATCCGACGAGCAGATAAAAAAAACTGTTAATATCGGCGTTACCCGTGTGGGAGGAGGGTATTACGCCAATGTTAATTATGATATCAGCCAATATCCCTTCAGTGTCTTCCTGCTTAAATTAAACAAACTTATACGTCTCTACAAGGCGACCGGCATTGCCCCGTCCGATATCCGTACCGTCATTGAGAGCAGCAATCCCGACCTGACCCTCACCCGTGATGTGCTGAGTCAACTGTTCTGGGTTAATTACTATATGCAGACTTATGGCATTGACGTGTCTGCTGCCCTGGTGCTGTCCGGAGCGGCTATCAGTCAGATAAGCCACGACAATCAGGCAAGCGCATTCACTCGCCTGTTCAACAGTCCGCCGCTGAATAATCAGGAGTTTTCTGCTGACGGAGTAGTACTGAATCTGGAACCGGATACATCAAAAGATGCCTTCCGGCGGGCCGCTATAAAGCGTGCCCTGCAGGTTAACGATACGGAGCTGTACATCCTTTACACGCTTACCAGCACAGATAAAGATACGGAAGGCAAGGATATCGCCTTCACAACGACTATCGGCAACCTTTCAGCGCTTTACCGCACCCGCCTGCTGGCAGAGGTAAATAACCTTTCCGTCACCGAGCTTAGCATGCTGCTGTCTGTTTCACCTTATGCCGGCAGGAAGCTGGACACCCTGACCGGCTCTGACTTGTCAGGGTTGGTTAGCTTCATTACCCGGTATACACTCTGGCTAAAAGACCAGAACTGGACGGTCAGCGATGTGTATCTGATGACCACTGAGTATTACAATACCTCAATGACGACAGATATTGAAAGTCTGGTTACCGTTCTGAGGAATGATGTGCAGGTTCCCGATGGCGGCTGGCATACAGCTGACATGGCATGTCAAATTATGGCACCGGTTATTGCACCGGTTATGCAACTGGAGTCAGCTGAAATCGCCAAAACCACCCTTCTCTGGGTTGACCATTTGAAACCAGATGGATGGGCCGGGCGTTTCCTCAAGTTAGTTCTGGAGGGTCCCAGCCAAGGCAGTGAAACGGAAGAGATTGTCACTTTTTATCGGGTACTGGTGCAGATGGCGCTCATTGTGCATACTTTAGGTCTTACAGAGAACGAACTGCAATTGGCCGTAACACAACCCATAGAATTCCAAGGAGTATCACCGCTGCTGCATGATATTGCCACCGTGCGGAGTCTGGCGCGCTTTCATGGCTGGTTGCAGCAGTGCGGAACATCGGCCACGGAGGTGCTGTCTGCGCTGGGCGGGGGAACTCTGACCCCGGTACAACTGGCACAGGCAATGTGTCTGGATGAGCTGATAGTTGCACAGGGACTGGCGCAGCTCGACAGTACCGCCACCACTTTCAGCAGTTGGACGGAGGTGGACATCACATTGCAGTGGGTGGATATGGCCACCACGCTGGGTATCACGCCGGATGGCGTCAGCGCCCTGATTAAGGTGAAACTCTCTGCCACTGCCGGTCAGACCCCTTACAGCGAGTGGGTCTCCCTGAGTCATATGTTGCAAGCGGGACTCAGCAGCCGGCAGACCACGCAGCTGCAGGCCACACTGGATGAGGCCCTCAGTACCGCCATCAGTGCCTACGCCATTAAAAATATCGCGCCATCCGGGGTGACCGACCGCGACAAGCTTTACAGCTGGCTGCTGTTGGATAACCAGGTCTCCGCGCAGGTGAAAACCACCCGGCTGGCGGAGGCGATTGCCAGCGTGCAGTTGTACGTCAACCGGGCGCTGAGTGGCCAGGAAACTGGCGTGGACAACACGGTAAGAGCCCGTCCGTTCTTTACTGACTGGGACACTTACAACAAGCGCTACAGCACCTGGGCCGGGGTATCAGAGCTGGTTTACTATCCGGAAAACTACGTTGATCCGACCCTGCGCCTTGGACAGACCGGCATGATGAACGAGATGCTGCAATCGCTCAGCCAGAGCCAGCTGACCAGTGATTCGGTGGAAGAGGCGTTTAAAACCTACATGACCCGTTTTGAGGAGATTGCCAATCTTGACATTATCAGTGGTTATCATGACAGCGTCAGCGACCAGAAGGGAACGACGTATTTGATTGGGCGCTCCGCTATTGGCGATTATTACTGGCGCTCGGCGGATATCGGAAAAATGTCGTCGGACGGAAAATTACCTGCGAATGCCTGGTGCGAATGGAAGAAAATTACCGCAGCCATTTCCGCCGTCAATAATCTGGTGCGCCCGGTTATCTTTCAGTCAAGGCTGTATCTCGTCTGGGTGGAAGGTAAAGCGGTGGCTACCACCACAAATAACACCACGACAACCTCCACGGAATATGCGCTGAAATATGCGCATATCCTGCATGATGGGACATGGAGTGCACCGGTATCTATTACTCTGCAAAATGAAATCATCATGCCTGGCGAAACCAATATTGCCAATATTGGCATGTACAGTGCCCAGGATGTGGATGGTGAGCCGCTGGAAATCCTGTTTTATAAAAAACAAGACAGTTATAGCAAAGACAAATACCCATCGGATATATCCGGACTGCGCATTCTCTCCGACGGCAGTTCTAAGAATATTGACCCTAGCGTTGCCAGCGCAATGGCTGGTTATATTTATCCTCAGCTGGATACAACGACTGACGTGAGGCTGAACACGCCTTATGCCGGCGGGGAAACCCGTGTCAGCGTATCCGGCTGGAGGCAGAAGGATTACACGTGGGGATATAAATCTTACACCATCATGTTCGGTAGCAAACTGTCAGATATTACAGCCACATTTTTGAAAGATACTCAGCAGGTCAGTCTGAAGTTTAATGCGACCGCCAGAGTTGTTTATAACGGCGTGGGGGGATGTCGGAGCCGAACCCTGGTTGATATGATGAAAAGTGTTGGCAGTATTGGTGACGTTTTTTACCTGCCGCAAACGGTGGACAGAAGTAATATCGCACTCAGTAGCGGCAGAAACTTTGAGTGTGTCTTCAAAAATCGTTCAGACAATACCTATGATGCTGCGATTCTGGTAACTGATGGTATTTCCCCTGTATCCGGTGACAAAATTTATGGTTTTAATGATTCCTCAGCTGATAAATTAAATTCCGCATCAGCAGTCGCGGACCTTTACTCTTTTACTCTGGATACCAACCATAATAAATTATGGAGGCGCATTCAGACGAACTTTAAACCAGAAAACTACGTTTATGCTCTAATGTCACCTGTCACTGGCGTCATTGCTACATTGCCCATTTCATCGAATGAGCTAATGTTTAGCAATTTCGTCCAAATAAATACCCAGATAAATCCCGGAAATGTGAAGCTTGATGTTACGGAGGCGAGCAAAGCCTTCACGTCAGATAAGCGTTCAAAATATACATTTGATGAGTCATTGTTTGATTTCACCAATAAAGAGGTCTCTGTTCCCCTGAGCGCATTCAGTGGCAACACTGCTCAGGTTTCCTTCATGTTCAGAGCTAATGCTCCCACCGGAGATGAGCGCCCGCTGGGCAGCGAAACACTCAGCCTGACCCTGACCCGGGTCACAGAAACCTCACTGCCGGCCATCACGCTGAACCGTACAGAGGAGGGTGCCCAGTATTTACAGTACGGTGTTTACCGTATCCGGGTGAATACGCTTTTCGCAAAACAGCTGGTTGCCCGGGCCAATGCTGGGCTGGATACCGTCCTGTCGATGGCAACCCAGCAGATCGAGGAGCCCAAACTTGGTGAGGGTTTCTACGCGAATTTTGTTCTGTCCAAATACGATCCTGATATTCATGGTGATGAATGCTGGTTCCACATCAAAATTGGAAATATTGATGGTTCTGCTGAAATGCGTCCTTACTATCAGGGTGAGTTATCGGATACGGAAACCAGTGTAAGACTTTTTATTCCTTATGCTAAAGATTTTTACTGTCATGAAGGTGTACGGCTGGGGGTAGAGTATAAGAAAGCTAATTATTATGACAAAAGTTGGGAAGCAGCATTCTTCTATTTCGATGAAGAAACTAAAAAATTTGTTTTAATCAACGATGCAGATCACGATTCCGCTATGTCATTGGCCGGTAAGGTAAGTAACGTCAAAAAATATAAAGGTTTTGATGAGGTCTCAGTACTGAACAATCAGACAACCGAACCCATGGACTTCAATGGAGCCAATGCCCTCTATTTCTGGGAGATGTTCTACTACGTGCCGATGATGGTGTTTAAACGCCTGCTGCAGGAGAGCCGCTTCACTGAGGCCACACAGTGGATAAAATATATCTGGAACCCGGAAGGCTATTATCTGATGAATGGGCAACCTGCCCTCTATCAATGGAACGTCCGTCCGCTACAGGAGGAGACCACCTGGCACGCTAATCCCCTGGACTCGGTGGACCCGGATGCGGTGGCGCAGGCCGACCCGATGCATTACAAGGTGGCCACCTTTATGTCGTACCTCGACCTGCTGATTGCCCGCGGCGACGCGGCCTACCGCCAGCTGGAGCGTGACACCCTCAATGAAGCCAAAATGTGGTACGTGCAGGCGCTGGATGTTCTCGGCGATGAACCCTATCTGACACCGGGTACGGACTGGCGCAACCCGCGCCTGACCGATGCAGCCAACCAGACTGCCCAGAAAACCGCCCAGCAGGCGCTGCAGGCGGTGCGGCAGCAGATTACGGCAGGTAAGTTACGTACCGCAAATTCGCTGACCGCCCTGTTCCTGCCGCAGCAGAATGAAAAACTGCAGGGGTACTGGCAGACACTGGCCCAGCGCCTGTACAACCTGCGTCATAACCTCTCCATTGACGGTCAGCCACTGTTGCTGTCTGTTTATGCTAAACCGGCTGACCCAGCCGCTCTGCTCAGTGCAGCGGTCAATGCTTCACAGGGTGGCAGCGACCTGCCAGCGGCAGTCATGCCGCTGTACCGCTTCCCGGTGATGCTGGAGAGTGCGAAAGGGATGGTCAGTCAGTTGAGCCAGTTTGGCAGCACGCTACTGGGCATCACCGAGCGGCAGGATGCGGAGGCGCTGTCCGAGTTGCTGCAGACACAGGGTGCGGAGTTGGTCCGCCAGAGTATTGCGCTGCAGGAGAAGACCCTCGCCGAAATCGATGCCGACCAGATTGCCCTGCAGGAAAGCCGCAACGGTGCGCAGTCGCGGCTGGACAGCTACACTGCGCTGTATGATGAGCATATCAGTAGCCGTGAGCAGCATGCCTTGAACCTTAGTGTGTCTGCCGCGGCTCTTTCAACCACGTCCGGCGTGTCCTATTCCATTGCCGCCGGTCTGGATGCCGCACCCAATATTTACGGCATGGCATTCGGCGGCTGCCGGTATGGCGGCCTCGCAAGGGCGGTGGGGATATGTACTGAGATTGCTGCCGGTAGTACACGTGCAGCCGCAGACTATATCAGCCAGTCGGAAGCCTACCGCCGTCGCCGTCAGGAGTGGGACATCCAGCGTAACGCCGCCGAATCGGAAGTGAAACAGATTGACGCCCAGCTGGATGCGCTGACGGTGCGTCGTGAAGCCGCGGTGCTGCAGAAAACCTATCTGGAGACCCAGCAGAGCCAGACGCAGGCCCAGCTCACCTTCCTGCAAAATAAATTCAGCAATAAAGCGTTGTATAACTGGCTGCGTGGCAAACTGGCGGCGATTTACTATCAGTTCTATGACCTGACGGTTTCCCGCTGCTTGATGGCGCAGCAGGCATATCAATGGGAGTTCAACGATGAATCTGCCAGTTTTATCAAACCCGGTGCCTGGCAGGGCACCTACGGAGGCCTGCTGGCCGGGGAGACGCTGATGCTGAATTTGGCACAGATGGAAGAAGCTCACCTGAAACAAGGGCAGCGCGCATTGGAAGTAGAACGGACTCTTTCTCTGGCCGAATTCTATGGCGGATTATCCAGCGAATCATTCAATCTTGCGGAGAAAATCGTCGAACTAGTGGGTAAAGGCTCAGGCAATGCTGGCAATGACAGTAATACGCTGGCGTTTGGTACAGGTACGGATACTAAAACTTCGTTGCAAGCGTCTATATCATTATCAGACCTGAAGATTATGGATGATTACCCGGCATCCACGGGTAAGATCCGTCGTATCAAACAAATCAGTGTCTCTCTGCCCGCGTTGTTAGGACCATATCAGGATATACAGGCGATTCTGTCTTACGGTGGCGATGCCACCTCCAGGTTAGCCAAAGGTTGTCAGGCGCTGGCGGTGTCGCATGGCATGAATGACAGCGGTCAGTTCCAGCTCGATTTCAACGATGGTAAGTTCCTGCCATTTGAGGGTATTGCCATTGATGACAAGGGCGCACTGACCCTGAGCTTTCCGAATGCAACCGGCAAACAGAAAGCGCTGCTGCTCAGCCTGAGTGACATCATTCTGCATATCCGTTACACCATCATGAACTGAGTCCCCCTTTAACGTTACCAGGCGCCCCGCGAGGCGCCTGTCAGGAGCTTTATAATGCAAAATTCAGATGAACTGCGTCTGAACCCGCCGGCTCTGCCTGCCGGGGGTGGAGCGATAACCGGCCTGAAGGGTGAGATGGCCGGGGCCGGCCCGGATGGCGCTGCCGTACTCAGCCTCCCTCTGCCGGTCTCTGCCGGACGGGGTTATGCGCCCCCCTTGATGCTCAGCTACCACAGCCGGGCCGGTAACGGCCCCTTTGGCATCGGCTGGAACATGAACCTGCCTGCCGTGCGGCGGCGTACCCAAAAGGGTGTGCCGGCCTATGATGACACGGATGAATTTACCGGCCCGGATGGTGAGGTGCTGGTGCCGGTGCTGACCTCTGACGGCCCGGCGGTGCAGCGCCGCGCTGACACCCTGCTGGGAATTCAGCCGGGGGGCCACTTCACTGTCGGCACTTACCGCGCTCGCAGCGAAAGTAATTTTTCCCGGCTGGAATACTGGCAGCCGGAAGAAAACGGGACGGCAAACGATTTCTGGGTCCTGTATAGCCAGGACGGTCAGGTGCATCTGCTGGGCAGGAACGCGCAGGCGCGCCTCCATAACCCGGCTGACCCGGCACAGATTGCCGTCTGGTTGCTGGAGTCCTCGGTGTCGCTGACCGGCGAACAGATTTACTACCAGTACCGGGCTGAAAACGATGATGATTGCGATGCCGCTGAGACCCATTCCCATCCGTCAGCATTGGCACAGCGCTACCTGACGGCGGTGCACTACGGTAACCTGACTGCCGGACGCCACCTGCCTGGACTGGGGGGCGATGACCCACTGGCTGCCGGCTGGTTGTTTATTTTGGTTCTGGACTACGGTGAACGTCCCGCGTCATTGTCTGTTGTGCCTGACTGGCCGCCTGAAAGGGCGTGGGCGTGCCGTCAGGACTGCTTTTCTGGTTACGAGTACGGCTTTGACCTGCGCACCCGCCGCCTGTGTCGTCAGGTGCTGATGTTCCACCGGCTCAAGACGCTGGCCGGAACGGCATCGGGGGAAGATACCCCGGCACTGGTTACCTGCCTGCGACTTGAATATCACGAAAGCCCGTCCATCAGCACCCTGACGGCAGTACATCAGCAGGCGTATGAGCCGGATGGGACCGTGCGGGCCTTACCGCCGCTGACGTTCAGCTGGCAGACCTTCCCCCCGCAGGAAAAGGTCGAATGGCAGCCGCGTAATGACCTGGACAAAGTGAATCCCCGCCAGCCTTACCAGCTCATTGACCTGAACGGGGAGGGGCTGGCTGGCGTGCTGTATCAGGATAGAGGTGCCTGGTGGTATCGGGCGCCAGAGCGGCAGGACAGCGAAGATATTAACGCCGTCACCTGGGCGGATGCCACTCCGCTGCCGGTCATACCGTCACTGCGACAGGGGGCAACCCTGACTGACCTGAACGGCGACGGGCGGCTGGAGTGGGTGGTGACGGCACCCGGTATCGCCGGACATTATGACCGCACGCCGGAACGGACCTGGCGGCATTTCACGCCGCTGTCCGCCCTGCCAGTGGAGTATCCCCATCCGCAGGCCCAGCTGGCCGACATTCTGGGGGCGGGGCTGTCAGATATGGTGCTGATTGGCCCGCGCAGCGTACGGTTGTATGCCGGTGATGGGGATGGCTGGAAGACAGGCCAGACCGTTATCCAGTCTGCCGGGGTGACATTGCCGGTGCCCGGTGCGGATGACCGGACCCTGGTGGCTTTCAGCGACCTGCCGGGCAGCGGGCAGCAGCATCTGGTTCAGGTCAGGGCGGACGGCGTGGATTACTGGCCCAATCTGGGGCATGGCAAGTTTGGTCAGCCCATTAAGGTACCCGGCTTCTGCCAGCCGGCGGAAGCCTTTACCCCTGACCGGCTGTACCTGGCAGACATTGATGGTTCCGGCACCATGGACCTGATTTATGCGCAGTCAGACCGGTTGGCAATTTACCTGAACCAGAGTGGTAACCGGTTCGCTGACCCGTTTATTCTCCCGCTGCCGGATGGCGTGCGCTATGACCCTACCTGCAGCCTGCAGGTGGCCGATATTCAGGGATTGGGTGTTGCCAGCCTGCTGCTCAGCATACCGCATCCGGTCCCCCGCCACTGGGTCTGCCATCTGTCAGCCGATAAGCCCTGGCTGCTGAACGCAATGAATAACAATATGGGCGCCCGGCATACCCTGCATTATCGCAGTTCAGCACAGTGCTGGCTGGACGAAAAAGCCGCGGTCCGGGCGCGGGGAAATGACGAGCCCCCCTGTTACCTGCCGTTTGCCCTGCATACCCTGTGGCGCACGGAATCGGTGGATGAAATCACCGGTAACCGGTTAGTCAGCGAAATGCGTTATCAGCACGGTGTCTGGGACGGACAGGAACGGGAGTTTCGGGGTTTTGGTTATGCAGAACTGCGGGATACCGTGGTGACAGCCAGCCAGGGGAGTGCGCCGGAAACCGCTTTCCCGTCACTGACCCGCCGCTGGTATGCCACCGGCCTGCCGGCGGTGGATGAGCAGCTGCCTGGGGAATACTGGCCGGGTGACAAGGATGCTTTTACCGGCTTCACCCCGCGCTTCACCTTTGGCAGTGGAGAGGATGAAAAGGCGCACGTTCCGAATGACGCTACCACGTTCTGGATGAATCGGGCGCTGAAGGGAATATTGCTGCGCAGCGAGCTGTATGGGGAAGATAGCAGCCACCAAGCCGGCGTGCCGTACACCGTAACGGAAGCCCGTCCGCAAGTGCGGCTGATTGAGGCCCAGGGAGCGTATCCGGTGGTTTGGCCGGCGGTGGTGGAAAGCCGCACATATGGGTATGAACGGGTCAGCAGCGACCCGCAGTGCAGCCAGTCCGTCCTACTGGCTAGCGATGAATACGGCCAGCCGCTACGCCAGGTGAGCATCAACTACCCGCGTCGGGCTAAACCGGCGGTCAGCCCGTATCCGGACACGCTGCCGGAGACACTGTTTGCCAGCAGTTATGATGAACAGCAGCAGGCCCTGCGCCTGACACTGCAGCAGCGCTGCTGGCATTATCTGACCGATACCCAGACGGGAACCTGGATATTGGGGCTGCCGGATGGCATGCGCAGCGATGGGTTCATCTATTCATCCGAGGTTATACCTGCCGGCGGCCTGACCCTGGAAGTGTTGCAGCAGTCAGACAGATTGCTGGTAGATGATCAGGCTGACACGTTCGTGGGACAGCAACAAGTCTGGTATCTGGATGCACAGAATGAAGCTTCCACCGGCGTCCCGGCTCTGCCGCCCCGGGTAGCCTTTACCGACACGGCAGTGTTTGATGCGGATATCGTGCAGACGCTTGCCGGCAGTATCACGACAGAACATCTTCAGGCTGCTGGTTACCGGCAGACGGCTTATCTGTTTACCCGTCAAGACGAGTTACCATTGTGGACGGCCCGTCACGGGCACACCACATACGCCACAGCGGAACATTTTTGGTTGCCGGTGTCATACCGGGAAACCGAACTGACCGGGGCCGGTGTTGTCACCCGTGACCTCCATGACTGTGTGGTGACACAGTATCAGGATGCCGCCGGACTGATGACCGGCGCAGAATATGATTACCGTTTTCTGACGCCGGTGAAGGTGACTGACATAAATAACAATGTCCATACCGTGACCCTGGATGCGCTCGGGCGAGTGACCAGCCTGCGGATAAGCGGGACGGAGAATGGCGTACAGGCAGGGTACAGCGATGCTGCGCTGACGTTGCCGGGCACGGCAGATGAGATGTTCAGTCTGCTAGCGCCCCTCCCGGTGGCGCAGTGCATGCTGTACATCACGGACAGCTGGCAAGAGGGCCGAGGAATACCGCCACACGTGGTCACGCTCACCACCGACCGTTATGACAGTGAAAAGGAAAAGGCTTTCCAGCAGGTCCGCCAGCAGGTGGTCTTCAGTGATGGCTTCGGTCGCATTCTGCAGACCGCGGTGCGTCAGGCGGCCGGTGAAGCCTGGCAGCGCGCGGATGACGGCTCGCTGATGGTGGGGACGGACGGCACGCCACAAACGGCAGCTACGGATTTTCGCTGGGCCGTCACTGGACGCACAGAGTATGACAATAAGGGACAACCGGTGCGCACCTATCAGCCCTATTTTCTGAATGACTGGCGGTATGTCAGTGATGACAGCGCCCGTACGGATTTGTATGCCGACACGCATTATTACGACCCGGTCGGGCGCGAATATCAGGTGCTGACGGCAAAAGGCTGGCTGAAGCGTTCCCTGCTGACCCCGTGGTTTGCGGTCAGCGAAGATGAAAACGACACCGCATCAGACAACCGGATGGCCGGTTAAGACTGACGGCATCGTTAGTAACAGGCCGGCAGCCATTGCTGCCGGCTTAGCTATACAACCCGCCCCTGGTGATGACAGTCTTACCTGTCATTGATGGCCGAACGGGGATAAAAACAGGAATGAATTTACGCAAATATGTTTACTCTGCCCTGGGGTGGCCCGTTGAATATTATCACCGCCAGGTGGTCGTCTGGCGCGACAAAGCGCAGCTGGCTGACACGGTGGCCAGACAGCAGGCCGCGGCTCCCGGTGAAATGAAACAGCGTCAAAAACAGCTGACCGAACTGGACCTGCAGCATATGGAGGAACTGGCCCATGCAGAAAATGAAAATCATACTCTGCGTACTTAGCTTACTACTGGGACTCACCGGCTGTATGTCGCCGGCAAATGTCCGGTGTTCGAGACCGGCAAACCTCCCCCCACCCGCCGCGTGGGCTATGATGCCCCCATCGAATTCGCTGCAGACGAAACATTCTCACTGTCCGGGAGGGGATCCGTCGCGATCAGCAAAAACTGAAATTCCCGCAGGCATATATCCGGACGGCCTGTCTGCGTTAACTTTACCCGTTTAAGCAGCCGGAGGTTTGGTGACCGGCTTAACATAAGAATATAAGGAGGCTGCCATGAGCAGTACAGATTACTCACTCTTCAAGCACACCCCGACGGTTACGGTCCTCGACAACCGTGGTTTGGCGGTGCGCGATATCGCCTATCACCGCCATCCGGACACGCCGGCCATCACGGATGAGCGCATCACCCGCCATCAGCATGATGTGCGCGGTTTTCTGACACAGAGCACCGACCCGCGTCTGTATGACGCACAACAGACAGACAAACACGTAAAACCTAACTTCACCTACCTTACGGCCCTGACCGGTGAGGTACTGCAGACAAAAAGTGCAGATGCCGGTATCACCGTGGCCCTGAACGATATTGCCAGTCGCCCGTTTCTCGCTGTCACCGGTTTTGATGATGATAACAGGGGGAATACTGTCATCCGCACTTGGCAGTATGAGAGAGTCCCTCTGCCGGGCCGCCTGTTGAGTGTCACTGAACAGACCGCAGGTGAGCAGCCCCGTATCACGGAGCGCTTCGTGTATGCCGGTCACACTCAGCAGGAAAAAGACCGGAACCTCGCCGGGCAGTGCGTCAGCCATTACGACCCGGCGGGTTTGAATCGGGTGGACAGTATTGCGCTAAACGGTGTGCTGCTCTCCGTCACGCGTCGGCTGCTAAAAAATGCAGATGACGCAGGCATGGTTGCAGACTGGCAGGATGAGGATGACTCCGCCCGGAACGAACTGCTGGATGAAAAGGAGTACAAAACCCTGACCACGGCAGATGCCACCGGCGCGCCCCTGACCACCACGGATGCTGCAGGCAACATACAGCGCGTGGCGTATGATGTGGCCGGCCTGTTGACGGGCAGCTGGCTGACGGTGAAGGGAGGCACGGAACAGGTCATCGTGAAATCCCTGACGTACTCCGCCGCCGGCCAGAAGCTGCGCGAAGAGCACGGTAACGGCGTGGTGACCACGTATACGTACGAGCCGGAGACGCAGCGCCTGACAGGTATCAGAACGGAACGTCCGGCCGGACATGCGTCGGGCGCGAAGGTACTGCAGGACCTGCGCTATGCGTATGACCCGGTGGGTAACGTGCTGAAAATCAGCAATGATGCGGAAGAGACCCGCTTCTGGCGCAACCAGAAAGTGGTGCCGGAGAACACGTACGTCTATGACAGCCTGTACCAGCTGGTTTGCGCCACCGGGCGCGAGATGGCGAATATCGGCCAGCAGGGTAGCAGCTTACCGTCTGTCACCGTCCCTCTTCTCACCGACAGTTCTGCATATACCAGCTACACCCGAACTTACACCTATGACGCTGCCGGCAACCTGACGCAGGTACGCCATTCTCCGGCAACCGGCAGCGGTTACACAACAGAAATCACCGTAAGCGACCGCAGCAACCGAGCTGTGCTGAGTACCCTGACCGAAAACGCCGCAGACGTGGACGCGCTGTTCACGGCGGGCGGGCAACAAAAACAGCTGCAGCCGGGACAGAGTCTTGTCTGGACGCCGCGTAACGAGCTGCTGAAGGTGACGCCAGTGGTGCGCTACGGCACCACTGATGACCAGGAGAGTTACCGCTATGAGGGAGGCAGCCAGCGAATACTGAAAGTCAGCGTGCAGAAAACCGGTAACAGTACGCAGACGCAGCGGGCACTGTACCTGTCGGGACTTGAGCTGAGGAGTACAAAATCCGGCGATACGGAAACGGAGAGCCTGCAGGTGATTACCGTGGGTGAAGCCGGGCGGGCGCAGGTGCGCTTTCTGCACTGGGAGAGCGGCAGGCCGGATGGTATCAGCAATGACCAGATAAGATACAGTTACGATAACCTGACCGGCAGCAGCCAGCTTGAGCTGGGTGGAGACGGGAACGTCATCAGCATGGAGGAGTACTATCCGTATGGCGGCACGGCGGTATGGACAGTACGTAGCCAGATTGAGGCGAACTACAAGGCCGTGCGGTACTCGGGCAAGGAGCGGGATGCGACAGGGCTGTATTATTATGGCTACCGGTATTATCAGCCGTGGACAGGCCGCTGGCTAAGCGCTGACCCAGCGGGGACGGTGGACGGACTGAACCTGTTCAGGATGGTCAGGAATAATCCGGTGACGTTGTGGGATAATAATGGCTTAATTCCATCCCTTTCATGCTTCGGCCCCTCGGCTAAAAAACGTTTTAATACAAAGATGCAGGAAGCAGTTTCTTCATTAGGAGATATTAATATTCCGAAAAAAATACACATGATATGGATTGGGACAAACAATATATCGGATAAAAATGTAGGCTTATCGCTTGAAACAGCCAGTAAAAACCCGGATTACGAAACCAGTGTCATTTATGATAGTGGTATTAAAGGACATGAATCCGCAAGAGATTATTTGAAAAGTAAATTTGTTAATAGTGAGGTCAGTGTCACTGATTTAAGGGAGTTACCTTCTTTTTCAAGTATAAGTTCTCATCCTGCCTTTCAATATTATGAGAAGGTTATCAGTAATCAAAAATATGCGCAGGCAAGTGATTTATTACGCCTTCTTGTATTAGCAAATGAGGGGGGGATCTATAAGGATATAGATGACACACAGCAAAAGTCATTTGGAGAATTATCCTTTCCTGGTGGCATAGGATTTAAGCGTGAGTATGAACCAAACAGTTCCAAAGAAAGGGCCGTTCCTAATACCCCAATTGCTGTAATAAAAGAACACCCAGTAATCACCAGGACGCTTGAGCTTGCAGTAGAGAACTATCAGCGTGGTGAAGAAAATATTTTGAAACTTGCCGGACCTGATGTTTTTACACAGGCACTATACGAAAAAATTGATCTTTCTTCTCGTAACTTATCGGCTACTTGGGATAAAATGAAACAGGATACATTTAAAAACAAAAAACAGCAAATGACTGGACAAGAGCTGCTATTTATACAAGGGCCTCGCAATAAGATGCTTAAACTTGGTGAGTTTGTTGCTAATGGTTGTGATCATTCATGGGCTAATAGATGAGATGACAAAGTAACAATAATTTTTATTAAGTTGCCGTTGCAGGAACTGCTATTATTGCAGTTCCTGCAGGCGGGGAAGCTATTATTAATTTATAGACCTATTAAGTATGCACAATTGGGACGATATCCATTTATTCACCAGCTGACTGTAACGCGACCACGTCATTTTGTGCCGCTGGCTTCGCCGTTTCAGGGACTTCAGCCACATCCGCTTCACTTCTTCCACAAATTGACACAATGCTCTGCTGTTGAAGGGAACGCCATAGTAATTGACGTGCCCTTCTATCACTCGTTTCGGTAATGGCTATTCCTACAGCGACCGAACAAGGGGTTATCTGTCTGTGGGACCAGCAATAGGGAGGAAGAAGCCAAATAATCCCTTATTATTTAACATCAATCGGTACTGCATGTGCAGGCATAGTAGTTCTCCTTAAAAATTGGGGCGATAACTATGCTGACACAGGAGGTTATTACCCGATCTCGATGGATGTTATTGGGTGATCTCCGCGGATGAAAATACGCAACAGTTGCAATGGAACTTGTAAATATTGCGATCAAAAAAAACGGGACATCTGATTTCTCAGATACCCTGGATTTGGAATCCCCTTTTATTAACATCGAAATATTGCATGATTGAATAACACCATACGATGCATTTTCAGGTTCCGGTATCGAACGCTCGTTGAGTTTTCTCATCTCTCAACCAACGCACTTTGAATTGGTGCCCGGAGGCGGAATCGAACCACCGACACGAGGATTGAAAATCCTCTTGCTAAGATGTTGATGTTTTGTAACATAAAACTGACTTATCTGCATTCTTCGAATTACTTAAATTCGAGTGTGCAAAATGAAGATACTTCCCGTAATTTCGCCTAAAGGTGGCGAAGGTAAATCCACACATGCTGCCAACTTAGCCGGTTTTCTTGCTGATGCCGGATTCAAAACTCTCCTTCTTGACGCTGATTATTCTCAACCCACTTCAAGTAGTATTTTTGCACTTGAGTACGAAGCCCCAGCAGGTTTGTATGAGCTTCTTATGCAATCTGTTGATTTGGATCAGAAAGATCAGATCATTTCCCGTTCCGTTATAAACAATCTGGATGTCATCATTTCCAATGATCCCGATGAACTTCTGCCTACGGCCATGCTTCATGCACCTGATGGACGTTTGCGACTGAAGAATATATTGCAGCATCCTTTGTTCAGCCAGTATGACGCTATCATCATTGATTCCAAAGGGGCTACTGGCGTCATGGCGGAGCTGGTTGTGCTGACAGCCACTGAATTTGTATTGGGGGTGATTAAGCCCATTTTGCCGGATGTACGTGAATTTCTGCGGGGATCGTTGCGTATGTTGACGCGACTGCAACCGTTTGAAAATTATGGTATTCGATTACCTTTAATTCAGATACTGGCGAACAGCATTGAAGGCACTAATCTTGACCGCGATACGTTGAATGAACTGGCCCATATTATCGAGCATAAACGTTACGATACGTCCTCTCTCGGTGGGCGAAGAGTATATCAATTACTGAAAACCCGCATCGATCTGCTTGATATTTATAAGCTGGGTCACGTACGTGCCCAGCCTGTTCACCGTCTTGAATACAAAACCACTCGTAAAAGTCCCGCAGCCGCACAAACAATGTACTGTCTGGCTTGTGAGTTGTTCCCTGAGTGGCATGAACAGTTTGATGCACTGATTGCGAATAAGGGGGTGAAGAATGGGTGACCCTTTTCCTTTACCGGATGGTATTGAACAACCGTATTCTTGCGATGCTGAACAAGCCGTTCTTGGTGGGTTGATGCTGGATAATGATCGATGGGATGAAATCGTACCACTGATACATGCTGATGATTTTTTCCTGCCCGCTCATCGACGGATTTATGGCGCTGTCGCAACCATGTTTGCGGCCAATTTGCCTGTTGACGTACTAACGTTGTCTGAAATTTTAGAGCAAAAGGAGCAGCTAAAACAGGTTGGGGGATTTGCCTATTTAGCTGAACTTGGCAAAAACACACCGAGTACGGCAAACATTGTTGCTTATGCGGAAATTGTTCAGGCGAAAAGTCGCTTGCGTCAGTTGATTATGCTGGGAAGAGAGATGAGTGCTCAGGCTAGTCATCCTTGCGCTGAGTTTACTGACATTACCGAAATGGCTGAGCAGCGTTTATATACGCTGTCTGAGCAGAAAGCAGTGCACCAAGATATTAGCTTGAAAGAAGGGCTGGGCTTGCTGATTGAAAAATTAGGACAGGCTAATGGCGGTAATGGGATAACGGGTACTCCGACAGGCTTTAGTGAACTGGATACAAAAACCTGTGGTCTTCAGCCGGGTGACCTTATTCTGCTGGCCGGTCGGCCTTCTATGGGGAAAACCGCACTGGCACTGGCTTTCTGTCTGAGCGCACTGGAGAGTGCCCCTGATGCTGTTGCTCAGATTTTTAGTCTGGAAATGCCGATGGATCAATTATTGATGCGCATGGTGTCCATGTTAGAACGTGTTCCGCTTGAACGCCTGCGTAGTGGATTAATGGATGATGAAGATTGGGCACGGGTTAGCAGAGCAATGGAGACGCTAATTCAATGGGAAAATCGGCTGATAATTGATGACAGCAGTTATCAGACCCCGGCTTTATTACGCGCCCGTGCCCGCAGAAATGTGCGCAAATACGGTCGACCTTCATTGATTATGGTGGATTATCTGCAACTTATCCGAAGCCCGGAGCAGGAAAACCGAACCCAGGAAATTGCAGAAATTTCCCGTAGATTGAAAGCACTGGGTAAAGAATTGGGTTGCCCAGTACTTGCGCTTTCACAACTTAATCGTCAACTAGAGCAGCGTACAGATAAACGTCCTAATAACGGTGACTTACGGGAATCGGGGGCGCTAGAGCAAGATGCTGATCTGATCTTGTTTGTTTACCGGGATGAAGTGTATGACGCCAATACATCGGATATTGGGGTAGCTGAAATCATTATTGGTAAACATCGCCAAGGATCGATTGGAACAGTCAAGATCCAGTTTGATGGCACCTGTACCCGGTTTAGTGATCTTACAGAGAGGTATTATGATCTTGGTGCTGGAAGGGGAAATATATGAGTAAGCATAAAACCTCTCTAAGCGATGCAATACTTCAACGTGGCAAAACACCACAATCACTAACCAGTACTGTTGTTTTGCCTATGGCAGAAATGCCAATGGTATTAACGTTAGATGAATTACAGCCAAACCCGGATAATCCTCGCCTCAGCCGTAATCCCCGTTTTGACGATATTAAAGCTTCTGTTCGTGCCAGAGGACTGGATTCTGTACCGAAAGTGACGCGAGATCCGGAAGACGGTGGAAATGTTTACATTTTCAGTGATGGAGGCAATACCCGTTACCAAATCCTATGCGAATTATGGAAAGAAACGGGTGAGGAACGTTTTTTCCGAATCCCTTGTTTGTTTAAACCCTGGCCTGGTCGGTTGCAGTGTGTCATTGGGCATCTGGCAGAAAATGATGTTCGGGGGGATTTAACGTTTATAGAGAAAGCGCTTGGTGTTTTTAACGCAAGTTCTATGCATGAGAAATGTTTGGGAAGACCGATCTCACAACGAGAATTGACAGATTTATTAAAACAAGAAGGGTTTCCAATATCACAAACCAGCATTAGTCAGATGCATAACACGGTGCAATATTTATATCCTCATATGCCTAATTTGTTGATATCGGGTATGGGGCGTCCGCAAGCAGTAAACATATTGTCTTTACGAGTTGATGCTCAAAAAACCTGGAATAGTTTTTCTTCGGAGGCATCGTGTGGGAAGGACTTCGATTCAGTTTTTGGTGAGGTATGTCAGCGCTTTGATAATCCTGAACTCTATTCTTTTGACATGTTACGGGATGAACTGATTGGGGAATTAATAAAAGCTTTGCCACATCCTGCCCTTAATTATGATCGCTGGTTATTGGAGCTCGATCCTAAAGAGCGAAACCGTCGTCAGTTATTTGGTGAGCCCCCTCCTATTGCTGAACATTTGCGCGATGCGGATAGACAAGCCGCTGAAGTGCCTGAAAAGTCGGTACCTCTTGTGACTAAAAGCGCTGCCTGCGTTTCGGCAGTGGAACCTGAGTCACATGGGGATGTTATCGAATGTCAGGAAGGTAAAAAGACTGAGGAATATGAAGCTTGTCCGCCCAAACCGCCCAAAGTTGAAGTTCAGCTTGATGTGTATGAAACTCGGCCAACTTTATCCAGTGAGTTATCGACAATACAGGATAAGGAAGATATTGAGCCTTTAGTATCAGCACCTTTATCGCAGATAGTTCCCTCTACTTTAAGTGAATTGAATCACTGTCTTCCAACACCACCACAAACTTCATTATTAACAGAGCCTACGCCATATGATGGATTGAGTTTTGCACAAACTGGTCTGGAGCCAGTGAGTGATATCTGGTCTATCTCACCGGTACGAGATGATATTGAGCATTTACAAGATATGGCGTTTCGTTTGGCATTCGAGTTAGCCGAAGAGATGGGAGGAGCGGATGAGCTTGAGGAAGCTAAAGATACGGCCTGTGAAGTGGGTTATCGATTAGCTTATTCCCATACGGCATCACGTTTTGTACAGGTGCTGTTGTCGTTGACGGGGGAGAGTGACCATAACGGTGAATTGGCAGATACAGGTATAGGCATGTTGGGAGCCTGGTTTGTCGGGTCTGACAAGGACACTCCAGTATTGCCTGATGTCGCGGTAGTGAAATTTATGCGTCTTATTCGGGTGTTGCGCCGGTTACGTGAACTGCAACGTGAGTTGTCAGTCGTCTCAGCAGAGGGGAATTGCAATGTCTGATGATATTGATGACACGAGGGCTCAGGCTGTTACTACGATGTGGCTGGAAGAACAGATAGCTGTTGTACGGCGTGAGATGCATACCGGTAGGGTGTCACTGAAATATTGTGAAGGATGTGGTGATCGGATTGATGAGCAACGTCGGCAGATTTTGCCGGGGGTCCAGTTGTGTGTTGGATGTCAGGAAAATGCTGAGCATTGGGAACAGGTCAGACGTATTACCGGAGGTCATCGTGGTGGGTAAGTTCAGATCTTATGTGTTCCAATTTTGTTCAGACGTATCGTATTGCATTGAGAGAGGTGCCTTATGAGCCAGATATCCCAGGTAGCCAACGCCTTGTTAACTCAACTGGTCATGGAGTTGAAATCGGGTTATCTCCGTCGCTGTGAAGCACTGGGTTTGATGGACGAAGAAATGCGGATGTTACACAGTTTGACTGTGGAAGACTTGCATTATCTGATGAATAGCCCGGTGTCAGTCCTTACGCTTCGTATCCATCATGAAAATTTTGCGTTAATGCTGCAACAAGCCCGACGTGAACAAAAACGCCTGCAACGTCTTGACCGTGCACTGGTATTGGGCGGCTCAATTGAATTGATGCAGCACTACTTTGGGCTGACTTCGGTTGAAGTCAGCTCCCGTCGTCGTATGTTAGGGATTGAAGCTCGCCAGGGTCGATGCCTGATGCTGACAGATAAAGACAGTGCTGAGGTCTGGCGACTATGGAAAGCGAATGTCACTGATCTGGATAGTGCGGATGGACTGGATGTGATGATGCAGGCCGCTGAACAACTGGCAGTGTCACTGACGGCAGTCTGGAATGCTGTACGTGGCTGGATTGAAGACGAAAAGAACACAGTAAAACCTGAAGTTGGTCAGGGACGGCAAGACAGGTGAAAAAGACAGAGATCACTCAGGGGTTGCTGGCCCCCTGTTCTGTACCACTCGTCTATAGAAAGAAAGCGGTAGAACAATTGAAACGTTATCGACAGGGTAGCAAAAATTACACTCGGATCAGAGCGAAAGGCAAAGGCAGGGATGCCAATCATTTAAAAATTGACATTGGTCGGTTTTGGCGGCTGCTGAGTCGCAATGGGGGACAAGACTGGGAAATGATGACACATGAGCGGTACAACAATGAAATCTGGAAATAACGCACGGAAAGCCCCTTTGTCTCCCGATAGCTTGATTGCTTTTACGTTAGAGCAAATGAATGCACGACTGGCAGTTCAAGCTGAGGGTGATGAAAAAAAACAGTTGCGCAGTGGGTTGTTGTATCTGGGGAACGTGCATGATGCTATGCCCCGTCAGTTAATTCTGGATACCCGATTGTCTCCGCTCGATAAGATGGCCTGGATAATGATACGGCTGTATGCACAACAAAATGCAGGGGCAGTTTTCCCTACCTATGATGAACTGCAATTGCAGCTGGCTTCTCCACACAGTGGTAAAGCCTCCCGTGAAACCGTCAGCCGGGTATTGTTGATGTTGCGAATAACCGGCTGGCTAAGTTTGTGCAAACGCGTCAGGGATGAAAAGGGGCGTGTGAGAGGAAACATCTACGCCCAGCATGATGAGCCTCTGACATTTCATGATGCTGAAGCACTCGATCCGAGTTGGCTGGATACGGTGGGTGAGGCATGTCGTCACAAGAATCGTGCCATTAGTCAGACTGCCTGGGCGGTATTGATGGAAATTAAAGATGACCCAATGATGCGCCATCGCCGTTCCCGCATTGCGTTACTGGAAAATCGGTTAGGTCAGGTACAAACGCCGCAGCAAATGGCGGCGCTACAGGCTGCATGTTTACCGGGTTCGGAAACCGAACTTAATCAAAAAGGTCGGAACAGACCAGGTTCGGGATCCGAATTCAGTACAGGAACAGGAGATGATAACCCGAATTCGGAAACCGAACTCAGTCTAAAATCAACGAGTTACGACAGAGTTCGGCAACCGAACGGTTACGTACGTTATTTCACACACAGTGTGAATAAAAATACGTACGTAGCCCCATCGGATGGTGACAACCCGATTGTTGAGCATTTGTTGCCTGTAGCGTTACGAAATCAGCTCTCTGATGACGACATCAGAATGCTGACGGAACAACTCCAGGCATTACCGCTTGCTCAGCGGAATTTGGTGTTAGATAGCCTGCTTGCTCCATTGGAAAACGGTTCGTTAAAAAAACCAGTGGGTTACTTGTTGATACTGATGAAGCGTGCCAGGCTGGGGGAGTTGAGAAGCCCCGGTACAGCAAATCAGGGGGAAAACCCCGGCATGAAAAAGCCTGTGCCTGCCAGCGGTCAGAAAGACAGACCTTCTTTGCCAGATGTACAAAGAAAGGCCAATCCTGCCGTAATGAAAAAAGTGATTGCTGAAATCCGGCAGAATTTTATGAAGAATAAATAAGCGGATACGATATCCACCATATCACTATGAATATGCCGTAACAGTCATGCAGTGAAGGAATCGCGATTTTTCAAATTATGATTCGGCCAATAAATATTAATAAATTTCAATGGGATACTTTTTTGTGTTGTTGAGCACTGTGCTGGGAATACTTTCCAATATTATCGGATTGTTTGACAAAACGACGGACACGGCAATAGTTCTTTATTCAGGTGGTGATTAGAGTCTAATCATAGTTCGAAAAATATACAGTGATTAGAGTCTAATCATATGGCTATTAGATACCAATCATGTTTTTTGGGTGAGTAAAAAAGAGTTTTGAATTGTGGTCACAGCCTGATAACGCAACTATCTCAGCGATATCCTTATGTCACAGAGAGAATGTACCATGACTGAAACTAAAGAGGCACATGCTGTTCGCTCAGGCGCACTGCATTCCTCACTTACCATTGAGTTGCATACTCATTACGCTATCAGCCTGTGGAATGGTCGCCGGGATGAAAGCAGCAAAAAGAATAAACCGGTGATTATTAGCATGCCGCGATTTTTCTCACTAGCAGGTCGGATCAGTCAGGATTCCCTGATAGATAATCCGTATGCCGATATGGCGATGTTGGCACTGGAAACTAAGCTCGCTTCGGCTCATGACCAGATGCAGGCAGTGTTAGCGGAACTGGCGGCTACACTCTCGGGGGTACCTGCTCAGATCCATTTATCTGAGATTGCCTCTGTCGCCCCGCTCAATATTGGTGTCTACAGTCGCACTCCGTTGGGTTACCGCTGTGTCTGGCTATTAGTGGGTTATGATCAACTGGTGATGAAAGCCTTGCAGGCGCACCATTATGCGCTGATTTCCCGTCAACAGTGTGACGGGTTTTTAAAAAAAGGGGGGCACTGGGTACGCCAAATCTACGGTGCTGTCCAGCCGTACCGTAGTTTTGCTGTTACTCGTGACGATATCCTTTCCCAAACCCTTGTCGGCAGGGAAGCTATTACCCGTTTGGGGCTGCCGGATGAGGCGGTTATGCGGGGCGAAAAGCGTTCTATTTTTTCTCCTGCATTAAAAAGTACGGTAAAGCAGAAATAAGCGATGAAACTGTTTCTGTGTGAAAAACCGTCTCAGGGGCGGGATATTGCGGCGGTATTAGGTGCAACAAAGCGCGGGCAGGGATATTTAACGGGTCCGGGGGTGACAGTAACTTGGGCAATCGGACATTTACTGGAAACTGCTAGCCCAGAAGTTTACGGGGAGCAATATGGCGCTCCCTGGCGGGCGTCAGTGTTGCCGATATTGCCGGCCTCCTGGCAAATGGTGGTCAAAAAGGAGACAGCTGACCAGTTTACTGTTATCTGTCGTCTGCTGAAACAGGCAGACGAGGTGGTGATTGCCACTGATGCTGACAGGGAGGGAGAAGTGATTGCCCGGGAGTTACTGGATTATTGCCAGTTTCAGGGAAAAATATCCCGTTTGTGGTTGTCTGCTCTGGATGAGGTGAGTATTCGTGCGGCGCTTGCTAATATTTTGCCCGGTGAACAAACGGCATCATTGTATTTAGCGGGACTGGGACGAGCCAGAGCGGATTGGCTCATCGGCATGAATTTTACCCGACTCTATACCTTGAAAGCCCGTGAATGCGGATATAGTGACATTTTGTCTATTGGACGCGTTCAGACGCCCACTTTGGCACTGGTTGTCTTTCGAGATCAGGAGATTATCGCCTTTACGGCTAAACCTTATTGGCAGGTGGTGGCTAACCTTCAGCTTGACGGACGAATTTTCCGGGCGGATTGGGTACCCGCTGCGACCTATTGTGATGACGAAAAACGTTGTATTCATCAGAATGTGGCCCAGACAGTAGTTAAGTTATGCCAACAAGCTGGTACGGCTACGGTCCTGGAAATCAATACTAAACGGGAAAAGCATGCGGCTCCGCTGGCATTTGATTTAGGTGGCTTGCAGCAGATGTGTTCAAAAAAATGGGGTATGGGGGCTCAGCAAGTACTGAATATTGCTCAAAACTTGTATGAGACGTATAAGGCTATCACTTATCCCCGTACAGATTGTGGCTATTTGCCTACGGTTATGCAGGCGGAAATCCCTCAAGTATTGGATGCTGTGGTTAAAAGTGATCCGGCTATGCGGATTGTGGTGGATAGTCTGGACAGGACATTGATTTCGCGTATCTGGAATGACAAAAAAATTACGGCACACCACGGTATCATTCCAACAAAACAGCCCTGTGATATGAAGAAGATGACGGATGATGAGCGTAAAGTGTATCAGCTTATCCGTCAGCATTATTTGGTACAGTTCCTTCCTCTGCATGAAATGGATATAACTGAAGTGACTTTTGATATCGGTGGACAATTGTTTCGTACCCGGGGCAATGTAGTGATTGTTCCTGGCTGGAAAGTATTGTTTTCAGCGGGTAAAGGTGAATCGGCATCTATCGGGAAAGACGATTCTTTGGGAGAAAGTTTGCCGTCGATGGTCAAAGGCAGTCAATGTCAGGTTAATGAGGCTACTTTACGCATGTTGCAAACTCAGCCACCCGCTCACTTCACGGAGGGCACATTGATTGCAGCGATGAAAAATGCCGCTGCTTTTGTCAGTGACCCACAACTTAAGAAGGTATTGAAGGACAATGCCGGGCTGGGAACGGAGGCTACTCGGGCAGGGGTACTGGATACGTTGTTTAAACGGGGTTATCTGACGAAAAAGGGCAAGTATATCCACGCTACGCAGATTGCCAGCGAGTTGATAGCCGCGTTGCCTACCGCGTTGACCAACCCTGGATTGACTGCATTGTGGGAACAGGCGTTGGATGATATTGCTCAGAGACAGGCGGAGTTGCCGGATTTTATGGCTCGTCAGATACAATGGACCCAATATTTAGTGGAGCAGGTTCAGGCGCAGAAAGTCGTGATCACGCCGCCGCCTTCATTGCCTTGTCCGGTGTGTGGAGGCGTGACGCGTCAACGCCAGGGAAAAAACGGTGTTTTCTGGGGGTGTATAAAATACCCGGAATGCAGTGGGGTAGTCAGCACCGTCGATGGAAAAAGAAAAACCAGATCTACCCGGCATAAGAACGTACCGAAAAAACCGGCAATGACAGGGTGAGCTGATTTTTTGTTGTGTACCTAAGCTGAGATCTGGAAAGGTAAACTGGCTTTGATACATTGCACCCCACGATTGCGGTTTGACAGGCAAGTCGTGCATAGATTTTCTCTGTTGTCAGTCCGGTAAACGGCTTCCTTTGAAGGGTTGGTAAATAGCCGCGCTGGGATAGTTGAATGTCCCTGGAGTTTGTTGAGACTACTTAGCTTCCATCTTGTACCACATGTCAGTGCAGATTTCTCGCCGTCCTTTGGGCGGCGCTATTTTTTACCGCTTCCCAAAAATCATTTTCCTCGTTGACAGTCTGGCTTCCTGATTCAAAAATGCGTGGGATAACTTGTTGTCTTCGGACAATCGCCAATATTTCCGTAGTCTGAGAGGAATGCCTTTGGGTGACTGCTCTTAATGTCAGAAAGGTCTGAGACTGACGCTTTCGTGTGACCTGTCATAAAGCCATTGTAGCCTGAGAGATGGTGCCTGCGGGCGGTAAACCCGTTTATCCTTTGGAAACGGGTATCACTGATAACAGTGATGAAGGTGTATTTTTAACTTATCAGATAGCCGGTGTTTGACACTGGCTTCCCGACGGGAAACATCACTTCCCGTCGTGGTGATGTGTTCTCCGTCGTTTCTTTTTTTCACTTCATGGAGAGAACATCATGTCTGCAACTACCACTGAAAATAAATATTTCAACCTGAATATCAATGGATTGGGGTATCTCAGCAATGTCCGCAAGGTGAATGGTCCGAATGGCAGTTTTTTCAGCGCGGTCATCAATGCATTGAGTGGACCAACAGAGAATCCGTCTTACGTTCGCTTTGATGTCACGGTTGCCGGTAAGGAAAACAGTGACTTAATCAGCCGCTGTCAGAAAGCGGTTGATGAGGACAAAAAAGTCTTACTGGGTTTCACATTAAGTCAGCCGTCTACCGGGATTTTTACGTTGAACAAGGGTGAGCATGCCGGTGAACAGCGTGTCAGTTTAAGAGCGCGGTTGATTAAAATTGACTGGATCAAAATCGGGCAGGAGATGGTTTATAAAGCTGAAAAACCTGAATCCGTGCCGCCTGTACAGAATAAGTCTTCGCAAAAGCATTATGCAGAGAATTCATTTTGACTGCCCCTGAAGTCTCTCCGGAGTGCATTTTTTCGGGGAATTTTTTTCATCTACATTTTGAAAGGGAAGTTACATGGCTTCACGTGGCGTGAATAAAGTGATACTTATTGGACGATTGGGACAAGAACCAGAAGTGCGTTATCGGCCAGAGGGTGATGCAGTGGCGGTATTGTCACTGGCAACCTCGGAAACCTGGCGGGATAAACAAACCGGAGAGCAGAAAGAGCGTACCGAATGGCATCGGGTAGTCATTTTCGGCAAACTGGCTGAAATTGCTGGTGAATATCTGAGAAAAGGCAGCCAGGTGTATATTGAAGGTCAGTTGCGTACCCGTAAATGGTTTGACAAGACGAGTGGGCAAGATCGGTATAGCACGGAGGTGGTGATTAGTCAGCAAGGTACAATGCAGATGCTGGGTGGTCGCGGTCAAAGCGAACCTTCTCGTTCAAGTGACCGGGGACAACCACAACCTGTTTCGTCTTCTTCAGAACCGACTCGTAGAAATGAACCGCCAATCGATTTTGATGATTCGATCCCTTTTTAGAGTTCACCTAAGAGTGAAAGTGTAAAGAAATTAAACCAATGCCCTTATTTATAAGGGGCTCAGATTATTGACAAAGTGCTGGTTTTTTATCCGGCACTTTGTTTTAATTAAGTTCCGTTCACCAAACGGAGCTTGCCGCTATGTTAAGAACTTCCCTTCCCCAGACTTTCCCGCCAGAAACGCTCTCGCTTGATGAGCTGGTGCCCAAAAATCATCTGGTCCGTAAAATCGATGCCGCCATTGATTTCGAATTTATTCGCGAATGAGTCGCGTCTTTGTATTGCCACAATAATGGCCAACCAGTCATCGATCTGGTCAGGCTGATTAAAATGATGTTACTCGGCTACTTACTTTGGGCTCCTCAGTGAACGCCGTTTGGTACAGGGAATTCAGGTGAATGTGGCTTACCGCTGGTTTCTGCGCTTCGGATTGACTGAGAAGGTTCCGGATGCTTCAACCCTGAGTCAGAATCGCCGCCGTTGTTTCAATCATACTGCCGTCTTCCAGCGGATTTTTAACCACATTGTCTAACAGGCGATGACCAAAGGATTGGTCGGCGGGTGGGTACTCTATACTGACAGCACTCACCTGAAAGCCAGCGTCAATTCGCATAAATCCAGGAGCGAACAACGTGCTGTGCCCCCTGGTGCCTATTTTGACGCACTGGATAAAGCCGTCAATGAAGACCGGGCCGTGGCCGGAAAAAAGTCTGAAGCCAGCCCATAAGGAACGGCAGAGAAAGACGAAGGTCAGTCCCCCCGATCTGGAAAGCGGATTTATGCACCGGACCAACAAACCCAGGGGATTCTTTTATCTTGACCACCGTAGTGTGGATGGGTAAGTCGGCATCATCACCGATACCTACGCCACACCGGGCAATGTCCCACGGCAGCCAACCCTTTATTGAACGCTTGGCGCGTCAGCTCAAGCGATTCTCTTTAAATCCCCTCGCGGTCGGGCTGGATGCGAGCTATTTTACGGCCCCGATTTGTTACTTAACGGAACAGTTAGGCGTCATTCCGATAATCGGTTACCGCCGCCAGAATAAGGGGCCAAACGTCTTCCAGAAGAAGCATTTTACCTATGATAAGCCACAGGACTGTTATGTGTGTCCCTAGGGCGAAAAGTTGATTTATAAAACGACCAGCAGGGAGGGATACCGGTATTATCAAGCTGCGACAGATATCTGCCAGTATTGCCCGAAACGTGCGTCCTGTACGTAGGCCAAAGGGGGCAAAACGATCACCTGTCATGTCTGGGAGGACAGTAAGGAGCAGACTAGGAAAAACCGGCTAACGTCATGGGTAAAAAGACCTACCAACGGCGAAAGGAGATGATAGAACGCAGTTTTGCGGATGCGAAGCAGCATCATGGGTACCGTTATGCCCGTTTTCGGGGGGGGCTGAAAGTGAAAATACAGTGTCTTTTGGCGGCAACGGCTCAAAATATCAAGAAGATAGCATTGCTGGTCGCAATGCTATGTTGTTTTTATCTCTGGAGGACGCGCAGAGTCAATGCAGTAGGAGCCAAAATACCCTCTGCCGGGCGATAAAACCGGATAAATGAGGAAAATGGGTGGCATGATCCTTCATCATGAAAGAAACAAACCTCGTGATTTTCAGCGAGGTTTGTCAGCGGTCTGAGAACTTTCACATGTGAAAGTTCGTGTGATGGTCATGCCTAGGAGGAAAGTAAATGGGCGAACTTTGGAGCAGATCATAGCTTCTCAACTACCTGAACTTGTAAAGTCAGCAAGTAGCAAGGTATCTCATCAGTTACTTCAAATTCAGCTTGCGGAGCTATCTTCCCGTTTAGGGTATGAAGAAGATACGGAAATTGATGATGAAAATTCAAGTATCTTATTGAATTTAAATGGATTTGTAGAAGGGGTGGGCGGTAAGCTTCGACTTTTTGTGGACTTACCGGATGGTACGCACCACGGGTTCAAGCTATGGATTCTAAGACTTTAAGACATTTCAAATAAGCCTTACGTTAGGATGACTTAGGGCAATAAATAAAGTAATTTTAGTAATGATAAATTGAAATCAAAAATAAAAATTAGCAAGGAGGGTTAGAGTTGAAAATAGCCCGTATTGACATACAAAATTTTCGAAAACTACAATCCTGTCGTGTAGAGCTTGCTGGGAAAAGTACGGTTTTCGTCGGCGCTAATAACAGTGGTAAAACGTCTGCTATGGACGCGCTGATCATGTTTTTGAAAAAGGCAAAGCGCAAAGAGCTTTCAACCACCGATATTACTTTATCCAATTGGGCAACCATCAATTCGGTCGGCACTGGCTGGATTAGTGAAAGTGAAAAACAAGCCCCAGTCCCGGATCTGACTTTGGATACATGGCGTACACAATTCCCTTCGATTGATGTGTGGTTAGAGGTGGATGAGTTACAAATACACTACGTCAGCCACATTTTGCCCACCTTGGATTGGGATGGCGGCTTGCTGGGTGTCAGGTTAATTTTAGAACCGAAAAACCTTGAATTACTATACAAAGCTTATATCAACGCTTACTCTGCAGCTAGGGAAACTATATCTGCTCACAAGATAGAAGCAGATGAAACAACTGGATCACCACTGGTATTATGGCCAACTTCAATGCGTGATTTTCTGGATAGAAAGCTTCAGGAATTTTTTGCAATTAGCGCTTATGTGCTAGATCCAGCTTTAGCCGACAACGAACAACCTCAGGCTTTTACAGAATTCATGGAGGCAATTGATGGTGACCCGTTTGATGGCCTATTTAAGATTGACATCATTAACGCGCAGCGTGGTTTTTCAGACTCAAATGCCGGTGAAGGCGCGGCAAATACTGATCGGCGCTTGTCTGCTCAGTTAAGGAATTACTTTGATAAGCACCTCGACCCTAGCGAGCTTCCTGATGTGAGCGATCTGGATGCACTTGAAGCAATGGAAAGTGCCCGAACAGTATTTGATCAAAAATTGAAGACCAGTTTCAGTGCCGCTATTGGTGAGTTGGAAGGGCTTAATTATCCTGGGTTTAGCGACCCACAAATTTTACTGTCAAGCAAAGTGAATCCATTAGAAGGACTGAATCATGACTCGGCAGTACAGTTTAAAGTCATTCGCAGTGAAGACCCTTCAGGTGATGCTTTTTGCCTGCCCGAAAAATACAACGGATTAGGTTATCAAAATCTGATTTCGATGATTTTTAATCTGATTCGCTTTCGTGATGAATGGATGCGTGTTGGCAAGGTTAGCAAAAGAGAAAAAAGCAATAATAGGCCTATAGAGCCTCTGCACTTAATGCTAATTGAAGAGCCAGAAGCTCATTTACATGCGCAGGTGCAACAAGTCTTTATCAAGAAAGCTTTCAGTGTGCTGCGTAATCATCCTGATCTGGAAGAAAAACAGCAGTTTGCTACTCAGATGATCGTTAGTACGCATTCTAGCCATATAGCACACGAAACAGATTTTACCGGACTGCGTTATTTCCGTAGGAAACCATTGGTTAATGAACTTGAAGTGCCAAATGCATGTATCGTTAATATGTCTACCACTTTTGGAGCAGATAGAAAAAAGACTAAAGGTGAAATAGCCCAAGAAACACAAGAGCAAGAGAGAATCGCAACAGCACAATTTGCAACGCGTTATTTAAAAACGACACATTGCGATCTGTTTTTTGCTGATGTTGCTATTTTGGTTGAAGGTCCCGCTGAGCGGATGTTGGTACCTCACTTTATTCGAAACCATTATCCAGATTTAGATAGAAGTTATATTTCTATTCTGGAAATTGGTGGTAGTCATGCGCACAGATTACGTCCACTTATCGAAGCCTTAGGAATACCTACGCTGGTAATTACCGACCTCGATTCAATTCAGGCTGAGTCAACAAGTAAAGCTCGTCCGGTAATGGGTCAGGGCCTCAAAACGGGGAACGATACATTAAAAACTTGGGCACCAGGAAAAACATTATTAGACGAGGTATTGAGGGCTGAGTTTGAACAGAAGACAGCGAGCAACGGAAAGGTCAGAGTTGTTTACCCTTGCACTGTATCAATTCAGTTTAAAGATGAGAAAGACGTACCGGATCAACCAGAGCCGGAATCAGCGATCCCTTATACCTTTGAGGATGCACTGGTTTTAGCTAACTTGTCAGTATTTAGAAAGATGACTGATAAAACCGGTCTTATCAAAAAAATGGTTGAAGCCGTTAATCAATCAATGCTTGATACAGCCTGTCACTCCATGTTTTGTGCACTAGATAAGAACGCCAAGAAAGCTGAAATGGCACTGGATCTATTGTATTCGGTTGAACTAAGCACTTTTAAAGCTCCGCACTATATTGCTGAGGGGCTCAATTGGCTGGAAAAAGAGTTGATCAATAGCTCTCCGCTTGCGGCAAAGTCGGAGGCAAAGGAATGACAGAGGTGATTGATACTAAGACAGTTGACGATGAGATCTATGGCTGTCTAGATCTAGATAATCCAAAAAGCTTCTTTTTGTTTGCCGGGGCTGGTTCGGGCAAAACTCGCTCTTTAGTCGAAGTACTTAAGCGATTTCGTGAACATAATATCCATCGCTTGCGAGTAAAAGCACAACAAGTAGCAATCATTACTTATACCAACGCCGCTTGTGATGAAATTAAACGCCGCTTGGAGTTCGATTTTGCCTTTAGCGTCTCGACCATTCATAGTTTTGCTTGGGAGCTAATCAAGCCGCATCAGCATGATATTAGAGAGTCGCTTAGAGTCAGACTTCAATCAGACATTGTCGAACTTGAGGAAGCACAGCGTAAAGGTAGAGCAGGCACAAAAGCGGCCGAAGATAGACCAAAGCAGATTGCGGCCAAACTAAAGCGGCTGGAGTCACTAAGCAACATTAGGAAGTTTACTTACAATCCTAATGGTGAAAATTTGGGCAAGGATTCACTTAACCATGCCGAAGTGATCGGCATAACCGCTGAATTGCTGACCAGCCGTCCATTGTTGCAGCAAATTCTTACACGCAAATTCCCGGTTTTGCTTGTAGATGAAAGTCAGGACACGAAAAAAGAGCTAATTGATGCTTTGTTTGTAGTTCAGAGCTTACATCAGGACAAGTTCTCGTTAGGTCTGTTCGGCGACATCATGCAGCGGATTTATAACGATGGAAAAGAAGACCTAGGTCTAGCTCCATTGCCGGATGGTTGGCTTACTCCAAAAAAGGAATATAACCATAGATGTCCTCGTCGAGTTGTGAAACTCATCAATAAAATTCGAGCCGAGGTCGATCAAAACTTACAGCAATCCGCTAAGCTAGAGGAAGGCTTCGTTAGACTATTTATTGCGGATACATCTGATGGGATAGACAAAGAGGCTTATGAGCGCTTTGTTTGTCAAAAAATGGCAGAGATTACAGCTGATGACTTGTGGATAGCAGAGAAAAAACACAATAAAACACTAACCTTAGAACATCACATGGCGGCACAACGAGGGGGCTTTGCAAGCTTTTTCAATTCTCTCTATGAAGTCGATAAGCTTAGAACCGGTTTGCTTGATGGAACCCATGCTGGCATTACTTTTTTTTCAGAGAGAGTACTTCCACTTATCAAGAGTTTGGACGTAGGTAACCACTTCGCTGTTTCTAGAATCGTTAATAAGTATTCGCCACTTATTTCTAAAGAATGTATTGAACAAAGTGCTGAGCCTAAGGCGGAGTTAGCAAAAGCTAAGGATGCTGTCGATGCTCTTTATGTTCTATGGCGTGATGACGCAGATCCCTCTCTAATCAACATCCTTAAAGAAGTTCAGCGCACTCGTTTGTTCAATGTCCCTGATGTTCTCACATTGATTGCTGAGAGGCAGGATAGGAACTATGAAAAAGCAGAAGATGATAATGATCGAGATCCCGTTGTTGACGCTTGGGATACCGCGTTGATGTCTCGCTTTAGTGAGTTTAAGGAATACGTTGCGTACATATCTGATGAATCTAGGTTCGGTACTCATCAAGGCATTAAAGGGCTCGAATTTCCAAGGGTAATAGTCATTCTAGATGACGAAGAAGCTCGTGGCTTTTTGTTCAGTTATGATAAATTGTTTGGAGCTAAACCCCCAACCGCAACAGACATACGTAACCAGAAGGAAGGCAAAGAAACTAGTATTGATCGCACTAGACGACTGTTTTATGTGACTTGTAGTCGAGCGGAAAAAAGTTTAGCGATAGTTGCTTACACAAACGAGCCTAATAAAGTAAAAACGAATATTATGAGTCAAAATTGGTTTGAGGAACATGAAATTATATCCTGTCAAATATAACTTAATGTGTATTAGTCGCGACTAATACATTTTATGTCCTGTCGTTTTCATTTATCTACTTCCATCAAGAATTGGTCCAATTGTTGGAGGAAAATAAAGTTTTATCCTATTGAGTGTGCGTTGTCGGTGTTCTAATGGGTTGCATAGTAAAACGTTAGTCCCAAGGCGTTAGCAACCTTTGTGATTGTAGTAAAATGTAGGTTTCTCTCGCCAGAAAGGGCCTTTCTCAGGTCATTCCAACATTTCTCGCTAGTTGGCTGATGTTACGGGCTCGTGCTATGTCACCTAAAGCAGCCACAATAAGGGAAGGATCACCATCTTCCATCACGGCCTCCAGGTACGCCGTAATATCTTCCTCTGTTTGGAGGTAATCAGCGGTATCGTAGCGGCTGAACTTTACTTTTTGGTTTTTCATTGGTTACTTCTTCATGGCGTGGCAATGGCTTTTGCCAATTCAATATCGAGGGATTGGCTGTTTTTGTCTCCACCGCACTGTGTTGTGGTTTAATTTCTAGGATACTTCAAAAGCCCGGTTACTTACAGATACCGAGAATAACCCTATGCGAATCTGACAAAAGTATCAAAATGCGTTGACAAAATCTACGCCAGGCGTAGTATCAACTTTACCAACGCTCGCAATGTTCCCTAGGGGATGTTAGCGGGCTTTTTTTGCCTCTTTTTCTTCTTCAGGAATGACGGCTAATCATGCCTTATACCCTCTATCCAAAGCCGTATCGCTCACCGGGGAGCTTGTTGCCGATTTACAGGTTAAGCATCTTTAGCTTCAGAATACCGCCGATGCAGAACGAATTCTTAGTCAGATAAGCTATCACCACTTCAAAATTTACCTGCATCTGTTCCTCAATCCGGCCAGTAGCATGCTGCAAAAATTAGCGGCTGAATTTGGTGCGCGAAAATTTTCAACTTTGTCTAACTGGGTCACCGTGTTGCATGATGTTCGCAACAAGTGTGCCCATCATAGCCGCCTTTGGAACGTCAACCTGTCTGCACCAAAAGATATGAATCAGATGATCAAAACGCTCGGTATTACCGGCTTGGACTTTTTTGACACGATTGATGATCTGATACAGCGATACCCGGCGATTCAACCTTACCTGCGTAGCTCTGGGTTTGCTCATAACTGGCGGGCAGATCCGTTCTGGCATTAACTTTTCACTCTGACAAATTGACTCATCTGACGCACTGACTTCGATTGGTGCGTTTTTTTTGATTTTGCAAAAAGAGTTCTACGTTGAGCTCAGTCCCGGATCCCCGCACAGTAAGCCGCATTTAAGATCACCTGCACGGGAATGCGCATGAAAAACCCTGTTTTTTTCTCACTCAGTTGGTTGTCCGTCATGGTATTGGCTGGGTGTGCCGGACAAACTCAGGAGACTACTGCGTCCGGTGTAAGTTTTCACCGTTCTCATCAGGCACGTCCCGCCGTATCCGACATATATTCTTTAACGCCAGAAGTTACACGCCATGATCGCTATACCTTGGTGAGTGTAGGCAGCCAGGCTGCGCAACGTGAACCCCTCAATCAAATCATCAATATCACCATGCCAGTCCCGTTGGTACACCGCATTGGTGATGGATTGCGTTATTTGCTATTTGGAACCGGTTATTCGCTGTGTGATACCGCCGCAGCCCATTTCGTTAAATTGATAGACAGGCCATTACCGGCTATTCAACGCAAAATTGGGCCGATACGGCTCAGTGAAGCGTTGCAGATTGTTGTCGGGCCAGCATGGCGTATCCGGGTAGATGAGGTGAATCGTGAAGTGTGTTTTGTTTTACGTGATGAATATCGTCAATTTTCCGAGATAACGGTTGGCCGGATGACACCGCCAAAAATGCAGGTACCGTTGCAGAGATCTTCTTCACCGGCGTTATCGGCACCTACATTGCCCAACAGCACATTAGTCGCTCCGTTACCAGCGAAGCCCCTGATAGCTGAAAGACCAAAAACAGATACCCTTCAATCTCCTGTGGCAGGAGGAAAACCCACAACCATTTCCTCAGTATCACCTACTCAGCCCGTTAAATCCTTACTCAGCGGCAGTACACCAGTGGCAACGGTACCGATAGGCAACATCTGGCGTGCGGAAACAGGAACTACTTTGCGTGGAACGTTGGAGCGGTGGGCTAATACAACGGATTGCCCGGTAGGAGGACATTGGGTAGTGGTGTGGTCGTCACCGACGGATTACCGCATTGATGCACCGCTGACGTTTAAAGGCAATTTTGAGTTCTTGTTGGTACAAGTGTTTGATCTTTACCGACAGGCCGAGAAGCCGTTGTTTGCCGAAGTCAGTCGTCTTCAGTGCCTGATTTCAGTCAGTGATAAACCCGTGACCCGGTAAGCCGTGATGGGGTACGTCATCAGTGCGTTTGCGTTGGTTTTTCTGCTGATTGCAGGGGGTATACAGCTGCGACAGGCAGAACAATTGCATATCGATCGTGACAACGCAAGGGCTCGAATACTGGCAGATCAAATGTTGCTGTTAGCCAGTGCCATTAATCACTGGCGTGGTGGCCATACATCTAAAAATGGCACGGTGGATCTCCGTAAGCTCATTCTGCCTTTTCAGCCTGATGCCCGTATCCGGCATGTTATCAGTCAAGGCCGGCTTTGGGTGTGGATGCCGGAAATACCCGGTCTTGTCACCGCTCTGCGCGAACGCACTAAGGGGTCCATGTTGATTGGTGAAGTCCGGCAGGGACGGTTGTATGGCTTATCTGGCCAAGAGATAGGATTCACTCTTCCTGACGGGATTAGCGATGATGATGTGGTGTATTTCAACTGAAAAAACGGACAGGATGTGATGAAAAATAAACGGTGTTCACTCAGGCTTTGTACTTGCCTTGCTCCACTGGCGGCGGTAACAGGCATGGCGCTGATGTCTGGTTGTACCTTGCCGGCAATGGATAATATGGCGCGTGAAGCCAGTGTGCAAAGTCGGGTAGCACAACAGCATTTGCATCAACAGCATAGCTTGAAACAACCGGTGGTAACCTGGGTAGATAAACCCTGGGTGAATCTGAAACCGGTAGTTCAGCCTGTCGCATCGGTAAAGTTACCTTCCTGTCAGATAACGATTAACAGTAAAGTTGGGCTGACATTACCGGAACTGGGACAACGCATTACCCAACTTTGTGGTATTCGGGTCACGGTAACACCCGATGTTTTATCACGAGCATCAACCACTGCGAGTGGGTTGACGCGCCAGATGAATGGGGTATTACCACCACCTGATGATAAGGGACGTATGCCATTGGATTGGCTGGGTGATCGAGATATACACTCAATTAACGCTGATGAGCGTCGAGAGCCAGAAGTCCTCACGGGTCTCAATTGGCAAGGGGAGCTGACGGGGCTTTTAGACAATATTGCCAGCCGGTTAGGGATTGCATGGAAGATGGATAATAGGGCCGTCGTGTTTTATCGGTTCGAAACCCGGACATTTCAGTTGAATGTTCTCAACACCCGTACCAGTAGTAATGCCAGTGTTGCATCAGGGTCAACCAGTAGTATGGGGACATCCGGGGGCAGTGGTAATGTCAACAATTCTGTCTCTGGGGAGGCCAGCTCTTCACAGAAAACGACGGTTGATCTGAACAGTGATTTATACGAAGACATCCGTAAGACAGTCGAGAATATGTTGACGCCCGAACGGGGTCGGTTCTGGTTGTCAAGCTCCAGTGGAACGCTGATGGTAACAGACACGCCGGCGGTACTGGATTCGGTATCCCGTTATGTGGAAGAGCAAAATACTGTTCTTAACCGTCAGGTTTTGTTGAATGTTCAGGTGCTGAGTGTCAGCACTACCCGTAAAGAGCAAATGGGGTTGGACTGGGGATTAGTTTATAACTCATTGCATAATTTGGGGGCTACGTTATCTGGCAGTTTTAGCGGTATGGGCAGTGGGGCAACGTCTGCGGGCGTCAGTATTCTGGAAAGTGCCACAGGGAAGGCGGCAAAACTCTCCGGTTCCAGCCTGCTGATAAAGGCGTTGAGCGAGCAAGGTAATGTCAGTGTGGTGACCTCTCAAGGAAGTGCGACCACTAATTTGACCCCCATTCCGATACAGATGGCTGATCAGACGGTGTATGTGGCTCAAAGCAGTACAACAACGGCTACGGATGTGGGAGCCACCACGGCTCTGACGCCCGGGATGATCACTACCGGGTTTAATATGACTTTGTTGCCGTTGATACAGCGCAATGGGGATGTTCAGTTACAAGTGGCTTTTAACCTGTCTGATCCGCCGACTATCCGTTCATTCACATCTAAAGAAGGCAATTCTTATATCGAGATGCCGTATACCCGGCTGCGTTCACTGAGCCAGAAAGTGAATTTACGTGCCGGGCAGGCGCTGGTGCTCACCGGATTTGAACAGGCTGATACTCGGGTGACTAAGGCGGGAACCTTTACACCGGGAAATTTCCTGCTTGGGGGAGGACAGTCCGGAGAGAATCAGCGCAGCACGTTGGTTATTTTAATCACCCCCGTATTACTGGATTGAGGAATGAAAGGCTGCATGAATCAATGAACAGCATCGATTTAGAAATACCCGGTGAGATACCCGAAGTCACGGTTGTAAAGGCCGATCGCCATTGTTGGATCGGTGGCCTGCGTTGGTCACCGTACGTGAAAGTAAAACGGGGACCCCGCAGAAGGCAACGTGTTCGTCCGGTAGCCAGTCGATCTCAATACACCGATGTACATCTGGTTGTGGGCAATCGTTCGGGGAGACGTCAGCAGACTGCTCGTATGATGGGGACGGGAATAATCAGGAAATTGTATTGCCGTCACACACCGTATTCTTTAGCCATCGCTTTTTTATCGCATTCTGGCCCAAACGGGTACGGGATCTATGATTTGGGCGAAGGGCAATGGTTATTTTTGGCAACACAGAATGGTTTGCCGTCCGTGATGGCCGATATTGTCGGAACCCGCGAGAGTGTCAATGCAGCACTGTCCCGTTTTTTAACGTTTAACCCGGCTCCAGATAAAAGCTGGCGGGTGGTATCTGACCCTGATAATCCGGCCCACTGGCGCTCAATAATTTCTGCTTTGTCGGCTCATCAGTATCGGATGTGTCGCCTGCAACGGCGGTGGCGGACACCATTATTGTTGATGGCCGTATTTATCATGTTGTTAATAGTCGTAGGAGTGTTGTTGCAGTCAGGAAAATCTCCCGATGAGAGATTACCGATGACTGAAACCGTTCAAGTCAGGGCGTCACGATTGTTTGAAGAAACGCCAAAACCTGTTGACTTACCGCATCCGTGGGCTGATAAGCCGTTGTTACCTGCGTTTTTGGCACGTTGTGTCATGACCAGTCGGACGATCCCGGTGTTATTGGCGGGTTGGCGCTTGACGGCAGTTTCATGCCGAAAAGATGGCGTCCGCCTTCACTACGAGATTATGCCTGGCGGTACAGCAGCGCATTTTGTTCAACGTGTACAGAGTGTATTTAATCAGTCACCGGTTTTTGACCTGGTTCAGGGCGCAAAAGAAGGCCGGGTATTCCTGCCGTGGAAACCTTTGCCGGTTCGCAATGAAGCGGTGCCTGCTGTTTCAGTACAGTTGATGAAGATGGTGTCGAATTTCCAGCAATGGCAGATACCCCTGACGTTAAATGAACTCACTCCTGCATCGGCATTACCGGGAGACGGGCAATCTATACCTTCCCAGGATTGGCGAGAATACCTCTTCAGCTTCAGTAGTCGGGTGATGCCAGCATGGCTATTTGCTGAACTGGATGATACAGGACTGCGACTGAACAGCCTCACGTTTACCCTGACCTCACAGGGACAGTTAACCTATCAGACTGAGGGATACATTTATGCCCAGAAATAATACTGCCTTGTGTATCAGTGTGTTAAGTGGGCTAATTTTTATCAGTTCACCCGTATGGGCAACAGAGGATAGCGCTCTTTCGGTAATAGGGATTGCAGAGGCATCTGCGGGTGTGACTGTGGGACAGTTAGAGCATTTACACGCGAAAAATCTGCTGCTGGAAGCAGAATTGCAGCGGGCTAAATTACAACGCCAACTGACAGAAAGCCAGCCTTTGGGGTTGACGGGCAATAATAATATCGATCTGCCGGTGACCGTATCGCCTGTGATGACAGCGGGACAACCTGTGACCCGTCCGGTGGTTCAGGAGATTTATGGTCGGGGACATGCATTGCGGGCAAGAGTAAGCCTGCCGGGCCGCGGTGTGATGGAGTTAGCTGTCGGTGACGCAGTGCCTGGCACTCAATTCAAAGTTAAGGGGATCACGCTTTCTGCGGTCACGCTAAGTGATGGTTCGGTACTCACGTTCTGAGAGAAGACAGGGAATGAAAGAAAACATCCAGGTTAATGATGCTGTGTTGCTGCTATGTGAAGAACAGCAGGCTACGGTATTAATTGACAACCATCGTCGGGGCGACCCACAGGTCCAGACTCGGGTCATGCAATTACTTGAAGCCACGCCAGAGGCAGAAATTCGCTTTGTCAATTTGTCAGAATTGCAGGCGAACCGCCAGAAACAACATCAGCGGACGAATGAACAAGGCGTGTGTCTGTCGGACTTAACTGATGTGAGTGAACGCCAGAAGCAGGTACTGACCTGTTTTGAACTGGCAAAAAAGCTGAATGCGTCAGATATTCACCTGACTATCAGTCCAGGGTTAACCCGAATTGAAATGCGTATTCACGGTGAGCTGGAAGTCGTCAATGAATTGTCGGAAGAGGAGGGAATGGCACTGGCATCCACGATCATCCTGTCGATGTGTGATGTCACTGAAACGCAATTTTTTCCTGGCCGTCAGCAGGACGGGAGGATTAAAGCGGATTTTTTGCGTCGGGTACATTTGTATGGCGCCCGGTACAGCCATACGCCAACCGCAGATGGTTTGTATGTTGTGATGCGTGTGATTGCTGATGATGGTGACAAAGTGCCTACACTGACACAATTAGGTTTTTTGCCGCAACAAATCAAATTGGTTTCCCGTATTTTGCGACTGCCCGAGGGCCTGATGGTGTTATCGGGGCCAACCGGTTCTGGGAAGTCCACGACATTACGCACTTTTTGTCGCCAGTATCTTGACCGGACTGGCGGTAAAAAGCGGTTATTGACCGTTGAAGACCCTCCGGAGGGGAGGATTGCCGGTGCGATTCAAACGCCCATCGTGTGTGACAAAAGTGATGAAGAGGCGGTCAGGCTTGCCTGGCACCGGGCGCTCACCTCTGCGCTGCGCCTTGATCCTGATGCCGTTATGCCAGGGGAAATGCGAGACCTGACTTCCATGCTAACGGCAATTTATGCTGCGCAAACGGGACACAGTGTCATGACGACGCTGCATACCAATAGCGCAGTCGGTATTCCTGAACGCATGATAACGATGGGGGTGAATGCGGGGCTGATTGCCGATGCACAGCTTTTGATTGCGTTGATTAGTCAGCGTTTGGTACAGACATTATGTCCGTACTGTCGGGTACCTTGGGCACAGAAACAGGCGGTACTGGATGAGGAACAACGGGCTTATCTGATGCGTTATTGCCATGCTCCCGGTATCTGTTGCGTGGAGAATTTGTATTTTCGCCATCCTGAAGGATGTGAACATTGTTGCCAGACGATTACCTTGAGTGGACGGGTTGTTAGCCGGGGAGTGACCGGTCGTAGCGTGGTGGCAGAAGTCATTAGGCCAGATGCCCGATTTTTTACCTTGTTGATGACCGAGGGCAAAGAGGCCGCGAGACAACACTGGGTATCGAATTTAAGTGGAATAACTCGTTGCCAGCATCTACTGCATAAGCTGAATGCCGGGCTGATTGATCCATTGGAGGCCGACTTAGTTTGTCCGCTGGATGAAGATGATTATTTGCTGATGGAGCAGTGTGATGCGTGAAATGTCATGGATCTGCCGTCTGCTCTATGTGTTAGTTCGCCACACTTTCTTACCCAGTTATCGCATCATTTTCTATGAGGCGTTGCGTTTTCTACTGGAGAACCAGATACCGTTATTGAAGGCGTTGCGGCAGATACGTGATGTGTATACCCATTTCGATACCCACTGGCATCCGTTTGCTGAACTCATTGACGATTGCATCTCGGCGCTCACTGATAACAGTCAAACGAATACCTTGGAACATGTGCTGGCGGTTTGGGGACCGGTAGAAGAGGCGGCGTTAATTAGTGCGGGTATGCGTAGCGGTCATTTGCCTGAAGCGCTGAGTCAAGCCATTACACTGATAGGTTGCCGCCAGCGTATTTTGATGGTGTCGCTCAGAATGATGATTTATCCCTTGCTGTTGGTGTTACTGATGACCGGATTGCTGGTTATCACCGCCACAGAACTGGTACCGACCCTGAGAAACATTGTAGATCCGCAAAACTGGCAGGGTGTGCTGGCATGGCTAAACGGGATGGCGACATTTTTTAATGGGGCGTTCCTGTTGTGTGGTGTCTTACTGCTCTCTTTTATTGTGGGCGTGGTGTATTCGCTACCGCGGTGGGTCAACCGTCTGCGTCGCATCGCGGATCATCTTATCCCCTGGTCGGTCTACAGTGATATTCAGGGTGCCGTTTTTTTACTGAACATGGCTTCCCTTTTGCGTGCCCATGTTCAGACGCTGGATGCGTTAATTATCCTGCAACGCTTTGCATCTCCCTGGTTACAGATTCGTCTGGAGTCTATTGCTGATTGTGTCCGTGAAGGGGATCACTTTGGCCGGGCACTGCATCACTGTGGCTATGACTTTCCGTCAAAGGAAGCGGTGAATTTTTTGTCGCTGCTGACGGAAGGTGATGGCACTCCTGACATGATTGGACGCTATGGTGAGCGGTGGCTGGACCAAACCATCGTACGGGTGAACAGGCGGGCCAATTTGGTCATGTTGTGTTCACTGTTGCTGGTTGTCGGGGCATTTATGTTGATTTTGCTAGCCGTCATGGAAATACAGAACATGGCTAACATCATGCAGTAATCCCTTTATATAAGGAATAAATCAATGCAGTACATGATGATACAGAAACAAGACAGGATGGTTCGTCCCCCTGAACGGGGGTGGGCTATTTTGGAGAATGGTGCGGTCGCTCTGGTTGTGATTGCCGTGATTACCGTGGTTTTGGGGGGCATTTATATGTTGTATGACCGCAAGGATGCGGTTGTGGAAACAACGAATCTGCAAACTATCATCTCCAGTACTCAGGGGTTAATGAAAGGCAGTGGTGGATATGCATTTAGTCACGCAGACAAGATGACCGGCGTCCTGATTCAGTTGGGTGGCGTACCGAAGAGTATGACGGTTCGCGGTGATACGACTGCTGGTAATGCTACGTTGTGGAATACCTGGGGTGGTCAGGTTAAGGTCGGCCCGAGCAGCACGGGGGGATTTAATAATGGATTCACGGTAACTTACGAGAGAGTCCCTCAGTCTGCCTGTGTTTCATTGGCGACTGGGATGAGCCGGGGAGGAAGTGCGTCAGAGATCACGATTAATAATACTCATCACGCTGATGGCAAGGTGACACTGGAAAGTGCCAGTACAGAATGCACAAGGAACAACGGTCGTACCGGGACCAACAAACTGATCTTTACGATTAATGGTTAAATGAAGACACTGATTGCGGTTAGCTTTCCTACAGAATATACCCCTCTGGTTATGATGACGTTATTTGTCATCGGATGCGTGCTGCTTCGTCCGGTGAGTCAATTTTTGCAGGAATACGGTCTGTTGATGTGTTCAGTGCATCCGGTACCACGAATGGCTATCTGTTTGTACGTGGTGTCGGGCACGTTGATGTTGTTATCACCAGCGCCGCTGATGGAGCGGATAGCCGCACTGTTGCTGTTGAGTTTTTTGTTGCAATTATCGGTTATAGACGTTTTGAGTGGCTGGCTTCCTCGTCAGTTTACACTGGCTTGCCTGGTGTCCGGTGTCTTGGTCAGTATTTCGTTGCCGTCAGTGTCAATAACTCTTTTGGCTACGGTGCTTATGCTTGCCGGGATGAGTGTGTTACGCAAGTTGATGAACCGGCACTCTCAATGTGAAGCGCTGGGAATGGGGGATGTCTGGCTGATGGGAGCGTTGTGTGCCTGGCTGACAGGGTTACCGGCACTGATAGGTTGCTTGATTGGTCTGTCCGGTTTCGTGCTGTGGTATTTGGCACAATTACCTCATCAAGGTATGAAAGGTGGACCGCTGGGACCTTGGCTCAGTTTAGGGAGTGTGGTCATGTTGTTGGAACGATTATATCAGCCAATATGGGTAATCTAATAGTGACAGAAAGAAAAGGTTGCGACGGCAGTGTGCCGGACAGGGGGTACATGATGCTGGGCACAGCTGCTGGACTCATGATATTGCTGGTACTGGCGGCATTGGGAACCCGCATTTACAACGATTATCTGACAGAGAAATCCTGGCAGGTCATGGCGGCGCAAAGCAGTCGTTTCAGTGCAGCGTCGAGAGCTTATATTGGTCGTTATTATGATAGGTTACGGAATTCAGCAACGACAACCCAACCGGTGATGATCACCCCGGATATGTTGAGAAAAACGGGGCTGTTGCCATCCGGATTCAAAGACACCAACAGTTCAGGACAGCGCTATCAGACTGCTGTAGTGCGCAATACCCAGGATCCGGCATTATTGCAGGCGATGGTAGTGACACAAGAAGGGAGTCCATTACCTTATAAAGCCCTGCGCTTGATATCGATGGATATCTCTACCGGATTGGGGGGATATATTCGGGATGGCAAGACGGCTACCGGTGCAATGAGTACATGGACAGTGCCTTTAAAGGATTTTGGGATAAACAGTGGTGAAGGTCACCTGGCTGTGTTACTGAGCGCAGATGAGTTATCTACTGCCCGTGAGGAGAGCGACCGATTGCCATGATTTATCTCCGTTTCGGATTGGGGATGGGCGGCTGAGGCAGCGGGCGGCGGGGCCATTTTATTTTTGCCTTTAATTATTGCGTTTTCATCTGCCCGGACTGGTGCCCCTGTTTTCTCTTGTGCTGTCTGGGCTGACGCGGGTTTTCCTTCCCCAGACTTAGACCAGACTTGCCCCAGACTTGGGGAAGACTTGCCACCTTCCGGGTCAGACTTGCGTTCACTGCCTGCCGTTTCTGAGTCCGGTTCTCCGACATCCAGCAGGCCGCACAGGTGCGCCGCGCCGTTGTCTTCCCCGTCCCACAGCAGTTCATAATGCAGCAGGTGCCCCCGGCTGCCGCCATGCGACAGCAGGTATTCCATTTCCGTCAGCCGTTGACAGTGGTTTTTGAGCTGGCTGTCGCTCCAGTGGGTAAAGGCGCGGATATCCCGCCGGGTAAAGCGCACTTCGTTCGGCTGGCAGTGCTGGATTTGCGCCTGTTCGTTCACCATCGCCTGTATCAGCAGTAACAGCTTACGCGTCTGCGGCGGCATTTCATCCAGCGTGCGCCCCAGCACGTCATGCGCCAGCTGGTTAGCCAGGGCAATGTCGTCTTGGGTGACTTCGATATATTCGATGACTTGCCCGCGGTGGGTGGTTTTCTTCACTTCACGTTGATACTGGTGCAGCAACGCAATGGCCTGTATCAGGGTGAGGTATTTCATATGGTCGCGCCGCATCCGGGTTTTGTCTGACAGGAACGTCAGTTGATGGGCGTAAGGATTCACCACTTTCAGCGGCCTTAACAAGCGCTGGGCGTTCTGGTGTAACTGCGTCAGGTAGCCTTTCTCCGAGTCAGCCAGCAAGCCTTCCAGCGTCTGGCTGTGCCGTTGCATGGCGTGGATGGCCTGCGTCTGTTCGCGCGATTCGTTGACCGTCAGCACCAGACAGCGGTTCAGCAGCTCTTCATCCACATCAATGGCCGTCGTCGTTAACATCAGCATCACCGGGCCTTGTACCTTGTATTCCCGCGTCACCAGTTCGCCGCTCTGTTCGTTCTTGCCGGTGCTGGCGATTTTCAGCTCGCCGTCGGACTGCAACAGTTTCAGGGCATAGGCCGCCTGCCGTACGCCTTCTTCTTCGGCTATCGCCAGTATTTTGTGTTGCAGGCTGGTTTCTCCCAGATAGTAGAGGCTCTGCCCGGTCATCGCCGAGTACTGGATACGCTCCTCTTCCGGCATCAGGTTCAGCACCGCCTCCATCAATGACGATTTCCCGGCAGCGGAACTGCTTTGTATCAGCACGGCCAGCGGTTTATCCAGTTTGCGCGAGACTGCCGCCAGATACCCGGTCAGCAGATTGGTGGATTCGCCGACCACGCCACAGGCGGCCATGTCGTTGATAATTTGTTCTGTTAAGTTCGGTGATGTCAGCAACGCCAGCGCGGCGGCTTCGTCTTCCGCGCTGACCGTGACCGCCGTTGTCCCTGCGGCTTCGGCGTCGGCTTGCTGTTGCGCGTCCTGTTGCTGCTCCAGCATCAGCAAGACCCGCCCGGCTTCGCGTTTGATGACCGACAGCTCGCATTCCAGCTCTTGCGCCGCCGTGCTGATGTAGTTCTGACGATGCCGCGCGTGATACATGTCCAGTGTATCCACATGGAACAGGCCGGACGTTTCATCCCGCACCTGCACATTGACTTTCATCACATCGGGCACCGGCGATTTTTTCATCCCCCGTATCCGCCAGACCCGGGGGCCGCTTTTCATCAGCAGTTCACCGCAGGCCGTGCGCTCACAGGGCACCGGCGTCACTGGCGACTCAGGGCGGGCAGCTAAGGAAGCCGGTTGAGGCTCACTGGCGCTTTGTGGCGGTTCCGTCGCTCCCGAAGTCGCTGGCCGTTCATGCTGGAACACCGCGCCCGGCGCGGTTCCCTGTCCCAGCCAGACTGCCTGTTGCAAGGCCAGCCCCAGCGCATGTTCGGCGTTGCCGCTTTTGACGGCATAATCATTGGCATCCATGCCCGGCGGGAACTGCACCCGCCACGCCTCAATGCCGGATTCCAGTAAATCAGCCGCCACATTAGCCGCGCCACGGTCTCCGGCCTCGTCCCGGTCAAAGGCAATCAGCACTCGTTTCACGCCGTGATACTGCAAGGCTTCGAGGTGCTCACGGTTAAACCCGTTCACCCCGAACGCGGCGATCACGTTACGGAACCCGGCACACCAGAAGGTCATGGCATCGATCAGCGCTTCGCACAGGATAATTTCCGCAGCGGCTTTCATCGCTGCCTCATTCCAGACCCCGGCCAGCGGTGACGACAGGTACAGATGCTTCGGGCTGTCTTTCAGCACCTTGTAATCCGGCTGGGTTCGGCGGCCATACAGTTGCAGCACCCGCCCGCGGCTGGCCACACTGGCCGATTCGGCCCAGCCGATAACGGGCACAACAACACAGCCCCGGAAGTGGTCCTGCCGGGTGGTCGTACGCAACACGCCCAGCCCCGACAGCTTGCCGCGCAACTGCTGACCTTCCTGACTGTCTTTGGACGGCAACAACCCCGCCGAACCGCTGATACCGTGATGAATTCCGATGCCACTGGCCGATTCGGCCCAGCCGATAACGGGCACAACAACACAGCCCCGGAAGTGGTCCTGCCGGGTGGTCGTACGCAACACGCCCAGCCCCGACAGCTTGCCGCGCAACTGCTGACCTTCCTGACTGTCTTTGGACGGCAACAACCCCGCCGAACCGCTGATACCGTGATGAATTCCGATGCCACTGGCCGATTCGGCCCAGCCGATAACGGGCACAACAACACAGCCCCGGAAGTGGTCCTGCCGGGTGGTAGTCCGCAACACGCCCAGACCCGACAGCTTGTCGCGCAACTGTTGCCCCTCATGGCTCGATTTTGACGGCAGCAGCCCTGCCGAACCGCCGATCCCGTGATGGCCCGCATACCCCAGCTTAAAGTGACTGACCAGTTCAGGATGATGCAGCCCGCGTCGTGCCAGCCAGGCTTTGGCTTCCGGTGACGCCAGTAAGTTCTGATGATAAAAATCAATCACCTGATGTAACAGCGCCTGCCCGTCATCGTC
>NZ_JONO01000007.1 GCF_000711895.1 Photorhabdus australis DSM 17609
TCATCTTTCAAGTTGCCTCTTTGTTGGCTGCACTCACTCACCCCGGTCACATAGTTTGCTATGCTCCCGGGGATTCGCTCCCTTGCCGTCGCGATTCATCTTGAAATCCATAGGGTATATAACCATAATAAATGGTTTCGGCTGTCATGGTATTCCCTAAACTTTTAGCATTGTCTCGAACATAATGTGACACCATTTAAAAAACTCCAACCGATGAACGACAGCCATTCGTTAAGAGTAGAGCCAACAAACATCGGCATTTCCATGATTACAATACAATTAAAATAACAGGTCCTTACCTATGTCTTTAAATTCTGTGATGATAAGACATAAAAACAATTCATTACTTTGCTAAATTATTTTGATAATCAGATTTTTTCGACAAGCTCTTCATTATAGGCATTTTTATGTTTAACCAAGACATAGCTTCAATAATAACACGTATTATACCAATTGGACTTGAGACTTTATGCTCACATTAGAATTCATTATATTTTGTGATGAATATCAATAATCACCTCCTCATATCAAACAATAGATAAAACGGAATTGACGAAATAATCCAGCATCAATCCTGAGATTTTATTAAAATTCAATTTATTATCTCCTATGTTTTATCATAAAAAAAACTGTAGTAATGCGGGAATGATCACAAAAAGGGCACCAAAAATCTTAACTATATGATTATTATGAAGTTATCATCCCAGACACACTGATACTATAATGCAATTAATAGGATATCAACATATAAAAACATATTTCATAACCTTTTGAATATATTATTAATCATTCAAATAGTAAATTAAAAAAATGATAAAAAGAAATATAATTTCTAAAATGTCGATTTGAACAAACTTATCTCTCTGTTATATATAAGTTATTTCCATAAACAATAGAATTAATTACAGAGTTCATTTTCATACTTCGATAAATGATGAATTAATGATTAATTCATGCAATTATTTCCATTTCAGATGTTCTTTATTATTCTAAACAACAAAGTCTGTAACGGACAGCTCCCTTTGTTTAGCCATGGTTTTCTGTGATATGCCACTCATACATCATCAATAATAACTGAATACATCTTCAAGTCGGTTATCTGAATGGCAAGTTATATCAGTGCCCAGTGCACGAGTTACAACAATTGCGTGGCAAACATACCTGCTGGCAAGGTATCGCCAGTGCTACTCCGTCCCTAAACATCTCCAGCGACGAGCTAATAGTGTATACCCGTCATCTTTCAAGTTGCTTCTTTGTTGGCTGCGCTCACTCACCCCGGTCACAGTTCTCTATGCTCCCGGAGATTCGCTCCCTTGCCGTCGCGATGCATATTGAAATCTATTGGGTATAGTATTTCTCTAATCATAAGATAAATATTTGATTCACCTATTTTGCCAATCAGTTAATTTACTTTGATTGCTTATAATTAAATTTTTCGAAATTAATGCAGAGTAGAATTAGAATATAATAATTATATAAACAGAAATACACATTAATAATAAATTACATCGTTCGCCTTAATTACGTATTTTTATGATTGGATATAACCCCAAAAAACAGATAATGTATAGCAGTATCTTTTATTAAGTTAAGTTATTGAAAAAATTAATAATTACAAGTTTCTTTAAAATATATTAGTTGTCATTAAACATATAATGTTCAGTATCATTACCCAAACTTCTTATTATAATTACCCTATTATTCATAGGATTTAATGAGTATCGTATCGTTCCTATAATAATTAGACAAAGATTGTCCCAATAAAAAATTAGCATGAAAAATTAAATCCATGTTTTATTATTAAGATGGAAGAAATTGATAGACATTTACAAAATTAGCAATCCATTTATATTCAAGCAACACAACAGCCTGAATTTTATTACTGATAAGTCTTTACTCGCTGAATGGGTACTGAATAGTCCATTAATTTCCCAGGTTAATGATTAACCAAAGTTAAAATCAATTAAATTTAATATGATGTTCTAATACCCCTGCTATAATGTAAAATTTTTTTTCCAAATGAAAAATAAAAACCCGAGTTGACATTGTATATTCCACGATCTATTTTCTGTTTGAATTTTAGTAAAAACATGATGGCGGATGGTAAACAACTCCAACTAAAACTAACCTATTGATATTCCTACTCTTGACTCAGTAATACATACCTTTAATTTTTCAAAATTAAAGAAACATAAAACATATTCTTACAGGTGTTTTCTCAAATCATAAAATATAACTAAATAATTTTTTGATTTAATTAGTATTAACGAGTTCTTCCTAAGATATCGTCATTAATTCAATACGATGTCATTTTAGTTCACCCTAATAAAGAGATATTACAATGGGCTGGAATACATTTACTCACGCACCAGATAGTTACCATCTTGCTGTCGCTCATATTCGTAATAGCTTGCAGCAGCAAGGTTTTGCTACTTTCAATGCCGCTGATCTTGACCTTTCTGACAGTGAAAAAATCGATCTTATCTCTCTGTGTGAATTATCGAAGTCATTGCCGTTAGATCGATTTGGTGAAAGCGGTCGTCATCGCAGTTACTGTGAAGGGACGTGGAACTATGAAACAGAAGCTATTGATTGGAAAACAGGTTATCAGCAGTCCGATGGTAGCATAGAGATGGATTATCATCAGGGAAGTGAATATCAACCTGAATTTGGTGGTGTGGTACGCAAATTCCTGCGCATGCCTGATGAAATACTTAATAAAGGACTACTTAATAAACTCATTTGGCACGATCTGAGTCTAACTGGCATGGCGGAACATTATTCCCGTTTGCGGTGTGGTGTGCATCTGATCAGAATGCAGGCACTACCTGGCAAACCAGCAAAGATTACTCCTAACTGTTTTCATCGTGACGGTCAGCCATTTACCGCTGTGCATTTGATTGAACGTTACAATGTCGAAGGCGGTGCAACACATATCGCGCCGCCTTCTTATGCGAATTACCAAATTGAACAAGTACCTGCCCATGAAATAACTCGCTTTCTCCTTAATGATCCCCTTGATAGCTATATCATCGATGATGCAGCGATTTGTCATTACATCAATCCCGTAACTTGCGATGAAAACGCCGATGTTGGGGCCCGTACTATCATTCTGATTGATTTCACCCCGTTAGAACAGAGTGACTCGTGTTCTCAGTAGCGCTTTTGCCATGAAAGTATTGATAACTTTGAGTGATAGTTTTTACGGCAATCACTTAGCTGCAAAAATCCTTTTATCTTAGGAAGAATTTTGTGAGTAATTATTCAAACACCTTATCGAATGTTCCACTCTTATTACCAACGTCGGCTCAACACAGACTATGGCTTATCAGCCAAGGAAATATGGATTCAGCATTATATAACGTGCCATTTTCGCTACGTATGCATGGTACGTTAGATAAAGAAGCGCTTGAACAAACGATTATTTTTATGATTGAGCGCCATCCGGTATTACGTTCACAATTTCATATTCTCAATGGCGAATTACAGATAACATTGAATTCTCAGTGGCCTGAATTACGCATCAGCGATCTCAGCAATTATTCCCCAGAGGAGCGCGAAACCAAAATACAGTCAATCTGTGATAATGAAGTCAGATATTGTTTTAATCTCAGTAGTGATTTGCCCTTTCGCTGTTTATTGCTGCGTCGGCAAAAAAACGATCATCAGTTGATATTTACTCTTCATCATATTGTATTTGATGATTGGTCTACTCACGTTTTTCTTAATGATTTTAGCCATGCCTATAATCGATATAAAACAGGTCAACAACCCAATTTGGCGACGATTACCTACCCGCATGTCAGCAACTCTGTAACAAATATTCATATGAATAGCCCCCATCGGCAACGCTTACGCGATTATTGGGGAAAACAGCTGGCAGAATTGCCTGAACTGCATAAATTACCTACAGATCGGCCACGGTTATTGGAACAACGGGGACGTGGTACGGTATATCAGAAGTCACTTCCTTTATCTCTCGTTGGACGTATTGCTAAAATCTGCCAACGTTATGGATTGACACCTTATATGGTGGCGATTTCCGCTTTTGCCGTATTGCTGAATCGCTATTCACACGATAACGACATCGTTATTGGTAGCCCATTTGCGAATCGTCATAATATTGATGAGCATGTCCGCCTTGGCTTTTTTATCAATTTGTTACCGTTGCGTTTTCGCTTTAACGACGGGATAAGTTTCAGTGAGCTATTAGCCCAAGCGCGCGATATATTGCTTGACGCATATGAAAATGCTGATTTGCCGTTTGATGAAATTGTTGATGTGGTACAGCCCCTGCGTTCTCTGAGTCATCCCCCTGTTTTTCAGATCATGTTTGATTATTTGAAGAGTCCGGGGCAAGCATTGCAACTGGATGGGTTGGAGACGGAAGTACAATTTATCCATTCTGGTACGGCTAAATATGATTTGACGTTATCGATAGAAGAATCCCCGAATTCTCTATTCTGTCTGGTGGAATTTGACACCGATTTGTTTGATAACCTCACCATTACTCGCATGGTGAATCACTATGAGAAATTGTTAGATAGCTTGTTAAGTGAGCCTGAGCAGTCTGTCGCCAAATGTAGCATATTGCCGCCAGAAGAGCTGGAAATGCTGGCTCGCTTCTCCCGTCCAACAGAACCGCTGCCGGTATTGGAATTTATTTCGGTAGCTGAACGCATCAAGTCACAGGTGCGTAATCATCCAGACGCACGAGCTATTGTTTGGCGTGATCAACGTTTCACCTACGCTCAACTGGACGAGTATGCACAATGCCTGCTCGCGAAGATGCGCCAGTGTGGCGTTAAACCGGGTAGCCGGGTTGCAGTATTTATGAGCTACCGGCCAGAAATTATCATCTCTTTTTACGCTATTCTCTCTGCCGGTGCGGTTTATGTGCCGTTGTCCCCCTCTGATCCTCGCTTCGCCGATAAGATAAATGATGCACAGCCAGTACTGATCCTCACCAGTGAGCAGGATGCGGTTGGTTTGCTTGATTTTCGTGCCATCGTGCTGGAAGTTGACGGGCTGTTTCGTCAACCAGCCCCGCGGGATGTGCAACCCATCTGGCCAGTTCAGGAGAGCGATTCCGCCTATATTATTTACACTTCTGGCTCAACAGGTAATCCAAAAGGAGTGGAGGTAAGCCACGGTAGTCTGCATGCATCGTATCATGCCTGGTGCCATGACTATCGTTTCACCCAACCCGGTGAGCCAGTATCGCTACAACTTGCCGCACCGATTTTCGATCTCAGTATAGGGGATTTCAGTCGTACTCTGGGCTGTGGTGGATGCTTGGTGATGTGTCCACGTGAATGGTTGCTAGATGCACCTGAAATGCACCGCTTGATGATAAACGAAGGGGTGACCTTCGGTGATTTTCCTCCTGTGGTGCTGCGTCAATTAATTCAGTTCTGTCAGGATAATGGGAAACGCTTAGATGGATTATCAACACTGGTGTGTGGAGCTGATGTCTGGTTCGGTCATGAGCTGCATGCGGCGCAAGCGCTTTGCCGCCCCGATGCACGTATCCTTGGTTCTTACGGTGTAACCGAAGCCACCATTGACAGCACTGTTTTTGACCCGGAAACACATCCATTGGAAGCCGGACGAGTGATTCCATTGGGCAGACCGCTGGCTAGCTGTGAACTGTTCATTGTTGATAAACACCTGCAACAAGTGCCGATTGGCGTCAATGGTGAATTGTTGATTGCCGGTGTCACCGTAGCAAAAGGATATCTCAATAATCCTCAACTCACAGCAGAGAAATTTATCACCGGCAAATTCGATAGCCAGGGCCGTTTTGTGGTAGATGCTAGTGGTACGCGTTTTTATCGCACCTCAGATATTTGCTGTTTCCTGGCTGACGGCACTATTGATTTCATGGGACGCAGTGATCATCAGGTTAAAATTCGCGGTTTTCGCGTCGAATTAGGCGAGGTGGAGAGTGCGTTACTGGAACACGCAGATGTGCACCAATGTGCGGTTGTCGCCAGTAATGATAGTACAAATAATAAAGTGTTGGTCGCCTATGTTGTGTCATCCGCTGATACTGACAAGTTACGTGGTTATTTGTCCCTGCGGCTACCCGGCCATATGATGCCACGTGCTTTCGTGTTTCTCGATAAATTACCTACCACCCCCAACGGGAAGGTTGATCGCAAGCGCTTGCAGGTTCCAGATTTTTCACTACCAGAAAATCAGGAATCTATGACAGAACCCACTAACGCCTGTGAAGAACAACTATTGGCGTTATGGAGAACGGCGTTAGGGGTTCAAGTCATCAGTACGGAAGATAATTTCTTCTATTGTGGGGGCAATTCATTAATTGCTGCCAACCTGATTACACAGATCAATAAGACATTTGGTGTTCAGCTTAAGCTTTCCGCTATTTTCAATCATCCGACTATCGTCGGGTTGGCCTCGTTACTGAACAATATTAAAAAGGGCAGTGTTGAAAAGGACAGCGCGGAACAGCGTGTTACTGTGCCGCACGTTTCGCAGGTCAGTAATTTACTCTCATTCGGTCAGCGCAGTTTGTGGTTGATTGCGATGCAACGGCCGGATGATTGCAGTTACAACGTGCCTTTTACATTGCGTCTGCATGGTAATCTGCATTTTAGTGCGTTAATGCAGGCATTGAATGACGTGGTACAACGCCATGATGTATTGCGTACCACATTCTCCAGTCAAGTCAGCAAAGTAAGCGGGCCGGATGGCACATCCAGTTTTGAACCCAGTTATCAGGTTGCGTCTGAATTAACGCTACCTCTGCATCAACAAAATATCTCCGGCGGTGAGTCTGCGCTGGCATCGAAGTTGCGGGAAGAAGTAATGGCAAGTTTCGATCTCGCCAATGGGCCACTCATCCGAGCGGTACTGTTTAAGCTGTCCCCGCAAGAGCACGTGCTTTGTATTACTCTGCATCACATTATTTCCGATGGTCGTTCGCTGGCAATACTTTTTGATGAGTTACGGCACTGCTATCAGGCACGTCTGGCAAGTAAAGCCCCCACGCTGCCCATGCTGGAAGCAAACTATGGGCATTTCATTAGCTGGCAACGCACTCGACAGGCTGAACCGGCGGTACAACAACAGCTTCATTTCTGGCGTCAACAATTGGCGGATGCGCCAGTTACTCTGATACTGAATGATATGACTGCACCCACTGACGAGGCGGCGGCAATAAGTTGTGTTATTCCCCACGAGTATGTTGAAGGTGTAGAGAAACTGGCTCGTGAACAGAACTGTACACCGTTTATGGTCTGGTTGAGTTTGTTCGCACTCCTGTTGCGTCAGCAAAGTAATGAGCAAGATCTTATCGTCGGCACACCGGTGTCACTGCGCACCATACCTGCATGGGATGCGCTGATTGGCTACTTTGCTAATACTTTGCCGGTACGTATCAATAGCCGTGAGTTGCACACTTTTCAACAACTATTAATGCATACGCGACAAGTTAGTCTCGACATCCTTGAAAATCGTGATTTGCCGTTCGATTATTTGGTACAAACCCTGAATTTGCCTCGTGTGACAGGTAAGAATCCTGTTTTCCAAACTATTTTTTCCTGTGAACTGGATCAGCCAAACGATGAAACATTCGGGGACATGAAGGTTTCAGACGTCGAGTTAGGGGACTATCGCGCCAAAATTGATTTGGAGCTGGCTATTAACCGTATGAATGGTCAGGTTTACGCTCACTTTATGGCAATGCCGGGAGTGTTATCTGCCGTCACTCTGGGACGGATAAGTAAGCATTTGCTAGCTATGTTGCCGCAAATCATTGAAAAACCAGATACAACATTGGCTGATTTGTTGACGGTTACGGTTAATGCTGGCAGTAGTACCCAATCAGAACTCGTTGTTGATAAACCACAGGGACTGTTTCAGTTGTTTCAGCAGAGCCTGTCCCAATATGGCGGACATGTGGCGCTGGAAAGTGATGAGTTGAGTCTGAGTTATCAGCAACTTGATACATTGACGGCATATGTGGCACAGCAACTACAACAAGCAGGTGTAGGTCGTGGTGATCGAATTGGCATTCTGATGGGGCACCATCCACATAATGTCACGGCAATGCTGGCAATTAACCGGATTGGTGCGGTATTTGTGCCACTAGCTCCTGATAACGCCGAACCAACAAATCGGTATGTAATTGATAACGCAGAAATAAAAGCGATCTTGTGCCGAAATGAAACAGCGCCTTTGTGTCAACGTTTTGGGCTGATGGCAATTAATATCGATGAGTTAGATATAGCCTATGCACCCTATATAGCTATGGCAGCTATCTGCCAGCCAGACGACTGTGCTTACGTTATTTACACGTCGGGATCGACGGGTAAACCAAAAGGCGTCGCGGTCTCCCACCGCAGTGTTTGCCATAACATTCTGGCCATCCGCGATGAGCTGAGGCTTGAACCTTCCTCTCGCATAGTGCAGTACTCTTCGCCAGTGTTTGATGTGATGTTGGGAGAAATTTTTCCCGCGCTTGCAGCAGGTGCTTGCGTGGTCTTCGGTAAGAAACAGCAACTACTACCTGGCCGTAATCTGACAGAGTGGCTGGCACATAAACAGATTACGCATATGTGGATTGTACCTTCTGCGTTGGCGATAGTGCCGTTAGTACCGCTGCCTAATCTCCAGGTACTTATCGTAACTGGTGAGCCTTGTATGCCCGAAGTCGCCCAGCGTTGGTCTGTAGGGCGCAGGTTGATGAATGGATACGGCCCTACTGAATGTGCGATTGTGGTATCCCTTACCGATTATCATGCCGCAGGCCAAAATCTGGTGCTGCGTCCAATGGGCGATGTTCGCTTCTATCTGCTTGATGAACAGAGAAAGCCTGTGACATCGGGGGAGCTGGGTGAACTTTATTTAGCGGGAACCTGTGTCGCACAGGGCTATCTGGGTATGGATGAAAAAACCGCTGAGGTGTTTTTACCCGATAGTTTTGCACCACAATTAAAAGCTCGCATGTACCGTACCGGCGACATTGTGCACCAACGCATGGATGGTGCGCTGGAGTTTGTTGGTCGGGTTGACCGTCAGGTAAAAATCCGTGGTCATCGAATTGAACTGAATGCGGTACGTGCCGCCCTAAGTGCGTTACCGGGTGTACGTCAGGCCGAAGCGCTGGCGATCACCGATAGCCAAGGGAATAAAGAGTTGGCAGGATACATTGTTGGCGAAACCAGCCGCGGTGAAATCCTGAACGCATTACGTCAGCAGGTTAGTGAAGTGATGGTACCGACAGCGCTGTTCTTTCTTGATGCTCTACCTACCGGCATGACGGGAAAAGTTGATCTGAAAGCGTTGGCTGAAATGAAACTGACACGTGCCGGTCAGCATCAATCTTCTTCTTTGCCAGCCCAAAAAATTGTGTCATCACTGAGTCGCGTTGAGTCTATCTGGCGTGAACTGCTGGAAAGGGATGAGATCGGTTATGACGAAAACTTTTTTGATGCCGGCGGCCACTCACTACGGGTTATGGCGCTATTCCAGCAATTGAATGAGGCGTTCGGTAGCGGCTTATCTGTTACCGATATTTTCGCTCATCCCACCATTCGACAACAGGCGCAGCTGCTGGACACACTGTCGCAGCAAAAAACACCCGTTGCGGCCACATTACCGATAATCACTGAAGCGATAGCAACATCAACACTGGATGTCTCAACTCTGGATAGCAACGCCATTGCGATTATTGGTATGACTGGCCGCTTCCCACAAGCGCCGGATCTCGACACTTTTTGGCAGCGATTGTTAGCGGGTTACGACGCCAGTGTGGAATTGTCTGACGAAGAATTGCTGAAACGTGGTGTCGATCCAGCACTGTTAAGTCACCCGCAGTTTGTCAGACGCGCACGTTTGCTGGAGGGTTGTGCAGAGTTTGACGCACGCTTCTTTGGTTATTCATCACGTGAAGCACAGGTGATGGACCCACAACAGCGGTTGTTTCTTGAAATGGCATGGGAAACGCTGGAATTATCCGGCTACGGCAATGATAGTACACCGCGTTCAGTGGGGGTCTTTGGTAGCAGTGGCTTCAATTATTACCTGTTAGAAAACGTCATGCCAAATAAAGACCGGATGCACCTCGATCCCGGTCAGTGGCAAATAGGTAATGACAAGGATTTTATCGCCACACGTGCTGCTTACAAACTGAACCTTAGCGGACCAGCTGTCAGTATCGGCACCGCCTGTTCGTCATCACTCACAGCTATTCACTTTGCCTGCGAAAGCTTACGGCGTGGTGACTGTGACATGGCGCTGGCAGGTGCTGTAGCACTCGACCCACAACAGGTTGGCTTTGTCCATGTCAGTGGTGGAATTATGTCTCCAGATGGCCTCTGCCGACCATTTGACGCGGCGGCCAATGGTACAGCCAGCGGCAGCGGCGGTGGAATGATATTACTAAAACGTCTGTCCGCTGCTTTGGAGGATGGCGATACCATCCATGCGGTAATTAAAGGTTCGGCTGTCAATAATGATGGTGCACAAAAGGTTAGTTACACGGCACCAAGTATTGACGGTCAATCTTCAGTGATTAAAAACGCGCTGCGTAATGCCGGGGTATCGCCCGCCAGCATCAGTTATATCGAAGCACATGGTACGGCGACCTCTTTAGGTGATCCAATAGAAATACGTGCGCTGACTCAGGCTTTTCTGGAGCAATCTGACAGTGAGATGTTGCCTGTAGGGAGTTGTGTAATAGGTTCTGTGAAAGGAAATATAGGCCATATTGATGCCGCCGCCGGTATCGCGGGAGTCATCAAAACCGTGTTGGCGCTGCGTCACCAGACTTTGCCGCCAAGTATTCACTATCATCAACCCAATCCTGCAATCCACTTCGAACAGACTCCATTTTCCGTGATCAATACCGCACGTCCGTGGCCGCAAACCAGCAAGCCACGTCGGGCCGGTGTAAGTTCTTTCGGCATTGGCGGCACGAATGCGCACCTTATTCTGGAAGAAGCTCCGCGCCAGCAAGATGTCCGTAGATTAGATGACGAACGCTGGCAGCTGTTGCCGATTTCAGCGAAAACGCCACAAGCGTTGCTTCAACAAGGGGAACGCTTGGCTACAGCACTGACTAGCTGTCATGAGCCATTGGCGGATATTGCCGGGACTTTGCAACAAGGACGCAGCGCTTTCAGTGAACGTGCTTTTGTTGTGGGAAAAGATCGGGAGCAATTAATCAATCAACTACGCCAGCTATCGCCGCAGACGGTTAGTCGCAAACAACAGCATCGGCCAGTGATTTTTATGTTTCCGGGACAAGGCAGTCAGTCTATTGACATGGGCCAATCGCTCTATCTGTGCGATGGTGTATTCCGCCAGCAATTTGATCGCTGTGCTGAACTGCTACAGCCACACATCAAACTGGATATCAGGCAGTTAATTTATCCGCAATCGGAACGTGACAATGCTGTCAGCCGGTTAAATGCTACCCGTTATACCCAGCCTGCCCTGTTCACTGTTGAGTATGCGTTGGCCCGCCAGCTACAAACGTGGGGTATTACCCCTCAAGCAATGATTGGTCACAGCCTCGGTGAACTGGTTGCTGCCTGTGTAGGGGGTATGCTAGAGCTGGAAGATACACTGGCATTGGTAGCAAATCGTGCTGCAATCATGCAGCGTCAGCCCACAGGGGCAATGCTGGCAGTACAGGCATCATCTGCACGCATGGTTTCACTGGCGCCAGAGTGTGAATTTGCAGCGATCAACGGGCCTGAACAGTGCGTGATAACCGGCAGCCATGACAATATCGCTGTACTGGAAGAACAATGTAACAAAGCTGATATTGCTTGCCGACGGCTAACAACATCACATGCATTTCATAGTTCATTGATGGATGCTGCCGCACAACAGATGCGGGAATTCAGCGCAGGCTTCACACTACAATCCGCTACTATTCCGATGATATCCAATATCAGTGGCAGTTGGTTCAGTGAACAGGATCGCGATAATTCTGGTTATTGGGGAGATCATCTGCGTCAACCGGTACGCTTTCATGATGGTATTCTTACGTTGCTGAACCGTTATGACAATCCAATCCTGCTTGAAGTGGGTCCGGGGAGTGCGCTGACCAGCATGCTGAAAGATCTACAGCAGACGGGACAGGCTCAGATACTGACCACGATGCGCCGTACTCATCAGCAGAAATCGGATGAAGAGGTGCTGCTTAATACCATCGGACAGTTGTGGCAGCAAGGCGTCGCTATCGATTGGGCTGCATTTGGTCATTCACACAAATTACATCGGGTTATGCTGCCAGCGTATCCCTTCCAACGCCAACATCTCTGGTTAGAACATCCTGTCACTACATCAGCCGCCGTAATAAATACACAACGGAGAAAACTGCCAACTTTCACACGGGTTTCGGATAGAGAGGGGATCACACAGTTTACTTGTAAGCTAGATGATCATATCTGGTTTATTGACGAACATCGTATCTTCGAAGGACAAGGCGTATTACCGGGCACAGGTTGCCTGGAATTAGTGCGTCGAGCTTTTCATGAATTGCAACCCGGTGGCACGGCTACTTTCAGTGAAGTTTATTTCCCCTCACCGTTGATACTGTCATCAGGTGTTGAGTGCCAGGTACGCATCAGTTTGACCGCCATTGATCGCAGCTTTGCCTTTACGCTGGAATCTCACGGTGATGGTGATGACATGTGGCAACTCCACGCAAACGGCAATGTTACTGCCGTCTGCTCTCCACCAGCAGAGACTGTTTCACCTTATGAGTTACATCGAAATTTGCAGCTTGAAGAAGTTGCAGAGGCGTCGGAACGTTTCAATCAAGCATTCGCTGACTATGGACCACGCTGGCAATGCATTGCAGGTGTCTGGATGGGTGATCGCTGTGCATTGGCGCAGTTGCGACTCAATCAGGCATTTATCGATGATTTGCCTGATATTGCATTACATCCGGCTTTGCTCGACTTGGGCACGGTGTTCCTGCATGCCTGTCTGTTGCCGGGTGATGCTTCAATACCGTTCCATTATGGTTCGCTGACGCTGCATCAGCCATTATGTGCCGAATTTTACAGTCTGGCGGTTGAAACGGCACCTCGGACTTATGACATCACGCTATTCAGGTGGGATGAGAGCCAAAATTGCAGGCAAGTGCTGGTTGAAATTCACGGTTACAATTTACGTCAGATCAACTCCGTGCCACGCCAGCCAGCACTCGAGGCGAATGTAGCACAGTGGTGTCGTTACCCTCGATGGTTGCTAAAGCCGCTGGGTGAAGCAAAGCAGAATCATGCACCGTGGCTGATTTTTGGTGCCCAAGCCGCTGAGTTGAGTGATTTATGGCAAACGGCGGCGCCCGGTAGCATTATTGTTGAAGATGCTGATGAATTTCTGCAACAGAATACTGACCGCTTTAGTTTGCGTAAGGATCAACCCGAAGATTATCAACGATTAATAGATTGCCTGATACAGCAACAAGTGCTACCAGAACGTATTATCTGGTGCTGGACTGCGGCAGTGATTTCTCAACCAGAGGCCGCGTTTGAACAACTGGCGGCTGCGATTAAAGCGCTTACCCGTCATCACAAGGTTTTTAATATTACCCTGATTTCCCGTGGCCTACAGGCAGCCAGAGTGCTGGAAGCCTGTAATGCCGCACCCGCACTTGGCTTGCTGGGAATATTGGCAGCAGAATATCCGGGGTGTGCTGCACGTCATATCGATCTGGATGATAACACTTTTGCTACACATCAATCGCTGATTGCGGAACTGTATACGGATATGCAACCAGAAGAAGCAACAGAAGGAATTCCGGTTACCAGCATTGCGCTTAAACAGGGTAAGCGTGAATTCCAGACATTTACTGAGCTTGATGAGATACCTCACCGACAAATTCTGCGTGATGGCGGTGTTTATCTGATTACTGGTGGGCTGGGAGGTATTGGTCAGTTATTGGCACGTCACATCAGCAATACATGCAGTAAGGTTAAACTCGGTATTTTGAACCGCCGGGGAACTCATGGGGCGAGTGAAGCTTTCCTTGATGTGTTACAGAAATCGGGCGCTGAAGTCATGATATTGCGCGCTGATGTTGCTGATGGCGTGGCATTGACTAAAGCACTGGAACAGATGCGGGCAAGATTTGGTGCTATCAACGGTGTGATTCATTCAGCCGGTATTGAAGCCAGTGGATTACTGGAACATAGCACGTCGCAGAACTGGCGGCATGTGATGGCGGCAAAAGTCAGTGGTACCCAGCAACTGATGACGGCGATTAGTCAGGACTCTCTCGACTTTGTTCTGTTGTGCTCTTCACTTGCTTCATTGGTAGGGGGCATTGGTCAAGCAGACTACGCGGCGGCGAACCGTTATCTTGATGCCGTGGCACACTACTGGCGACAGCAGGCTATACCGGTAACGTCAGTTAACTGGGATACTTGGTCAGAAGTAGGAATGGCCGTGGATTATGCTGCCCGCCGTAAAGAAAGTGTGATTGGTCTCAGTAATCAAGAGGGCTGCGCTATTTTCGATCTGGCTATCGCCGGAATGGAAGCACAAATCGTTGTCAGTAAATTTACTCCTGTGCGGCACAAGCAAGTACGGAATGTATCGGCGATATCTTATTCCACCAGCCCGGAGGAAGCGGTTCGTCAATTGTGGTATGAGCTACTGGGTGAAGAGACGATTAATCTGGAAGATGATTTCTTCGAACTGGGCGGTCATTCACTGTTGGCAACGCAGATGATCTCCCGTTTACGTGATCATTTCCAACACTGTCTGACGCTGGCGGAGTTTCTCGAACAGCCGACAATGGCTCGTGTTGTCCGTTCACTATCTGACGATAAAAAGAGCCAGGCTCCTGAGAATGCCCATATCCGTTATTGTCTGGTGCCAATTAATCACGGCGATAATGGTAATTATTCACCCTTCTTTTGTGTGCCGGGTATGGGCGGCAATGTTACCCAATTTATGCCCCTAGCCGCGGCGTTACCACGAGAACTGCCATTTATCGGTATGCAATATTTGGGGCTTGATGGAAAAACCGCGCCACACCAATCGGTGGAAGAGATAGCAACACATTACATTGCCTGTTTGCGCTCAGTACAGAAACAAGGACCATATCATATCGGCGGTCATTCATTGGGTGGCAAGGTGGCCTATGAAATGGCACGGCAGCTTCATGGTGAAGGAGAAAACATCGGTTCTCTAATACTACTCGACTCTGCCGCACCACCCTATGCACCGGTTCCGTATCAGGAAGATGCTGATATCGCCAAAGTTATTCTTGGTATTTTTGCCTACTACACTGACCGACTGGAAATGATCGACAGCCTGGATGACGACGAAATGCGTGCACTACCACGTGAGGCGTTACTGAACTACATCAAAGAGCAGCTAAAACGCTTCTCGTTGATTCATGCACAGAATGATATGGGCTCAATTAACGGATTGTTCAATGTCTATCGAGCTGCGTCGGATATGTCACCGAAATATCGTCCAACACCGGTACAGTTGCCAATTCCTATGCTGTTAATAAAAGCGGTGGAACCTTTACCGAAAGGGGTTGTTGTACCGGAGATCCGGGAGACCAACGCCTGGGGTTGGGAGAAGTTCTCTAGCCTTCCCATTCACATCGCGGAAGTGCCGGGGAATCATTATAGCTGCCTGATGGAAGAGCACGTGGCACATGTATCGCGGGCGATAATCCATCACTTTCCGTCAATCATGAAAGGGGGACTGGTATGAGTGACTCTTCCCCAACGGTTCACCTTCCTGAAAACCGACAGCATAAACGCCGATTGGCAATCATCCTAATGACATTGGCTGTGGATGCTCTGGGTATCGGGATTGTCCTTCCCGTTTTACCCGATCTGTTGCGGGAGGTTGCCCCTCAACCACCGGAAGCGGGTGTGCCGTTAATCGGGTTATTTGTCTCACTATACGCTTTTGCCCAGTTCCTTTTCGCCCCGTTGTTAGGGGCGCTTAGCGACGCTTGGGGAAGGCGACCGGTATTGCTTGCAACACTGTTTGGAACGGCACTGAGCTATACGCTGGTGGCGACAGCGCCGTCGCTGGGATGGTTAGTGACCGGTATATTTCTTGCAGGCGCCACTGCCGCCAGTACTTCCGCCGCATCAGCTTACGTAGCGGATGTTACGCCAGCGGAACAGCGAGCCGCGCGTTTCGGTCTGGTCAGTGGTGTTCTCGGCTTCGGCATGGTTGCCGGACCTGCCTTCGGTGGATTATTAGGCATGATTGCGCCACGCCTGCCGTTTGTGATTGCTGGCTCACTGGCCGCGGTGAACGCTATCGCCGCCATGTTTGTTCTGAACGAAAGTCTGACCAAGGAGAACCGGCGTTCGTTCGACTGGCGCCGGGCCAATCCTTTGGGCAGCTTGAAACTACTGGCGACGGATGGAGTACTGAGACGATTGGTTTATGCTTCGGCCCTTGGCATGGTGGCTTACGGTATTTTTCTGGCCTGTTTTGTCTTACTCAATGAAATGCGTTTGGGCTGGGGGCCACGTGAAAACGGTTTGGCTCTCACCGGACTCGGCGTCGGGATCATCATAACGCAAACTTGGTTGCTAAAAATGTTCGTGGCGCGCTGTAACGAATACCGCACAGCGATCATCGGTTACGGACTCTATATGTTGGCGTTTATAGCTTATAGCCTGGCCGTATCACCACTTATTGTCGCGGGTGCCATCGCTTTGCACGCATTGGCGTTAATCAGCGATTCAACACTTCGTGCTTTGATTTCATTGCGTGCAGGCAATGAGCGGCAAGGGGAATATTTGGGAACGCAGAACTGTATGTTGGGCCTGGCTATCACCGCTTCACCGCTGTTGGGGGCGTTCTTGCTGCATTTTTCATCTCATCAGGGACAACCTCTCTATTTCCAAGGGCTTCCCTTTGTTATTGCTGTCGTTGTTTGCTTCTGCGCCATATTGATTTTGCTACGTGGTTCTCAGGCAGACATTAAATTACACGGTTTGTATAAATAAAAAGATCACCAGCCTGTGAGGATTAATTATGAAACAACATCAAGGAACCTATTACCCCCTGACCGCGGCACAGCAGGAAATTTGGCTGGCTGAACAATTAAATGTAAGCGCGGGAATTTATAATACGGGTTGTTATATTGATATTTCAGGCGCTATCGATATTGAGACGCTTAACAAAGCATTGTCCCAATTGATAGATGAAGCTGAATGTTTACGAGTAGTAGTTGTGCAACATCCACAAGGACCACAGCAACAGATCGTTACCCATCTGCAATGGAGCTGCCCACTTATTGATCTATCTAACCATATGGACGCGTTCACAGAAGCTGCAATCTGGATGAAGGCTGAATTAGCGCGGCCGATGGAGTTAACCCAGGGGCCGTTGTTTGGTTTTGCGCTGCTAAAAATCAGTGATGAACACTATTTTTTGTTTATCCGTGTCCATCATCTGGCGAGTGACGCTTTTGGCACTACGTTGCTGATTCAGCGGCTTGCTGAACTGTATACCCAGAAATTTACCGGCGCTGATGAGCTGGAAAATCCTTTCGGCCCTCTTAGCGATCTGTTGGCTTTTGATGAAGAATACCGCCGCTCGGAAAATTTCCAATGTGACCGTCAGTGGTGGTCACAATATATGGCAGGCCGAAGTGAGCCACAGAGCCTTGCCGTAGGGGCGAAACCCGGTCAGTTCGCCGACTTGGGTTCGTTTAGTTGCACCCATTGTGAAATACCGGCAAAAGTCAATGATATTCTGCGTACTCTGAGTGAAGAGAGTGGAAGTAGCATGGCACAAATTATTATTGCTATCGTCGCTTCCTGGATTTCTCGTATGACTGATAAGCAGGATATTACTTTGGGTATGCCAGTAACCGCGCGTTCAGGGCGTATGTTACGTAATATTCCAGGCATGGTATCCAATGTATTACCTCTGCGTCTGACAATAGATTCTGCTCATTCCATAGGTGATATTAGTAAGCAGATCAGCCAGGAAATCCGCCAGTTACTCAAACACCAGCAGTTTCGTTCCGAAGATATCTATCGTGATTTACAGCGAAATGGTTCTGTTCCCCGCTTGTTTGCGCAGAATATTAATGTGATGCTGTTTAATAGCAATGTGAGCTTCGCGGGTAATTTTGGACGTACCAAAAATTTGTCCAGTGGGCCGGTAGAAGACCTCTCTGTGACTATTTATTATCATGACGAAAGCGGCAATTTGCAGTTTACGCTCGATACCAATGATAACCTCTACACTCCCCACGATATTAACCTGCAAAAATCTCTCTTTCAGCACTTCATCACTGAATTGCTGGCAGATATATCACGTCCCATTGGTGAGCTGAAATTGCCCGGTTGGCACATAGGGCACAGCCTCATACCTGCACGGCGCACAAAATCAAATAATGAGGAAACACTGACCTCACGCTTTGAACAACAAGCAATTGCAATGGCAGATAGTGTGGCGCTGACTTATCAACAGGAGAATGTGAATTATACGGTATTGAACCAACGTGCTAACCAACTGGCACGCTATCTGGTATCCCGGCGAATAGGCCCGAAACAGCGTGTTATGGTCTGCTTACCACGTTCTATTGAGATGATGGTGACACTGCTAGCTATCATCAAGGCTGGTGCTGCTTACGTGCCAGTGGAGGCGGATTATCCGCAAAGTCGTCTTGATTTTATGATTGACGATGCTGAACCTGCCTGTGTGATCACCACCAGCAAAATTACCCAACGCTTGACAACCAATACTCCCATATTATTACTGGATGACACCAAGTTGATCGCCCATTTGGAAATGCAGAGTGTTGCTGATCTGTCTGATAAAGAACGCTTGCAACCGCTGAGTTCAGCGCATCCTGCTTATATCATTTACACTTCTGGCTCCACCGGTGTGCCCAAGGGCGTGGTAGTGACTCATCACAATGTGATGCGTTTGCTACAAAGTACTCAACGCTGGTTTAATTTCTCTAAAACTGATTGTTGGACAATGTTTCACTCTTATGCTTTTGATTTTGCTGTCTGGGAGTACTGGGGAGCATTGTTGAATGGCGGAAGATTGGTAATTGTTCCCTGGGAAATCAGCCGTTCACCCACAGATTTTTTGCAGCTTTTGGTTAGCGAAAAAGTAACGGTGTTAAACCAAACTCCCTCAGCGTTTCAGGCGCTGATCCATGCTGATCGAGAAAACCCTAAGCTTGGGCAGAGCTTAACGCTGCGCACGGTGATTTTTGGCGGAGAAGCCCTGAGTACCCATATCTTGGCGGAATGGTATCAAAGACACGATGATAGCGCTCCTCAATTGATCAACATGTATGGTATTACTGAAACCACTGTACATGTGACCTATTTTCCTCTTTCACGTGAAGTCGTTGCACAGCCTGCTTCAAGTCTTATTGGTGAACCTATTGATGATCTCAGTATTTATGTTCTTGATGAGGCTCAGTGTCCGGTTCCGGTAGGTTTTGTTGGTGAGATATATGTGGGCGGTGCGGGGGTAACACGTGGTTATCTGAATCGTCCTGAACTTACTGCTGAACGCTTCATTGCTGATCCTTTTGTCGGCACAGATGCGCGCATGTATCGCACTGGTGACCTAGCAAGATTACGTCGTGATGGGGTACTGGACTTCCTTGGTCGCACTGACGATCAGGTTAAAATCCGCGGCTTCCGTATTGAATTGGGCGAGGTGGCGGCAGCGCTGAATGCACACCCTGATATCGTGCAGTCCGAGGTCATTGTGCGTGAAGATGAAGGTCAACAGAAGCGGTTAGTGGGTTATGTCATTGCTCATCAGGGTATTACCCTTGAACCACAGTTAATACGGTCCTGTCTAGCCACACGCTTGCCCGAAGCAATGATTCCAACGGCCATAGTGCAACTTGATCACTTCCCGTTGACCATTAATGGAAAGTTAGATCGTAAAGCGTTGCCGAAACCTATGTGGAACAGTGCAATCAATAAAAGTAAATCTTCCAGTCCACAGGAACTCGTGCTTTGTCGTCTGTTTGCCGAGTTGTTGGGATTAGAAAATATCTCTCCAGAGGACAATTTCTTTGAGCTTGGCGGCGAATCTTTGGTTGCAATGCGGGTAATAGCAAGAGTGCGTAGTGACTTTGGCGTTGAAATAACATTGCGCGATCTATTTAACGCCCCGAGGGTTAGCCAACTGGTGCAACGATTGAACGTTTTGCAGCAGGAAAATGAAGTAGTCAGCCAAGCCTAAATATTTAACGCGATTATATCGGTAAATAAGACAGAGGATAAAACATGATGAACCGAATAGATGAGTTAACCGCAGAACTTCTTAGCTCAATGAATCAATATGACCTTAAACGACTGGATAATATTTTTTCTGAGAATATTTCACTTCATTATCCCAGCCTTCCCCCAATGATAGGTAAAAAGATGTCGCTCACTTTTCTCAATAAACTTTTCTCAAATTTTAAATATTTACATTTCACACAAACTGGTTTCATTGCTAGTAATAACCAGGCTTGCGTTATTTGGGAAAATGAAGGGCTTCGTAAAAATAGTGATACTTATAGCAATATGGGCGTGACATTAATCGAAATTATGGACGATAAAATCATTCTCCTCAGCGATTACTTTAAATTTGAAGTACCTCATTAAACAGGATATCGCTGTAATAAAAGTTGGATACTCTCTGGATATTCTTTTTGGCTTATCTAAATGGTCTTGCATATTATCACTACACCTTTGTTTTATTAATTAGTATAACTTCCAGGGAAAGGTGAAACGGTAGTTATAAACCGTTTCACCTTTAGCAACCATTGCCAAAAGATAACCACAACCGTTCTATTTTATTCCGTCAGGGAGAATAAAGATTAAGATTCCCGTTAGTGGGTGATTGCTGATCGCTCAGTGTCCTTTGTAGGAAAAAATGGCAGGCTTACCCCGCCACTTTTATTCAGAAACCTAAGCTATCCAGTAAATCATCCACCTGAGCCTGATTAGCAATCACACCCACACCATTTTGATTCACTTGTGGGCCATTTAGTAAACTATCCGTTTCTTTCTTCGCGTTCACCATCTGGTCAGCCGGTATGTTTTCCATCAATACCATTACCAACTGTTTTTCTATTTCCTGAATAACATCCATCATGCGCTTGATAACCTGACCAGTAAGATCTTGAAAGTCTTGTGCCATCATGATCTCCAGCAGTTGAGCGTTAGTGAAAGCAGTATGCTCAGGTACTGTATTAAGATAGTTTCGGGTATCCATAACCAATGAGCGTGCCACAGGCATTTCAACTGGATTTCCAAACCACTCATCCCAGCGTTTTGCCAGTGATATTGCCGATGATTCCAACTCATTTTGACGAGGTTGCGCCGCCTCAACACAATTAAGTGCTCTTTCAGCTGCCTGCGCAGTCATCTGCACAACATAGTCCAGACGCTCTCTCGCATCGGGTATTGCCTCAGCAGCCTGAGCAATAGTTTGATCCAACCCTAACTCACGCAAACTATCTCGTAACATCCGCGTAAGCTGGCCGATACGACTGATAATTTCACTGGCACTAATGGTCTCATCCCTTGGCATGACTGGATTTACACTCATTATGTCTCCTTAGAGGCCCAGTTTTTCAAATATTTTGTTGAGCTTTTCTTCCAGAGTAGCTGCGGTAAAAGGTTTAACAACATAACCACTCGCCCCGGCTTGTGCAGCGGCAATGATATTTTCTTTCTTCGCTTCTGCGGTCACCATCAAAACCGGTATCTTAGCCAATTGGGCATCTTCACGAATGATTTTTAGCAACTCTAAACCATCCATATTAGGCATATTCCAGTCAGAGATAATAAAGTCAAATTGAGATGAACGAATCTTAGTCAGAGCCTCTGCTCCATCCTGAGCTTCTTCTACGTTGTTGAAACCCAACTCTTTCAGCAAATTACGAACTATGCGTCGCATGGTTGAAAAATCATCAACCACCAGAAATCTAAGATCCTTATTCGCCATAAAAACTCCTTGAAATTATTTATCAGTCAGCACAGAGCCGCTTAAGAAATTAAATTTATACCCGTTATCTTTCAAGTTGCCTCTTTGTTGGCTGCGCTCACTCACCCCGGTCACAGAGTTATCTATACCCTTCATCTTTCAAGCTGCTGCTTTGTTGGCTGCGTTCACTTGCCGCCGCCCTGCAACTTGAAATCTATTGGGTATATGCTCCCTTGCCGTCGCGATGCATCTTGAAATCTATTGGGTATATATACGACTGCCATTAAATACGAACAGCCTGTCCTGAACTTATTTTTGCCAGCATTCTCTTACTCATTTTGAGTATATCCATGACCTCATCCACAGCTCCCAGCTGTATTGCCGCCCTTGGCATACCAAATACGACACAACTTGCTTCATCCTGAGCTAACGTGTACGCTCCGGCTTGCTTCATTTCCAGCAATCCCGCTGCACCGTCACTGCCCATTCCTGTCAGTAGTACACCAATAGCATTCCTGCCAGCAAATTTAGCAACGGATCGGAATAACACATCCACAGATGGACGATGACGATTAACCGCTGGTGCATCAGTTATCAAAACCTGATAATCCGCACCATTACGACATAGTTCCATATGACGATCACCCGGAGCAATGTACGCATGCCCTGGCAAAATCCGCTCGCCGTTTTCAGCTTCTTTTACAGTGATTTGGCTAAGTTTATTCAATCGCTCAGCAAAAGAGCGGGTAAAACCAGGTGGCATATGTTGAGTAATTAGCAGTGCTGGACTGGTAACAGGTAGTGGTTGCAACAAACTCTTTATTGCTTCCGTTCCTCCAGTCGAAGCCCCTACCGCTATCAGTTTTTCACTGGATAACAGAGGCTTAAAACTTAAAGGAGCAGAATTTGCCGATGGGGTTATTTGCACAGACAATTTAGCCTGCGCGGCTGTCCGCACTTTTTCTGCAATAAGTTCACTGTAAGCTAACATCCCTTCACGAATACCCAACTGGGGTTTGGTTATAAAATCAACAGCGCCAAGTTCTAATGCTCTTAATGTGATTTCAGAACCTTTAGCTGTTAGAGAAGAAATCATAACCACAGGCATTGGCCGTAAACGCATTAATTTTTCCAAAAAATCAATGCCATCCATACGTGGCATTTCGACATCTAACGTTAATACCTGTGGATTATGTTTTTTAATGAGATCACGAGCCACCAGTGGATCTGGCGCACAAGCCACTACCTCCATATCTGGATGGCTATTGATAATCTCTCGCATGATCTGTCGCATAAGCGCTGAATCATCGACACAAAGAACAGTAATTTTATTCATGACCTCTCCTTGCCTGGCCTACACCGTAAACGGTCTGTCCTTGCAAGTAGAATTCCCGGCTGATTTGAGTGACATTTTCAGAATGCCCGGCAAAGAGCAATCCATCGGGTTTTAATAAAGTAACAAAATGGCGCAGTATCCGTTCCTGCGTCTTTTTATCAAAGTAAATCATTACGTTACGGCAAAATATGGCATCAAATTTACCTTCGAGCGGCCAATTGGCATCCAACAAATTGAGGTGTTGGAATGTCACCATGTCAGCAATCTGAGGCCGGACACGAGCATAACCTTCATAAGAGCCAGTGCCTTTAAAAAAGTAGCGTTTCCTCTGTTGATCAGTTAGCTGACGCAATTCATCCAGACGATAAACACCTTTACGCGCTTTCTCCAATACATGGGTATCAATATCACTGGCAATAATCTTTACCCGATGAAAACGAGGCCCCAATACATCACTCAGTGTCATTGCAATTGAGTATGGTTCTTCCCCGGTAGATGCTGCCGCACTCCATACTCGGTACGATCCATTTTTCTTACTCGCATGCTTAGCTAGCAAAGGAAAATGATGAGCTTCCCTGAAAAAAGCCGTCAGGTTAGTCGTCAGTGCATTGATAAATTCCTGCCACTCATCACTATCAAGATCGCTTTCAAGAATGAACAAATATTGACCAAAATCACGGATGCCAAGAGTACGTAAACGCCGAATTAAACGGTTGTAAACCATCTCCCGTTTATGTGTAGCAAGCACAATACCCGCACGTTGATATATAAACTGGCAGATGCGCTCAAAATGCGCATCTGACATGGTATAGCGCTGAATCATGTGATTCAGCGGTGGAGACGACAAGCTTGCCGCTGAAGCAATTAAATTTGATTTCATCTGGCCTTAGCGAGTCTGACTGACTGCCCCTTCGCTATCCGCAGATCTCAGCGTAAGTGAAAGTTCATTTTCAAGCTTGTTTTCTGAATTATTTGGTAATTCAAATTGTGCTACGGTTTTCACCAGAATATCAGCTTGATCTTCAAGTGCAGCAGCAGCTGCTGCTGACTGTTCAACCAATGCAGCATTCTGCTGAGTAACCTGATCCATCTGCGTAACAGCTTGTGCCACTTGATGAATACCCCGACTTTGTTCATCGGATGCCGCAGCAATTTCGGCCATGAGATCTGTGACCTGATTTACAGAAGTCACCAATTCATTCATGGTCTTCCCAGCATGGCTAACCAGCTCGGAACCTTGGCTTACCCGCTGAACTGATTCACTAATTAATGTCTTAATTTCTTTTGCTGCTTCTGCACTGCGCTGTGCAAGATCCCTAACTTCGCCCGCAACAACAGAGAAGCCGCGGCCTTGTTCACCTGCCCGCGCGGCTTCTACCGCCGCATTAAGTGCCAAGATATTAGTCTGGAATGCAATGCCATCAATAACGCTGATAATGGCACTGATTTTCTGTGAACTGTTAGCAATCGCATCCATCGTTTCTACAACACCCGTTGTCAGCTCACCACCTTTAGAGGCTGTTTTCGATGCAGATACTGCTAATTCACTCGCCTGACGAGCATTTTCAGCATTTTGTTTTACTGTTGCTGTTAATTGCTCCATACTGGCCGCAGTTTCCTCCAGTGATGCCGCTTGTTCTTCGGTACGAGAAGAGAGATCAGTATTACCCTGAGTAATTTCCTGAATACCGCTATACATCAGGTTAGTATTCTCTTTAATCAAGGTAATGGAATTCACCAGTGAACGCTGCATATCACGCAATTTGAGGAATACTTCACCAATTTCATCATTAGTGAAAACAGCTACTTCTTTGTTTAACTTGCCTTCTGCAACATTCTGGAAGTGACTACGCATATTGGCGAATGGTCTGAGAAGATTTCTTTTTAACCACCAATGAGAAGCCCAGGCAACCACCAATACCATCAGGATCGCGCCTGCAAACATGGCAGTTGCAATCTGATAATAAAATCGACCATCTTGAACGGCAGTGGCAATCTCCTCTCCGATGTATTGCATATAATGGTTGAAATCAGATTCCAATTGCTGCTGATATTTTTCTGTCGGCTGGTCTAAAAAAGCATCATAATTACCCTTTTCTAAGAAAACCGAGAGTTCCCTGAGTGCTTTTATATATTCCTTGTAGCTGGTTTCCACTGATGCCAGCAATACACTGCTGCCATCTTCCTCACTTAATTTAGGCAAAGAGATAAACTCGGCAAAATGCATCTCAGCCTTATCCAGCGTTTCTCTGACATTAGCGACCATGCTGCTAATATGATCTTCAGATTGCTGTAGTGTTTTGCCTACAGCGATTCTATTAAGTGTATTACGCGATTGCAGCAAAGCTGCCCAGCTCAATCCTAATGAATCTCTTTTCTGCGTCCCCAGATCAATCCGTTCGATATAAGCCTGATCGGTGTGAATTATTCCAAGAGATAAACCACTTGAGATTATCTGCATTAAACAAAACATCATCAGTAACAGATATAAACTGGTTGATATACGAAGCTTGCCCAACATGTAATCACCTCTGTTAACGGCTGCATATGCAGCCGTAGTTATCGCTTAGTGTTTTAAAATGTTTCCCAATTAGACTGTTCTTCCACATTATTGACTTTCTTCAACACAGGTGAATTCGATTTAACAGGAAGAGTTTTGACCACAGGTAAATGCTCAGTTTTTGTTTCAGACTGAGATTTATCGTCAAGATTCGGTAATTGGAATAGAGAAACCAGCTTCTTCAATCCAGCAGCTTGATCTTCCAGTGCCGCCGCCGCCGCCGCTGACTGCTCAACCAAAGACGCATTTTGCTGTGTTACACGATCCATTTCAGAAATAGCCAGACCAACCTGAGTTATCCCTCTGCTTTGTTCATCTGAAGCAGAGGCAATTTCACCCATAATGTCAGTGACACGGGTTACTGAACTGACAATGTCGTTCATTGTTTCACCAGCACTTTCAACCAGAACAGAACCCGTATCTGCACGACTAACTGAATCTTCTATTAATGCTTTAATTTCTTTTGCCGCTTCAGCGCTACGCTGTGCAAGGTTACGAACTTCCCCGGCAACAACCGCAAAACCTCGTCCATGTTCACCCGCACGCGCTGCCTCTACCGCGGCATTAAGTGCCAGAATGTTAGTCTGGAACGCAATGGCATCAATAACACTGGTAATATCAGAAATTTTCTGTGAACTCCCAGCAATTTCATGCATTGTCTGCACAACATTTGCTACGACTTTCCCACCCTGACGGGCAATCTCAGAAGCACTATCAGCCAGGTTACTTGCCTGACGAGCATTTTCAGCATTCTGTTTTACCGTTGCTGTCAGTTGTTCCATGCTTGCTGCCGTTTCTTCCAGAGAAGCAACCTGCTCTTCCGTGCGTGAAGAAAGATCATTATTTCCGGCAGCAATTTCACTGGTTCCGTCATAAATACTTTCACTGCTCTGACGAACACTACTCACTGTGTTGATGAACTCTTTCTGCATATGCTTCAGGCCAACAGCTAACATACTCATCTCATTTCTGCCTGAAACCGTAATATCCTGTGTCAAATCACCGGTAGAAAGCGCCTTAATGTCCTCTAATAATTTATTTAACGGATTCAGCAAACTATGTTTGATACCAACCCAACTAAAAATCATGGCTGAAACCAGAATCAGCATGACAATACCCAACATAATCATCGCATTTCTGTAGGATATACCTGCATCAAATACCACATCAGAATAGAGATGATCATTTTGAGTCAAATAGAAGTTATATTCTTCCTCAAAAGCACTCTGATATTTGCTCGTTGGCTGGTTGAAAAATTCTACTGCTCGATCATGTTCAAGCAGAACAATAAGCTCATGAAGGGCTGAAATATAAATATCATAGGCTTTTTTAAGACGATTTAGGCTTTCTGTTTCATGAACAGATAATTTAGCGGTCTGTTCATATTGTTCAAAGCGCTGCTCTGCAATAGAGAGGTTACTTCTGGCATCAGTCAGTAACTGTTCCAACGTGTAGTAATTATCGACACCCTCATCTTTTTTCATCATGTAGCGAATGCCAGCACGATTCAAACTGTTACGGGCCTGTAACAAATTAACCCAGGTATCATTCAAAAATGTCTGCTGTTCCCGCATCTTATCCAGTATTTCTAGATTTTCTTTGTTACTTTTCAACTCATGGAAGAAAAGTCCCCCGGATACAAATTGCAGAGCACCAAATAATATGATGACCGCCATCAGTCCGGTCACTATCTTCATTCGGTTAAACATGTTTTCCCTTTTTACAATAGATCAGCATGGCTCTGTTATCGGCATCACCAAAAGAAACTTTACTGGTTGAATAAAAGAAATTTGAATATTTTTCTGATTTGGAATTTACAGGAATATAGACAAAAAGTAGCTGCCATCTGTCAATGATGGCAGTCATATTTATACCCGTCATCTTTCAAGTTGCCTCTTTGTTGGCTGCACTCACCCTAGTCACATAATTATCTATGCTCCCAGGGATTCGCTCCCTTGCCGTCGCGAAGCATCTTGAAATCTATTAGGTATAATGATTAGTTTTTAGCCACAGAATCTACCAGAGCCATTTCTTCACTGTTAAGCAATTTCTCAATATCCACCAAAATCAGCATACGATCATCAAGTGAACCCAAACCAGTCAGATACTCAGTAGACAATGTCACTGCAAATTCTGGGGCCGGGCATATTTGTTCAGCTTTGAGCGATAAAACATCTGAAACACCATCAACAACAATACCAACCACGCGGTTTAATAGATTCAAAACAATTACAACGGTATTATCATTATAGGTAACCGTTTCCTGAGCAAATTTAATTCTCAGATCAATAATAGGAACAATAACACCGCGTAGATTAGTTATTCCTTTAATGAACGCAGGAGTATTCGCAATACGAGTGACCTGATCATAGCCACGGATTTCCTGCACTTTGAGTATTTCAATACCATACTCTTCATCACCCAAGGTAAAAACCAGATATCCTTCTCCGGCAGTTTCTCCTGACAATTTATTAAAAGCTTCTATGGCCGACATGATCTTACCTTTTACTGTGAGATTGACTATTTTTCTATGGAGGCAAGCTCCACTCAGTGCTTATTTTTTTCTGATAATTCAGCTTTACTGACTGCCAATTGGTCATGGTTGAGTTGCTGCAATGCAGAAACATCGATAATCAGTGCCACACTGCCATCTCCCATAATTGTAGCCGCGGAGATCCCCGGTATTTTGCGGTAGTTACTTTCGATATTTTTCACAACTACCTGATGCTGTCCAACTAACTGATCAACCAGTAAGGCATAACGCCGACCAGCACTTTGTACTATCACAACAATTCCTTTAGTCGGATCTGTTTGCGCATCAGAAATATCAAAAACTCGGTATAACTTAATCAGTGGCAAATATTCGCCTCTCACATGCAATAATTTTTCATCACCAGCCAATGGATAAATATCTTCTTCCTGTGGCTGAAGAGAACTCACTACCGCACTTAATGGCAAAATAAATACTTCCTCGTTGACTTTCACTGACATGCCATCAAGGATTGCCAATGTCAGAGGTAACAGAATCCGTGTAACCGTGCCTTTACCGGCCTGGAAACTAATTTGGATTTGTCCTCCCATTTCCTGAATATTTCGTTTAACCACATCCATGCCCACACCGCGACCAGATACATCTGTCACAACTTCAGCCGTGGAAAAACCGGGAGCGAAAATCAGCATAGCAACTTCTTCGTTACTCATGTTTTCGCTCACTGACAACCCTTGTGACATCGCCTTAGCTAGAATCTTCTCTCGATTTAAGCCAGCACCATCATCCACAACTTCGATACAGATATTTCCCCCCTGATGCTCAGCAGAAAGGGTCAGGTTGCCCGTCTCAGGTTTGCCTGAAGCGAGTCGAATTTCAGGTTCTTCAATACCATGATCAAGGCTATTACGAACCAGATGGGTCAACGGATCAATAATGCGCTCAATTAAACTCTTATCCAGTTCAGTAGAACTGCCAACCAAAGTCAGCTCCACTTTTTTATTCAGTTTGCCCGCAAGATCCCTGACTAAACGTGGGTAGCGGCTAAATACATATTCCATTGGCATCATGCGAATCGACATCACAGACTCTTGCAAGTCTCTGGAATTTCGCTGTAGTTGAACCATACAACTCAACAAATCACCATGTGAAGTCGGTTCAAGATCATTGCAATGCTGAGCCAACATAGATTGTGTAATAACTAATTCACCAACCAGGTTTATAAGCTGATCAACCTTCTCAACCGCAACACGGATACTGGAAGATTCTGCTCGTTGACGTGGTGAGCCAGCTGGTGGCATAGGCGCCGGACGCCCGACAGGAGGTGTAGAGTTTTTTTCCGGCTCAGTGGATTTGACTTTAGCTATGTCTGTATCTTTAACTTCATCTTTTTTGGGTTCAGCTACTGGCAAGAAAGTTATCTGCTCCGGTTCAATAACAAAACAGAGCACTGCCGTAATGTCATCCTCTGTAGCTGATGTTACCAATGACACCTCAACACTATCTCGAGTCTGTTCCGCATCATAAACCTCCCCCAGATTACCCAGTTCATCGAGCATTAAAGAAACTTCACGCTCTTTTAGACCAGAAAGATGAACTCGGACTCTACCTTGTTGGCTTTTAGTCGCGGCAGGCTCCGGTTTTAATTCTGATTCGGGTTCAGGTCGCAGTGATGTTGTCAAAGGTACAGCGGATTCAACCTCACCTTCATTTTCTTTCTGTACTTCCAATGCAAGCTGGCGCAATGTCTCACAGATGTAGGTAAAAGTACTTTCATCCGGTTCCTGAGAACTTTTATAGGCATCCAACTGTTGCTGCATGATATCTTTCGCTTCCAAAAACAAGTTGATAATGTCAGTTGTCAGACTCATTTCATCTCGTCTGGCACTGTCTAACAAATTTTCCAGAACATGCGTAGTTTGCTGTAGTTTAATAAAACCAAAAGTCGCAGCCCCGCCTTTTATTGAGTGCGCACTACGAAAAATAGCATTCAACTGTTCTTTATCTGGCGCATTTGGATCGAGCTGCAATAAATGCTGCTCCATATCCTCAAGCAATTCATCTGCTTCATCAAAAAAGGTCTGATAAAACGCGGTAATATCCATTGTTACTTTGTCACCTTAGTCGGTATCACGATGAGGCTCAGCACTCGACGGTACTGGTTGAGCCGATATTGTGATTTTGTTGGATTTTTGTGATGACCCACTCTCAGTCGAATCCTTTCTAATCACCTCGTGAATCTCCTTGCTATCATTAATAATCAAGGAATTACTGCCGGTGTTTTCCTGTTCAATCTGCTTTTCCGCTTGCTTATTGAGCACTAGAATACTTATGCGACGGTTAACTGGTGAACTAGCATCTTCCTGTTTCAGACGTACAGTTGAAGCCATACCGACAACTCGAAGTATCTTTTCTTCATCCAATCCACCTATCAACAACTCTCTCCTTGATGCATTTGCACGATCCGCGGATAGTTCCCAGTTACTGTAGCCACGCTCGCCATTAGCATATTTCAAGTCATCTGTATGACCGGACAAACTGATTTTATTTGGAATATCGTTCAAGATGGGTGCAATCGCTCGCAAAATATCGCTCATATAACTTTCAACTTTTGCACTACCAATCATAAACATTGGCCGATTTTCCCGGTCTATAATCTGGATACGTAATCCCTCATCCATCATGTCAATTAACAAGTGTGGACGTAATGCTTTAAGACGGGGATCAGTAATAATTAATTGATCGAGTTGCTCACGCAGCCTATTTAATCTGCGAGCATCATCGTTAGCTTCAACAACTTCAATCTGACGAAGGGTGTCGCCTTCCTGATAAAGCACATCCTGCCCTCCCCCTGGGATAGGATTAGAGCTATCGCTACTATGTTCCCCTTTATTTATTGCAACTTGCAATGGGGTACGAAAATATTCTGCAATACGAGTCAATTCCTGCGGGCTGGAAATTGCCAGCAACCACATAACCAGAAAAAATGCCATCATCGCAGTCATAAAGTCAGCATAGGCAATTTTCCATGAACCACCATGATGCTTGCTGTCATGCCTTTTACGTCTTTTTACTCTAATGACAGAGACGTTTCGTGCCTTCATATTTGCTCTTCAGCTTCTTGCTGAACGGGTGCTTTTACCCTACGAACATGTTCCTCCAATTCAGTGAAAGAAGGACGATCTGTGAGATATAAGGTCTTACGACCGAATTCAACAGCAATCTGAGGCGCATAACCATTCAAACTTGACAACAATGTTATTTTAATACACTGCATCATTTTGATGTGCTCACCGCTGCGCTGGCGTAACAATGTTGCAAGTGGAGAAATAAAGCCATATGCCAACAAAATACCAAGAAATGTTCCAACCATTGCATGAGCAATCAATACACCTAGTTCTCCTGCCGGACGATCCGCCGAACCCAAAGCATTAACAACCCCCATCACAGCAGCAACAATGCCAAAAGCAGGAAGTGAATCACCAACCATCATAAGACTGGTTGCCGGGATCTCACTTTCCTGCTCATAAGTTTCAATTTCTTCATCCATCAAAGCTTCAATTTCATGAGGATTCATATTACCACTCACAATTAACCGCATGTAATCGGTGATAAAGTCCATCAAATGCTTATCCTTAAGCAAACGCGGATATTGGGTAAAAATATCACTCTGCTGAGGATGTTCGATATCTCGTTCTAACGCCAAGACACCATGTTGGCGGGATTTTGCTAACAATCGGAAAAGCAAAGCCATCAGATCCATATACATTACTTTGTTATATTTGGATCTCCGCATGACTTTGGGTAAAACACGCAATGTTGCCTTAATCGCTTTTCCGTTGTTACCAACAATGAAAGCACCGATACCAGCACCAGCGATAATTAAAAATTCAGCGGGTTGATAAAGTGCGCCCAAATGACCACCTACAATCAGGTAACCACCGATTACCGCACCAAAAACTACGATATATCCTAAAAGTACTAACACGCGATATCCTTTAGCTAAGTTGGTGAGCGGATGGGAAGTTGAACAGTTTGAGAATTCAGAATGGCGCCGGTTTCAATACAGGTTACAGGAAGAAAAATATAAATCCGTAACCTGTAGGAACAAATTCCCATTTAAATTCACATTGCGCGCTGAGCAAGTCCATCCAGCAGTTGTGAATTAGTATCGGCAGATTGAGAGGAAAGTTTACGTTTTTTTACTGCACGTGATGGAGGTTGGCAAAGGCTACAAACAAAGCTATTTACAGGTTGATGAGCATGAGTAATAAAAGTTCCCCCACAAGTACGACATTGCGAAGGTTGCAACATACCACTGTCTACAAAACGTACCAAAGTCCAGGCACGAGTCAGTGCCAAAACAGGTGCGTCCCCTTCAACAGGAGGACATTGTTCAAGATAGAGCCGATAAGCTTTAACAACTGCCTCTACACCATCACAATAACCACTCTTGAGTAGAAAACGATAGGCATTGTAGAACATTGATGAGTGAATATTCTGTTCCCAAGTCATAAACCAATCTGTTGAAAAAGGTAGCATTCCTTTGGGCGGAGGACTTCCCCTCAATTCTTTATAAAGCTTAATTAATCGCCCTCTGCTCAGCTGTGTTTCACTTTCAAGCATCTGTAACCGTGCGCCCAAAGTGATGAGTTCCATCGCAAGCTGTATATCTTTAGCTTCTTGAACTATACTTTTCCCGGTCATTTCTATGCTCTTTTCTTCACTGAAGTATCGTCTTTCGAAGATAACTGCTGAAATAAATGACTAGATAACAAAATGCCTGTGTGTATTTGTTGTAAATCATCTACCCGAGATTCCCTGGTAAGCTGCTGAATAGTTTCACTGTCTTCGAACCGGAAATTGCAGACTAATTGATTAGTCTCGGCGAGCTTTACCAACTGAGGTAATGTCAATTCAGACAACGTATCAGCCATAGAATCACTAATACCTAAACGGAACATCGCGGATGCTTTTTCATGGTTAATTAATCGCTGAGCTAAAAGCAGATACGATAAATTTATGTCATAAATATGTTTGAGCAATTCAACCGTACTCATTTCTCTATCCCGTCCGATTACATTAAAAAATCAGTTAAGTGTTCGAAAAACCACTCGTGACAAAATTCCTAAAATAGCTTAGGGATTAATAATCTCTTACATAACTAAAATATACAGGCTTAGTCAGAGTAGTAACCATCCTTTGTATTACTTTTGATTCGTCCAACTTCAAAAATATTACGGTAGTGAGTTGCAAAAGTATTATTGCGTTACCTGATATAACATTTTTTACTGTCGATTAAGAATATTCTTAATGCAAGACAACTTTACTCCTGAATCATCAACTTATACAACGGAAAGAAAGCGCCATTTTAAATACTATGTGACATGACTCACAAAAACAAAGGCTTTTAATATGCATTTAATCGATGGATTGCTCACTAACCATTCAAACAATTAAATAAAATCCGAAATCTCAATTTTAATAAGTTAAATTATCTAAATAAAAATATTAGATATATTTTTTGGTTTTATACGATCTATTAAACTTATAAATCTAAAAAAACGATAAAAAATCCTACCATTAGTCAAACAATCGATTGAAAATGCAGTTTTATCTTTGAGTAGTAAGTGTAAACAATAATCTTATTCTGAGATCTGATATCTCCACTGACACAATGAAACTGATTAAATTTATGTAAAATTTAGTTACAAAAAAGATACTGGTATGATCACTTTTAGTTTAGATTTGTACTTTTTTCAACCTAAAGGTCTATCTAAAAATGCGTACCATCATGTATCGATAACACTAACCATACAAAAATAGCATAAAATACAGTAAGATAATGCATAAAAAAACAACTACAACAATATTTTATTGCTTACATAGCAACCAATATCTAGCATAGAGATAATCCTAAAAATCAGTCTATTTTGATTCATGACGACTTAATCACCAGAGAAAACATTAAAAAAACTTATCAAAATATCATATTTCATAATGTAATAACACGTAAAATACCTTCATTAATTACTTTATACTTTTCACCTTTAACTTTTATTTTCCATAACGATTCATTAGTCAAATTTACACATAACGAATATATATATTTTAAAAACATTAGGTATTTTAAATAAATTTCAGATTATTTATCAACCTATAACTTGTTTTAAAATTTTACTAAAGCATAAAATAATATAAATAAAGACTTTAAAACCACATAGATATATAACCCTATTAAATAATAATTATAAATGGCATTACATCCCCTTATATGATTCAAAAAAAATATAATTCACACATTATTTTCCATATAAATAACCAAATAATTTCAGAGTTAATATCCTTATGATACAAATTAAATGAAATACTAAAAGGTATTTTTTCTACTTTTCATCATTTCATATAACATTTACGATTCTCATCCCAAAAATGATATTTATTCGTGTAAATAGTAAAAATAGGGTTTTTACTAACGTATATCATAGGTACTATCTTTTAAAATTATTATCATAGATAAAATAATTAATTCATGCTCATTATAGAAATAACCGGTAGCAATGGAGTTATAAGATAAAAATCAATAATATTTCTTACCAAAATAAGATTATCAATAATAAAAACACCATAATATTTTTATAAAAAAGATGAGGTAAATATGACTTTGCAGAGAAATTTATTTTCCCATATAAATAGTAATGATAATTTTCCAAACAATCATAACTGTTCATCAAGCATGGCAAAGAATGTAGCAACTGATTACAGTTTCCAGCTCATCACAGAAAATATTTCGGTGGTGAAAACTCCATATCCACCGGTTCTTCAAACCAGGAGAAAGCAATATAGATATCGAGAATCATTATCAATTATGTAATCAATAACACAGGAAATGCGGTTACTATTTGGATGAAAGACATTCCCCCTCATACACAATAAGCATCTGCAAAAAGATGCCATTTAATACACTAACTTTGTATAAATACAACATGATCATTGATATTTTATTCTAAAAAAATAAAAATAAACAAATATATATATCGACACACTAAAAATAAAAAAAACTTGATTTACCCAAAATATAATACACTCAGTATTTTTAAAACCTCATTCACAGAATTTTATCAGGAACAGGCTATCCATTTTATCTCAATGAAAAAAACAACAAAATACCACATATCAGATGTTGTACTAGTAAATGAATATTCTCTACCGTTCAGAATAGAATAAAGATATCGGTAAACAACATTGAGAAAACATTACCAAAACCTGAACTTACCGTTATATTCAAGTAGTTGATGATATTTCTATTCGTCAATCTTCCCTTAACAATCCTGAGTGTCTGACGCTCTCAGATTTTTATAAAATCAAGCAATACCCATTACTTTTTTTGATATACCTGTACTTGTGCTAACAAAAATTCCAACATCAGTGTATTTCAATACCACAGTATCATTAAGGCCATCATCAAAAAAACTAACGGTATGCCCGTTCTTTTATAATGCAGGATTCTTGCAATCCACAGTTTGTTAAATATTGATCGTATTCCCATTTCATTTTTCAGGATTTTAGTACACATCAGCTCAGTCTGTTGAGTTGTCAAAATAGCTGCGGAATCTAGCCCTAGATCATGACAAATTATGACAGTAATGACCGAATTATCTTCGGTAAGAACTTTCGCTATCACTCCACTCTCTCTAATGCAGAAATAGCACAAACTGCTCTCTTTTCTATCAGATCAAGAAAAGTTAGTGGCCCTTGTAATATCACTGATTCTTCTCACCAAAAAGCAACAAGCGTTCTCACTTTATCATAGGATAAATATCGAACTGCTAAAAATTAATACCCTGAAATCTTGCCTGATAGCAATCATTAGCCAGTGCCATTATTTTTTCACGGCATTCTTCATCAAGCAGAATTATTATCTATTTTACTCTTATATAAGAACAAACTTAGATCATTTCCTCTAAAGATCCTGAACAGGAATAAGTAACCAATGCCGAACAAAATAAAATATCAACTCATCAATTTTTCTGTATCCACGCATAATCTCCATATCAAACTCACCATGATTCAGTCTGATTTGAAAAGGACAACCATCCACAACGTTTCAGCAGCCAATCCGACGACAACTATCAAAGCAAAAAATACTGCATTTACCCCCACCTCCCTTATACAGACACAAATTAATAATACCAAATGAAATTATTTCAGATATAAAACAATTTTATAATCAAGTGAGTTCATATTTTCCTCAGATGGTAGCAAGAACACTATATTGCCTGGCACAAGATATTTAATACGTATTTAGGGTGGAATTTGCCAAACGACATTTAATCACTGTTGTCTTGATTATAAATTCCACCGCTTTGTTCATAAGGTATTCTTATCAAGCATACCCAATAGATTTCAATTTACAGCGCAGCGGCAAGTGAACGCATCCCCAAGAGCATAGATAGCTATGTAACAGGGGTAAGTGAAACAGCCAACAAAGCAGCAACTTGAAAGATGAGGGGTATATTAAAAAAACGCCATTGATGAAGCATCAACCTCATTATACTAAGAAAACAATTCCAAATTGTTTCGTTGCCTAACTGAGAAAAACCGCATAGGCAACACTTTATCTATTTCATATAACGAAGGACAATTCATCAACAGTGACGTTTTTTCAAACTAAGAATCTATCCCAATAAACATAATTGTTGTTCTATATAAATAGACTTTCAGACCTGTAGTTCCGGTGAGATTTTCCAGTTTATTGAGCTAACACTCTTCTCCAGACTCATGCGACTAACAATCGCTTCTATCTCTTTTTGCTCAGTCGACGTTGCTAATACTTCAATACACACCTCAAGTTTTCCTGGTTGAATCATATCAGTGAAGCTGAGCGATTGTAGTCTCACGGCCACTCCATTTAGAGCTTGTAGTACTAAAGTTCTAACCAGAATTCCATCATTACTGTCACATACTACGTGAATTCTATAACACTGTGGCAAATCGGCGGTCTGCTGCCTGGGATGTAAATTAATACGCTGAGCCGCTTCACGTAACAATATATTCGCGCAAAGAATAATAACCGTTGCTATCGCGGCCAACCAATATTGCCCAAGGCCACATAACACACCAATTCCAGCAGAACACCACAAAGTTGCTGCTGTATTTAACCCACGGATATTCATGCCTTCTCGCATAATGACACCCGCGCCCAAGAAACCAATCCCTGAAACAACCTGAGCAGCAATACGACCTGCACTATCTGGTGAAGTTGTTATTGAACCAAGGATAAAAACTGCAGCACCAGTCGCAACTAATGCATTCGTTCTTAAACCTGCCATACGCTGACGCCATTGACGCTCAGCGCCAATTAATGCACCAAAACACATGGCTGATAATAAATGAAAGACAAAAGGAGTTATTAACATGACATTCTCCATATAACTAAATGGATTAATAATCATGTGCATTTACTTTGCACACAGAAATTTGTACCGAATGTTTAATTCAGCATTATTTTCTGCATATACCTGGAGGTAATAAGATGTAAATGTATAACAACATAATAAAAAACCCAATACATCATTCCTGGCTACTCTACTGAGTACCGGATAATAGTGTTTTTTAAGTAGTACAGCTCAGATATTTTGAGTGGTACCGCTCGCCTTGTTTAGCAAGCAGCAAATCGGGAGGGAATGAGCAGCTTGCCGACTTATTTTTTATTTAACCGAAAACTTTGACTGTCCAATGAGAGTTTCTCCAATAAAATTTGCACGAAGTATAATCAGGAGTAATTAATAAGTAAAGAAGGATATTGCCATAGTAAAGAAAAAGTCCGCCACTACCAAAATAGCGACGGACTTGAAAATCATTCAGGCAATCAGATGGCAGTTACGTTTGCTGCTGCTGGGCCTTTAGCACCACTCTCAATGGTGAACTCTACGTTTTGGCCTTCTGCCAAAGTTTTGAAACCGTTACCCTGAATGGCAGAGAAGTGAACGAATACGTCTTTGCTACCGTCAGCTGGGGTGATGAAACCAAAGCCTTTAGACTCGTTGAACCACTTCACTTGACCTTTCATTTTGTCAGACATTGTGACTTTCCTATATATCAAAAAAATTTTGCCACCATGGGCATGTATTGGCCAGTTATCAGCTATTACTTATGGAGGCACTAAGAAGGAAACGCGTCAACAAAGGCTATCTGAGGATAACACTTACACATAACTCATTAACTCAAGATGTCGTACATAAAGTAGGTCTGTTTATCAGGCCGGCAGCATTAACGCATGATAGAAAAGGAATAGCAACCTTTTTATGCATTCGTGTTTTAAAAAACACGTTTACGCTCACTGTTAGCACAATAATACAACAAGTAAAATGAATCAGTTATAAATTTTTTTGATTTCTTCAACCATTATCTTAATGAAAGCGTTCGGATTAATCTCAGTCAATAACAGATCACAGATTAAAATAAAACAACTGATCTACATAAGATCGCTTCCCTCATGCTAACCTTAAGAACCGATGACTATGAAAACAATCTACTTTTTCTTCACCTAATCAGGTTAATATATGAATATCATTAAACAGATACTGATTCGGGACCTTGAACGAATCAACATTGAAGAACAGCGTGATGGCAAGCCTCGCTTTAATAGCCAGTTTCTCAGCAACCATCCTTACCTTTGCCTGGCTATGCTCATCTCTTATCTGTTCCTCGCCACACTTATCTGGTACGCCCCATACTTTGGTTTATTTTCACTGCTAGGTTTTACTGTACTCTTCATTGTTATGGCTACTGTTCTGCTATTTGAAATCAGACCCGTATATCGGTTTGATGATATTGGTGTGCTTGATCTGCGGGTATGTTACAACGGTGAATGGTTCGTCAGCGAAAAAATATCAAACTATGCTCTCGAAGAGATCCTTTTTCACCCTCATGTTCCGCTAACGATGAAAGATGAAATCAAACATATTATGAAATTGAAAGGTGAAATACATTTTTATGATGTTTATATAGTGGCATTTTCTGAACAGTCAGACAAAGCAACACCTCTGACGATGATGAATAAAAAGACTCAATTTCAATAAAATAGCACAGTTATAACACAACATGCTCATATGACGAGCAAACAATAAAATAGTAAGACTTTTGCGTTGACAGTGCCTCAGTTCATCGCTAATATTCGCCTCGTTCTCAGGAATGATTCCTCCATAGTTCAGTCGGTAGAACGGCGGACTGTTAATCCGTATGTCACTGGTTCGAGTCCAGTTGGAGGAGCCAAATTTAAGTCTGGAGATGCTAAAAGAAATCTCTGGTACTATCAGATATGCAAGTATAAAAAAAAGCCCAATGAAAGTTGGGCTTTTTTTGTTTCGGTTTGCAGAACACGCATTTGGTGGTCTGGGATGATTAATCCAAAACTACTTTATAAACTCTCTCTTTAGATTTATGCAGTATATTTACCTCGCCAATAAATGCTATTTCGTAATGAATTATTACCTGACCATTACCTATATAATTAAAGAAAGTAATTCCACCTGGCTGGCCATCGGCGTTTGCTTCAGGATTAATTACTCCCAACCGGACAACATTATCTTCACCAACCACTAAAGATTCTATTTTTAATACCAGCTCTCCTGCATCCTGATTATTACCAGAATAACCCCTTACATGAACTGTACCTTTTTTTAACTCCTTGCCTTTAAGTTTAGCGTCTTTGACCATAATATTGATGTCATACTCAATAATACTCTCACCAATTGGCCGGCCTCTGGTTTCATCGTATTCATCAATATAAGGTACTTCCAGATCTCGACGAACCTGAACAGTTCCAGGATCTTCATCAAGTTCTACAACTATACGTTGAGCAGTAGAAAATTTAGCGCTACCGCTTTCACTAATAGTATAATAAACGCTGTCGTGTTTACCGCTAGTCAGGAGATCACTTTTTACCGATAAGCTACGGATATCATTACTATCCTGTATACCTGGAACAGATACAACAGTGTTATCAAGAATAAATTTTACTTCGTGATTTTTCAAAATATTAGAATCAGAAAAAAGTACTTTAACCCCTGCTTTTATATCACTGCTATCAATTATATTATCATAATTTGCTGGATATATAGGTGCTGCTAATCCCACTGACTTCAGTTTGAATCGATCTAAAACAGCTTCCGCCACCACATTGCCACCAGCATCAGTCACTTCAGCAACAAATTTAATTGTGGTATTTACTTTTTGATCTGTCTTAATTTTTACTAAAATTTCAGATGTTCTTCTAATTGGATCGAATAAGTTATTATTATTTACAATTTCATATTCGCCTTCACTCAAGCCATTCACGACAATCTTACTTTTGTAATTATCTAATGGCATAGAGCCATCATCATCTTTTAGAACTATAAATAGTCGCAATGGAACGTTAAACCAGTCTTTATGTGAAACCCAGTTAGTTACATCAGTATTAATTAAAAAATTCATGATTTTTCCTCATCTTTTATAAAAACTATAAAAAAATCAGTCACTCTTTTCTGGGAAAACATTATATACTACATTTATATGTAAAGTTATTCACACCTCCTTAAAAATTAATTTACTCAACACCTTAATGTTTGTGATTTTTATTTCACAATATTTTTCATAAATAACGATTACTTACTTTATTGCATCTTATATGCGCATATAAATTTATTATCAAGTTAAGGGAACATTGAAATATTATTATCAATAAAATCTCTTCTATATCTTTCATTTGTAATATAATTGCCGAATGATGAATTGAATAATGAATTACTCTTTCAACTAATAATTATAGACGAGTAAACCGACTAATAAATATCAAAAGACAATAAGTGTTCTGTTAAAATAAAATAGGAAAATTATCAAAAAATACAAAAATCCATAAATAAAATTTAAAGAAATATTCCATCATATTTTTAATGCCACAAATTAATTATTCTCTAAATAAAATAATAGATAATATTTCCTCTACCTAATTATCATATACCGAATGAACTTCAAGATGCTTGAGCCGTTAGACATAAAAACATTTAAATTCAACAGCATAATCGTTTTTCAAACATGCACTTTGAAGTGTCTTGAGTATATATAAATATCAATTAGTACTCGCACTTCCTGTCTTAGGATATTTAATTGACTAAAAATGGCAAAAAAACACCATCTTGAGCGCCAGTTAATCAATTAAACTCAATTTTCACTTTTCCCCTTTGACAAGCCCCAAATACCCAGCTATTATTCGCTCCGTTCTCAGGAACGATTCCTCCATAGTTCAGTCGGTAGAACGGCGGACTGTTAATCCGTATGTCACTGGTTCGAGTCCAGTTGGAGGAGCCAAATTATGAAGAGCCCGCTTGATGCGGGCTTTTTGCTTTTCTGATTTGTAAAACTAATCTTACAAATCAATCCTCAACATCATATCCGATTCAACCTACGCTCATCGCATATAATCCCAGCAATTAACTATTATTCAGCATAAAAACAGATCAAGAAGTTCAGTTTGCCAGCAAACAAACCATATCTGTTGTTTTATGCTTTGACAAAGCAAAAGCATACCGCTAATATTCGCCCCGTTGTGAAGGAGTTCCTCCATAGTTCAGTCGGTAGAACGGCGGACTGTTAATCCGTATGTCACTGGTTCGAGTCCAGTTGGAGGAGCCAACTTCATATCCTTTACCCTCATGTTTTATTTTTTCTTCTTTACAAGAAAGTCTACCTCTGATTACCCTAATCCAACTAATTTAGATGAAATTTTCGCTGAAAATTACATTCAATAATAGATATTTAATCTATTTCACTTTATTATCCGTTCCCGGCTTGAATATGCTGAATTCAGCACTTGTCTTTCCTATTCATAACAACTGGAGCCGGTTTCATGACCACTGAATCATATACCATAAAAATCCGCCGCCCTGATGACTGGCATATTCATTTCCGTGACGGTGAAATGCTAAAAACTGTCGTTCCTTATACCAGTCACTATTTTGGCCGCGCTATCGTCATGCCTAATCTTCTTTCTCCGATAACAAAGATTGGCAGTGCCAAAGCCTATAGAGATAGAATATTAGCTGCTATCCCTAAAGGACATAATTTTCAGCCTCTTATGACTTGTTACCTTACTGATTCTATCAACAGTTCCCAAATAGAGGTCGGTTATAAAGAAGGAATCTTCACTGCCTGTAAGCTCTACCCTGCCAACGCAACAACTAATTCAAGCCACGGTGTGTCTGATATTAATAATATTTATCCATTATTAGAGATTATGGAAAAACTAGGGATGCCTTTGCTCGTCCACGGCGAAGTTACTGCCTCTCATATTGATATTTTTGACCGTGAAGCCCGCTTTATTGAACAAGTCATGGAACCATTACGTAACCAGTTTCCCGCGCTGAAAATCGTGTTTGAACACATAACAACCAAAGAAGCAGCGCAATATGTACTGGAAGGAGATGACAATCTAGCCGCAACGTTAACTCCACAGCATTTAATGTTCAACCGCAATCATATGTTAGTTGGTGGTATCCGTCCAAACTTGTATTGCCTGCCAATTCTAAAACGTGATGTTCACCAAAATGCTTTGCGCACAGCGGTCGCCAGTGGCTGTGATCGTTTCTTCTTGGGCACAGACTCTGCACCACATGCACAGCACAGAAAAGAATCATCTTGTGGTTGTGCTGGCGTATTTAATTCCCCATCAGCATTACCTGCTTACGCAACAGTATTTGAAGAGATAAACGCATTACAGCATTTTGAAGCCTTCTGTTCTCTTAATGGCCCTAAATTTTACGGATTACCCATTAATGAAGGTTTTGTCGAGCTGACTCGCAAATCTTCCACTGTCATTGAACAGATTGACTGTGGCAATGAAAAGCTTATTCCGTTTCTGGCTGGAGAAGATGCTGGTTGGGAAGTCAAAATAGCCGACTAATATACACATGAGGGTGGCCTGTCATCCTCATTAATTTGTATAGTTATCAATCCACAACCAAACCGGATAATAATTCCTAACAAAAAACCTTCTTACTTTCATTAAAAAGCATATACTAATAATGACTCATTCAAGAATGAGGTAGTTTGCTCTTAGTCAATGATATTAATAATTAATGCAGTGATCTGATTAGGAGGTTTTATGGGCAGTAAAGATGAAGTTATTCAAACGCATCCTGTTGTAGGTTGGGATGTCAGTACGGTTGATACGTATGATGCAGTGATGTTACGCCTTCACTACTTGTCCTCCCAGGATCAAACACCAGAACATGTTATGGTAGACCGAACTTTATGGTTGACAACTGACATTGCAAAGCAATTGATATACATCCTCCAGGCAGGAATTGAAAAGATCGAATCCTCAGAATACAGCGATCTAAATCATATTAAGCACTAATCTCAAACCTGGACACCCAAATAAATGGGTGTCCAGTTTGGAGCGCATTGATTCATCTCAACGGTTTTATCTGAAATACCATATCATTAAATCATAATTTCGGATTAAGCTGGTTTTATTATCGCAATTGCCGAGTTGACTCTTAACGGATAAGGCGTTTATTGTGAACTCCGCCAAACAGGAACAGGGATGTACAATAATGAAAATCTTAGTAGTTGAAGAATGCTATTATACCCGTTCAGGTATCAGTGAATTTTTAAAGAAGAATGATAATATTGAACATATTGAAATTGTTAGCTTTTCTTCAATTAATGAAGCTATGAATACTATAAATAGTTTTTCTCCTGATATTGTTTTAGCTAACTTAACTCACTATTGTCACCATGCCAGTTATTGCTCTAATTTACATAATTTCGTTACTCTTTTAGATAATACCCGTATCTATATATACCTCGACAACCCGTATCCTTACTGTGATAACTATATTACATTGAAAAGTAATGTTTTTCTTCTAACAAAGAAAAATCTTCCTTATTTACTTAATAAACTGAGTAAAACAACACTAAAAGAAATTCAGAAACACCGAGAGAAAATTGATGGATGTTGTTCTATTTTCAGTCCACAAGAACATAAAATTATCAATTATTGGATGAAAGAAGATCCAAATTACCAGATATCCCAAAAGTTAAAAATCAGTAGTAGTACAGTATATTCTCACAAAAGACATATTGCAGAGAAAATCAACGTACGTAATAGAATTGAACTCTGTTTTCTTTACAATGTTTTTAAATATCTCTATTAATAAAAAATCCATTACCTAAAAATAAACTGGCACGTGAATCTCTGTGCCAGTTATTAATACTCTTACTTAGTTAACTGCAATGAAGTGATATTCATTCCATCCTGCAAACGATGCCGAGATTTATTAAATATTTTTGCTCCATTTTCACGGCCAGCCCGGCGAATTCGCTGTTCTGCTTCTGGCAAGTTAACTTCTTCCCTGCATACTTCGCTACAACAACCTTCAAATTTATCTGCACATTCCGAACACTGAATAAATAACAGGTGGCAACCATCGTTTTTGCAATTAGTATGGCTATCGCAAGATGTACCACACTGATGGCAATGAGCAATCACATCATCTGAAATACGTTCCCCCATTCGCTCATCAAATACAAAGTTCTTACCAATAAAACGTACCGGCAATCCCTGTTCTTTAGCTTTACGGGAATATTCAATAATACCGCCTTCTACGTGATACACGTTTTTAAAACCATTATGCAACATATAAGCGCTGGCCTTTTCACAACGAATACCACCTGTACAATACATCACAATATTCTTATCTTTATTATCCTGCAGCATTTCCACTGCCATTGGCAATTGCTCGCGGAAAGTATCGGACGGAATTTCAATTGCATTCTCAAAATGCCCCACTTCGTATTCATAATGATTACGCATATCAACAAATAACGTATCAGGATCATCCAGCATTTGGTTGACCTGCTCTGCTTTAAGATACTCACCGATCTTTGATGGATCAAAAGTTTCATCTTCAATACCATCGGCTACGACGCGATCACGTACTTTCATACGCAAAACCCAGAAAGATTTTCCATCATCATCAAGGGCAATATTCAATCTCAGATTATCTAAGGCAGGATCAATTGAATACAATAAAGCTTTCAACGCTTCCAGATTATGGGTTGGTAAACTTATCTGCGCATTAATCCCTTCTTTAGCAATATAAACCCGACCAAATACTGAAAGCTCAGTAAATTGTTGATAAAGATTATTACGAAAAACCAAGGGATCTAATATATTAAAATATTTATAAAAAGAAATGGTAGTACGAGGCTGAGCCTCCGCTAGCATACGTGCTTTCAGCTCTTTATTAGAAATGCGGTTATGTAACACTGGCATGGTGTACTTTCCTGAACGATAAGTCATAAGAGTGGATGTATAAATGATGGCCTCTGCCATCAAATGTATATGATAACGAAAATGATTTTCAACGAGTAGCAATTTATAACATAGCGATAGAAATAAGAGAGGAATCTGTCCTCTCTTCAATGATTGCAAGTTATTTACATACAGGCAATGGAACAAACTGGTAGCAGTTTAACCCTTAAGGCTGAAACCAATCATCAGCACTTTCCCATATTTCTTGTAAAATCTCTTCTATGATTTCTCGATCATCGGAAGTGCCACCACGAATAGACAACCCATCACTACTTGCTAACTTCACATTGGTCTTAATATCAGGCCAACGATACTTAAGACGTTTATCCAGTTCTACAGCCAGGGCGGGGACGGCACCTTTTGGTAACTTCTTAGATTTGTTGATAGTCACTTCTACATGCATAGTTTTTCCCTCTACGAATACAACTGTTTAAATAAACAGTAATATTATTCACGCAAATTGTAAATAGCTTATGAAAAACTATTTTAATAGTTATATATCAATATGTTATTAACACTCTTTTTCTCAGATATCAAAATGAAATAATCAACAAATATACTATTATCTACCAAAAAAAGTTGCTGGCAGTTTGACAGAAGGTCAGAATATTACCCAACATCGATCTCATAAACATTTCATGCCTGAAAACTTCGATATCCAGTCAAAAAGTGTCACAATAGGCATATTGTTTTATCCATATTGTTGGAATAATAAATAATCCGGGAATCCATGATACAAGCACCTTCTTTTCAACGTTCACTATTCCGTCCTCGTTACTGGCCTACCTGGTTTGGTATCGGTCTGCTTTACTTATTAGTTCTGCTCCCATATCCAGTTATTTACTGGATAGGCACCCGTCTGGGCAGACTTTCCATGCGTTTCCTGAAAAAACGGGCAAAAATCGCCGAAAGAAACCTTGAGTTATGTTTTCCTGACATTCCAGAGGAAAAGCGCAACGAGTTATTAATAAAAAACTTCGAATCCGTCGGCATGGGAATATTTGAAACGGGTATGGCCTGGTTTTGGCCAAACTGGCGAATAGAACGCTGGTTTAAAGTTACCGGACGGGAAAATATTCAAAAAATTCAGGCTACTGGACAAGGAATTATCGTTATTGGTATCCACTTCCTGACCTTGGAACTGGGCGCCCGAATCCTCGGCATGCTAAATCCGGGTATTGGTGTCTATCGCCCGAATGACAACCCAGTTATGGACTGGCTGCAAACGTGGGGAAGATTGCGCTCTAACAAATATATGTTGGACCGAAAAGATCTTAAGGGCATGATCCGCTGCCTGAAAAATGGTGAAATTGTCTGGTATGCGCCAGATCATGATTACGGCCCACGAAAAAGTGTATTTGCACCATTATTTGCGGTAGAACATGCGGCAACAACTACAGGTACCTCGATACTTGTGCGTCTTGCCGATCCAGCAATGATCCCATTCACTCCCCGCCGCTTGCCTGACGGAAAAGGCTATGAGCTCATTATTCAGCCAGCCGTAGATGGGTTCCCGACAAATGATGAAGTGAAAGCAGCCGCTTTTATGAACAAAGTGGTCGAGCGGGAAATTTTACAAGCTCCTGAGCAATATATGTGGTTGCATCGTCGCTTTAAAACTCGTCCTGAAGGTATGCCTTCTCTGTACGGTCAAACTGATAGAACCCATTAAATACCCTCAACGGCTGTTTCTTCACTCAAGAAACAGCCGCGATAACTTTTGTGTACAATCCAATAATCCTTATTTTGTTTCAATATTGATGTTATGTATTTTAATTTGGTTTACACTCAAGACACTTCAAATTGCATGTTTGAAAAACAATTATGTTGTTGAATTTAAATATTTTTATGTCTGACGGCTCAAGCATCTTGAAGTTCATTCGGTATATCTCTGAATTTTATATAAAAATCAAGACTAATATAAAAATGACAAATAAAAACAAGGCTGATAATTAAACATCTTTACTTTCTTATTTTTTATAATCACCTTCAATAATTGGCTACTAAAACTAATATTTATATATTATAAATATTATGTGATTTTCACTTTAACTTATTTTTATTGATGAAAATTTTCCTGATATAAATATAGGAAAATCAATAGCCTTCCCCCTTGTTTTAATCAACCAGGGGTAAAAAACGAGATTTCTATCAGATTTTTCTCTGAAAAATGAAATATAAAGCAAGAGATATCCTATCTACCAATAAAATTAATCGGAAAACATGTTAAATATATATTAATAAGACAGGACGTCATTTAATAATAACGTGGCTTTTTTTGCTCCAGATCTAAATCTGAAAGAGTTTTTTAAAAGCTTTATTTGTTGCACACACCACACTCCAGGAGTGTAGTATTATAGGAAAACTTAAATGCAATCCTCCATTAACAATACAAAAAACCGAACTTTCTTCGGACATCCTTATCCATTAAGTTCTCTGTTCTTTACCGAAATGTGGGAACGTTTCTCTTACTACGGCATTCGCCCACTTTTGATCTTGTTTATGGCAGCAACCATTTATGATGGTGGAATGGAAATTCCCCGTGAACAAGCATCTGCTATCGTCGGTATTTTTGCCGGGAGTGTTTATCTAACTTCTCTGCCTGGCGGCTGGCTGGCAGATAACTGGTTAGGCCAACATCGGGCAGTCTGGTATGGCTCCATCATTATTGCATTAGGCCATCTGTCTATCGCCCTTTCCGCCTTCCTAAGTCATTATCTGTTTTTTATTGGCCTACTGTTGATTGTATTAGGTACCGGATTATTTAAAACCTGTATCACAGTTATGGTCGGAACTCTGTACAAAAAAGATGATCCTCGTCGTGACGGTGGTTTTTCCTTATTCTATATGGGTATTAACATAGGTTCCCTTATCTCTCCGCTAATTACGGGCTGGTTAATTCGTGACTATGGTTGGCACTGGGGTTTTGGCATCGGTGGACTAGGTATGTTGGTTGCTCTATTGATATTCCGTTTCTATACGGTTCCCTCGATGCGCCGCTATGATAAAGAAAGTGGTTTGGACTCAAGCTGGGATCACCCTACGGTTAAACGTAAACACGTTGGCAAATGGGTCCTTATTACTATTATCGCTATGATTGCTATTATTACTTTGCTAATCCTTGGTGTAATCCCATTCAATCCGATAGCTGTAGCCAGCACAATGGTCTATGTGATCTCATCTTGTGTAACACTTTACTTTATCTATCTGTTTCTCTTTGCCGGCTTGAGCAGTAGTGATCGTTCCCGCTTACTGGTTTGTTTTATTCTGCTGGTATCTGCTGCGTTCTTTTGGTCTGCATTCGAACAAAAACCAACTTCATTCAACCTGTTTGCCAATGATTATACAAACCGGATCGTGATGGGATTTGAAATCCCAACAGTCTGGTTCCAGTCAATCAACTCACTATTCATTATTCTATTGGCTCCGGTGTTCAGTTGGCTCTGGCCTATGTTGGCAAAGCGTAATGCTAACCCAAGTAGTATCAGTAAATTCATTATTGGTATTCTGTTTGGTGCCGGTGGTTTTGGTCTGATGATTTTAGCAGCACAAAATGTACTGGCAACAGGTGAAACTGTTTCTCCACTCTGGTTGGTCGCAAGTATTCTATTAATGACGCTCGGTGAACTGTGCCTCAGCCCGATTGGGCTTGCCACTATGACTCTGCTGGCACCATCCCGTATGCGCGGTCAGGTTATGGGCCTGTGGTTCTGTGCAAGTGCTCTGGGTAATCTGGCCGCTGGCCTGATTGGTGGACACGTTCGCGCTGATCAACTGGACAATCTACCTGACCTGTTCTCCCGCGTATCTTTAGCTCTAGTCATCTGTGCAGCTGTGCTGATGGTATTACTCGTACCAATACGCCGCCTGCTTAATAATGCTGAAAAATCAGAGGCAAAAGCTCAGTAATATTTATGCTCTATATGAACGCATCCCGTTTGCAAGACAAAAATTACTCTGGCATCGACGGCAGCGGGGTTTTCGTCAGTAAGGTGGCCACTCTTGCACCGTGAATAAACAGGGTTCTCAGGTAGGTATCTCCCCGTTTACTGATGCCCAGTCATTTGACCCGGCCTCCCGTTCCCGTTTGTTTCGGTACCAGGCCCAAATAGGCCGAAAATTCCCTGCACGACCGAAAGGCGCTAGGAGCGCCCATCGTCGCGATGGCGGCGGTCGCAATCAGGACACCGACTCCGGGAATTTTCATCATCCGCTGACAATCGGCATTCTGCTTTGCCCACGCCGTTAGTTGGTTTTCCATTTGTTCAATTTGTTCGTCGATTTCGGTCAAACGATGATATTGCGCTTCAAGCAGAGCAAGCAGGAACGGGGCCAGTTTTTTTCTGAGTCGCTCAAGTACCTCAGGCATGGCCTTATCCAGAGAAGCCCTGCCTTTATACTCGGTTTCACCAAATTCCAGTAGCAAACCATGCAGCGCATTAATTTGTGCGGTTCTGAATTTGACTAATTGGTGGCGCATTATTATGAGATCTCTTTGAGTAGCACTTATTGTCTATCAAAAAAGTTACTTCTCGTCATGCCGCCATTCTCTCTGATTTTAATTTCCCGCTCAATTTCTCGATTGAATCTCTTATTAACTTCATCATTAAATCTCTGGCTCTCTTGCCAATTTGCAGCATATTTCTTTGCATACCTATCTTGTTTTTCCTGCTCTAGCTTCTCTGCGGCTTCATTATCCGCAATGAGTTCATTGACATCCCAATGCCTGGATTTGAGGTTTTCCCGTTTCTTCAAATAGTCCGCAGATGGCTTATTGTCAGCCGGAATCTCACTTTTGTAGTCAAAATTTAAAGCAAATGCCTGAAAAGAAATTGCTGATAAGATGACAAAAATGTAACGCGATCCTTTAATTATCATATTGATCCCTCTTTAAAATCATAACTACGAATAATTATTAAATAATTATTGCCAATAGGAATCAATAACATTTATACATAAAAAATAAGTTATCGATATCAGATTTAAACTTTATTTAAATTAAGCTCTTTCCATTGGTCTGGTAAAAGATTAACCCGCTAAATCCACGGGTTATTTGTTTATCTGGGATATTTGAGATTAAATAGTACTTCCTTGTCGATAAGCCAGAGCAACAGCTAAAGATTGCACTAAGCACAAAGTAGCAGACTGAGAACGAAATGCATCCACCTGCGCTTCTTTAACCACAAAACAGACATCACTGAAACTGGCAAGAGGACTAATCTGGCTATCAGTAATCACAATCTGTTTTGCCCCTGCCTTCGCCGCCCTCTCACTGATCATCAATGTCTCTTCTGCATAAGGAGTAAAACTGATTGAAACGACGACATCCTCTTCCCCAATTAAGTTGATCTGTTCCCTGAACATCCCCCCCAACCCATCCACCAGCAAAGGACGGCATTCCAAATGACTCAGAGCATAAGAAAGATAAGCCGCCACACTGAAAGAGCGGCGCAGTCCAATGATGTAGATACTCTTGGCCTGAGCTAATAAATTTACTGCGTTCTTTAAATCTTCAGGGTCGGTTCTGGCAGCTAACTGTTGCATCGCTTGTACATTAGAACGAGCAAATTCCTGCAAAATATGTTGCGGATCTTCTGGCGGCTCCTGCTCACCATCCAATTCTCTGAACAATCTGGCTCTGTCCGCATAACTGGCAGTCTCTTCCACCATATGCATGCGGAATAGCTGTTTCATTTCATTAAAACCACTGAAATCAAATGCATTAGCAAAACGAATTAATGTTGATGGAGGAACATCAGCTTCTTTGGCTATCACAGCAACAGTATCAAAAGCCACACTGTTAGTATTATCCAACACATATCGAGCCACTTGCTGTAAGCGTTTACTCAATTCACCATAACGGGAACGAACTTGTTCTTGAAATTCATTCAGATTCGATGCGACAGACATAAATCCCCCATAAAATTTATTGTCAACAATTGTAATAGTTTTACCATATAAGTTGAATCATATTTCATCTTTATCGTTAAAAATGAAATACATAATCCATTAAGTGTAACGAGCTATTATTATCACCTTATTGATTATTATCGCATCCTTCATTTAATTGCCCGTAATTCTAAAAACTTTACTCCGATCACACTAATCGTTTTTCATTCTAAATTAAATTGAAAATGAAATAAATATTTCATATATCTATTACTAATATTTCTGATTCAGTACAAACATCAAAATTCACGAGAGAGGCTCTGAATGGAACAAATAAAGAATTATGTTAACGGGCAACTCATTCCCAGTCACAACTCCCGTTTTTCTCCTGTTTTTAATCCAGCTACAGGTGAACAAATTCGTCAGGTAACATTAAGTACCGCCTCTGAGGTTGAACAAGCGATTGAAATTGCCCATCAAACCTACAGCGAATGGTCTAAAGTTTCACCACTTAAGCGAGCCCGTGTAATGTTCCAGTTCAAAGCATTACTGGAAGCTAATATGGACAAATTTGCACGTTTGATTACGGAAGAGCACGGAAAAATCTATTCAGATGCTATCGGTGAATTAACACGTGGTTTAGAAGTTGTCGAATTTGCCTGTGGTATTCCTCATCTGCAAAAAGGTGAGCATTCCGCTAATACCGGGACAGGTGTGGATAGCCATTCGTTAATGCAGCCTTTAGGTGTTTGCGCCGGAATTACCCCGTTTAACTTTCCAGCCATGGTTCCTATGTGGATGTTTCCTATTGCATTAGCTACGGGAAACACCTTTGTATTAAAACCATCAGAAAAAAATCCTTCTCTTGCTGTTGAATTAGCACTTCTGCTGCAACAAGCCGGTTTACCCAATGGCGTATTTAACGTTGTCAACGGCGATAAAGAAGCCGTCGACGTATTACTGACAGACCCGAGAGTGCAAGCCGTCAGCTTTGTTGGTTCGACCCCTGTTGCTGAATATATCTACACAACCGCCTCCGCTCATGGGAAACGCTGCCAAGCGCTAGGTGGTGCCAAAAATCACTGTATTCTGATGCCAGATGCCGACCTTGATATGGCTAGTAACGCTATTACAGGTGCAGCTTTTGGCGCCGCAGGTGAACGTTGCATGGCCTTGTCTGTTGTACTGGCAGTTGGGGATGAAACGGCTGATGCGCTCATTGAAAAATTACGTCAACAGATCAACAAAATGTCTGTCGGTCCCGGTATTGTGGAAGACAAAGAGCATGATATGGGGCCTGTTATCTCCGCCCAGCATCGAGCTAAAATCTGTGACTATATCGCTAATGGCGAACAACAAGGGGCCAGTTTGTTAATTGATGGCCGTCAACTCAACATCCCCGGTTATGAAAACGGCTATTTTATTGGCCCGACATTGTTTAATAACGTCACACCAGATATGAAAATCTATCAAGAGGAGATCTTCGGTCCAGTACTGGCAATTGTTCGGGTACCCGATTATGCCACCGCGTTAACACTAATTAACGAGCATCAATACGGCAATGGTACCGCTATATTCACCCGCGACGGAGAAACCGCCCGCCAGTTCAGCGAAGATGTACAAGCAGGTATGGTAGGCATCAATATCCCCATTCCAGTACCAATGGCATTCCACAGCTTTGGTGGTTGGAAACGCTCAATTTTTGGTCCACTTAACATTCACGGTAATGATGGTGTTCGCTTCTACACTCGCATGAAAACAGTCACCAGTCGCTGGCCGGCAAGTATCCGGTTAGAACATCATTCCAGCAGCTTTGTGATGCCAACAATGGAATAAAATGGGATTCTGTGACATGAACAAATCAACAATGACAACCGCACAGGCGCTGGTGAAATTCCTGAATCAACAGTATGTCGAAATAGATGATGAACAATATCCATTCATCAAAGGGATTTTTACTATTTTCGGCCACGGTAATGTTGTCGGATTAGGGCAAGCACTGGAGCAAGACTCTGGTCACTTGACCGTTTATCAGGGATGTAATGAGCAGGGAATGGCCCATATTGCAACAGGCTTCGCTAAACAGAAAAAGCGCAAACAGATTTTTGCAGTCACCTCATCTGTCGGCCCCGGTTCTGCCAATATGGTCACTGCTGCGGCCACTGCCACTGCTAATCGTATTCCTCTGTTATTACTACCCGGTGATCTCTTCGCCTGCCGCCAACCAGATCCCGTTTTACAACAGGTTGAACAGTTCCATGACTACACTATCAGCACTAATGACTGCTTCCGCCCTGTTTCCCGTTACTGGGACCGTATCTCCAGACCAGAGCAGTTAATGAGTGCGATGATTAATGCGATGCGAGTTTTGACCGATCCTGCTGATACCGGCGCAGTCACGATTTGTCTACCACAAGATGTTCAAGGCGAGATTTGGGATTTTCCTGACTATTTCTTTCAAAAACGGATTCATCGCATTGAACGTCGCCCAGCTTCTGCCGCCATGATCAACGATGCCGTGGCACTCATAAACCGCAAGAAAAAACCCTTACTCATCTGCGGTGGCGGTGTACGCTATTCAGAAGCCCATGAAGCTTTCCGTCAGTTCGCAGAAAACTTCAATATTCCTTTTGCTGAAACACAGGCTGGTAAAAGCGCTGTGATTGCCGACCATCCACTGAATTGTGGTGGTTTAGGCACAACGGGCTGCCTTGCTGCAAACCTGATAGCCAAAGAAGCCGATTTGATTATTGGCATCGGCACCCGATTTACTGATTTCACTACTGCATCTAAATCGCTATTTCAGCATCCGGATGTTGAATTTCTCACTATCAATGTCGCGGAATTCGATGCCTGTAAACTGGATGCAGTTCCCGTCGTAGCAGATGCCCGAGAGGGATTAAATGCCATTGCAGAGAAGCTTACTCTATTGAGCTATCGCAGCGGTTATCAGAATGAAATTTCTCAGGTACGGGAAGCATGGCGAAAAGAATTAAACCGTCTGTTTGAAATTCAGTATCAGCAAGGTTTCATTCCAGAAATTTCTGGTCATCTTGATGATAAATTGGAAGAGTACAGTCAGGCATTACAAACCCAACTAACACAAACCAGGGTATTGGGATTATTAGACAAATATCTTGAACCTGACGCGATTATTGTTAGCGCATCAGGCTCCCTGCCGGGTGACTTACAGCGGTTGTGGCAACCTAAACAACCGGATACCTATCATCTTGAGTATGGCTATTCCTGCATGGGTTATGAGATAGCCGCTGCTATTGGAGCCAAACTATCCTGCCCCAACCAACCCGTCTATGCCGTAGCGGGTGATGGCGCTTATATGATGCTGCATTCAGAGCTGCAAACCGCAGTACAGGAAAACATCAAGATTACCGTACTGCTGTTTGATAACGCCGGATTCGGCTGTATCAATAATCTGCAAATGAGCCAAGGGATGGGCAGTTTTGCAACAGAAAATCGTTACCGAAATCCAGAAAGTAACAACATGGATGGCAACCTGATTAAGGTCGATTTCGCCAAAAATGCAGAAAGTTACGGCTGCAAAAGTTACCGAGTCCATGATGAGCAACAACTGCTGTATGCATTACAAGAAGCCAGAAAACAAACTGTACCCGTGTTAATAGATATCAAAGTTCTACCCAAGACCATGACGCACGACTATGAATCATGGTGGCGAATAGGGACAGCACAAGTAGCCCAAAACCCGGCTGTAGAATCCGCCTCAGAGAGGATAAAGGAGATAATTGCAACCAAAATACGTCAATACTAAAAGCGAGTGGCCTGTTATCTAACAGGCCATTTTCCCTTTTTTGACCATTCCAAAATCCCTTTTCGAAATTTTTATTTCGAAAAATATCCATTTTTCCTCCCTCTAGTTCCCATTACCAAACCTAGTAATCACTTAGCAAAAACAACTTTATCATTTGTTTTTAAAGGAAAATATAACAAATTCATTTAGTGAAAATCTGACTTTAAGTGATCTATTTAACACAAATTTAATATTATCATTAACAAAATGCTATCCGGAACACAAAAATATAATTTCAAATAAACGTTAAATTGAAATAAATGTTCCATATGATATATTTCTAAGTATACCCAAAGCAGATATTCAGGTATCAAGGAGCATCTATGTTCAACATCGCATTATTTGGCGCCGGACGGATTGGACAAGTACACTCGGTAAATATCACTAACCATAAAGAAACTTGCCTTTATTCCGTTGTCGATCCACATCAAAAAAGTGCTGAACTTTTAGCACAAAAATATCAGGCAAAAATACAAACTATTGAACAGGCAATGTCTGATCCCAAAATAGATGGTGTTCTTATTGCTTCAGCAACAGACACCCATGCAAGCTTGATTGAACTCGCAGCAAAACATCGCAAAAAAATCTTCTGCGAAAAGCCTGTTCACCTGGATATTGAACGTGTTCGTCATTGCCTTAAGACGGTTGAACAATATCAGATCCCGCTATTTGTTGGCTTTAATCGTCGTTACGATCCCCAATTTCGTCGAGTAAAAACCCTATTTGATACTGGTACGATAGGAAAAGCTGAATCTCTGCTAATTACTTCCCGTGATCCCTCTCCTCCTTCTGTTGAATATGTCAAAGTTTCTGGTGGTATGTTCCGAGATATGACAATACACGATTTCGATATGGCGCGTTTTATTATTGGTGAAGAGCCATATTCAATCTATGCACAAGGCAGCAACTTGGTTGATCCCGCAATTGGTCAGGCCGGTGATATTGATACCGCCTTTATTGTTATGAAATTCCCATCAGGTGCAATAGCCGCTATTACTAATAGCCGACGCTCCGGTTATGGCTATGATCAGAGGATTGAATTACACGGTGAAAAAGGGCTACTTAGTGCCGGTAATATCAAAGAAAACAGTGTTGAACTTTGGGAAAACTCGGGTTGTTTAACAGCCAAGCCAGAGCATTTCTTTCTGCAACGTTATCGGGAGGCGTATATTGCAGAATGGGATCATTTTGTCGATGTCATGGCTGATCGTGCTATACCAGAATGTAGTGGTTCAGATGGTGAACAGGCTCTTTATTTGGCAGACAAAGCTTTCGAATCTCTGCACTCCGGTAAAGAGGTCAGATTATAAAACAGGCCCATGCCTGAATAACTAACTCATATTTATTTTCACAACAAAAACGGGAAAAATCTTTTTTCTCGTCAGCACATTGCTGCCTGAAAAAAATAAATCAGGCGTGGAGGATAGTATGTTAGCTTTTCTCTCATTTCTCAGTTTTACCCTATTAGTCGCGGGCTTTTCTTATTACAAAACACATAATGCCCGCCTGACAAAATCTACTGAAGGTTATTTTCTCGGCGGTCGTTCTTTGACAGGTATTTACATTGGAAGTTCAATGTTACTCATGAACCTCTCCACCGAACATTTAATTGGATTGAATGGCTTAGCATTCCGAACTGGGTTTATTGTCATGGCCTGGGAAGTTATCGCAGCAATGACCATCGTTCTATTTGCCATTTATTTTCTACCTAAGTACTTGAAACTTGGCATTTCTACTATACCAGAATATCTAGAACGCCGATTTGATAAAAATACCCTGCTTATTACCTCAATTCTATTTCTGGCTATGTATGTTATTTCTCTATTGCCCATTGTACTGTATACCGGTGCAATTGCACTGGAAAGTTTGTTTCAGGTTTCCAATATATTCAACGTGGATAAAACAACGGCCTTATGGATTATGGTTTGGGGAGTAGGTGGATTAGGTGCAATCTATGCCATTTTTGGTGGCATAAAAGCCATTGCAGTAGCGGATACTATTAACGGCGCTGGTTTAATCGTTGGCGGGTTAATGGTAACAATATTTGCTTTGCTCTATGTCGGTAATGGCAATGCCTGGAGTGGATTAGTTGAAGTCTATCAAGCTAATCCCAATAAATTTAATTCTATCGGTAGCGAAGATTCTCTCGTTCCATTTTCCACATTATTTACTGGCCTAATGATTTCCAATATGTTTTTCTGGTGTACCAATCAATCCATTGTTCAAAAAGCCCTTGGGGCAAAAAACCTGGCAGAAGGGCAAAAAGGTGTCATGCTGTGTGCTTTCTTTAAGTTAATTATTCCCTCCATTATTATTCTGCCAGGCATTATTGCTTTCCATATTTTCAAAGGGCAAATAGACAATCCAGATAACGCCTATCCAGAATTAGTACATTTGGTTCTGCCTGAAATATTGGTTGGCTTCTTTGCTGCGGTTGTTGTTGGCGCAGTATTTTCTACATTTAGTGGCGGCCTTAATTCATCCGTAACACTCTTTATCGTTAATATCTACAAACCACGAATCAATAAAAATGCAACCGAATCCCAAACAGTTATTGTTAGTCAATATCTGGGGCTTGGGCTGGCACTCATTACCATGATCGTTGCGCCATTAGTCGCAAATGCACCGGAGGGTTTATTTTATCTCATTCAACAATTACAAGGGATTTTTAACGCACCAATTCTTAGCGTAGTATTAATCGGCCTGATGACTAAGCGTGTCCCCCCTATTGCCGCTAAACTCGGCCTGTTATTTGGTATGTCCGCCTATATTATCTGTAATTTTATTCTGAAAATTAATCTGCATTTCTTTCATCTGGTTGGTATTCTGTTTGCTATTAATATTATTTTCATGCTGATTATTGGCTATTTCTTTCCGGCCAAACCATTTGAAGATGTTTATACCGAACAAGTAAATATTACACCTTGGTCTATGGTTAAACCTGTTGCATGGTTAATTATATTGGGTTCGATTTCTATGTATGTATTTCTCGCACATCATGCCCCCCCAATAATTATGGCTATTTATTACCTGTTTGCTGCATTAGTGTTGTTTTATGTGTTCTATAAAATGGGTAAGTCCTTATTTAGTAAGTAAAATAATAGAGGAATCTCTTCCCTAAAATAAAGGGAAGAGATTATTTATGTAATTTTCTCCCACGATTAAGTTATCAGCACCCTATTTTCCCAGAGAATATATAGAATAAAATTTTCAATTCTCCATTTATTTCACTATTACTTCTCTATAATGAATAAAAAATAATAAAATTATCCTTATTTAACATAATATTACATTAAAAACCCTGATCAGATCACACATTAAAATCAATGTTTCTAATTTTATTGAAAACGGAATAAATATTTCGTATAACAAGAATACAACAACAACCCGGGTTAACTGACAACAGGCAAGAACTTACTGTAAACAATAGACAATCTGTCAACTTCCATTCGGAGAAACACAGCTATGAAAGAGATTCGTATCGGCTTAATCGGTACTGGTTACATCGGGCGGACACATGCAATTGCGTATGCGCAGGCTCCTACTGTTTTCCCTCTGAAAGGCAGGTTAGTTCGTGACATGGTAGCGGAAGTTTCCGCTGAATTTGCAGCAAAACAATCTGAAATATTAGGCTTTCGGCGTTTTACCGATAATTGGCACGAACTAGTTGCAGATCCTGAGATTGATATTGTTGATATCTGTTCACCAAATTTTCTTCACAAAGAGATGGCTCTCGAAGCAATCAAACACGGTAAACACGTTTATTGCGAAAAACCACTGGCACTGAATTCAGCTGATGCAAAACTCATGGTCGAAGCAGCCCAAAAAGCCGGAGTAAAGACACTAGTAGGATTTAACTATGTAAAAAATCCTACGTCACAACTGGCCAAAGAGATCATTGCAAACGGAGAAATTGGCGAAATCATTCACTTCTATGGCACTCATAACGAGGACTATATGGCCAATCCACACAGCCCTATCCACTGGCACTGTTTCAAAGATCAAGCAGGATTAGGTGCGTTGGGCGATCTTGCAGCTCATATCATTAACATGGCGCAATATCTGGTCGGTGATATCCAAATTGTTTGTGCAGACATGGCAACTGTCATCAAAGAACGACCAGAAAAAATAGGTTCCAGCATGATGGTTACGGTAGAAAACGAAGATCAGGCACATGCTATGGTACGTTTCAGCAGCGGAGCAATGGGTATTATTGAAACTTCACGAGTTGCCTGTGGCCGGAAAATGGGCTTGAGCTATATCATCACAGGAACAAAAGGCACTTTAAGTTTCACCCAGGAAAGAATGGCTGAATTGAAACTTTATCGCCATGATGACCCTATAAATCGTCAAGGGTTTAAAACTATTCTTGTTGGTCCAGAACATCCTGACTACGCACCATTCTGTCACGGTGCCGGTCACGGCATTGGCTTCAATGATCAAAAAACAGTGGAAATCAGGGACTTGATTAATGGCATCGCCAGCAATAAAGAGATGTGGCCGGATTTCACTGAAGGTTGGAAAGTTTCACGCATTCTGGATGCCATTGCGCGTTCTTATAAAGAGCAACGTTGGGTGAATGTCACTGAAATCAATTAAATTTCCTCGTCAACGCTCCTCCACCGGAGCACACATAGCAACACGTGATGTTGTACTCAGAAGGATTGTTCAATGGACAAACAAAAAAAGTTTGATGTCATTTGTATGGGAAGAATTGCCGTTGACCTTTATGGTCAGCAAATTGGGGCACGTCTGGAAGATATGGGAAGCTTCGCAAAATATCTTGGTGGTTCTTCCGGCAATGTTGCCTATGGTACCGCCCGCCAGGGACTTAAATCCTCCATGCTAGCCAGAGTCGGTGATGAGCATATGGGGCGTTTCCTTAGGGAAGAGTTGCAAAGTGTTGGCTGTGATACCAGCCATCTAATCACTGACAAAGAACGTCTTACCGCACTGGTAATTATGGGGATCAAAAATAAAACAACTTTTCCGCTGATCTTCTATCGTGATAATTGCGCCGATATGGCAATCACCCGTGATGATTTCAATGAAGAATACATTGCATCAGCCCGTTGTTTAGCAATCACCGGCACACACCTTTCTCACCCCAATACCCGTGATGCCGTACTGACCGCCCTCAATTACGCCCGCAGTAATGGCGTCAAAACAGTTATTGATATTGATTATCGCCCTGTCCTTTGGGGGCTGACTTCTTTGGGAGACGGTGAAACCCGTTATATCGAATCAGGACCGGTGACAACTCAGTTACAGGAAGTGTTATCGCTGTTTGACCTGATTGTTGGAACAGAGGAAGAGTTTCACATCGCAGGTGGTTCGACAAATACTATCGAAGCACTACGCAATATCCGTAAGCTGACGGCTGCTGAACTGGTCTGTAAACGCGGGCCGTTGGGATGCTCTGTTTTTAACGCAGGAATTCCTGATGATCTGGATGATGGCATTACCGTACAGGGAATTCGGGTTGATGTACTCAACGTGCTCGGTGCAGGAGATGCTTTTATGTCCGGCCTGTTACGCGGTTATCTTAATAATGAAAGTTGGGAAAAAGCCTGTACCTACGCTAATGCTTGTGGTGCATTAGTCGTCTCCCGTCATGGATGTGCTCCAGCAATGCCGGATAAAACAGAGCTTGATAACTATCTGTCACGAGCCAATCAGATGCTACGCCCTAATTTAGATGAAACACTTAATCACCTTCACCGTATTGGTGCCCGTAAAAAGCAGTGGGATGAACTGTGTGTGATGGCATTTGACCACCGTATCCAATTTATTGAAATGGCCCGTCAAGCAAATGCCAGTATCAAACGTATTTCATCATTAAAACAACTTTTACTACGCGCCAGTCTGGAAGTTGCCGAAGAAGCCGGATTACAAGGGAAAGCAGGTCTGTTATGTGATGACACTTTTGGTCAAGATGTTTTAAACGAAATTACTGGTCAAGGTTGGTGGATAGGTCGCCCAATCGAGCTACCGGGCTCTCGTCCGCTTTGTCTGGAACATGGCAACATTGGTTCCCAACTTATTGACTGGCCACTGGAACACATTGTCAAATGTCTGGTGTTTTTCCATCCAGAAGATACTCACCCACTCCGTCAGGAACAAGAAGAAAAAATTCAAGAAATTTATGCCGCATGCTGTAAATCTGGTCACGAACTTTTACTGGAAGTGATTCTACCTGCAGAAATGAAGCACTCGGATGAATTCTATATCCGCGCACTTAAGCGCTTTTATAACCTCGGAGTTAAACCGGATTGGTGGAAACTTCCCCCGCTCAGTGCCGATAGTTGGGACAGCATTAACTCTCTCATCCAACTGAGGGACCCCTATTGTCGTGGTGTCGTTATTCTTGGCCTTGATGCTCCACAAGAAGAACTAGAAATAGGTTTCAATGCCACAGCAGGTAAACCTATCGTCAAAGGTTTTGCCGTTGGAAGAACCTTGTTCGGTCAACCATCCCTCCAATGGCTAAAAAACGAGATCGACGATAACCGTTTGATCCAGAAGATAAAAACCAACTATCACAACCTGATTAGCCTATGGCGTCAGCGTGGATAGCAACATAACAAAATTATTTTATTCAACAGGAGCCCCATCATGGCTGTTCAACTTGGTATCAACCCTCTGACCTGGACTAATGATGACTTACCCACTCTCGGCGCAGAAACCCCTCTGGAAACCTGCCTAACCGAAGGTCGTCAGGCTGGATTTGCTGGTTTTGAACTGGGTAATAAGTTCCCTCGTCAGGCCAGCATATTAGGCCCAATTCTTGCCGAACACGATCTAAAACTGGTTTCTGGCTGGTATTCTGGCGAATTACTCACCCGTTCAGTCGCAGAAGAGATTCAAGCGGTACAATCTCATCTGACCCTACTGCACGAACTTGGGGCTAATGTCATGGTATTTGCTGAAGTGACAAATTGTATTCACGGCGATCAAAACAGACCCGTTCATCTTCGTCCTCAATTTCCGGCTGATCGCTGGCAAGAATATGGTGAGAAATTGACTGAATTCGCCTGCTACACTCAAGAACAAGGTGTTCAGATTGCTTATCACCACCATATGGGAACCGTCATTGAAACCGCGGAAGATGTTGATCATCTGATGGAAAATACCGGTGATGAAGTTGGATTACTACTGGATACCGGTCATCTGACATTTGCTGGTGCTAACCCTCTAACTGTTGCAGAACGCTGGGCAAAACGCATTAATCATGTTCACTGTAAAGACATCCGACCAGATGTACTTAATGATGTGAAAAACCGTAAAACCAGTTTCCTTGATGCTGTATTGAATGGTGTATTTACAGTGCCGGGGGATGGTTGCGTTGATTATGCCTCAATTTTTCAGGTACTGAAAAAGCACCATTATAACGGCTGGCTGGTGGTTGAAGCAGAACAAGATCCTGCGATTGCTCACCCATTCACCTACTCAACGATGGGTTATAACAATTTACATCAACTTGCCAGAAATGCAGGGTTACTTTAATTAGTCACTTATTTGACTCATGCAAAAGCGATACTGAGGTAAGTAACATGTCCAGATTATTATCAAAATATCATGTACCGGATCAGAACAAACGAACTCAACATATCACGCCAGAATCGGCAAACTGGCGATATGTCCACTTTGATGTTTATGAATTGGCCTTAGGTGAAAAAGTCACATTACCCTCATCAGAAAACGAAACCTGTCTGGTTTTAATTGCAGGAAAAGCCACAGTGACTACGCCACATCAGCAATTTGAGCATATTGGCAATCGTATGGAGCCATTTGAACGTAAAAAACCTTATGCCGTTTACATCACTGCAGGGGAATCTGTTGAAATTATTGCTGACACCGCTCTCGAATTAGCTGTATGCCAGGCACCGGGAAAAGGAAGTTATCCGACTCGACTGATTGCACCACAGGATATTGATGCAGAACAACGTGGAAACGGCTACAACCAGCGCTATGTTCACAACATCCTACCGGACAATAAACCTGCTGATAGCTTGTTGGTAGTGGAAGTCTTTACCGACGAAGGCTGCACCAGTTCCTACCCTAGCCATAAACACGATACAGGCGATGAACCACGAGAAACCTATCTGGAGGAAACCTACTACCACCGTCTGAACCCATCTCAAGGATTTTGCATGCAACGGGTCTATACCGATGACCGTTCACTGGATGAATCAATAGCTGTTTACAACAAGGATGTGGTAATGGTTCCCAAAGGCTATCATCCAGTGGCAACCATTGCTGGTTACGACAACTATTATCTCAATGTCATGGCAGGACCAACCCGCAAATGGTTATTTACCTGGGAAAAGGATCATCAATGGGTTAATAGTGAAGAATATGCTCAGAAGCACAAGAAATGATGCATATTTAGATGGAAGCATTTAGCGCATTCAATCGAGTGCGCTGCTGCCTGTACGGCAGTGACGAAAAACCCCTCACAGGGCTGTATTTCATGTTTATTCTGTCTGTCAAAGAAGTGCTATAAGCCAAGCTCTGAGTGAGAACCAAGGCGGACGAGGCGCAATGTGTCCGCATCGGGTTTCTGATAAATCAGTATCAAGTCAGGTTTGATATGACAATCTCTAAAATCCTTCCAATCACCAGAAAGAGCATGATCGCAATATTTCTGCTCTAACAAGCTATCAGAAGCCAATAATTCAATCATCGGCATCAGTGCATCATCAAGAATTTCACGATGCCGACCTTTCTTTTCTCTCTTGTAATCTCGCTTGAACTGGCTTGCGTAATCAATCGTCCGCATTAAGATCAGCCATTAAATCTTTTACTGTGGAGAATGATTTACCGCAACCGTTGCGAGCTTCTTTCATTGCGGCTATTGTTGTTTCATTGGGTATTAAAGGTTCAAAAGGTAACATTTTTTCTCTTGCTACTCGCGTTAACATCATGCGCACAGCATCTGATACAGTCAGCCCCATAGCAGCCAGAACCGCAGCCGCCTCTGCCTTAATCTCCCCATTAATACGGGTTTGTACTAATTGGTTTGTAGCCATATTAAGAACTCTCATTGAATGACATTGTCATGCAATCTTAATTCAATGAATATTCTATAGTCAACTTTAAATGAGCCAAAAACAACCCCGACATCGTAGCGGGGTTACTTTAGCTAGTCATCCCTGGCTTTTTCTAAGTGCCTGTGCGGCAGTGAACCTAATGGGACTGTCAGTGCTGCAAAAGTCATTTTTCTAAGCTGCCTGTGCGGCAGTGAACGAAATAATGAGAGCGATAAGTATTGAAATGCTTTTCTAAGCTGCCTGTGCGGCAGTGAACATATGACTGCCGATCTTGATGGCACAACTCAATTTCTAAGCTGCCTGTGCGGCAGTGAACGTGTTATCTGGAAATCAAATAGGAATAAACAATTTCTAAGCTGCCTGTGCGGCAGTGAACGATTCATAACTCCCCCTGGAATTGCTTATAAGTTTCTAAGCTGCCTGTGCGGCAGTGAACCATTGTTGTCTCGACTCAAAGATTCTGCGATCTTTCTAAGCTGCCTGTGCGGCAGTGAACAATACCAATAGTCCGCCGCCGCCTGATTGCATTTTCTAAGCTGCCTGTGCGGCAGTGAACCCGTGAAAGACACTGGCCCGGCCCGTGACGAATTTCTAAGCTGCCTGTGCGGCAGTGAACCATCTGAGGAACTCAAATCATGTGCGGAAGTCTTTCTAAGCTGCCTGTGCGGCAGTGAACAGTTAGGAAACAATTATAACCTCCTGATTATTAAAAAACATAGTTATAAAAAGTGGAAAAAACCCTTTTTATTAGCAGCGGCTAATCCCTTAATAAAATCAATAAGTTATAATTAGCCGCTAAAAAAGGGTCAAAACCAAGGAATGGTAGCGGATGAACTCAATCCATAAGAACTGAAAACGCCTGACGTTGGTTTGTCTTCTATTAGCCCTTGTTTGACAAACAACAGAAAGCTTTGACCTGATGACAAACTTTTAAGGCTCAGAAACGGTAAATCAGAACGTTGTTCTTTGATGGTAGGAATGCGTTGCAAGGCTTGTTCCTCCGTCAACCATCCCTTTTTAATCGCACGACGACGAAGCCGTTCCGCACTGCTTTTTACCTGCACTCGGCTAACACGACGATATCGAGTATCTTGAGGTACTGGTTGGATATCCATGGTTTCAGTATAATCCCTGAGTCCTTTTAACCAAGGTAATGCTCGCAAATCATTCAATGCTTCGTTTGCACCGTGAATCCTCAGCTTGTCCCCCAGTGTTTTTCTGGCACATGGAAAACTGACCCCAATACGCCCGTGACCTACTTGCCCCAAGGCCTGATGCAATTTAGCAAATAATGCTTCCATAAGGTCTTGCTGGCTCAATTCAGGATCAGGAAGGACGCGGATTTCAAAGTAATAATCCATTGTGGCCCCTTATTCACCTTTTTCACCGAAAACACCACCGCGGATTAAAATCGCCATAACATAGTGCTGTTGATCTACTTCTTCTGGCTTTTTCCCTTTGACAACCCAGTTATCCAGCAATGTATAAAAATCCATTTTTGCTTTAGGCTGGCGATAAGCTTTACCGCGGCTGGTTACAGAACCGTAGGGTTCCACAGCAATTGGGCCAAGCCCCAGTTCAAATGCGTCTGGATACCAAGTATCAATTGTGCGAAGCGCATTACCCACTTTCTGCGAATGTAATGCAGCAATTCCATTCACCTGATATAACACTTTGCTTTTTTTACTGTTACTATCGAGAACCAACTCTTGAGAAGGGAAAATTTCCTGCCCATGACCCAAACGAACAAAAGCCTCAACGTTGAAGAAAGTTGATCCACCACCGGCCAACCCTTCTTCAATTTCAGCAGCCAGTTCAGCTAAAGCACCTTCCACCTGACTAAATGCACGTAAACTGAAATTTTCGCTATTAAACTCCCACCATTTACTACCCCTACCCTTTACACGAACTTTAATTTCTTCTGCACCAACTCGGTTACGCCATAAAAACCGACCATTCGCCAGATTTTCTGCATAACGTGCTGCGAGAGTTTTGAAGCCATGTTCAGCGATATAGCCGTTGATTATATTTGCTAGTTCAACCTGATAATCCTGATTATTACATACCGATGGTGTTGAAAGATTACCTAAGACCCGTAATGTGAAACTGACTTTTAGGGTATCAGAATCAAAAGGCAATGCAGCAACATCAACACGTTGCAAGTTTGCTTTTTGAATCTCAGCATCCAATTTAGCCGGATCGCTGGTTAAAGCGTTTTTCAAGCGGTTGGAAATCGTCCCTCGAACAGCTTTTTCCTGAATAGCAATAGGTTGCCATTCCCCATCGTCAATTTTTTTCCAGTTTCCAGCAAACATTAAAGCATCAGAATTAAAAAGCTTACGTTCAAACGCCAGTACAGAAGCCGTTTTAATTGTTGATTTAGACATGTAAATATCCTTCTTGAAATTAATCAGTCGATTATTCTTACTTTCTTATTGGGTTTGGATTGACGGGCAACAGCCTGTTGATTACAACACCTGTAGACACCCTCTTGATAGTTATAACACCAGAGTAACTCGCGAATATTGTTAATACGGTGCGGGCTTTTCCATTCACCTACCCCATAGATTGCTTCTACAAAACGAAATGGGGTATTGGGATCTCGAGTTTTCTCCACTTGTCCAGCGGGATATAACGACGATATTGCCTGATAACCTGTCATTAGAGGAACTAAATATCCAGAATCTGGTTTGGGAACATATTCCCAATATGCCGGATCACCAATTTCAGGTTGCTTATCCTCTTGCGTAGGAATAGCCCGCATTTTAATAGTAGAAAAATCAAGCCAGGCATCAATCATTTCTACCTGAGGATTATCCCGTTTTAATTCTTCATAGTGTTTAGCTAACAATTCAGAACGATCTAACAAGGCAAAACCCGGCAATAAACGACGCATTAACTTACGGGTTTCCTGTCCTTCCTGCGGAAAAGCAATAATATCCACTTTAGCAATTTCAGTGATAGTACCACCTGCTAATCTCTGAGTTGGACATATTTCTAGTAAATACTTTTCCAATTCGTTAGCCTCTGTATCACCAGCAATTTCACCAGAACACTCTATTAATAAAGAAACCGTCACATGCATACGACCTTCTTCATTAAAAGAAGCGGTCTTTGCCTCTTTAGTTAATGGATTGCGAGTTAAAGCAAAGACTTTATCCCTAATCGAATCAGACTGATAAGCATGCAGTTGGTAGTTATGGCAAATAACACCACAATTTCCCAATATTAAATTATGGCTTTTCTGTAACTTACGTGAAAGTGCATGAGTAAAGCCAAGAAAATGGGTAATTGCCGGGAAACCATAGGTTAAACCTGCAACTGCATTCGCGTTTTCCACTTTAACATGACGCAAAACAATCAAATAACTCATAACGGTACCTCTGGTAATTCATCCTCAAATTCGCGTAGACGTTTTTTAAACACAGAGGCCCACTCATTACGTTCAGTCAATCCAAATTCTAACCGCTCATGACGCAATTCGTTGTTTAACCAAAGACTAAAATCGTCAGCAATCTCTTTTTTCCAGTCTCCACCTTCACGTTCAAATTTGAATATTTCATCCTGTTGACAACGGTAAGGATCAAGCCAAAGCTGCTGAGAACGTTTTAAATTACAATCCGCACTCCAACCTTTAAATTCAACCTGATCCTGTACACTAGCGACATAGTTAAATAAAATATCAATAATTTCATCAACATATGCCTGACGATTCTGTCGAATTTTTTCCGTATGTTTTTGTACACGAAATAGGTATTGTCGCATCGATCTGACAGTACGATAAGATAACCGAACAAACTGACCAGGCTGTTCAAAAATAGATCTTCGTCGTTTCGGAAGCTTGATATTACTTTGCCAGGTAGGAGCGGAACAAGATAAAAGCCAAGCTCGTCCACCTCGTACGCTATTAAGGTAAGAAATATTCTGCGGCTTAGTTCCACCTATATTCTGCACAGCCGTATTGGGATAACTTACTCTAACTTCAGAATGCCAACGTTCTTCTTTCTTTGCTTTATTAATTTCTTTCGATGATTCACCAAAACGGGCTTTAGCGATACGCTGATGCATAGCATGAGCCAGAGATGACGAAAATAGTGGGCTTAATAAATGATACTCATCACATTCACTATTTACCGGGAAATAAAGTTGCTTTGCTAGTTTATGGGAGGAAAGCGTTTCATCTGACAGAGCCTGCCGAAACCCACTCACCCACCGTTCAAGTTGCTGTTCATTTTCCGCCAATTCAGCCAATGCCGAATAATTCCCCCGATTTAAACATGCTACCAGTGAATCTTCTTGGTATTCTGTTTGCAATAATTTCGCAATATCAAGAGCCGCGGCGTTACCAACCGAATCGATTACCGGTTTATACAAAGTTGCAGTGGAAAGATATTTAATATTTTCGGTTGTATTTGATGATGCCGCAAAAATACTACTACCTCTGGCATCACTATGCGTAAATTTCAGAGCATGAGTCACTAAACTGATTTGCTTTGCCCTGTTAGCGGCATCATCTAACCAACTCCTGACTTCATAATGTTCTTCCAACGCCTTACGCTGTTCAGCGATCTCTTGCTGAACCAGCGTTATATCCTCCGAAGAAGTTAGCTTTGCCAGTTTCTTTTCCGCCTCTTTATCAAAAACCTCCAGCTTTGACTGTTTACGGCTTCCAATATAATCAGTAATAAATCGACTTAATCCATTTTCATTCATAGGCTTTTACCTACCTTATCAAAATGATAATCTGGGTGCGCGCTAAATTTAGCGCGAAAACATGATTTAGTACATCATAATAAACTAATAAATACTCCAGCCCTGAGCATAACTCCAACTAGTGTATTCTAATTTACTTCTTCCATTCCTTATTACTAAGATCCTGTCTCCGTATATATCATCAAAAAACACCTAAAAATCACCCTATTTTCATTCCTAATTATTACTGTGGTAATGAAAAAATAGGGTATCAATCAAGTCATGGTATTAAACTTGCTTCTGTCAATGCACGATAAACAAATACGCTCATAAAACACCTCATCATCAATGGCATATTCATTAGATAGTTTATTTCTTTAAATGTTCAATTTATTTAAAAAAAGAACACTTCTTCCTTTTCCCTGGTTCTATGATTGTCTCCAACTTAGGCACAAAATAATATCTCATACAAACAATTTTGAAGGATAATCCGCAATTTTATCTAGAATTTAACCCCTAAACATTTATGATGTAGGTACTGCCGTACAGGCAGTTTAGAAATATCTTGATGTCCATTACCTTAAAGACAAAAACCAACTGCCGCGCAGGCAGCGCAGACAGTGTCCCTCAACGACACTGTCATGCCCTATCCACTCAAACTACCAATACTGCTCTCTATATAGATATAGCGACAAAAAATGCACATCTCCTCTCTCCTAACTATCTTCAATTCATTATGAGAAATATTTGCACAATTTAACCACACCACAAAAAGTACAACATACGCCCACCTCCCTCCGCTTTTCATCTTCTTCATCCGCCACCTCTTTTTCGAACGTACTTAATTTCCAACAAAATAGATCAATTTTTATACCAATAAAAATTAAAATAAACAAAAAGTCAATATTCTATTTGAATTTTTTGAAAAATTAATCTGATAATGTACATATAGATAGGATAAAAAATATTAAAACGTCAATAAGTAGAATTTGAAAAAGCGACACCTGCTGCATTTTATCCAATGGCAGGCTACCGCCGTATTACGACGTGCCGTATTACGTAATCGCTTACGTAAAATACTTAAGCCTTCCAGTGTAATAGCCGTTTGCCAGGTTCTATCACCTTTACGTTCAGCAAGTTGATCCAAAATTCGGCGGGTTTTTCTGTTAGCATTCATTTGTTACATTGAGAGACTAAAAGAATATTCATCGTGCTACCTGACTCAGTTGTTGAGCAGTTGTTTGCAAGGCATCAATCATGGTGTCCAATGCCTCAGCTTTTTGAAATCCACTGATACAGCGTTGGCGAAATTCCTGTTCATCTTCTCCAGCCATTGCCGCAATAAATGCTTGTGGCAACACCAACGCATCTTTAATCAGATCAGCAACATCAAAAACCAAACCACCACGACGGGTTTTACCATGTAACACCGCCAAACCATGTGGTAAACCAATAACCCAAGTTGCAACAGCTGCTAATCCGTAAGCCAGATAATTACCATGATCAAGAAAACGGTTGGCCAAATCGACACCACCGCCGCGTTTTGCCCGGACAAAATCACCATAACTCACTGCATTGGCTGCCAGTTTGTACAATGCTTTAGTCATCACGGCTTCTTGTGCCATTAAATCATTATTATCACGACAATTTGCAAGATTCTGTTCATAACGTGTAAGTAATGACAATAAACTTTCACTATTTAGCATAAAAGCGTTGTCCCGCAACATTCGACTACTTAGCCAATGTTCACGAATTTGTTCAATGCGAATTTTCTGAAAAGCTATTGCTGCTGCTAATCGTTTTTCGTCATCAAACCAGAAATTCACCCAATCTTGTAAATATTCAGTAGGTCGATATTCACTTTGTGGTGTCAGCCAAGATATATCAACTTCAACCTCATTAGCCGTAAATAGTGGTGTACCGCCACCACCACAAAAACCGACCAAAACACCTGCTTTAGCAAATTCACGCATTGCTGCCTGAGTAATAGAAGTCCCCGTTCCCAACATAATTACCGTGGTATTTGCAATTGGAATATTCCAATATAATGATTGTCTTCCCTCATCAGTGACATATTCAACACGGCCACCATTAACTAATATTCTGCAATATTGCAGGTAATAAATATTAGAGCGTTTGGAATGCAAAATCGTTTTCAGGTCACTTGGAGAAAAGCTGTTATCCATAATAAGCACTACCTAACTAATTAATTTCACTTATGGCAAACATTATGCATAAATTTTATATAAGGTGAAATATCGCACATGTAAATCAAAATAATTTACAATTCTTTACTAATTTACAGTATAGAGCCTTTACCGAACGAGAGTGATTATATTCTAAGCTATCTATATGGCAGTACACGCAGTCTTCTATATACAATTTTGCCATATCCCAAGCTTCTAAGCTGCCTGTACGGCAGTGAACATAATTTTTGTGCTGCTGCCATGGTTGCTTTTTTTCTAAGCTGCCTGTACGGCAGTGAACGCAATATCTCAAGCGTTGCCGATCTGTTCGCATTTCTAAGCTGCCTGTACGGCAGTGAACTTATGATTAAAATTGAAATTAATGAAGTTGACTTTCTAAGCTGCCTGTACGGCAGTGAACAATATAAGCAAAAAGTAATCTGGTTATTCAGTTTTCTAAGCTGCCTGTACGGCAGTGAACAACAAATAACGAGAATATATATGGCAGACTTTTTTCTAAGCTGCCTGTACGGCAGTGAACAATATAAGCAAAAAGTAATCTGGTTATTCAGTTTTCTAAGCTGCCTGTACGGCAGTGAACAACAAATAACGAGAATATATATGGCAGACTTTTTTCTAAGCTGCCTGTACGGCAGTGAACAACGGTTACTCGTGGATCAAACGCAGTCGCCGTTTCTAAGCTGCCTGTACGGCAGTGAACGATATTGGGCGTGGGGATGATCATAACTTTGTTTTCTAAGCTGCCTGTACGGCAGTGAACGTACAAGATAAAAAACAGGATGATCACGACCCTTTCTAAGCTGCCTGTACGGCAGTGAACGACTTGCAGCATGAGCTACAGAGATTGGATTTTTTCTAAGCTGCCTGTACGGCAGTGAACACTAAGATCCTGCCGAATTTCAATTTCGGCAGTTTCTAAGCTGCCTGTACGGCAGTGAACTGTTACATATTAACTTTAACCTGCTGATTTTTAAATAGCATAACTGTTAAAAAGTGAAAAACCCTTTTTATAAGAGACAATTAATTTTACCGTAAAATCAATTAGTTACAATCAACCTCAAAAAAAGGGTCAAAATAGGGTTTAGCAAAATACTATCATATAATTTGTATTAGTGTGATTACCGGGAATAGATTGGAGTTGCTGCCACTGAGCCGTTTGCAATGATAGCGATTTGAGGGTTTCTTCTATTTCCTCTGTGCTGGATCAGCTTCAGCCATTCTTCATAGAATTGTTTCATAACCCTGCGGCAATCATCGTTAATCCACTATCGGCATCTTCAAGCGCCTCGTACAGTGACTCTCTAAGAGCCGCAGAGCGTTGCGGAAAAATAATGCCATATTCTGCTGCCAGTCCTCTGATTTGATTAGAGAGAGCAACGCGTTTTTGAACTAATGACTGCCGGACATTATGGAGAACACAGAGGTCTTGTTGATACAGATTTTTGACCGGAACAAAGGCCGATTCGCAGCTTCACATATTGCCAACGCATCATTGGCATCATTTTTATGGTGTTTAACGAAAGCTTTCACATGCTGAGGGGGAATAAGGCAAACTTTAAAACCGAGATTTTCAATCGTTCGTGCCCAATAGTGGGCGGTACTACAGGCTTCCATAGCAATCAAAGTCCCGGATGCCATTTGTCTGACAGCATCCAGTAATCAACTTCGGGTCATTTTTTTATTAAAAATAATGTGATTATCGTTAAGCAAACAAAGCTGAAAAACAGATTTAGCGAGATCAATACCGAGAATTTTATGATCCATGATAGACGCTCCCATAAAATGAATATGCTTATTTCATTTTGGTACAATTGACACCATACGGGACGTCCATCTCATCAGATCGAGTCTGAACTACTACAGCTATTATTATAGGGCTATCCAACAATTAAGCAGCTAGTTCATCTATAACTTCAGCAGCCTTAAGCATTAACTGCTCATCACTCGGAAGCGATATTACCCTCCTTCCTTTAGCTATATTTATGATCATTGGTTCAAACTCTTTTCTTGCAAACGATTCACGATCACTCGAAACATACATATCGCGTAGAAAATCAGGCACATCCTTTGTCTTAAAATTATCAATAACAGATTCAGCTTCTTTTTCATTTAAAAGGTAATCGAAAGCCATTTCACCAAATACCTTTTCTACTATTTTTAGCATTTCTTTGGCATCATCCTCAATAAATTCATTGAGAATCGCAGATGCGGCTGCATTCGCGGCTGTTCCACCTGCAAAGGTTCCCAATAGACCACCAATAATGCCACCAGCTGCGGTACCAATAAAAGGAATAACCGACCCCAACGCAGCTCCTCCAGCAGCACCAACCATCCAGCCTCCCGTTCCTCCGGCAATTCCTGAAGCAGTTGAGGCAACATTCTTAAATAATTGAGCACCAGAACACCGGCCTTGGAACATGCGAAAAAAATCTACAGAGGAGATAACCAGAGTGGTGACAACTCCCGTGACAATATTTCCACGTAAAAGTTTACTAACATGACTCATAGCAGCTGCACCATATATTGCATTACCTGAACGTAAGCCATTAGCGATCCACGCCGCAGCTTTAGGCCCCATCTGCTGAACTACCCAATCTGTAGTACTTCTTAATCCCTGTTCTATCCCTGTTCGCCCTAATTGAGCTGTAATAATGCTGCTAACCCAAGCAACACTGCCAACTTTTAAACCAACATAACAAGATGACTCAAGGGCTTTATCCCAGTCTTCCCCATTCCAAAAAGTAACTGCAAAGGAAACCGCTGCTGAGATTCCCATCGCAGTACCCGCTAACTTTATTCCGTTCACTGCATCATAAGTTAAACTTTCAATAGTACTAAATTTAGCAATATTTCTTACTTGCTCATATGTGAATGCGCCTTTTTTAACAATATCTTTAGCTAACTCTGGATCTGTCACCCCTGGAATTTGACCATTTTTTATTCTATTTTCCATGGCTTGCACTGCTGAATCATATTTATCCAAAGGCACTTCAATCTGCATAGGACTGCCGTCAGTGTTCAAGTACCGAAATGCTCCATCTTCAAAGCATTCACTGATACATTTTGAACCTGAATTACAATATTTTGTTTGTAGATAAACACCATCAACAAGTCTATCAGCACCATTTTTAGCGTTATTACCACCAACAATTTTGGCATCCTTTCCAAACATCACATCTTTGAGATGATTCGCTTTTTCCGCAGCGAACCCATGACCTCCAGTTGCACCCAAGATAACATTATCCGCATAATTTTCCGCACTTCCTACCACCCCAGTAGTTGTACCTAGAATATCTTTATTCTTCATATATATGTCCATCATAAAAATGTTATAAAAGGATTTCGAGACCGACATTTAAAGATTACTTTGCCTTCTCTCAAGATTTCTACTCACTCAAACTAAATAAGATATATGGACACCGACTCAATTCAAGTGGGTGAGTAAATTTTTCTGACAACGTAATCACAAACATATATTCGGCTTCAATGAGCTCTGATGAAAATCCGCACTCTCTGCCCTCATTATTTCAACAGTCTCGATAGACTGAGTGATTTACCAGGTTCACAGAGAGTCGGTTCTACCTGTCAGTACATCAACTTATGGACTTCTATATCATTTACATCATGGGTAGCTCATCGTAGTTCATAACTCGATTGTTGGCTGACCAGAGCCCAGGCTATTCGGGCATTTTTATTTGCCAGGGCAACGGCCGCTTTATTGAGCCCGCTGCGGGCTATTACGCCTTTTAACCCGCGTTGTAATCCATTACATTGTTCGTCAGGGATTTTTTGCACCCGATAAACAACTGAACCGGCACCATGAATCAGTATTCCTCGCAAATAGCCATCCCCGCGTTTCGTGATATCCAATAACCTGACTTTGCCACCACGACTGTGTTCTCTTGGAACCCGCCCCAGATAACTGGCAAAATGGCGGCCATTTTTGAAATCCGTACTCTCTCCCAGCGCTATCATCAAAGCGGATGCCCCAGTGGACCAATACCTGGTAGCGTCAGTAGACGGGTACACAAATTTTCAGACGCAGCTGCTGTTCTTTGAGTTCAAGCAAGAGTTCTTGAAATAATTCACGGCTCAGCGGGGTCCGGTCATTTTCCGCGTTTTCCAGATACTCAGGCAAACATTGCTCCACCTTGTGAGCGCTTTCGGGTATGGCAATGCCATATGCATCCCTGGACGACTGTCTGCTTCCACAATAGCCACGGCATCATTTTTATCATTCTTGCTGCCCATTCTGAATGGGGCGACATATTGGGGGCTGATTTGCTTCACCTCATGACCAAAGCGTTTAAATTGTCGGCTCCAGTAATTTGCGCTGCCACAAGCCTCCATCACTATTTTGGAAGGGGGTTGTTGAGCAATGAATGTCATCAGTTTATCGCGCGTTACCACGGTATTTTTAATCATTTTTCCGAGCGGAGACGCAATATGTCATTGAAACACTCGCTTTGCCAGATCAATGCCGATAACTTGTTCCATTACCTCTTCATATTTTTGCTGATGTATTCAGCATGGCTCACTGAAGCCGTTTTAGGGAGGTGTCCATTTCATTATTTCATAATAGTGCTACACTCATTTTTTGTCTTCCTGGCTTTTACTGTGATGAAAACGATGCCAAAAAAGCATCAACATAATTAAGCAACTGCCACATAAATTGACAACAATGATTTCGCGTTATTGTCTCATGGAGCGATTGCCATAACCGTTCTATTTTATTTAGCCACGGTGAATAGACGGGTAAAAACAACAGGGTAAATTTGGGATGTCGTGCCAGCCACTCCTTTACCTTCTGACTTTATATGAATACCGTAGTTATCTAAGACTAATGTGAGAGTTTCTGCACGGGGATATTGATGATTCAGTTCATCTAACATTTTGATAAATAAAGGGCATGGTTATACGTGCCCCTGATGCTATTTTTATCGATATGAGCAAGCTGCAATTCTATCCATTCAGATGGGAAGCTATACGCATGTAATAGTGTGACGGAATCCATGTCCCGTAGTTCTGCCGCTATACCCCATGCGTTTCATCATAACATTTATAGCCATTTCACTAATTGGCTTTTTATAATCCGTTCGGCTAGGGTGCACAGGAAAAACTATACACAAATTCTTGTTGATTTTAAGAGATGCCAAGAACCTTTAAGATACTTGTTTTTCCTGTATTCTTTGATTTTATTGAAGAAAGTAGACTTTAAGAGATGTTGCTAGAAGTGTAATTGGCGGAGGAGGAGAGATTCGAACTCTCGGATGGTTTCCCATCGGCGGTTTTCAAGACCGCTGCCTTAAGCCGCTCGGCCACCCCTCCGCAATGGCGTGCACTATAAACAGCACCGAATAAGATGTAAAGACTCTTTCTGTTCGATTGCCGTAAATTTACTCTTTTCCACTGCTATTGGCTTATTTTATCCGCATATGTGCATGCCATTCTTGGGCATAAAGGTGATTTTTGCTAGATTACTACTGTCTTTCTTTGATGGTGAAACAATTATGTTGGTATTCGAAGGTCGTGAGATCGAAACCGATGCACAAGGTTATCTGAAAAATAGCTGTGACTGGCAGGAAGCAATAGCTTTACTTCTCGCCGCACAGGAAGAAATAGTTTTGACTGAACAGCACTGGGAAGTCGTTAATTTTGTCAGGGGATTTTATGAGGAATTTAATACATCCCCAGCTATCCGTATGCTGGTAAAAGCAATTGCACAAAAGTATGGCGAAGAAAAAGGCAACAGCCGCTATCTTTACCGTTTGTTTCCCAAAGGTCCGGCAAAGCAGGCAACTAAAATCGCAGGACTGCCAAAACCAGTAAAATGCATCTGATAATAACCGGGTTCAGTGGCGGACGCTAAAATCTGCAATATCCTCCACTGCACAGGGATAAGACGAAAAGTTATCTATTCGTGCTCCCGGTGGCCCACCTTGTTCTAACCAATGAGTTAATTTCTTCAGTTGTTCAGCATCACCATAAGCTACGATTTTGACACTACCATCATGCAAATTACAGACATAGCCTGTCAGCTTATTGGATTTCGCCCAACGAAAAGTTTGATAGCGAAATCCAACCCCTTGAACCCGGCCATAAGCATGAATGATTAACCCATATTTAATCATAATTACCCAATCACCTTGCGGTACCGCTCACATATATAGTTTATAGTTAAGCACATTATTCCTAGTTGTGTTTTATATTTACGACAGCTAATCTGAAATAGATGAAGCACTCGCAGAAAAATGGCTTCAACTACCGGGTATGCTCTTGTAATTCACCTTACTGCCCTTATATCAATGTCAATACAAAATCTCTTTGGAGGTGACTATGATTATCGCCAGCAAATTCGGTATCGGCCAACAGGTACGCCATAAGCTTCTCGGGTATCTGGGAGTTATTGTAGACATTGATGTGGAATACTCTCTAGAACAACCTCAAGAGGATGATATTGCATCCAATGCTACTTTGCGCTCGGCCCCTTGGTATCATGTTGTGATGGAAGATGACGACGGCCAACCCGTACATACTTATTTGGCCGAAGCACAATTAGCCTATGAAGCATCAGATGATCATCCAGAACAACCTTCTTTGGATGAGCTAGCAGAATCTATCCGTAATCAGTTACTAGCTCCACGACTGCGCAATTAATTAACCCCTTTTACGTTTCAAAGGCAATTATTGTGTTTTTAAACTGACTGTACTACTTAGGCGTCAGTGTTTCTGTTTATTACCTATGGCCTTAAATACAACAATGGATGTTGCCATTACCACAAAAATATGACGCTTTTCTAACGTATCCTTAATTAGCTCAGACAGATGCGCATGCAATTGATGGTTATGGCAAATAACACTACAATTTTCCAATCTTAAGTCATAGCTTGCGTAAAAAAACCAAGAAAATGAGTAATTGCTGGAAAACAATAGCTATTTTTTCTAAAAACACCGCATATTATTCAGTTAATTTCCCCAAATACCCCTAAAAATGGATGATAATGCCATGCTTCTCCGTTATCTTTTCTCCTAAGACAGATCTCACCGAAGCGTAGGCTAACACCCTGTAATTCCATCTCATAGATATCAGCCAAATTCTGATAGATCGTCTCAGTATCAAGTTCAATCCAGATACTCACACCCGGCGCAAACGATAGTTCCGATACATAATCAAAAGATCCGCTTTCTTTCATTCCTGATTGGCCGCTGTCCAACGCCACAAACTGCGTTTTTTCACCTTCTTCTTCAAGCCATAAATAATATAATTCGTCGGGTTCCGACTGACGAAATGGCTTATGACGCTGTAATTCCGCACACCATGAAGCCTGCTCCCGCCACCAAAAAGCAGCACAATAACGATATTTATCATCAGGATCACCTTGAAGCTCTTCCCATAAACGTTGATGTTCAAGATCAACCAAATTTCCAAAAGGCGAGCTATCTCCAGCGTTATCGCGTTCCGAAATTCTTGGCAATGCGCTAATTAGTTCATATTGGTAAGGTTCCAGTAATTCACATAAATCATGGCTGGCAAGACGATAATTTGTTGACTCAAACCCCGGGCGACAATAAACCGGATGTTCTAAATTAGTCGCTTTCAGTGCCTTATAATTTTTCGCCAGAATATGCAAATTGGGCATCTTTGGCTCTCTTTGCCGATGGCGTTGGATACGCCCGGCAAGTTGTATCAACGAGCGCATTGAGCTAGGCTCAGCAATGCTCCAATCGTAATCATGATCCCGACCAACTTCAGCGACAGATGTGGCGAGTACGACAAAAATATGATGCTTCTCTGGCATTTCCTCTAATGCCTTACGGATTTCTTCCACCTGCCACAACGCCTTTTCATCGTAACGCGTTAATGTGGAATCCAACCGATGTTCAAGATGGGAACGTACCGCCAGTGGATGCTGGCTGTGATATATACAATAATGAATATGTACATTTTTAGAAGATGGTATCTGCAACAACCGTCGTGCTACAGCAACCAGCGGATTGATGTTTGCCATACGGATTAGGCCAATAGAAACAGTTTTACCCGATGAGTGGGTTTGATGATGTTCCCTACGTAGTTTCAATATAGAACGATGCATTACCTTTGCCATAGCCTGGATTACAACTTCAGTTCTATGTTTTTCAGCCGTTATAGGCACCAACTCTGCTTTACGTAATGGCACCTTTTTTTCTAAACAGCCCACTCGTTTGGCGACAAAGGCATCATTCTGCTTTTTAAACTGCTGCGCGTTGGTAATATCCTGTTGTGTCACATTATATTCGTCAAACCAGGCACAACAGATATTCACCAGAACCCCTGGCCGACCACATGCTAATTGGTAATCTTGCCGTCCAGCCAGGTAAGCATTGAATAATGCCTGAATTAACGCAGGTGGCAATGTGGCAGATGAAAGCAATACCCGTGAACCTAACAATCCAGCCCAGTTAACCAATCGGCATAAAGCCGGCAGGTCGTTAATATCAAAATCATCCGGCTCATCTAACACCAAATCAGCAGTGAGTAACCTCAACATGGGGGCAATTTGCTTCCCACCACGAATTCCTTCTGTAGCTGGAATTAAATGATCGATGGTTGTCACCAGCACAGGTGCGCTAAGCAGCTGATTAAGTTTATTATCTTTACGTAGCCAATGGCTCAGACGCCCATCATCTAAACTGCCGTCATAACGGATATATTGATGCTCTGCAAATAATGCTTCCGCGGATATACTGCCCACATCAGGCTCAAGTGCCTTCTGGCGAAGTTGATGTAACACCTTTACTGCCTGCGAACCTATCAGTACCGCTAAATCATCTTCTTCTAAATGCAGTCTTTTACGTAATGCATCACCTGTCTGTAACGTTAACGTTCTTAACCCCAAAGCGATAGAAAAACGGCATCCTTGTTTTTCATCAGCTAATCCATACATGATGCGTGCATTCGCAAAAGTTTTACCACATCCCGTAGAGGCCATATTAATGCCAAAAAAGCCCTGTTCTGCTGAACGTTCGCGTAAAGCACATGCAACATCGAACGCCTGATCCTGCCAGCGGTATTTTTCATCTTTGCTGCGTTGTTTAAATCCTTTATGCCGGGTAATCGCAGGCAGTGTTTTACGAATATGCGGCAAACTTCTCCCCAGTAATAAAGCATGCTGTCCAACACCAATATTGTGTTCATCTAATCGCTGCTTGCACTCGCCAGTAGCTCTGTCGGTATTGGCAAACACACCATAGTTGATATCCTGCCAACCCAAAGTTGCAGGCAATGATGAATAATGATGATCGGCCAGCATTAAAACCAATCGAGACAGATGACTGGTGAAACGCTGGTTCAGATTGCCATATTGCAATAATGACGTTGATTGCAGCGCTCTTCGCGCAAATTTTTGCGCTTTCTGACGCCAAGTTTGACTGCGGATAGGTGTACCATTTGGGAATGTCCAAACATCACGTTTTTCCTGGTCACTCCAGACCTTCTTATCCACGTTGACTGAATTCCACGACGGTTCTAAGTTCTTAGTCAACCAATTATCAATGTATTCCAATTGCGGTTCGGTTGAATAATTATGGTGATAGGAAGGATAAACAGGAAGACGATGATGAGAGAGGATCAACCAAGCTACAGTGGTTGCCAATGGTGGTAAGTTAGCAAAAGGTTTTTCATCAGAGTTAATACCATCCTTAGCCAAATGGGAAAGTACTTTATCCTCATCACCAAACTCAATCTGACTCAACGAAGTCAACCATTCCCTATCATCTTGCTTATCAACAAATGCCTGAAATAGCCGCAGAGATACCCACTCATGTCGGTACGGTTGGAACCGCCCATCTCCTTGTAAGCCTTGCTGAAACAATGCATTAGCTTTACCAAAATCATGAAATAACCCGGCAATCGCTGCCAATAAACTGATAGCTTCTACACTGTGCCAATGATTTTCATCCTGACTTTTCAACACATCACGCTGTGTCGTATTCGTGGGTACAACTCCCCGCGGGTTAAAGCGTCGCAAGTTCCCGACAATCCATAACAATTCAGTTTGACTGCCACTTTTTATCCAGTGGCAGGCCACCGCCGTATTACGACGTGCCGTTTTACGTAATAGCTTACGTAAAGTGCTTAAACCTTCCTGTGTAATAGCCGTTTGCCAGGTTCTATCACCTTTACGTTCAGCAAATTGATCCAGAATTCGGCGGGTTTCTGTTAGCGCGCGTTTGCTACATTGAGATACCAAGAGAATATTCATCGTACCACCTAACTCAGTTATTGAGCGGTTGTTTGTAAGGTATCAATCATAGTGTCCAATGCCTCAGATTTTTGAAATCCACTGATACAACATTGGCGAAATTTACAACACAGTGATTGTTTTCCCTCATTAGTGACATATTCGACACAGCCACCATTAATTAATACTCTGCAATATTGCAGGTAATAAGTATTAGAGCGTTTGGAATGCGAAATCGTTTTGAGGTCACTTGGAGAAAAGCTGTTTTCCATAAATAAGTACCACCTAAATAATTAATTTTACTTATGGTAAATATTATGCATAGATTTTACACAAGATGAAACATCACACATGTAAATCGAAATAATTTACAATTCTTTACCAATTTACAGCATGGGCCTTTACCGAACGAGAGTGATTATATTCTAGGCTGCCTGTACGGCAGTACACGATTAGTTTCCATTAATGTATTTTCATTAATCTTTCTAAGCTGCCTGTACGGCAGTACACATTTCCCAACCGGGATTTCCGGCGCAAGAACGTTTCTAAGCTGCCTGTACGGCAGTACACTCAAAATTAAAGAATGGACATAAAAAGCATCATTTCTAAGCTGCCTGTACGGCAGTACACATTTCCCAACCGGGATTTCCGGCGCAAGAACGTTTCTAAGCTGCCTGTACGGCAGTACACTCAAAATTAAAGAATGGACATAAAAAGCATCATTTCTAAGCTGCCTGTACGGCAGTACACATTATCAGGGTTTGGATTTGCGAGCCGCATCCTTTCTAAGCTGCCTGTACGGCAGTACACAGTATATAGAGAGGGTGACAACAGTGACAGTATTTCTAAGCTGCCTGTACGGCAGTACACTAAAAAGCTGACTATTTTTCGCGGTCATAAACTTTCTAAGCTGCCTGTACGGCAGTACACTTGGCCAGAGGCACCCAAATAAAGCGAAAGTTTCTAAGCTGCCTGTACGGCAGTACACGTGTACTCGTCAAAGCGAAGCAAACCGGCGTGTTTCTAAGCTGCCTGTACGGCAGTACACAGGTCACCGTTTAGGTTATCAGTCCGGGTTTTTTTCTAAGCTGCCTGTACGGCAGTACACCTCTAAATTTCTTTTCCCGCGTTGGATGGTAATTTCTAAGCTGCCTGTACGGCAGTACACACTCGCAAATAATCAGCGATACCTTTCATTGTTTTCTAAGCTGCCTGTACGGCAGTACACTGTTGCATATTAACCTTAACCTACTGACGGTTAAAGTATATTTTAATAAAACAACGAAAAAACCCTTTTTTACAAGAGAAATAATATTCCATTGAAAATCAATAAATTAAAATCGCCCCTTAAAAAAGGGTCAAAAACCAGGGTGTAACAGAAACACTATATCTTAGTCAATGTAAGTACAAATTTAGGCAGAATTTAGAAATCACAGAAATAACCAAATTCGTTTTAACATATTGTAATAAATGTATAAATTAGATTTTAGAGCAGTGAATTCTGCTAAGCATTCATTTCAGGCATGATCTACATATTCGGAACCTGACGCAGTTTCCCGCCCGTTTAGTTTGGTAACTTAAATATTAACGTCAGACTCCTTTCATTCATTGACGGAATATCAAAGTAGCAAGCTGGAAAAATTACTTTTCCAGCCCCAATCTTGGAATTTCAATTTTAGGGCAGCGATCCATCACAACCTCCACACCTGCTTTTTCTGCCAATTCTTTCGCCAGTTCGTTAATAACACCCAGTTGCAGCCAGAGTACTTTTGCTTTGATATTTATTGCTTCCCGAGCTATATCATAAGCAGCTTCAGCATGGCGAAATACATCCACCATATCAATAGGCTGAGTAATATCTGCCAACTGCCCATAAACGTGTTGCCCCAGCAGTGTCTGCCCAGCCAGTTTTGGGCTAACAGGAATAACTTCGTATCCTTGCCCCAATAAATAAGCCATAACTTTATAGCTCGGACGCTCAGCTTTTTCGCTGGCACCCACCAACGCAATAGTTTTCACCTGTTTCAATATGTCCACAATTTGTTAATCATTCATCTATCATTCCTTACAAATCCAGTATTTTTACCTTGTTTATTTATTACAGTGTATATGATAAACATTGTTATCAATTTACTATGATCGAAAATAACGATTATCAAAGGTACCGCCATGGAATTGACAGCCCGTACACTAGCAACCTCTAAAAATATAGCGCTTGTTGCACATGACCACTGCAAAACTTCTTTACTGACCTGGTCCAAAAATCATCAGGATTTACTTAAGAAACATAATTTATACGCTACCGGCACAACCGGTAATCTGATCCAGAATGAAACTGGATTGTCAGTCACCAGTATGCTTAGCGGACCAATGGGCGGAGATCAACAAATTGGTTCTCTAATTTCAGAAGGAAAAATTGATGTACTCATATTTTTTTGGGACCCACTTAATGCCGTTCCTCATGATCCTGATGTAAAAGCATTGCTGCGCCTCGCCGCAGTATGGAATATCCCTGTAGCAACAAATCTGGCAACTGCGGATTTTATTGTTAATTCCCCATTGTTTTCTAAGACAGTAGATATTCAGATCCCCGATTATCAACACTATCTGAGTGAACGTCTGAAGTAAGTCTTCACAATATTTATGGTTGAGCAATGTGTTCTCTTCAAAGATATCTTAAGGCTTGCGTTGAACAATTACCCCCAACCGCTCTAATTGGCGCACAAATATAGATGGATTTTTCTTATCCTGCATCAACCACACCTGTTTCTTCGCCCGTGTTAATGCAACATATAAAAGACGGCGTTCCTCTGCATCAGGAAAATTTTCCAATTGCGGCAATAAAACCTGTTCCATCACTGACTCCCTTTCTAGTGCAGGAAAACCATCGTTCCCCTGATGTAATCCAAGAATAATCACATAATCTGCCTGTTGTCCTTTTGAAGCATAAATAGTCATAAATTCTATTTTAAGCTTAGGCCAACGGGTCGTTGCTTTTTTCAGTAATTCTGGTTTCAAGTGATGATAGCGAGCTAATAACAAAACAGTTTCCTGCTCTGTGACATAACCGCTCATTTTATTCAGCAAAGGTTCAAGCTGCTCTTTTGATAGGATTACAACTGATTTTTTGTTACCTTTAGTCAAACTATTAAGTGGCTTGTTTAACTGATTTGGGTTCTGTTGTACAAATGTGTTAGCAATCTCGCCAATGCGATCATTAAACCGATAAGAAGTATCCAGTACACATTCAGCCCTCTCACCAAAACAATCAGCAAACACAGTGGTCAATACTGACTCTGCACCACGGAAACGATAAATTGCCTGCCAATCATCTCCTACAGTAAACAAACAACTTTGGCTATTTTGCGTCCGTAATGCGGTAAGCAATTTGGCCCTTAACGGTGAAATATCCTGAAACTCATCGACCATAATATGCTTCCACGGGCTAATAAATCGTCCCTTCTCCAGAATATTAATTGCTTGATGAATCAATCCTGAATAATCAACGGCACACTCCGCTTTCAGTTCAGATTTCCACGCCTTTAATAAAGGCCCCATCAGGCGAATACGTTTTTGAAACAGATCCAGATACTCTCCCTGAGCCTGCTCAACCATAGTCTTTTGACTACCACCGTGCATACGCATTAATTCCAACCAACGATCAAGCCTGTCAGACAAGCGGCTAACAAGCTGTTCATCGCACCAGAATTCCCCTTCCGGTATTTCCCATTTCAGCTCTTCTGTCAGCCATTCCCTCCAACCTTTGGCTTGTGCTTTCTTTTCTCTGCATTGTTGCTGCCAGTGTTTAATTAGAAAATTCCGTCTCTTTTGCCCATCAGTTTCTAATATACTAATTTTGAGCGCCTTATTGCTCCCCTGTTGGATGATATGCATAGCCAAAGCATAAAATGTTTTCGCTTCAATACCTTTCACACCAAGACGAGCATGAATCCGTTCATTCATTTCATCTGCTGCTTGGTTATTAAACGCTAACAGTAATATCTGTTCGGGAATCGCCTGTTGGCGAAGTAACAACCAGCCTACCCTCGCTACCAACACAGATGTTTTTCCACTACCAGCACCAGCAAGAATCCGTACTGAATTTTCACCGTTAACAATAGCCAAGCTCTGGGGAAGGCTTAAAGAAGACGTTTCTACCCGCTGAAAAAAATCACGATATTGCGCCAGCATATTCTCTGTCCATTGCTGATTCATCTTTTCAACGGATTTTTCTCCATTCTCAAGCCAATGTAGACAAATTTGATAGTCGTCCCGGCAATTATCAAATTTTTCCAGACGTTGTAATGGCAATGGTAAAGCCTGAAATGCTGCCTGAATCCGCTGTTGCAATTGGGATAAATCCGCTTTTTTAAACCAGCGATCCTGCTGTCCAATTTTATCGATTTCATTAACCTGAGTAGCCAGTACATTAGCACTAACAACACTCATTTCCTGACTCCATTTCTGCCATTCACCAAGCAAATAATGGTAAAAACGCTGTGTCTCCTGCCATTCAGTGCCATGAAGGCGAACTGCTTGTCCATCAAGCAGCTCAAATTCCAACTCACCCCAAACAATACCCCGTTTACACTGAATACCAATTAACTGATTAAATGGGATGAGGTATTGGTGCTTTTCACCACTGACTTCAATACCTGCATTCAGCAGTCGTACTCGGTTATAAGGGTGCTGAGCAAGACGTCGGCCAATTTGTGTTGCTTTAAGTTCCATTATCGTAGCGCTATACCTGAAAAATAGTTGAACTATGTCTTATAAGGGTTTTTTATCACTAATAAACCTTATATCCTAATAGTTATTTATGGCCGTTATCATTACCTCAGAGGTATTTTGTGCTAACTGTTTTCTCCGGTCTGCGTCGTTTTCTTTATAACAGTCATCTTCTTTATTACACCCGTATCCTGATTGCCCTAACTGGAACAACGCTAGTACCTTGGTTTCTGGATAAAGAACCTAAAATAACCATACCACTGACTTTAGGTGTTGTTGCCGCAGCACTGGCCGACCTTGATGATCGTCTGATTGGCCGTTTACGCAATTTAATGATCACGCTAATTTCTTTCTTTATCGCCTCAATCTCGGTTGAATTACTATTCCCTTACCCTTGGCTATTTACCATCGGACTAGCGTTATCTACTTGTAGTTTTATCTTACTGGGTGCACTTGGGCAACGCTATGCAACCATTGCATTTGGCGCGTTGCTGATTGCCATTTATACCATGTTAGGTACATCTATTTTCCCGCTATGGTATCAGCAACCCCTATTACTGTTGATAGGTGCAGTTTGGTATAACCTGCTAACCCTCACCAACTATTTACTGTTCCCTATCCGCCCGTTACAAGACAATCTTGCACGTTGTTATCAGCAACTTTCAGCTTACCTTGATGCCAAAGCTAACCTGTTTGATCCTGATATAGAAGAAGGATACCAGCAATCTGTCATCGACGTAGCAATGGCAAACCGTGCTTTAGTAAGCACACTGAATCAAACCAAAATCTCCTTATTAACCCGTCTGAAGGGAGATCGCGGCCAACGTGAAACTCGTCGCACACTACATTATTACTTTGTTGCACAGGATATTCATGAACGAGCGAGTTCAGCTCATGTGAAGTACCAAAACCTGAGAAGTTCTTTCCGTTACAGTGATGTCCTGTTCCGGTTTCAACGCCTTCTTTCCATGCAAGCTCGTGCATGTGAACAAGTTGCTCAGTCAATCCTTTGGCACAAACAATATCAGCATAGTCCACGTGTTGAACACGCTTTCAACTATCTGGAAAATTCGCTACAACAATTAAGTGAACAACAGAAATATAATCCCAAGATTAGCGCATTATACAATCTACTAAAAAACCTACGTGCGATTGACGCACAATTAACCGGCATTAGATCTGGACAATGCAATTTTACTAAAGAAAGAAGAGATGAAACTCAACTCTCTGATGAACCACTCACTGGCTTGCGCGATATCTGTCTAAGGATCAGTCGTCACCTGACACCACAATCCGCCCTATTCCGTCATGCAATCCGTATGTCCGTTTTACTGTGCTGTGGCTACGCTATGATTCAGTTACTGGATTTACAACGCGGATATTGGATTTTACTAACCAGCTTATTCGTTTGCCAACCCAATTACAGCGCAACCCGCCGCCGTTTGGCACTGAGAATAATAGGAACTGTTGCCGGGATATTAATCGGTTTACCAATCCTCTACTTCGTACCTTCTATTGAAGGGCAATTGATACTGATGATCATCTCTGGTGTGCTATTCTTTGCCTTTCGTAATGTCCAGTATGCACACGCAACCTTATTTATCACATTACTGGTATTATTATGTTTCAATTTGTTAGGTGAAGGTTTTGACGTCGCATTACCAAGAATTTTTGATACATTAGTTGGTTGTGGTATCGCCTGGTTAGCGGTGAACTTCATCTGGCCAGACTGGAAATTCCGCCAATTACCACAAGTGATAAGCCGGACAATGAACACAAATTGCCGCTATCTTGACGCCATTTTAGCCCAATATTGCCAGGGAAAAGATAATGGATTGAGCTATCGAATTGCCCGCCGTGATGCTCACAATAGTGATGCAGAATTGGCATCAGTAATTTCAAACATGTCTGCTGAGCCGAAAAGTTATCGAACCTCTCAGGAAGAAGCGTTCCGACTACTGTGCCTAAATCACACAATGCTAAGTTATATCTCCACGCTGGGAGCACATCGGGATAAATTGGATAACAAAGTTATTCTGGATATCCTTAACGACGTTATTTGTTATGTCGACTCAGCATTAAAACTAGTATCAATAGATGATGATAGAATTAAGCAAATACCTGTCAATATAGCGAAAAGAATTGAACAAGCCCTGTCAGAAGGAAACAATAAAGAACAATTGGTATTGCAGCAAACAAGTTTATTAATAGAGTTGCTACCCGAACTCATTAATATCATTAAAAAAATTAATCAATTATAACCCCATTAATATACTGGGGCAGCTGACTGCCCCTTTTACTTAGCTGTTCACGATAAAAATTTAACAGACCAACTCTTTGTGCCAGCGTAATAAGTCATTACGAATTTTTACCGGTAAGACAGCTGAGTGACATCCTTCAATTGCACCAGCCAAGGCAAGTAACAAGCTAACATTACGTTTTCTTTTATATTGATGTAGTTTTAAATAACTGGCTTTCGCACCTAACAACCGTAAATCTTCAACTTTACATATTCCTACTTTCCATAACTGACGTTCAAGAGACATCCCAAGGTTAGGCAAATCTTTTAAGCGCACTGGTACTTTCTTTTTACCCGCCACTTCAATCAACGAGTAGTGATAAGCTAAATAAGCATATTGAGACAACAACGCTTGATCTTGCCAAAGTGACTCACCAACTCGGTAATAACGCAAAGTTACAGGTACTCCTCTTTTCGAGTAAATATAATTTTTCATTCCTCTGGCTTTAAATAACACTTCAGCATGACCATTTCCCCGTAAATACAATTCCCCATCAGCAATAATAGCAAACATAACCCCGTCAGCTAGCAGGCTGTAGCCGCCAAACTGCGGTTTCCTTGTCAATCTTCCAAACGAAGAAAAACCATTTTTGAGTTGAGTAAAACGTACCTCAGACAAAAACATACAGATCACTCCATGAGTTTAGTGCAAATAAATCTTATATCCATAGATTTGTCCCAGTTATTAGTAAAATAGATAAGAGGAACAATCAATTGAAAACATACGCAATCCAATTTTTTCTGCCAATGATTAAATGAACCTAAAGCGATTTATGATCAATATTTGCGAAGCTCTTTGAAAAAATAAACTTGATCTTAGCCTAACATGAAGATACTGTATGTTCATACAGTTATTTGGCGAGGTTCATTATGGGCATTCAATCATCCTGCGTTTACCCTTCTAAACATCAATCACCAGAAGGACAGCCATCACTCTTTACACAAGATAATTCAGTGGGAAGAAGTGGTATCGTGAGTGAATTGATTTATAGTGATAACCAATCTGTCATTAACCATATATTATTACCTTTATTACGTAAGTCAGGGAATGAGTCCCGCTGGTTGTTATGGGTGAGTTCACACAAGAAATTGAGCCGCCAATGGTTAATTAACTCTGGATTACCTTTAGATAAAATTGTTCAATTAAATCATATCAACTCCATTACAACTGTAGACGCAATGGAAAGAGCATTAGCAAGTGGTAATTACAGTCTGGTACTTGGCTGGTTGCCTAAAGTATCAGAAAGAGATACGGTAAGATTGCAGTTTGCAGCGCAAAAAGGTAATGCATTGGGTTTTATTATGCGCCCACAAAATGTAAATAAAGAAACTGACTGTACTGAATCACAACCAAATTTACTAAAAATTCATTCTATTTACTATCATTGACCAAAACCAAGGATTATCCCAACATCCTATAACACAAAATAACCAATTTAGGCCAAAAACTACTAATCACAATTAAAATCAATTAATTAATATAGGATTAGTTGTAAAGAATAGTAAAGTTTTTCTAAAATAACGCATTGTCTTTTAAATTTTTTACGCTATTAATCAAAGGCCACTTGTAACTTTTTAACTTCGTTGTAGACTTTACATCATTAAAGACTACTGCACTTAGTATTCTTGTATTGTTTGGTTAACTAGTTTGCGAAGGTACAGTATTCTTAAACTGAGTTTTTAATCAATATGGCTAATAGCCTATCTCAGTAGATGTAAGTAATTAGTGCGGGCCGTTTTTGTGAATATGAGGATGAATAATGAACATGGATAGTTCGCAGAATATCAGAGCGTACATGCAGTACGAGAAGCTTGAACGCGACTCAAGTTCGCTCTTTAATAATTACAAAGAATGGCAAATGTAAATAGCCTAATGGGATAGGCAGTAAGTAAAAAGGCTCCCAAAGCCAATTGCCTATTGGGTGATGATAATAACGAGGCGTTAAAATGAAAAAGACAGCTATCGCGGTAGCAGTGGCAGTGGCCGCTTTCACAACTGCAGCGCAAGCAGCTCCTAAAGACAATACTTGGTATACCGGTGGTAAATTGGGTTGGTCCCAATACCATGACGTAAACTTCTACGGTAACGATTATACCAATGAGATCGGTAATGGCCCTACGCACAAAAACCAACTAGGTGCTGGTGCTTATTTAGGTTATCAAACCAATCCATATCTCGGTTTCGAAATAGGCTATGACTGGTTAGGTCGTATGCCTTACAAAGGCAACGTAAACAATGGCGCCTTCAAAGCTCACGGTTTCCAACTGGCGACTAAGTTGAGCTATCCAATTACAGATGATCTGGACATCTATACTCGTCTGGGTGGTATGGTTTGGCGTGCAGATTCCAAAGCAACTTATGGCGCAACTAACACTCATCTGAAAAACCATGATACCGGTGTTTCTCCACTGGCAGCGATTGGTGTTGAGTATGCTCTGACCAAAAACTGGGCTACCCGTCTGGACTACCAGTGGGTCAACAATATCGGTGATGCGGGTACAGTAGGTGCACGCCCCGACAACGGCCTGTTGAGCGTAGGTGTTTCTTACCGTTTTGGCCAAGATGAAGCAGCAGCTCCAGTTGTTGCTCCAGCTCCGGTTGTTGCACCAACCCCTGCTCCAGCCCCAGTTGTTGAAAACAAACGCTTTACTCTGCGTTCTGATGTTCTATTTGCATTCGCCAGCTCTGAGCTAAAAGCAGAAGGCAAGCATACCTTGGATCAGCTGTACACTGAATTAGCACACATCGACCCTACTCAGGGCAAAGTGCTGGTTCTAGGCTATACTGACCGTATCGGTAAAGACGTATACAACCAGAAATTGTCTCAAAAACGTGCACAAAGCGTAGTTGACTATCTGGTAGCTAAAGGTATCCCTGCTGATAGCATTAGTGCAGAAGGCCATGGTAAAACAAACCCAGTAACTGGTTCTACTTGTGATAAGGTTCTCAAACCTAATTTAATCAGCTGCCTGGCTCCAGATCGTCGCGTAGAGATCGAAATCCAAGGCACTAAAGAAGTTGTGACTCCAGCACAAACTGCTCAATAATAGCCTTTATTGATTGCATTAGTAATCAAATGATCAGAAGACCCTGTTTCAAACGGGGTTTTCTTTTCTGTTTATTAAAATTCTATATCAATTTGATTAAGATTTTTATTGTAATATTAACCCACAATCAATAACTGAAATTACTCACTTTTACCCAAAATAGCCTCTAAATCATGTTTCAGGCTAGACATCTGATTTTCATATTTTTCCTTACGTTCAGCATCCTCAATCAGCTGTATGATCGTTTCAGATAGCGTGTTACCCCGTCGCTGAGAAAGTGCAGATAAGCGATGCCATACAGGAAAATCTAAATCGATAGATTTTTTGCGAGTATGCTGATGCTCAGCATTAAAATGCCGTTTACGCCGAGCACGGATAGTTTGTTTCATACGGTTGGATAAATCAGGATTCATATACTGTTCAATCCAGTTAAGTACCTTTACCGGATCACTTTCAAGCTTGATAAGCTTATCAACTGCTTCACAAGCTGCACTGTTTTCAATATATTTAGTAATTAGCTCACCTTCCTGATGTTTTTTCATCAGATAAGCCCATTTCCAGCCACATTCCAGATTTTCCAATTGTTGATATTTCATCTTATTTCTCAGTGACAGCGTAACTTAAAACAAGCATAGCAACTATTCTGGTAAATTGCTTATAGCTAAAATAATTAATGCCCGTTTTTCGTTCATAAGATGCTTTACATAAAATGCCTGAAATGGCAAACATTCAAGCATGTTGGTTTATCTCTTGATCTTGTATAATCGGCACTTTTCTACTTTACAACATATAGCGATCACTTTGACCAATAACAAACTAGACTGGCAGGCATTACTGCCGGATAACACGCCCTATAATGCGTTTTTTCATTCTGCGTCTCAACAGGCTCCTGCCGGTATGGAAGCCGTTCAATCGCGACTACATAGTGGCTTGAAGCTTTTCTGCCGGATGGATTCCCGCCAGCCTTTTATGCTGTTGAAAGCTGAGGAATGTGATACTTATTTGTCAGCATTAGCTGAATCTATCTACCGATTACTCCCCAAAGAAATGCCCCAAATTGGCGGCAATTATCAGATAGGACAACAAAAAATTGGCTGGCAATCATCAGCAGAAGGCTATTTCACACCTAAATTGCGAGTAGCCTATCGTGAATGGATAGAAGCAGAACAATTATTTGGCTGTGTCCATTCTCACCATGGAGAAATTCATCTGCAACCTGGGTTAATCCATCAGGTAAATGGTGGCGTACTTATTCTTCCGTTACGCACCCTATTGTCCCAGCCATTAATATGGGTTCGCCTAAAACAGATGACTATTCAACAACGCTTTGAATGGTTATCTCAGGATAATAACAAATCTTTACCATTACCTATTCCTTCCATGCCATTAAATCTGCATTTGATTTTAGTTGGAGATCGCCTCAGTCTTGAAGAATTTCAAGTTACAGAGCCTGAATTAGCAAAAAGTGCTCTGTATGGCGAATTTGAGTTGGATATGCCACTACATAATGAGCAGGATTTAAGTCTATGGTGCAGTTATATCAATGGGCTTATTCAACAGTGGCAATTACCCCCACTGAATCGTAATGCCTGGCCTGAGTTTATCCAACAAGCAACCCGTTATGTAGAAGATAAACACCGTCTACCTTTGGATATTCTTTGGCTACAACAACAACTGATAGCCGCAGCACTTTATCAGCAAGAAAACCAAATTACAGCTAAATCAATTAAACAAGCTGTAGAAAATCGTCACTGGCGTCATAGCTATCTGTCTGAACGTAGCTTAGATGAGATTCAGCAAGGCCAGGTTCTGATTCGTACTGAGGGAATGGTCATTGGCCAAATTAACGGATTATCTGTGCTAGAGTACCCTGGCCATCCTGATTCAGTCGGAGAACCATCTCGTATCACTTGTGTGGCTCATATGGGAGATGGGGAGTTTATTGATGTCGAACGCAAAGTTGAGTTAGGTGGCAATATTCATGCAAAAGGAATGATGATTATGCAAGCATTTCTGATTTCCGAGTTAAAACTGGATCAACCTCAACCTTTCTCCGCATCTATTGTATTTGAACAATCCTATGGCGAAGTTGACGGTGACAGCGCTTCACTTGCTGAACTATGCGCACTGATAAGTGCTCTTTCCCAGCAACCCATTGATCAACAACTGGCCGTTACCGGTGCAGTAGATCAATTTGGTTATGTTCAGCCAATTGGTGGTATTAATGAAAAAATTGAAGGTTTCTTTGAAGTATGTCGCCGTAGAGGACTAACTGGTCAGCAAGGTGTCATTCTACCAACTGCAAATGTCCGCCATTTATGCCTCAATCAAGCAGTTGTAGACGCAGTAAAAGAACAAAAATTTCATTTATGGTCAGTAAAACATGTTTCTGAAGCGCTACCTTTACTGACAGGGGTCCCTTATTATGATCAACAAGAAACACATTTGTTAGCTATGATACAGGAACGTATAACCCAAGCGAATAATCAAGAACGGCCTAAGTTCCCGTGGTTCCTTCGCTGGCTAGGTTAATTTAAAATGTCTGATCGGAGTTGTTCAGCGTACAGGTGTACTCTATTATTTACTCTACACTAAATATAAGGCTACCTGATAATATGGTTGATAAACGCAAATCCTACACAAAAGAAGATCTTATCGCATCTGGACGCAGTGAGCTGTTCGGAGAGAATGGACCACCATTACCATCTGGTAATATGTTAATGATGGATCGCATCATTGAAATGACAGAAAATGGTGGTACCTACGATAAAGGTTATATAGAAGCCGAGTTGGATATTACCCCTGATTTATGGTTTTTCGATTGCCATTTTATTAATGATCCGGTAATGCCCGGTTGCCTTGGCCTTGATGCCATGTGGCAGTTGGTTGGATTTTTCCTTGGCTGGTTAGGTGGCGAAGGCAAAGGCCGAGCCCTTGGCGTTGGTGAAGTTAAGTTCACCGGCCAGGTATTACCAACGGCTAAAAAAGTCACTTACCGTATCAACTTTAAACGCGTTATTAACCGTAAATTGATTATGGGGCTGGCTGATGGTGAAGTATTAGTAGATGGCAAAATCATCTACACAGCAACGGATCTGAAAGTAGGCTTGTTTAAAGATACCAGCTCTTTTTAATAAATAATCAGTGACATACCTAAAAGGAAGGTGGCTGGCTAATTGCTTTTCACCTTTTTCACTAAAAGCGCTCCACCGAGTAAATAGCACATATCTTGAAAAAAATAGTTGGTGTTGCTTTTTCCTCTCAAAGGCAATTCCTGATATATCTCAAAGTATGAGATTTAATACCCACATAGAACAAAAAAATCAAATTAAGTTCTCACTTAACCTAATCCGACTACAAATATAAATAACCTGCAATATATACTCAAGATACTTCAAAGGGCATGTTTGAAAAACAATTATGTTTTTGAATTTAAATGTTTTTATGTCTGACGGTTCAAGCATCTTGAAGTTCATTCGGTATAAGCACCTAATTTATTTCTGGCTAATTAGCATGCAATTGACAAATTGTGCTATGATCAAATTGACCTGATATATCAAATAAGCTGAAAAAGCATATTAGTGACAGGCAAAAACATCAATAAAATTTATTATTAGTAATTATTATTAACAAACACAACCAAGGGTAATTTATATGAATATCAGAAAAATACTACTCATAATCGTAGCATTAACTATTACACCAACTGCCATAGCAATAAATAAGATCGAAGGTACCATCGAAATGATAGAAGCATCTAACAGTAATGGAGATTGCTATGGGAGAATAGTCACTCCTACTCAAGCCCGAGGATTTCGGTGGGTATGTACTTATAGTGCCGGGTCGATACTTTTATCATTGCTTCAAACAGCCTATTCAACTCATGAAAATGTAGCCATAGCAGTCGGGGAAGATGTGGAATATAGCCCTCTCTATAGGGTTCAAATACGTCATAAATGTTTATCAAACCCTGCTTACTGCAATTATCCCTCTCGTTAGTAGATAAATTACTGAATGGCCGCAATATCAACTATATGGGTAGATTAAATACGACGTGTCACTAGAGCGGCCATTAATTCATATTTTATCGAATTAACCAAAAACCCCCATGAATGGATGAATATAAATATCTACCGAAGCCAAGTGAGTTTCAATTTAAGAGCATATCAGGGAAGTCTACGCCGAAAAATATAATAAGATTTAATCTGACAGATATCTGCATATGTATAAACAATCAGTTCTGTCAGATCAAATTTAGCCTAGTAAATACATTGACAAAAAAGAAGAGGTTTTACTTAATTTGTGGCCTCAGTTTGCCAAACTAAGCCATCATCGCCCGGTCTTCCATAGCCTGGCGCCATCCTCCTAACCAATGAGAACGGGCATCTAACGAATAATAGGGACAATTCTCCCTTGGACGCCCTAAAATGCCAGCCTGATACCCTTTGGATAACGCACGTGCTAAACGATCTCGTTTCTGTCTCTTCATGCTTTACTTACCTCATAAGCTACATCAGTAGAAAAAAACAGCGGTTGTTCTTTATCCAACCACAATTTAGAAATACCCCTATAAGTTTTGAAAATCAAGTCAAGAAATTCATATTAATGTAATATTTGTTATAATCAGCACAAAACAGTCGATAACATACTGATAGTAAAGATGAATTTTTATTTTTCTGATAATACTTGTCTTCTCCGGACATATAAGGACTTTATGCCCGGAGAATGACAAAAGTTATGCCTGGGAAGTTAATTGACTGGCAATAGTTTGTGCCAACTGACTCCATCCTTTTGCCAATGTGCGGACTAAATCATCGTAACCATCTTCTCTCTGTTCCAACTCTAGGTTAAAAGGCTGTTTAATGATCCCGCCTTGACGGGTTAAAGTCCAATAACCTTGCAAAATCACCTTACCGTCATAACGTCCATGAAAACTGGTGATTATCACATTCAAGGTATCTGGTTTGTTTACCAAGGGCTGGGCTGAAACCAAACGCTGAGGTAATGCCATCGTTAATTCAGCTACTAGCACTTGCTGTAGTTGCTGTTCCAGTGGGCTCGCCCACAGATGATTTACCGCACTGGTATAACTAACATCGCTACTCTGATACACCACACCTGAAGATGATAGATAATCAGACAGCATAATTCGTTGTACCCACAACTGGCGATCATGCTGTATTGCAGCACCATTCTGTGGTGATATTTTCACTATCGGTAGCTGGTAATACGTTTTTTCCAGCTGATTACTACAGGCCGAAATAAAAATCACTAAAATCAATGCCAATCTTTTCATCATTTTTTAGCCTTCTTCGGTTCTGGATCTTCAATTGGCTTAGCTTCAAAAACTAATGCATTGCTCTTATTGTTTAATGTTCTCAGAACAGGCCGCAACTCACTCAATACTTGATCCAGTCGTTGCATATTATCCAACATCTTATTATAAGCCGGTGAACCAGACTGGAAACCTTGCATACTGCGGTTAAACTCTTGCAATGTTTTCTGTATGTCTTTCGGCAGATCTTTCGTTTCAGGATTTGCCAGCACCTTATTCAATTCATCAAGGGTTTGTTGTGCTTTTCTGATCGCTTTTTGACTCTCTTCCAGAGTGCGGACGGCCTGATTAAACATTGGCTCAACTGGCATATTATTAATTTTATCCAGCGCTGAAATGACCTTATGCTGAATTTGAGCAAGCCCACCGCTGATCGTTGGCAATAATGGATAACCTGAAATTTCATACGGGCCAGTCCATCCTTTTTCATTCGGATAAAAATCCAAATCAATAAACAGTGCTCCAGTCAGCAAGTTACCTGATTTAAGAGAAGCACGTAGGCCACGTTTAGTTATACTATTTAATTCTTTCTCAACATCAAATCCTTCACCCAGCTCTTTTTCAAAGCGTCCAGGTTCAATAGAGATAAGTACTGGAATGCGAAAATCATTATCCAATCGCTGTTTCATTCCCTCTGAATAGAACGGTACTTTTGCCACAGTTCCCATACGAATACCACGAAACTCCACTGGCGCTCCCGGCTGTAATCCACGAACTGAATCAGAAAAGAGCAACAAATAATCTTTATGTTCGGTATATAAAGAATCCTGAATACTCTTTATATTGTCGAAAAGTTTGTAAGTACTTTTTTCTTTAACAGGTTCACCCAATTCCCAACCTTTAGGTACATCAAAGCTGACACCACCACCAAATAGAGTTGATAATGAAGCCATTTCAACACGTACCCCTTGAGAAGACAGATCAACAGTAATACCACTGTCTTTCCAAAAACGAACATTAGTTGTTAATAGGCCATCATAAGGTGCATTAATAAATAACTGATAACGCATCAAGTGGGATTTCGGTTCAAATTCACTCGTTTCAACAGAACCAACTCGATAGCCACGAAACAGCACTGGATCACCCGGATTAAGTTGACCTGCTTTATCACTACTCAATATTACACGGATACCTTTTGCATCAGGTGAAGCCAATGGTGGTGAGTCCAACAAATAAAATTTATCTTCTTCATTACCCAATGTTCCCGGCTGAAGCTCAATAAAAGCACCAGAAAGGAGAGTACCAAGCCCAGAGATTCCATCACGGCCAATCTGAGGTTTCACTACCCAGAAAGCGCTGTCACTACGTAACAGTTTTTCCATCCCATCATGCAACCTGGCCTTAATGATAACTTGGCTAAGGTTATCACTTAGCATAACCCTCTCAACTACACCAATGTCTACACTGCGACTTTTAATTTTAGTTTTGCCTGCTTCAATCCCTTCTGCGTTGGAAGTAACCAATGTTACTTCTGGTCCTTGGTGGCTAAAATGGTAAAACAATATCCAAGCACCAATAAGCACTGTCACAATCGGTACAATCCAGACTGGCGACCAACTTTTAATTTTATCGATTTTGGCCTGACTCTGGTCTTCAACTTTATCCGTCACTTTGACACTCCTCATTGCCTTATAACGAATGCTTAACGTTGGCTCTATCCCAAATTAAACGCGGATCAAATGTCATTGCCGCAAACATAGTAAGGATTACAACTAAAGAAAAAATCATCGCACCCATAGCAGGGTAAACACTTATCAGCTTTCCCATACGCACCAATGACGACAATATTGCGATAACAAATACATCAATCATTGACCAACGACCGACAAATTCTACAATTTCATAAATAAAATGCATTTGAGCCGAATCCCGTCTACCGTGGCCTTTGGCATCCCAACATAACCAGCCAATTGCCAACATTTTCAGTGATGGCACCATAATACTGGCAATAAAAATAACCAAAGCTACAGGGTATGAACCTATACTCCACAGTAATATCACTCCAGCCATGATAGTAGAATCACTCTGATTTCCGAGCGATTCTGTCACCATCATTGGCAAGACATTAGCGGGAATATAAAGTATTAAAGCAGTAACTAACAGTGCCATTGTCCATTGCAGGCTATTACGTCGACGAGCATGCCCACGAGTATGACAACGTGAACATATCAGCTGGTCTACCGGTAAAATAGCCGTACAACACTGACATAACCTAACCCCCTGCACCAAACCCGATTTCCCCGCCTGCAACGATATATCAACCGTAGGCGCAGACTCAATCTGGTTCCATAACCAATGACGATCCAAGCACTGAAACGCTCTCACCTGGAGCAGGCAGAACAGACAATATGGCAAAAAACTCAAGCCTAATCCGATATCACCATAAGCTATTAATTTGACAAAGCTGACTAATACCCCCGCCAGAAAAATTTCAACCATACACCAGTTTTTCATCTGAAACAGAACTCTGGCCAGCCAGAGCCTGATTTTCTGAGGCATAGCAATACTCTGGCATAGCAAGATAATCGCCACCATACAAAACGCAGGCACCAGTTGAACACAAAACAGAAAGAAGATGCCTATGCTGGCATAATCTTCATTGAACATCGTCTGTGGGATTTGAAATAAAGTAATTTCGCTGTCAATTCCTGTCACACTCATGCTGACAAACGGAAACAAGCAAGCAATTAATAGCATGAATAATGCGCTGATTGCATAACCGGTTGGCTGATGTTTAGGCTCCTTCCACCATGCGATTAATGTCGTTTGACAACGAGGACAAACCGCCTTCGTTCCTTGTTCCCATTCTGGTAGTTCCACCAGCAAGTCGCATTGAGGGCACAATACCATTTCATGATGATGGTTATTGGAACACAAGGTTTTTCTCCTCTTTTAGGAAAATCGGAAATATTCACAGAATCATACTGAGAAGAATCACGGCATGATTCTGTAAATCATGATGACTATCAACCGTTTTTCAATGTTTCCAATTCCTGCCAGCGCTCAAAAGCAGTTTCTAATGTTTGCTCTTTCTCAGACAATTCAGTCAGTACTTTTTGAGTCACGACATGAGATTGGTTAAAGAATTCAGCATCACTCACTTGAGATTGTAATTGATCAATTTCTTCTTCCAATTTCTCCAGCAATGATGGAAGTTGTTCTAATTCACGCAATAAATGGTAACTCATTTTATTACCTGAACGTTTTGGCGACTCTTTAACTTTCTCTGCCTTAACTTCAACTTTAGTTTTTTTTTCGTTTTGTTGGCGTAACGATACGGTCTGCTCTCGTTGCTGCTGAGCATCATAATAACCACCAACATAGTTATTAATCACACCATTACCTTCAAAAATCCAGCACTCAGTCACTGAATTATCAACAAACTGACGATCGTGGCTAACCAGTAATACAGTACCTTTATAACTATCTACCAGCTCTTCCAGCAATTCCAGTGTTTCCACATCCAGATCGTTAGTTGGCTCATCAAGCACCAACAAATTACTGGGTTTCAGGAACAGACGCGCCAGTAATAACCGGTTCCTTTCACCACCAGAAAGTGCTTTAACCGGTGTCATTGCCCGTTTGGGATGGAACAGAAAATCCTGTAAATAGCCCAAAACATGACGAGGACGGCCATTGACCATCACTTCCTGTTTACCTTCAGCTAAGTTGTCCATCACCGTTTTTTCAGGATCAAGTGCTGCGCGATGCTGATCAAAATAAGCAATCTCTAGTTTAGTACCACAACGAACGCGGCCACTATCAGGTTGCAGATCGCCTAACATTAATCGCAATAAAGTTGTTTTACCGCAACCATTTGGTCCTACTAGTGCAATTTTATCGCCACGCTGAATCTGAGCGCTGAAATTATCGACTAATTTCCTGTCGCCAATCTGATAATTAACATTTTCCAGCTCAAACACAATTTTGCCGGAACGGCTTACTTCTTTCATCTGTATTTTGGCAGTTCCCATCACCTCACGACGTTGATAACGTTCAACACGTAATGCTTTCAATGCCCTAACGCGTCCTTCATTACGAGTACGACGCGCTTTGATCCCCTGGCGAATCCAGACTTCTTCCTGCGCCAGCTTGCGATCAAATTCAGCATTCTGCATTTCTTCCACACGCAGCGATTCTTCTTTGCCCTCAAGAAACTTATCGTAATTACCCGGCCATGAAACCAATTTACCGCGATCCAAATCAACAATACGGGTTGCCATACTGCGAATAAATGAACGATCATGGGAAATGAAAACAATACTGCCCTGAAAATCTTTCAAAAAATTTTCCAGCCACTCAATCGTATCAATATCCAGATGGTTGGTCGGCTCATCAAGAAACAAAACTTTTGGTGAGCTGACCAGTGCCCTTCCCAATGCAGCCTTACGTAACCAACCGCCAGAAAGAGAAGAGAGTTTCTCTTCCGCAGGTAAAGAAAGCTGTTTTAATACGTCATTAATACGGCTGTCCAACGACCATAGTCCACGGATATCCAAAACCTCCTGCAATTCTGCCAGACGGCTGAGGTTTTTCTCACTGGGATCTTGCTCCACCATACGGGAAACCTGATGGAAAGATTTAATGTATTCAGCTTGCTCCTGAACACCTTCAGCGACAAAATCAAAAACAGTTCCTTCTACGTCACGAGGTGGATCTTGCTGTAATCGGGCAACGACCAGATCCTGCTCATAAATAACCTGACCATCATCCAATGATTGTTCTTTTGCTAATACTCGCAATAAAGTGGATTTCCCTGCACCATTACGGCCAACCAGGCAAACCCTTTCATTTTCTTCTATATGCAATTCTGCATTATCAAGTAGAGGGGCATCACTGAACGACAACCATGCACCGGATAAATTGATTAATGACATAGTAATTATTTTTCCTCACCAGAGTGACGTAATAGCCAGCAGTTATGAATTTGACGGTTACGGGCAAAATCCTGTGACTGGGTTTTGCTGGTGATTTCTTCTGCCACCAAGCCAATTTTTTCCAGCTCAGAAAAATCCATTTTAAAACCGCGTTTATTGTTGGAAAACATCAGCGTTCCACCACGACGTAACAAACGCTTAAGCTGTTTCATCAACATGATATGATCGCGTTGTACATCAAAAGTATCTTCCATCCGCTTAGAATTAGAGAAAGTTGGCGGATCAATAAAAATCAAATCAAATTGTTCACGAGTCTGGCCCAACCAAGCGAGACAATCAGCCTGAATCAAACGGTGCTGGCGGCCTGTCAACCCATTAGCTTGTAAGTTCCGTTCAGCCCACTCAAGATAAGTTCGAGACATATCTACCGTTGTTGTTGAACGCGCGCCACCTATCCCAGCATGCACAGTCGCTGATCCGGTATAAGCAAATAGATTCAGAAAATCTTTCCCCTCACTCATTTCCGCCAGCATTTTCCGAGCAGTACGATGATCCAGGAACAATCCCGTATCCAGATAGTCAGCTAGGTTGACCCAAAATTTCGCGCCATATTCATTTACCAGAAAAAATTCTTGTTTCTCCGCTATTTTTTCATATTGGCTTTTGCCCTTCTGACGCTGACGAGTCTTGAGCACCAATTGATTTGATGAAAGCCCAAGAACCTGCATCGTTGCACTGATAACATCGAATAAACGCTGACGCGCTTTATTAGCATCAACACTTTTCGGGGGAGCATACTCCTGAATCACCACTTTACCCGCATAATAGTCAACAGCAACGTTATATTCGGGTAAGTCAGCATCATACAGACGATAACAATCAATCCCTTGCTGTTTTGCCCATTTAGTTAATTTCTTTTCATTTTTGCGAAGGCGATTGGCATAATCTCCCGCTATATCTATCTCAGATGAGTGCGGTTTATCTGATAGCTGATAGTTTTTCTGTACGCAATCCAGTGGACCATTTTTGGCTTTAAACTCACGTTCAGCTCGTAATTGCAGGCAGCTTAGCAATTCAGGTGATGCACTAAACAGCGACAAACGCCAGCCAGGAAAACGGCTTTTCATCACCCGGCCAAATAAACTGTGTAGTGCAACTAATGCTGGCTCACTCTCCAGACGTTCACCATATGGTGGATTACTTAATACCATTCCGGCAGAACCTCCCGATAACGGGTTTTCCAAATGGCTGGCATCTCCTTGCTGGAAAGTTATCAACTGTGCAACCCCTGCTCTACGGGCATTTGACCGGGCCATATCCAGCACTCGGCGATCAATATCAGAACCAAAGAAACGGGAGGTTGTTTCCTGAAGACCTTTACGGAAACGAACTTGCGCTTCTGCGGTTACCTCACACCAAATTTCTTTATCATGCTTCAACCATGCAGCAAAACCCCAGTTATTGCGATGCAACCCCGGAGCACGATCAGCCGCCATCATTGCGGCTTCAATCAATAACGTGCCTGAACCACACATAGGGTCGACCATCGGAGCCCCTATCCGCCAACCTGAACGTAGGATAATTGCCGCAGCCAAGTTTTCTTTCAACGGAGCCTGACCTGCAAGATCTCGGTAACCACGAATATGTAAACCTTCACCACTCAAGTCCAGAGCAACGCTGGCTTTCTCTTTATTCAGGAAAACATTAATTCGAATATCAGGATGTTGTTTTGCCACATTTGGACGTTGATCCAACTTACGAATAAAGCTGTCGACAATGGCGTCTTTAACTTTGAGTGCACCATATTGAGTGTTTCGGATCTCTTCATTCGTACCACTGAAATGCACAGAGAAAGTGCTGTCTACAGAGAAAATCTGGCTCCAATCAACAGACTGAACCCCAAGATAGAGATCTAAGTCGCTATAAACATTAAATTCGTTTAGCGGTAGTAAAATACGTGATGCCAGTCTGCTCCACATCAGACTTTTATACATCACTCTATCGTCACCTTGAAAATGAACTCCGCCTTGCACAATTTTGCATGATTGCGCACCCAGCATTTCCAGTTCGTTCTTTAACAGTTCTTCTAATCCGCGTGCCGTACTGGCAAACAAAGAGTTCATATTGTGTATCACCAAAAAGAAAATTGTTACGCATTATAGCTAATCCGGGTGACATGTCATAAAGTTGCTCATGCCAAGAAAACGTTTCTCATGGAGGTTAATGGATGATAACTTTGTCTCGCCTGTATACCCACCCGGTAAAGTCTATGCGTGGTTTGCAACTTTCCCATGCATTAGTGAGTGAAAGCGGTCTTATTTTCGACCGCAATTTTATGCTCACCACCCCAGACGGGACCTTTATTACAGCTCGTAAATATCCCCAGATGTTGTTGTTCACTCCAGCTATTTTAAACAATGGTATTTATCTGCTTGCACCTAACGGCGAAAATGCCACTGTGCTCTATAGCGATTTCCTGCATGAGCAGAAACCCACTGAAGTATGGGGCAATCATTTTACTGCTCTGATTGCTCCAGAAGAAATTAACCAATGGTTAAGTGTTTTTTTTGATATTCCAGTACAATTACGCTGGTTAAGTCATGAATTAACTCGCAGGGTAAAAAAACATCCTGAAGTTCCATTATCATTTGCTGATGGTTACCCATTCTTGCTTATTAACGAGGCTTCATTTCATTTATTACAACAACGTTGCCCTGCTAGTATTAGATTAGAACAATTTCGTCCAAATATTGTTATTACCGGTGCAGAAGCATTTGCAGAAGATAGTTGGCAATCAATCCAGATTGGGAATGTTATTTTTGACTTACCTAAACCATGTAGCCGCTGTATTCTAACAACTGTCAGCGTTGATAAAGGAATTAAAAATCCAAACGGAGAACCCTTAGCAACATTGCAATCATTCCGTACCGCAGAAAATGGTGATATCGACTTTGGCCAGAATCTCATTGCCCGTTCAAGTGGCATTATTCGCGTTGGAGATACTGTAACTATATTAGCGAAAAAAGATCCTCGTAAATATGACAGTAGTGAAATAGTTGAAAGCATTGATGTGCCAAAAACAAATAATCAAACTGTAACTATTGAATATAATGGAAAAATTTTCACAGGTAATAATCAACAAATCATTTTAGAACAGCTGGAACAACAAGGCATCAATGTACCTTATTCATGTCGAGCTGGCATATGTGGATGCTGTAGCATTTCTTTAGTTCAGGGAGAAGTTTCTCCATTAAAATCAACAGCCATTAAAAATGACGGATATATTCTAGCTTGTTCCTGTATTCCTAAGAATAATCTTATTCTTAAAAGCAATAGCGAAGAATAGAGTTTAAATCCAAATTGGACCGCAGCGCTATAAATTAGCGCGCGGGTAATTCCATTAATTACACCAATTCCTTTATAACTCTTATTGGCTATTTTAGTTTTATGAGTTATGCATTAACCCCCATTCTATCCAAATTAATCGACAATAATAATCATTATTATTATAAACTGGTTAGGCATTAAGCTAATTATACACTACGCAAATACTTAAATAATCTTTTCAAAGCACATAAGGAGTGAATTTATGGCATGTATTGTTATTGCCGCAATCGCAAGTCCTGGGCACTTCTACCCCATGTTAAAAGTTGCTCAATCATTAATTTCTCAAGGACATCAAATTACCTTATTCACCGGAGCCGTATTTCGTCAACAAGTAGAAGCAATCAATGCACAATTTGTCGCTTTTGATGAAAGAATAGATTATGACTATCGCCACTTCGTACAGCACTTTCCCTTACGTGCACAGCTCCCTCCTGGAAACCTGCAATTGGCACTCTCGTTAAAACATATCTTCGCTGAGCCTATCCCATTTCTTAGCCAACAGCTGCAACAAATTATTCGTGAGCAACAAGCGGAACTCGTTATAACCGAGAACTACTTTTTTAGTATATTACCACTACTGCAAGAAGAAAGAATTTGTCGCCTTCCAGTTATCATCTTAGGTTTAGGTCCTCTGTCTTATTCTTCTAAAGATACCATTTTATTTGGACCACGTATTCCTCCCGTGCTCATACCACCAGAATTAACACATGAACAATTAGTCGATGAAAAAACCCGGCAACTGATAGCAGAAGTCCAAACTTATTTCGATGATGCACTCATCCAATCAGGATGCTCTGCATTAACCAGACCTTTCAACGATGCAATAATTTTGGGTGCTGATCGCTTCTTGCAACTATCAACCCTGGCATTTGAATACGAACGAGAAGAATTATCTGATACAGTCCATTTTATTGGTCCAATACTTGACTCTACTCCAATAACAGAAGCACCTCATTTATGGGAAGACGACGACCCTCGTCCATTAGTTATAGTCACTCAAGGTACTATTTCCAATTCAGATTTGAATCAGTTACTCCTTCCTACTCTACGGGCGCTAGCCACATTACCTGTTCGTGTACTAGCAACAACAGGGGGTAGAGCGGTAGAAACACTCAATGAAGTCATCCCGGAAAACGCCTGCGTTAAAGACTTTATCTCGTTTGAACACTGGTTACCAAAAGCCGAGCTTTTGATCTCTAATGGTGGCTACGGAACCATTAATTACGCTCTCAGCCACGGCGTGCCGTTACTTATTGCAGATGCAGGTGAAAGTAAGCAAGAAACCGCCTTTCGTGTCATACTGGCAGGATGCGGTATTAGTCTCAACACAGCATATCCTACTGAAACCGCGCTAAGGCAATCAGTAGAAAAGATTCTCAACACAAACTTATTTAAACAACGAGCAAAAATCGTCCAACAAGACTACGCAAGACATGATGCATTAGCAGAAATATCTAAGCATGTAGAACAATTAATTCTTGAACGCAGCCGCATTAACTAATCCCCAAGTCTTTTGTACTTCCTCCCCATTTTTGTATTAACGCGATCTAAAAGGGGAGGAAGCCAGCATATGCAATAATTTCATCAAAAAGTCAACATCAATGATTATTATCATAATGAATTAATTATTACGATAATGAATTTATAACTGCCGTCATAAAATGACTACACTCTGCGTCAGGAGCTAGCGTAACTCAATCAAAACAATATGTATGAAGGAGCAAATCATGGCACGTATTGTCATTGCAGCGGTCGCGACACCTGGGCATGTCTATCCGATGTTAAAGGTTGCTGAATCACTGATAGCACAAGGACATCAGGTCACAGTATTTACCGGTGCGCTATTTCGCCAACAAGTAGAAGCGTTAAGCGCACAATTTGCCCCTTTTGACGAACAAATAGACTTTGACTACCGTCATTTAGAACAGCATTTCCCTAACCGCGCTCAACTTCCTCCGGGAAATGTACAAATGGCACTGGCATTTAAGAACTTCTTTTCCGCCCCAATCCCACTTCTTGATCGTCAATTACGACAAATCATTCGTGAACAACAAGCGGAACTGCTTATAGCCGAGAACTGCTTTTACGGTATATTACCTCTGCTGCAAAAAGAAAAAGCCCATCGTCTTCCAGTAATAGTTGTTGGCATAACACCTTTGGCTTACTCTTCGAAAGATTCAGTTTTTTGGGGACCTCGTATCCCGCCCGCGGTATTACCACCAGAATTGACACATGAACAACTGGTAGATGAAACCAACCAGCAGTTAATAACCGAAGTACAGGATAGCTTCAATGATTCATTAATCCAGTCTGGAGGATCTGCGTTAACCAGACCTTTCAATGATGAAATGATTTTTGGTGCTGATCTCTTTTTACAGCTCTCAAGCCTGGCATTTGAATACCCACGACAAGGATTACCTGATACAGTCCATTTTATTGGGCCGCTTCCTAACCCTGCACCGAAAATAGAATCACCTCAATTATGGGAAGAAGATGATCCACGTCCACTGGTTGTCGTCACTCAAGGTACTATATCCAATACCGATTTAAATCAGTTAATTCTCCCCACATTACACGCACTGGCGACATTACCAGTGCGTGTATTGGCAACCACCGGGGGCAGACCAGTCGAAACATTGAGGAAAGATCTACCCGAAAACGTATGTATTGAAGAATTTATTTCATTTGAGCATTGGCTACCGCAAGCTTCATTACTCATATCCAACGGTGGTTATGGAACCATCAATTATGCCCTTAGCCACGGAACACCATTACTCATTGCAGATGCAGGAGAAGGCAAGCAGGAAGCAGCTTTTCGTGTTGTATGGGCTGGATGCGGAATTAATCTGGAGACAGCACACCCCACTGAATCTCAACTTAAGCAAACAGTGGAAAATATGTTAAGTACAGACTTGTTTAAACAACGTGCACAAATTGTCCAAAAAGATTATGCAAGACATGATGCATTAACAGCAATATCCAATCACGTAGAGCAGTTAACTCTCGCATAAAGCCATCAGCTAATCCCCAGATACTTCGTCCTTCCTCTCCATTTTAGTGCTAACACAGACTAAAGGGGGGGAGGAAATCTGTATATTTAACAACCTAGCAAGAAAATAAACCATAGTGATTATTGTCATAATGAACTATTGTTACTACAATGAATTTATGACAGTAGTCATAAATAATCACACTATGAGTCAGGAGTTAGCGCAATTAAATCAAAACAGTAGAAGGAGTAAGTTATGGCACGAATTGTCATTGCAGCGGTTGCAACACCAGGACATGTCTATCCGATGTTAAAGGTAACTCAATCACTGATAACACAAGGACATCAGGTAACTGTATTCACTGGCGTGTTATTTCGCCAACATGTAGAAGATTTAAACGCAACATTTATCCCTTTTGATGAAAAAATAGACTTTGATTACCGTCACTTAAAGCAACGTTTTCCTGACCGAGCGCATGTTCCGCCAGGAAACCTACAAATGGCACTAGCGTTTAAAGATTTCTTCTGTAGCCCCATCCCACTTCTCGACCGTCAATTACAACAAATCATCCATGAACAGCAAGCAGAGTTACTTATAGCCGAGAACTGCTTTTATGGCATATTGCCACTGTTGCAAAAAGAAAAATCTCATCGCCTTCCAGTAATCATCATCGGCATAACGCCTCTGGCTTACTCTTCAAAAGATTCAATTTTCTGGGGACCACGTATCCCACCTGCATTACTGCCATCAGAATTGACACATGAGCAACTCGTGGATGAGGAGGCTCGACAACTAATAACCGAAGTACAGAATAACTTCAATGACGCACTAGCTCAGTCAGGATGCTCTACGTTAACCCGATTTTTCAACGATGAAGTCATCTTTAGCTCTGATCGCTTTTTGCAACTTTCAACCCTGGCATTTGAATATCCACGAGAAGGATTACCTGATACAGTCCATTTTATCGGCCCACTCCCCAACCCCGCACCGAAAATAGAATCACCTCAATTATGGGAAGACGATGATCCACGTCCATTGGTTGTCGTTACTCAAGGCACCATGTCCAATACTGATTTAAATCAGTTAATTCTCCCCACACTGCGGGCGCTTGCAACATTGCCTGTTCGTGTATTGGCAACCACCGGTGGTAGATCGGTAGAAATACTGCAAGAGAACATACCTGACAATGCACACATCGAAGAATTTATTTCATTTGAGGACTGGCTACCGAAAGCTTCATTGTTAATAACCAACGGTGGTTACGGCACAATTAATTACGCTCTCAACCACGGTACACCATTGCTCATTGCCGATACAGGAGAAGGTAAACAGGAAACAGCATTTCGCGTCGTATGGGCTGGATGCGGTATTAATCTGGATACAGCACAACCCGCTGAATCTCAACTTAAGCAAACAGTGGAAAATATGCTGAGTACAAATTTGTTTAAACAACGCGCACAAATCGTCCAAGATGATTACGCCAGTCACGACGCATTAGCAGCAATATCCAATCATGCAGAACAATTAATCCTCGAACGAAATCGTGCTAATTAACCCCTTGATATATTGTCTCTCCTCCCCATCTCGAGGCTAATTTTGTCCAGAGGGGAGAGAGCAACTAAAATCTAAAATGCTTCCTATTATATTTTTCACGCCTGCATCAAATGAATGAATTGTAGCTTATATAAAGCTAGTTTTTGTGCTGATAGTTAGCAGATGATTTTAGAATTCAAGAAAAAGCGACTTGACTCTTAAAAAGGAGAGTAGAACAAATAGATATTAAACTCAAATCAAACAGCAGTGCCATAAATTGGCATACAAACAGGTTCCACAAATGGCATCAATCTATCGTTCATAATCTTAATTGGATCGCAAAAATTCATTACTCGATCAGATAACGTTAATTGCGGTTGAGCTAGCAAACAAAGGCTCGCACTATCCCCCGCCTCTGCTACTAAAAATATGGCATCGGTTCCACAATCCTGAAGGCGTACCTGAATCAACTCCCCCTGAACAGGCTTTTCTATCATAGCAAAACGAGAAAAATACCAGCTTCTTGGCATTTGTGGCTTAATAAAGCGAAAAGCCACTAACGCATTAAGAATTAATTCAGCTCTCAATTCATCTGAAATATTAATTCGGCGTGTCTGTTCTTCAAAACAATAATAAAGCGTCGCATCTTCCACAGAAAACGACACTTCCCCCATAGCATAGGGTGTCAGCATCTTTGCAGGAAAACAGGAACGAAAAACCATACCATTAGACAGATCGAGCATTACACGGTCATGGTCAGCATCAAAATACCAGCGCCATTGGTCATCAGGTTTAATTTTCATGGGTTATCCTTTTATGCCAAGAAGCTTACATCGCTAAACAGATTGTAAATAACTTGCCTGCTATTCAGTGAAATAAATCCTGTCATAATTAAAAGATATGCAAAGATACAGATAAAACTTAGGTGATCAGAGCGAATATAGACGAGTTGGGGGCAAAAATAAACCCCCAATGATAAATTATCAGAAAGATTCAGATATGATTGATGATATCTTTGATTAATTTTGGACCATGATAGATAAATCCAGAGAAAATCTGTATTAAAGAAGCCCCGGCTACTATTTTCTCTCTGGCCGCAGTTAGTGAATCTATTCCGCCAACACCGATAATAGGAATTTCACCTTTTAATTCTTGCGATAATCGACGAATAACTTCTGTACTACGTAACTGAACCGGTCGGCCACTTAACCCACCAGCTTGTTGACAATAATTAAGTCCTTCAACTAATTTCTTGTCTAACGTTGTATTCGTTGCAATAGCTCCATCGATATTATGACGAATTAAACTATCCGCAATTTGAACTAACTCTGCTTCAGAAAGATCCGGAGCGATTTTCACCGCAACAGGGACATATTTTTGATATTTTTGCTGAAGCTCACTTTGCTTATCTTTAATCGCAGAGAGTAAGTCATCCAGCGCTTCGCCATATTGTAATGTTCTTAAACCCTGTGTATTTGGTGATGAGATATTAATCGCAATATAGCTAGCATAAGGATAAACTTTATCCATGCAGATCAAATAATCATCTTTCCCATGTTCTACTGGCGTATCTTTATTTTTGCCAATATTGATCCCAATAACCCCACCATATTTTGCTTTTTTGACATTTTCCACCAGGTTATCAACACCGAGGTTATTGAAGCCCATACGGTTAATTAACCCTTCTGCTTCAACAATACGAAACAGTCTTGGTTTATCATTTCCTGCCTGAGCACGTGGAGTTACAGTACCAATTTCAATAAAACCAAATCCCATTGCGCCAAATGCGTCAATACAATCGCCATCTTTATCAAGACCCGCAGCCAGACCAAGAGGATTTTTAAATGACAGGCCCATGCAAGTAACGGGTTTTGTAGCAACTGACTGATGGATAAGAAATTCGAAAGGAGTACCGGTAATACGTTTGAGCTGGCGGAAAGTTAACTCGTGCGCTCGTTCAGGCTCAAACTGAAACAACGCCTTCCTGATTAGTGGGTAGCACATCATCCTCAACCTGTTAATTAATTCATATACCTGTTATCTTTCAAGTTGCCTTTGTTGGCTGCACTCTCTCACCCCGGTCACATAGTTATCTATGCTCCCGGGGATTCGTTCCCTTGCCGTCGCGATGCATCTTGAAATCTATTGGGTATAAACACTAAGTTATAAAAATAAAACCAATATGCTTCTATACACATTCATGTGCCACTGAGAAATTTTTGAGTGGCACCATACTCATTGCCAATCTCCAAGATATCTTGGTAAGAGATTAACCGAATAGCGTGGGTTGAAGCCACAGAAATATGCTCATCAGCAGCAAATTTTTTCCATCCGTGACTAAAACTGTCGCTCGGCTGCTCTTAAACAGTAAGAATCACGCCATTAAGGATACAAAGATTAACCACCATTCAGTGTCTTATCATACTTTCTTTCCCAAGATTAAAACCACTCAATTAGTACTGTGCTTTCCGGTAAATTTCATTTCCAGCTCATCCAATATCATTATTTTGCCTCTGACACTAAAAAGATAAAAAATTATTTAAAATCAAAGCAATCCATCTCTCTACTACGGTATCTGAAAGAATAAAAACGAATCGAAAGGTTAAAAAAACATGCGAAATTTTGCCACATTTAATAAATCCACATTTAAAACCTTCACCACCAAAGAATTAAGTAAGATCGTTCCGGATTAACACAGATTCATTTCGCTATTGAATAATTTCTCATAAAATGATAGAAGAATGGAGATTATTTTATCTTCTATTATAATAGAAGGAAATCTTAAATAAACTGTGGCTTAGAATAATATGAAAAAATTAATCCTTGTTATCTCCATTTCTTTACTTTCAGGCTGTGCAATTAGTTTAACAAAGCCTATGGAAGATTATTCAGGTACTGATTCTGCCAGAATTAGAGTCAGAAATTACCTCCCGCCACTGACACTGGAAACTTACGAAAAATCGGGGGAATGCTTTAAGCTCGTTGACCTCAGAACTCTGACTGCTGGTGTTAACTTTATCGGCATTAAATCAACATACAATAAAAAAATACCAGGTATGACTCCCCCGTCACTGCACATGCAAGGTGCAGACGCTCTTGAGTATACTATTAAAGCAAATCAACATATGAGTATTACTTCCCAAGAACACACTTACAGGTCTCCGAGCGGATACATGTCAAGCTTTTTTATTCCTGAAGTTGGTCACGATTATGACATATATCCACATGAATTGAATGTAATCATTAAAGATCTATCAAGCAAAAATGGCTATCGAAATTGGAATAATGACGATAAAGAGTGTAAATACAAAATAAATCTATTTGGTGGTAGAAATTACGAATAACGGTTATCTTTCTTACTATATAGCCCTCAATGAGGGCAACAAACCTCTGCTTATCTTTAGCTCTGTTTTCAATTCCAAATTGAATTTTAAAATAATTGCACATCAACATTCAATTGACATCACACCTATCTTACACCGACAAATAGGGAATATCTGTATGAAAATCACTGTGCAACCTAACAGGTAATTAGATTATCACTAAGGTGATAAAATTTTTTATTAAGCGCTGAACGCCTTAATAAAAACTAAAGTAAATAATTGCAAGAGACTTATTATCCAGAAAACAAAGCTGAAAGAATATCGGGCTAAATAACCATTAGCCCGATAAACAGTTATCAGCTTTCTAACGCCTTGGTGATTTTCTCAAACAAATCACCAGATAGATTTTCCAACCCTTTTAACTGTTCCAACACACTACGCATCATATCTTTACGTTTATCATCATAACGCTTCAAACGCATCAACGGTTCAATCAAACGGGAAGCAACCTGCGGATTACGGCTGTTAAGATCAGTCAAAATTTCCAACAAGAACTGATAGCCACTACCATCTTCAGCATGAAATGCCACCGGGTTATTAACAAATGCGCCAACCAGAGCACGCACTCGGTTTGGATTCCCTATGCTAAATGATCGATGATTCAGAAGATTACGCACATTCGTCAGAACATCTGCTGACGGGCTACTTGCCTGTAAGCTAAACCATTTATCCATAACTAAGCCATCTTGATGCCATTTCTCATCAAACTCTGCCATTAGCTGATCACAGCAAGGTAATTCAGCTACCACCGCTGCAAATAACGCCGCTAGCGCATCCGTCATATTATCAGACTGATGATATTGATTTGATATCAGCTTATCAGCCTGCTTCTGATGACCAAAGGCTAGATAATATAGGCAAATATTACGCAGAGATCGCTTAGCGATATCTTGGTGATTAACACGGTATGCACCTATATTGATGGAGTTATAAACTGCCGCAAATTCATCAGCCATCTCCTGAGCCAAAGTACGGGTAGTTGCCTCCAGAACTTCATGAATCGCTTTTGGATCAATAATCGTAAACAATTCCGCTATCTCACTTCCTGATGGCAAAACCAGAATTAGAGCAGCTAAAGCAGGATCAAGATCCTTATCTAATAACACTGTACGGAAAGCATCTACCACATGCATTGGCAATTCAACTGGCTGCTTCTGCTGATAACGAATGACATTCAATTTGATATAGTTTGCCATCAGAGACTGAGCGGCATCCCAGCGAGAAAATTCATTGCGGGCATATTTCATCAGGAATACCAACTGCTCATCACTAAATTTGTAATCTAGCTTCACTGGCGCTGAGAATTCACGTAATAAAGAAGGGACCGGCAATGACGGCACATTATCAAATACAAACGTCTGCTCCGCATTGGTGACATTCAGCACATGGTGTACTGGCTGGCCATTATAATGCAGTGGGAGCACACAACCTTTACTGTCATAGAGTTCAATATCCAACGGAATATGCAGAGGCAGTTTCTCTTTTTGATCAGCTGTAGATGGTGTCATTTGCGTAACATGCAACTTATACTGCTGTTTTTCTGCATCATATTCATCACGGACTGTCAGCACCGGAGTACCCGATTGGCTATACCAGCGGCGGAAAAGTGACAAATCTACATTTGATGCATCTTCCATTGCCTGAACAAAATCATCACATGTTGCAGCACTACCGTCATGACGATGAATATAAAGCTGCATCCCTGCCTGAAATTGTTCTTCACCCAGCAAAGTATGAATCATACGAATAACTTCGGCCCCCTTTTCATACACAGTCAGCGTATAGAAGTTATTCATTTCAATCACTTTATCGGGGCGAATTGGATGAGCCATTGGGCTACCATCTTCAACAAATTGTGCTGAACGCATAACACGCACATTATCGATACGATTAACAGAGCGTGAGCCGAGATCAGAGCTGAATTCCTGATCACGGAAGACAGTTAGTCCTTCTTTCAGGCTAAGCTGAAACCAATCACGGCAAGTAATACGGTTACCGGTCCAGTTATGGAAATATTCATGACCGATCACGGCTTCTATATTAAGGTAATCTTTATCAGTCGCAGTTTCAGATTTTGCCAACACATATTTGGAGTTAAAGATATTCAGCCCTTTATTCTCCATTGCACCCATATTGAAAAAATCCACTGCAACAATCATGTAAATATCGAGATCATATTCAAGACCGAATCGGGTTTCATCCCATCTCATCGCATTTTTCAGGGAAGTCATTGCCCAATCAGCCCGGTCAAGATTACCGCGGTCAACAAACAGTTCCAATGCAACTTCACGGTCACTACGGGTCGTAAAAGTATCGCGCAGAACATCAAAATCACCCGCAACCAGAGCAAACAAATAACCTGGTTTTGGGAATGGATCATGCCACTTCACCCAATGACGCCCATCACCAGTTTCTCCTCGCTCAACCCGGTTACCATTTGAAAGCAAATACGGATATTTAGATTTATCAGCAGTGATACGAGTTGTAAAACGCGCCAATACATCAGGACGATCAAGATAATAGGTAATGTGACGGAAACCCTCTGCTTCACACTGGGTACAAAGTGCATCGCCAGAAACATACAAGCCTTCAAGAGCAGTATTTTTCGATGGATGGATGGTATTCACAATTTTCACAGTGAACTGAGCTGGCAACTGCTCAATGATCAGAACACCATCCTGCTCACGGTAATGTTCCCATGGCTGACCATCTATATGAAGACTTTTTAGTGTCAAGTCTTCACCATTCAGCACTAATGGCGTTATTTCATGACTCAGACGTTTCACCTGGCTGATTGCAGTAACTTCTGTGTTATCGGCATCAAGATCAAAATCGAGTTCAATATCAGAAATCGTATAGTCGGGAGCGCGATAATCCCGGCGATATTTAGCTTGTCGCTGTTGTGTCATAAGAAACCTTTTGTTTCATATTTATGGAATTAATTCAATACCAAATCTTACGCTGCCATAGAAAGAGGTTAAATTTCAAGAGTGAAATACCGCACCTTCTGGCGTTAAACATTCATTCAAAACGAGTATGATGTTATGTAAAGAATATGTTTGCTCTTTGGTGCTTGTTGTCACGCAATGATCAAATAACATGATAACATTTAACCAACGGCCCCTTTTAGCTTCGAGCATTTGGTGAACTATATGATGTTATGTGACTTCAATAACAAAATAATATCGGTATACTCTTCCAACTTTATCGATTTAGCTGACACGAATACGCTCCGTGAGGATGCATAACGCGCCATGACCCTAGACGCTACCCCAATTATTAAATCACTGCTTGATACTGACGCTTATAAGCTTCATATGCAACAAGCAGTGTACCACCGCTACAATGACATACCCGTAGTTGCAGAATTCCGCTGTCGCGGTGATGAACTGCTGGGTGAATATACCGAAGAATTACGCCATCAAGTTGACATGATGGCTGATCTGGCATTAACCGATGCTGAATTTAATTATCTTGCCAGCCTGCCTTTTTTCAAAACTGATTATCTAAACTGGTTAAAAACTTTTCGTTTCAACCCACAACAAGTCAATATTTCTGTTACAAGTGATGGCCAGTTAGCTGTCCGTATTTCAGGATTATGGCATGAAGTCATTATGTGGGAAGTCCCATTACTGGCATTAATTAGTGAATTAGTTCATCGCCATCACTTACCAGATAACGCTGTTGAAAATGCAGTCAACCAGCTGCACAAGTTGATCAAACTGTTCTATCAAAATGCTAAAAATGAAGGCGTCGATCTCTCTAGTTTCAAGCTGATGGATTTCGGTACACGCCGGCGTTTCTCGCACAGTGTCCAACACGCTATCGTCAGGGAGCTGCAACAGCATTTCCCTTACCTGATTGGCACTAGCAACTATCAACTTGCCCAACAACTTGGGCTCAACCCCGTTGGTACGCAAGCACATGAGTGGTTTCAAGCTCATCAACAAATCAGTCCTGAACTGGCAAACAGTCAACGGGAGGCGTTACAAAATTGGCTAAATGAATATCCCAACCAATTGGGTATCGCCTTGACTGACTGCATCACAATGGATGCTTTCCTGCGGGATTTTGATGCTCAGCTTGCCAACAGCTATCAGGGTTTGCGCCATGATTCGGGTGATCCAGTTCAATGGGGTGAAAAAGCTATCGCTCATTATCAAAAGCTGGGCATCGATCCGATGACAAAAACCCTGGTATTTTCTGATAGCCTGGATTTCCAGAAGGCGCTGACGCTCTATCATCATTTTCACAACAGAATCAACCTGATTTTTGGTATCGGTACACGACTGACTTGCAATATTCCGGGAGTTAATCCGCTAAATATTGTTATCAAACTTGTCGAATGTAATGGCAAACCGGTAGCAAAACTTTCAGACAGCCCTGGCAAAACCATTTGTGAGGATAACGAGTTTGTCAACCGACTACGTGCAGCTTTTGATATACCGCAAATCAAACAAGCTTGTTAGCCCAATTTTTATTTAAAAATACAACAGTGCCGCTAGCAGAAAAGTAGCGGCACCTCTTAAAAAGACCTTTTTCCCTCTATTTCACCCGCTAAATTAGTGATTTCCTCTTGTTTCCTGAAATATGGCAAGTAACATAGAACGAGTTGCCCCTTATGGGTATATACCCTATGGATTTCAAGATGGATCGCGACAGCAAGGGAGCGAATCCCCGGGAGCATAGCTAACTATGTGACTGGGGTGAGCAAACGCAACCAACAAAGAAGCAACTTGAAAGATAACGGGTATATTCATTTTCACAAACCTGAATTGATAATATAAAGAAGAGAGAAATTTATGAGCGTAGCGCCTGTAGTCGACGTACTGCAAGGCCGGGTTGCGGTTGATAGTGAAGTCACCGTTCGCGGCTGGATACGAACAAGGAGAGATTCTAAAGCTGGTATCTCTTTCCTCGCCGTCTATGACGGTTCCTGCTTTAATCCATTACAGGCCGTCGTTAATAATAATTTGCCCAATTATCAGGATGAAGTTCTGTATTTAACTACTGGCTGTTCGGTAGAAGTGACAGGGACAGTCGTTGCTTCCCCAGGTCAAGGACAGAATTTTGAACTACAAGCGACGAAAGTCGTGGTCATTGGCAAAGTCGAAGATCCTGACACTTATCCGATGGCAGCTAAACGTCATAGCATTGAGTACCTACGCGAAGTGGCTCACTTGCGCCCACGAACCAACCTGATCGGTGCCGTTGCCCGCATGCGTCATACCCTTGCACAAGCACTACACCGCTTCTTTCATGAGAACGGTTACTTCTGGGTTTCTACTCCTTTGATCACTGCTGCTGATACAGAAGGGGCTGGTGAGATGTTCCGAGTTTCTACCCTAGATCTGCAAAATTTACCTTTAACTGATAAAGGTGAAGTGGATTTCAATGAAGATTTCTTCGGACGGGAAGCTTTTTTGACCGTATCAGGCCAATTGAACGGTGAAGCATATGCTTGTGCATTAAGCAAAGTCTACACATTCGGCCCAACTTTCCGTGCGGAAAACTCTAACACCAGCCGCCATCTGGCAGAATTCTGGATGATTGAACCAGAAATTGCTTTTGCTGATCTCGACGATGCAGCATCGCTAGCTGAAAATATGCTGAAATATGTTTTCAAAGCCGCACTAGAAGAACGCGCCGATGATCTGCAATTCTTTGCTGAGCGTGTAGATAAAGACGTCATCACTCGTCTGGAAAAATTCATCAATTCTGACTTTGCTCAGATTGATTACACCGATGCGATTGAAATTTTGCAAAACTGCGGCCAGAAATTTGAAAACCCAGTATTCTGGGGAGTTGACCTTTCTTCAGAACATGAACGTTTTCTGGCAGAAAAACACTTCCAGGCTCCGGTTGTTGTGAAAAACTATCCAAAAGATATCAAAGCTTTCTATATGCGCATGAACGATGATGGTAAAACTGTCGCTGCAATGGATGTACTTGCACCGGGCATCGGCGAGATTATCGGCGGATCACAGCGTGAAGAGCGTCTGGATATGCTGGACAAGCGTATGGAAGAGATGGACCTTAATAAAGAAGATTACTGGTGGTACCGTGATCTACGTCGCTATGGCACCGTACCTCACTCCGGGTTTGGTCTTGGCTTTGAGCGTCTGGTTGCTTATGTGACCGGTGTCCCAAATGTGCGAGATGTTATTCCATTCCCGCGCACGCCGAGAAGTGCCAGCTTTTAATAAACTCGCAAATGTAACATTAAAAATTCTTATATAAACAAGCCAGCAGAAGCTGGCTTTTTTATTTTTTCAATCCAGATATCGATCATAAATCTCTACTAATTTACATTTTCACATATATTATTTTCACTTTATTACAAAAACCATAACTTTGTATCATTTTACTGGTAGATAAAGCCCACTACCAATGGAAAACTGAGCCCCGACACAGACGACATTAGGCTTTCATAAATAGTTTCAAAGATTTTCTTAAAGGAATTATTTCTGTCAGTAACAAATGTCCGAATAACGCCAATGATGGTAACTAATAATAGAAGGTAGCAATTAATGAAGGGTCGTATTCTTGCAGTGGTAATCCCAGCTCTGTTAACTGTTGGGGCAACAAATGCCACTGAAATTTATAATAAAAACGGTAACAAACTGGATTTGTATGGTAAAGCTGATGCACGTCATCAATTCTCCAAACCCATCCCAAAATCAGATAGTTCTCTTGTCCAGAGTGAAGATGGTGATGCAAGTTATGTTCGCCTAGGCTTCAAAGGTGAAACCCAAATAAATAGCCAGTTGACGGGTTTTGGTCGCTGGGAATACGAAATTCAAGCTCACAACTCAGAAGCAGACGGTGCTAAAGGTAACAAAACCCGTCTGGGCTTCGCTGGTTTAAAATTGGCTGAATACGGTTCTTTGGACTATGGTCGCAACTACGGCGTTCTCTATGACATCAACGCCTGGACCGACGTATTGCCAGTATTCGGTGGTGATTCTATGTCCCAGGCTGACACCTACATGACTAATCGTGCTACTGGTGTTTTAACTTATCGCAATACAGATTTCTTTGGCCTGGTTGATGGCCTGAACTTCGCCCTGCAATACCAAGGTAAGAACGACGAAGACAACAAAAATGGTCGTAATTCACTTCGTAAGCGAGGCGATATCATCAAACCCAATGGTGGTAGCAACGGTGATGGTTTCGGCTTATCTGTGACTTATGATATGGGATACGGTATCAGCGTAGGTGGTGCCTATTCCAACGCGGACCGGCCTATCATACATGAAAGATTAGTGACCTCTATCGCTCGCGGTGAAAGAGCCAAAGCATGGAACATCGGTGCTAAATATGATGCCAACAACATCTACCTGGCGGCTATGTATGGTGAAACCCACAATATGACGTCTTTCGGCTACCAAGACTTCGTCTCTGCAAAAACCCGTAATATCGAATTAACTGCTCAATATCAGTTCGATTCTGGTCTGCGTCCATCTCTGGCATACGTTCAATCCAGAGGAACCACTTCTTTCACAAATCAGAACTGGGTAAAATACATCTCTATTGGTTCTTATTACAACTTTAACAAAAATATGTCTGCCTATATTGATTACAAAATCAACTTAGTAAAAGACAACCAATATACTGATGATTTCGACGTTAATACCAAAAACGCGGTTGGTGTAGGCTTGGTATATCAGTTCTAAATTAGCCGAAATAAAATCAAACAGACCTACGGAAAACCCCAATTAATACGTTATGGCGTTCATTTGAAAGTGAACGCCATTCTTTTTTTCAAGGAATAATAATAATCACACTATTGATTAAAAATAGCACAGTGACTGAAACAATATTCAGACAAGAACATCAACAAATTACTTATAAAAAATTTGATGACAAATTAACACTTTGTTTTACCTTTTTTACTAAGATCAACAGATACTTTTTCCCTTCACTGACTTCTGTTCATTTTCTGCTCTCTTGAACAACCGAACCGATTGAAGCTCAAAAAACAACCATATATTTACATTTTGAAACACTTTGTTTCACATTATTACTAAATTCTTTTTTTTATAGCACTTTGTGAGTGGATAAAAATAACAACCAATGAAACACTTGACAGCGAAAAAGACGACACTAAACTCTCACAAATAGTTCCGTAGATTTTTAAAGAATTATTTCTGGCAGTGGCAGGTGTCCGAATATAACACCAATGAGGGTAATAATAATGATGAAACGCAATGTTCTTGCAGTGGTAATCCCAGCTCTGTTGGCTGCTGGCGCAGCAAATGCAGCTGAAGTTTATAATAAAGACGGCAACAAACTGGACCTGTATGGTAAAGTTGAGGTACGTCACCAATTCGCTAACAATGATAGCGGTGAAGATGGCGATAATTCCTTTGCTCGTCTGGGCTTCAAAGGCGAAACTCAAGTTAACGACCAACTGACCGGCTTTGGTCGTTGGGAATACAACATTAAAGGTAACCGAGCAGAAGGTGCTGACGAAGAAACTAAAACTCGTCTGGCTTTCGCTGGCCTGAAACTCTCTGACTACGGTTCACTGAACTATGGTCGTAACTACGGCGTTGTGTATGATGTCAACTCCTGGACCGACGTGTTGCCAGTATTTGGTGGTGACTCCATGGCTCAGACTGACAACTTCATGACTGGCCGTTCTACGGGCCTGTTAACTTACCGTAATACTGATTTCTTCGGTCTGGTTGATGGCCTGAACTTCGCTCTGCAATATCAGGGTGAGAACAGTGAAAACACCGCTAATGGTCGTGCTAACCGCAAAGACAACGGTGATGGCTACGGTTTCGCTGCGATTTATGACGCAGGTTACGGTATCAGCGTAGGTGGTGCATACTCTAACTCTGCTCGTACTACTGCACAAAAAGCTGCCTTTAATACAAATACATTGAAGGGATCTACTGCTTTAGGTGAACGCGCTGAAGCATGGAACATCGGTGCCAAATACGATGCCAACAACATCTACCTGGCTGCCATGTACGGTGAAACCCGTAACATGACTCGCTTTGGTGGAAAAGATGCTGATGGAGTCAATCAGGAAAATATCGCCAACAAAACCCAGAACATCGAATTAACTGCACAGTATCAGTTCGATTTTGGCCTGCGCCCATCTCTGGCATATGTCCAGTCTAAAGGTAAGAGCCTGTTCGGCGACATTCGTGGTTATGAGAAAGAATCCGGTAGCCACGATCTCGTTAAATATATTTCCGTCGGCACTTTCTATAACCTGAACAAAAACATGACTACCTATGTTGATTACAAAATCAACCTGTTAGATGACAATGACTTCACCAGATCATTTGGTATCAGCACTGACAACGTGGTTGGTGTAGGTATGGTTTACCAGTTCTAATTACCGTTGATGAATATGTTTAACTGAACAAGTTAGACATAATTGAAATAAAGCAGCGCTTCAAGTGCTGCTTTTTTTATACCTATCTTTTGTTACTGTTATTTAAACTTTTTTTCACTCCGCAAACTGCTTCACAAGATTATCTTCTTTTTACTACAAATAGTTGGCAAACTGTTTCGGCAGCGTTAACCTGACTACCCTTTTAGGCTTAACTCAGAGCTTTGGAATCACAAACATGTTTGAGAAAATCACCGCAGCGCCTGCCGACCCTATTCTTGGCTTAGCCGATAGTTTTCGTTCTGATCCTCGTACAAATAAAATCAACCTTGGTATTGGTGTCTATAAAGATGAAACAGGAAAAACCCCTGTTCTAACCAGTGTCAAAAAAGCAGAGCAATACCTACTAGAAAACGAAACAACCAAGAATTACCTGCCGATTAGCGGCTTGGCCGAATTTGGTCGTGTCACTCAGGAATTGCTGTTTGGTAAAGATAATCCCATCGTAACAGATAAACGCGCTCGTACAGCACAAAGCCCAGGCGGTACAGGTGCTTTGCGTATTGCCGCAGATTTTGTTGCCAAACAGACTAATGCTAAACGAGTCTGGATTAGCAACCCAACCTGGCCAAACCATAAAAATGTTTTTTCTGCTGCTGGCCTGGAAGTTTGCGAATATAAATACTACGACGCTGAAAAGCACACCCTGAATTTCGAAAGCATGCTGGCAAGTCTGTCTGAAGTTCAGGCCGGTGATATCGTTTTGTTCCACGGCTGCTGCCACAACCCGACAGGTGTTGATCCAACTCCAACACAATGGGCTCAACTGGCAGAAATATCTGCGGAAAAAGGCTGGTTACCTATTTTTGATTTCGCTTATCAGGGATTCGCCAAAGGTCTGAATGAAGATGCAGAAGGCTTGCGCATTTTTACAAGAAATCATAATGAGCTGATTGTTGCCAGCTCCTACTCCAAAAACTTTGGCCTGTACAATGAGCGTGTTGGTGCTTGTACTATTGTCGCCAAAGACAGCGATACAGCAGAAAAAGCTTTCAGTCAGGCTAAAGCGATTATCCGTTCTAACTATTCCAACCCACCCGCTCATGGTGCGTCTGTTGTCGCTACTATTTTGTCAAATGAAGAGTTGAAAGCTGTCTGGGAACAAGAACTAACCACCATGCGCGAACGCATCCAGCGTATGCGCCAACTGTTCGTGAATACCTTACAAGAAAAAGGTGCAAACCAAGATTTCAGCTTCATTATCAACCAGAATGGTATGTTCTCATTCAGTGGTTTGACAAAAGAACAAGTAGAACGTCTGCGTGAGGAATTTGGTATATACGCGGTCGGCTCCGGCCGTATTAACGTCGCTGGCCTGACACTAGAGAATATGGCTCCACTATGTGAAGCCATTATTGCGGTCCTCTGAGTCAATATTTGCCTTGCTATGAAAAACCGCTAAAACTTAGCGGTTTTTACCCCTCAGAAGCTGCAACATTGCCATCAAACAGCCATGTGACTGCTCCTCGCCGTAAACGGCGAGACTTCCCACTTCTCAGACCGCAACCGTCGATATGACAGATTTACGCGGGTCTCCATGGGCTGAAACGACGAGTCCCGCCGCCTGTAATTCCAATATGCCTTTGCTTTTGATGTTGATTGCCGCGTTGATATCGCGATCATGTTCAACTCCACACTCTGGACACTGCCAGATACGCTTGTGTAATGGCATTTCTGGCATCTTGTGACCGCAGCAGTGACAGATTTTCGAACTGGCGAACCAGTGATCCAGTTTGACCAGATGAACACCTTTTTCTGCTGCTTTGTATTCCAGTTTTGTGATGAATCCATGCCAGCCCGCATCGCCGATAGCACGAGCCAGATTAGGGTTCTTCATCATATTTACTGATTTCAACGTCTCTACAATTACCGCTTGGTTTTCGTCAACAATTGCTCGAGAGAGTTTATGTTGGAAGTCAGCACGGGCATTACTTCGTCTGTAGCACCGGCGGGGCGACAATTGAAACACTCAGAGCTTATGTTCAGAGTCAGTCAATGCCTGACTGATCTTTAAAGCCCTACGGACTTTTCGCCTTATATCCCCCCGCATTGGGCGAGGGTTTACGGCGTTTTTTGCTAAACTAACGCTTATTTAATATATACCCTATGGATTTCAAGATGCATCGCGACGGCAAGGGAACGAATCCCCGGGAGCATAACGAACTATGTGACCGGGGTGAGTAAGTACAGCCAACAAAGAGGCAACTTGAAAGATAACGGGTATAAATATTATTATTCTATTACCAACCTGGTACTTCATCTTGTAAAAACGGATTAGTCTGCCGCTCATAACCTAGTGTAGACATTGGCCCATGCCCAGGAATAAATTCATAATCATCACCAAGTGGCAGAAGTTTATCTTTAATTGAGTTGATTAACTGCTGGTGATTACCACGTGGAAAATCGCTACGCCCAACTCCTCCTTTGAACAGCACATCTCCCATATAAATCAGTTTATCGGCATGATTGACAAATACAACATGCCCTGGTGTATGCCCCGGACAGTGCAATACGGACAAATCGCTCCCACCAACTCGTAATTCATCACCGTCATTCAACCAGCGATCAGGCTCAAATGATGAGCATTCTTCAATGCCAAACATCCGGCTTTGAGCCGGTAAACCTTCGATCCAGAAAGCATCTTCTTTCTGTGGCCCATAAACTGGCACATTAAAATGCTTAGCGACTTCTGCCGTTGCACCAACATGATCAAAATGACCATGAGTCAGTAAAATCTGGGTCAATTTCAAACCACGATTCTCTATCTCAGCAATCAGCTTTGCTGCTTCACCGCCCGGATCAACAATTGCCGCTTCCTTAGTCTCTTCATTCCAAATAAGGGTACAATTTTGCATAAAAGCAGTAACAGGAATAATTTGGTATTTCATTATTTCATTTACTCCATAGTCAAAACAAAATAGTTACTCACCAGATTACCATGTCCTGACGGGACCTGTATCAATATGAATAAAATTACTGTTTGGATAGTATCCCACACCACCCGCTTTCATTTTCAAAGCAGCTTTACAGATACGACTAAGCTCAATCCCCTCAATATGGAAATCCATCGCTTTCCCTCGAGTATGGTAACTCTGTTTAGCAACACCTTGACTTTGCCTGCGCAACTGATTGTTGGTTATCAATGAGCGGTAACCAGAAATAAGTTGTACAGACTTATTCACACCCAGCATCATTTGCAGTAAATAAATTTGGTCAAATAATTTAGGATCGATAGTTTTAACTTTATTTTGGCGATAATCACGAAACAAATGATTCAGACGAGCCAATTCTGCTTTGTTATAACGATGACCATCGAAAAATTCAGCCTTAATAGTTTCGCCCGTATGTAAATTATCAAAACGTAAAATTCGCGGGCGGGGAGTAGTCAGAGCAGCAAAAGCCTGCCCCGGCAACACACTCAAGCCTACAGCAGCTACTCCCATACTCAGCCACTTACGGCGGTTATGATCGATTATATCCATGAAGAAACATCTACCCAGATTATGGAAAAAATAAGCCAACCAGCAGCTAAATAACCGGTTACTACGACCGGTGATAATGAAAATTAGTTGCATTTATTTTTGTAAAGATAATAACTTTGACAAAAACCGGGAACCTTGTCTCACACTGTTGTCGTAATCATAAATATCTGTGCGGTACTGTGCTACTCCAAGCTCATCTACCCAAGCGGTTAGATAATACAAATAAACAGGAATACGCTGTGGGATATTAACATAAGCTGTATTACCCTGCTTCAGGGTTTTACTCACTCTATCCTGGTTCCAACCGGCATCTCCCAATAACATGCTTGCCAATTCCGAAGCTTTGTTGACCCGGACACAGCCGGAACTAATCGCCCTAATATCTTTACTAAATAGACCATGGTTTGGCGTATCGTGCAAATAGATAGCATCGGAATTTGGCATATTGAATTTATAGCGACCTAATGAATTAGCCGGCCCCGGCGCTTGCCATATCCGATAAGGAAAATTAGCTGGCGTAACTACATTCCAATCAATTGTGTACGGGTCGATTACATTGGCATCAGCACGCCAGTTTGAAAATATAACATACCCACGGCGCTGGAAATATCCGGGATCCTGAACCCCTCGTGGTGCAATATCTTTTCTTGCCAGATTGGTTGGTACATTCCAGGGAGGATTAATCACCACATTATTCAGCACATTACTCATAATGGGTGTTTTACGGCTTGGTCGACCAACAATGACTTTCGAGTTCAGCACTTCCTGAGCATTAAGATAATACTGTAATGAATAATCAGGAATATTGACCATAATCCCCGTGGATACATGACCTGGGATTATCCGCAGACGCTGGATATTAAGTGCCATCAATCCAGCTCTATCTTGAGGTGAAGTGTTCAGCCAATCTCTTGTGCGTTTACCAATCACACCATCTGGTGCCAACCCTTGCCATTGCTGAAAATTTTTTACCGCCGTAACCAATTCAGGGCCGTAGGTATTATCTGATTTGGTTGTCAGTTCATCCAACATACCGATACGGATAAGTACCTCTCGTAATACCGTAACATCATAGCTACTCTGCCCCGGTCTTAATGCACTTTTGTCAGAAAGTTGTGGCCACGGTTTACTATCAGCCAGTTGTTTCATCATCTCCTTGCGCATATTTTCATATTGAGGATGTTGTGGTGCCAGTGCTGTGACATAAGCAGCTATATTGCTACTTGCAATAGCTTGTTGCCACTGATCTATAACGACTGGTGATGGTAAAACAATTTTGTATGGCGTAGTACGATAGAGCCAGTTTTGGCCCTGCTGCCCGACATCTGAGACAAACTGTAAATAACCCAGCATAGCATCCGATAAGATGATATCGCGTCCCATATGACTTAATTGAGAATCATTGAGTTCAGTCAGCCATTGACCAAATTGCGGTTGAAAGCCTGCCAATGCAAGTTCTGAAAGTTGTTGTTCAAAACGCTGAACAGCGGCTTCATTCTGCCATAAAGGTTGCATCTGATTAGCAGAGTACAAACTAACCAATCGGTCAAAGAAAACAGGCTTAACTTGTGCTGGTAACCAGCTCCGGAGCATTTCACGATGTTCTGTTTCTGAAATCGCAGCAGTTTGACTGTGCACTTGTTCAGGTATTGTCGTCTCAGATATCTTTTCAGCCTGTATTTTTGACAGATTTTGAATATTACCTTCAATCGGCCTACTCTGATGATTAGCTAAAGCATATCCAGCTACCACCAATGTACTGTAAATAACTGAAATACGCAGTGGCTTTATCACTCTTTTTACCATATCAACATACTCATATTCGGAACATCTTCACAAATTGATTTTAATTATGACAAATTCAGACTCTGATCAAAGAAAAACATTAAGTTAATTACATTGTAAACTATTTACCTACAAAGAAAATACAATAAACAATTGCAAGTACGCCTGGCACAAAAGAGCAAAAAAGACGCCGAAGCGTCTATTTCAAAACATTCAAATCGCATTACAGGTACATTCTCGCAAAGAGACCTGCCTGATAACAGGCAGGCCCTTACTTAACTCAATTCTCACAATAACTTTCAGTTTACGACAATGTAACTATCATGAAGCAGTACTATATGCAGCGAGAAATGACTGAACAGCGATGGCAATTCGCTGAGACTTTTCCTCTGGAGTAGGTAAACCAATACCTAAAGTAGCTTTGAGCCTTGGCGTACCAATGATGCTATCGATAAACACCTCTGCGGAGATTTTCGGGTTTACTATGTTCAGTTTCCCCTCCTGCACCTTTCGTACCAGATATGCAACTAGAAAATCTACGATTTGTTTCACTCCTTTTTCATAATAAATCTTACCTAATTGTGGAAAACGTTGGGACTCCAAAGTTACCACACGATAGTTTTCGATCATTGTTTCAGAAAGGATTACCGTGGACATTTCCTCTGCAAAAATTGTTAACGCTTTCCTAATATCCGGTTCGGGATTCATGACCTTATTCAGACCGACTTCAACATCTTGTATTCTCTGCCTGATAACAGCCACTAACAGCTCTTCTTTAGAAGGGAATCGACTATAATAGGTCCCCTTCGAAGCATTAGCACGTTTTGCCATCTCATTGACACTGGCACCATCAAAACCCCGTTCTGCAAATACTTGAGCCGCGACTTTCAACAACTCGTTAACTCGTTCTCCTGAAATTCTAGAGTACGAACGGGTCCTTTTGTGATCTGTTTGGGCTTTAGACGTATTTGTCATGTAAAAAACCTAAATTTCTATTGGTACCGAACGGTACGGTATACTATTATTAAGACTATAGCATAACTATAGCAGTAACACGACTGATGTCTGAGATCAGATGGTCCCAGCCAGCTACAGTCACCATGATTCTTTCAGAATCACATCGTACTACTTACGGGGAAAAAAGAAATGAAGGTTGGAATAATTGGTTCAGGAATTGGTGGCGCATGCCTGGCTCATGGTCTGCGTAAAAACGGAATAAAGGTGAAAGTCTATGAACGTAGCGCTTCCACATTATCCATGCCCCCCGGTTATGGAATTTATGTCAATACATTCGGCCAACAGGCAATGCAGGAATGCCTCCCGGATGCCAACTGGCGGGCATTTAAAAAAATGTCAAAATCTGTTGGTGGACAGATAAGATTCTATGATGAACATCTGCATCTTCTTCTCGAAACACAGAGTGACATTCGTCAGAAGGATGGACAGCTCACTGCCGAAAATCGAATATTAATTAACAGATCTGATCTTATAGAAGTACTACACGAGGGACTCTCAGACACAATTCAATGGAACAAAACGTTCGAGCGTTATGAGCACATTAAAAACAATGGCATCAGACTATTTTTTGAAGATGGAAGTCACGAAGATGTTGATGTTCTTATCGGTGCAGATGGTAGCAATTCAAAAGTACGCAAGCAGTACCTGCCTGCAATAGAAAGGTTTGATATTGGTGCCACTCTCACTATTGGTCGTTCGCGCCTTACCCCAACCCTTGAAGCCTTGTTGCCCTCATATATGCAGGATGGGTCACCCAACAATATCGTGCCTAAAAGCTCTGATGGGTTGTTTATCTCTCAATGGTGTGCTCCGGTCAATTCCCGAGCAAAGACCACTTCGACAGAAAATAATAATTCTGTCGTATGGGCCTACGCAGCGGCAACGAACAGCTACCCAAATACGATTGCTGATTTTTCTGCTGAATCTCTGTGTGCATTGATCCGGTCTCGTATTACTTCGTGGGATCAAACCCTATATACCCTGATTAAACAGAGTGATATGGAAACCATATCTATGCTGCCTATGCGCAGTATGGCTCATCTCTTACCCTGGCGATCCAGCTCTGTCACGCTACTTGGAGATGCCATTCATAACATGCCGCCAGTAATGGGAATGGGGGCAAACACAGCACTGCGAGACGCTCTTTTACTCACGCAAGTCCTGACTCGCGTCGCATCCGGGCATGAAGACTTAATAGAGGGAATCTCAAATTATGAACAACAGATGCGCATATATGCTAATGAAGCTGTTGAGATTTCGTTACGTACCACCCTAAATACAACAAATAGCTCGACAATCAAACGAATCCTGTTTCGAACTGCTCTTCGGGTTGCACAAACTTTACCACCAGTGAAGCGACGGCTATTCCCGTCAGCAAAATATGTCCAACACCAGGGAAAAATAAAATTAGGTACTACCAATTTCTTTAGTAGTACGCAATAAAGAGACTTTCACTTTACCTTAAATAACTTGAATGAACAATTAGCAGCAGGTTTACCACAATATTGTTTCAGATCAAGAATCGAATCTATTTTTGGTAAATAAGTGAGATCCTCTTTTTGAAAAAATGAAGACTTAATAAGGGAGAAGCGATTATCTTCTATCGCATCGACCGGAAAGTCTTTGTCTAAAATAATAATAAATAACCCATACCTGGATTATTCAGTAGATTCTTGTCCTATTTATGGAACTTGAATACATGTATTATCCGGGCGACAAACAACACCATTTACATTTAGGAGACCTGATACCTAAGAGAGAGTCTAATTTTTAACTTAATAAAATATAATAAAAGATATGATTAGGAAATTAAAGACCGCCAAATTAAAGTGAACTCCAATTATTGGACAGTTTACCCGGTGGTTAACATGGCCTAAGTTCGGTATTACGCCGGACTCAGGCCATTTAATTTCAATTTTACTCTCTCATGATTGTGCATAAACGACATAATATTAGTGAGAGTGCGTTTTTCAGAATTTTCAATAAATTCTCGTTGCAGAACGCTAATGCCTATCGGGAGCGTAATGCCTTATCTCTATTACTGCCGTTTGAAATCATGCATACTGCACTGACTGCCGCAAGAAAACTCTAAAAGGCGGTTATGGCAGCTACTCGGTCACTACCTCTATTTGCGAAGAGCGGTTAAAACGCAACTCAATGCGATAAGAATCAGCCCCATAGCCACAGACACGGTTACTGATTGTTCTAAAAATATAGAATCAAACATAATGACAAAAAATGGAATTAGCAGAGATGGCATGGTCGAAGACATTACATTGAGAGATGGCAGAATAGAAAACCAAAGAGTAAATGCCACAACAGAAGCAAATATGCTGGTATAAAGTAATATTCCCCACTCTATATAATTCAAAGATAACCCTGTCGGATTCTCAAACCAGAAAGAAAGGGCTACCAAGCCAACTGACCCAAACAACATTTGCCAAGTAGTTAATACAAACTTATTATGTTTAACAAAATATTTTCTTACAAGTATATTCGAAACAGCCCATGAAATGGCTGATAGCAATAATAAAAACAAACCTAAAATATCACTCTCAATTGAAATGCCAGGTAAGAAGACAAAATAAACGCCAATTATTCCACAGCATAAGATTAGAATATCCTTAGCTTTTAGTGGCTCCTGTAAAAACAAATAAGCAAATACAGCACTCCATATCGGCATTGAATAAATCAAGATGGAAGCCTTACCAGCACTTACGTTTTGCATGCCTATATTAATAAAGGTAAACATCAAAGTAGTTTGAGTAAGGCCAATTAGAATAACAATACACCACTCTTTCCGACTAAAGTGATTGAATTTATATTTTATACTTGAAATCAAAAGCATTAATACAGCAGCAATTACAAACCTTAATGCCGCAAATGTAAATGGCGGCATGTGCTCCAATCCAACCTTAGTTAGTATCCAACCAAAACTCCAAATTAAAATGACCAGCAGAGTATAAATTACGTTTTTGTAGCTAATTATTTGCATGTAGCCTCACTCATTTTTTGCAATTAATGATAGACATGATAATTTCCTCATATGACATGCCGTACAATAATGCAGCTTTAACAAAAACACTATAAGAATTTAAGCCTGGCAAGGTGTTCAGTTCCAATAAGTAAGGAACATTGCCTTTCATGATAAAATCCAATCTGCAATAATCATTAATATTTAAAAAATCTAAAATTTTCTTTGTTTGGCTGACAATCAATTTGTTTGTTCTTCCATCGAAATTTACTAGATCAAACAATGTATCTCCAGATTTGAATTTTGCGTCATAATTAAAGAACTTATGAGAATGATTAATTGACAAAAATGGCAAAACCTCACCAGATAAAAAACAAACTGTAAATTCAAGCCCTAAAATAAACTCTTCCATCAGTACAATATCTTCATACTTTAAAGCTTCTTCCAGTGCCGAATGGTACTCAGTTTCAGTATGAACCAAATTTACACCGATACTGCATCCTTGACTGTTCGGTTTAATAACAAAAGGAAGGCCAAGCCCTTTCGATACTTGTACGAAGCTTTTAAGTTTTTGCTTGTCATACACTAAAAACTTTGGTGTTTTTATAGAACACAATGAGGCTATTTGCTTAGTCAACAGCTTATTCATTCCAATCAGGCTAGCCTCCTGGTTTGCCCCATTGAATGGAATTCTTAAATCAGAGAGTACTGATTGTGGTGACTTATTTTCATTCTTCGAAAATATTTGCTATTCATTTATTCCATGTTAAGCGTTACTTAGTGATCCCAAAAAAAACTTTGCGTAAATTTGGTTATTTCCCTCAGTAATAACATCTTGTTTCAACATATTAATATCTAAAATTATCTTTCTGACAAATATACAAATACTTTCTCTCTATGCATAAATATTTACACAAATTTTTATTACAATTGTTATTTAAAATTAATAATTTAATAATTTAATAATTTAATAAAAATCATGTTCATGTAATAAATTTATTATCTTAACTTTAAAAACTTTAAAATAAACCACATAATTATCACACAAATAAATAAATAAATAAATAAATAAATCTTATAATTATTCACAATTAAATATAAACCTACATTATTTAAATATGATAAAATTAAATTTATATTTATCACATATCACCACATTCAACCCAACAATATTCATATCTATCCCATTCATTTGTTTTTTAATATGGAATATCAACTAGTTGAACCCATATTATATTTCCACTTAAACCTGATTTACCTTTCTATTTTAATACATTAATCTTTATAAACATTTAATTATTTAACAAAAAACCATCTTATAAAATTATCAAATTAAAGAAAAATTAATTATAAAATCCATTTTCATCATTATAATTATCTTCAACCAATAATATTTATCGTTATTTTTAACATCACTTAAAACTTCAAATACATAGCTTAAATTCACAATATTCATTACCTTATAAGAACAAAACATTCAATTATGACGATCACCCTATACCCTTGTAATCAACACGGACCGCATATTTCCCTAAGCTCATCCGACATTTCCTGACGATATACGCCATAGGTTTCAGTTTCCATGTTCCGGCTGATTTCCATCATTAATCTCGACATTAAACAGATGGCATAGATAGCGACTGTTCAATAGCATTCTCAATGCCAGACACTGCCGTAACCACCAGCATCAACATGCCACCAATCATAAGAATTGAAGCCAACAGGAACCCACGAGTGACTATCTGCACTTTAACTATTGTTTCATCCAACCAATGCCGTGCAAACTTGGCCATTGATTGATCAAAACCTTGCAACCGTGATAATAACCTAATGTAACTGATTGCTTCATCGTCAGGGAAACGATAACCAGTATCACGCAGTGCCTCGCCAAAACCGGCCCCCATTGAAATATGCTCGAGCGTAGCAGCAATACGCACATACAACCAGCGTGAACCTGCCTGTTCCAGCAGTAATTCCAGCGCCGATTGCAACATCATTCCTGAACGGATCAACAACGACACATTCAGTATGAACATACTGCCATGAATCGTTCTATACAGTGACCATGGCGGAAACCGGTCAAGCACTGTTCGCAATCGACCTCCCAAAAAAGACAACGATAACGACAGTAAAACAATCAAAATCACCAGAAATATCAGCGAATAAAATCCATAATCATTGACAAATATTCCCATCAAATAAAGGACATAAGCTGCACCATCCCATGTCTCTGGCTTAGAAACAGTGGCCAATTTGGGTACCAAACTGCCTGCCACAATATGCAACAATACGCATATCATCCCAATGAGCACCACAGGATAAATAGATGTACTAATAACAGCACGACGAATCTTACTACCCGCTTCAATCATGGCAATCGCATCCATAAAAGCGCTACATATATCACCGGAACGCTCACCAGCAGCAATCACCGCAACTTCATTGGAGTCTATCCATTGCCGCAAACTCTCTGCCAAAGTACTGCCCTGACTCACAGAGTCATAGCAACTACTCAATACCAATGCACAACCATTGTTGGGGTTATGGCCCTCGTTGCTGGCGATATTATACATTTCGCGTAATGCATCAATCAGCATGACCCGATTTTCCAGCATCATGATAAGGTGTCCGTAAAAACGAATCCGTGCTTTCTTACCAAACTGTACCTTCGCCAATCGATAGTTTAGTCTTTCAATAAAATCGGCCATGGACATATCATTTCACTCTATTTGATGGATAGCAGGAATAATCGGCCCTATCACACGTTCTGCGGCACGGGGATCGATGATTCCATCATTTATTTTGCGAATGAGTGCATCAACCTTGCTTAATCCCCCCATCTCTGAGATCCAGTATCGGGTCGCTTCGTGATGATGGCCCATTCGATAAGCTTGCATCAAGCCGGGGGAGGTCCGTACCACTTCAGCAACCACCGTTCGACCCAAGGTGCCGCTTTGCCTGCAAGAATCACAGCCTTCTCCCTGTAGGTAGACCGATTCCGGTTGGCAATAAAGATTTAGTCTTTTTGATAGGCGCTCAGAAATTTCCCGCTCATGTCCTTTGAGAGGAACTTTGCAGTGAGGGCATAACACCTGGATCAGCGATTGACTGACCAAACCGATCACCAACCGCGAATCCATCAATAACGATTCCATCACAGCCTCGTCCTGCAAACGGGGCAAGATCGCTAAAGCATCGTTTGCATGTATCGTGGTCCAGATAAGATGGCCCGTCATTGCTGCACGAAATGTCATCTTTGCAGTCACTGCATCGCGTATCTCACCGACCATAATTACATCAGGATCGAGTCGCATGGCATCAGCAATTGCCATCGCCCATTCTTGTTCAACAACGATGCTATCACCTCGATCCCCGGTTATGGGAGATTGATTGGCACCAGTAATCTCATATTCAGGTGGATCTTCAAGCGTAAGTAGATGAATGCCAGCCTGTTCGGCTATCATCTTTTGCATTACAACTTTCAAGGTGGTGCTCTTCCCACTACCAGTCGCACCAGACAAAAGGACCACACCGGCCCGATGGTCCATTAGTTCTTCCAGAATCTGACACTGTTCCGGTAAATAACCAAGATCGCTTAAGGTGCACATCGTTCCGGGGCTGTCTGCATACAACAATCGCAGTACCATCAACATGCCACGATCAAGCGGACGGGTATTAATACGCGCCCCGGAAAGTCCGCATTCATTCAGGAACTCATCCTTCATTCGCGCGCGCTGAGCCTGCATCGGCTTAAAAGTCGGCTCGGCCACATCACACATACTTTGATAGATAGTCGCGCATAATCGTAACCCTTCTTCTGGACGCAATTGTCCTATTGGCCGCAAATAACCATCAATACGGCAACGGATTTCACAATAATTGTGGCGAGCAACAATATGCAAATCAGACGCACGCTCTTCAGTCGCTTCACCGATCAAGCGAATGATATAACTCTGAACATCTGATTCAGTACCTCCCAGCCCATGACTATGGTTCTTACTAAGACGGTACAATTCTAATATGTTCCCCATGCCACAAGTGACAATCTGGTAGGTGAAACCGTGTCTTTTAACCGTTTCTTCATAGGCCAGCACATGTGGATCAAGCCTGTGTGATGCTGACACGGCAAGTATGCATTGCCCTTTTTGCTGGGGTAACTCAACAAGACAGATCAAACTGCGGTTAGCCAACTCAATTTCAAGTGCACCGCTCAAGGCAGATAAAACTTTTGCGCCCTGCCTGACCATACACAACAGATCGGAGCTTGTTATCGCCGTCATAAATCTCCCCCCATTAACAGTTAATGACTTAATGGCAACGGTGGAGCAACCATCAAGTCAAGGCTATCCAACAACGATGCATCATTTGTAGCCGTAAGACCGACCTCATAAAATCGCCCCTGTTTGGCGAAAGTCACGACTCCTGTATCAATGCGGATCACTTTATAACCATTCGGCAACTGATCACCCGCTTTCACGTCCATGATGCCGCCTGAACGAAACCGGAGTGTAGCGGTCAGTGCCCCATTTCGTCCAAAGATTGACTTAACCAAAGGCAAGTCATTATTGGCAGCACCACTTTTGCTCACCTCTCTGGAAATTTTATCGAATTCAGCCTGAGCATTTGCCCTTGCGGTTTCAGCTTTAAGTAGCATCAAGTCCGTCTGTAACTTTTCCAGTTGCGCCGCAACACTGTCAGTCGTTACGGTTGGCAAAGTAGAATTATGTACAACCGATTTCTCCTGCGTTGCCGGGATCTCAGGAGATGATACTTGTGCATAAGCCAGAGAAAGTAACGACACCACAAATATACTGATGACAAACTGACTAATTTTTTGCATAGAAAACCCCACTTAGCTCCCACTCAGGAAAACCATCAGATAACACAATCTTGGCACTGGTCACCCTCAATCCAGGAAGCGGCTTACCTGAAAACAATGCATCTGGCGATAATTGAGAAGTCAGAGTCCAGTCATAAGTCTGCCAATCAGGATTGGCCCACACGCGTGTTTCACTCGCCGATAAAGACGGAGGTGGAGGGGGCAAAACAGAAGCACCTTCCGTCAAAGCTGGAGATGGTAAACCTAGTGCCTGAAAATAAGACATCAGCTCAACCAAAGCTTGATCTGACGGCTGCAATACATCGTCATTGTTTTTCTGATCATGACTCTGCAACTGCTCAAACGGCATCAATACCTGTGCCTGTTCCCCACCATTGGAAATCACCGGACCAGCCCGGAAAATATTGATAGCAGCAACCTGAAAAATATTGATCGGCATCCCGTCATGACGCTGATAACTCACAGAAACCGTATCAGCGTCCAACATGATGGATTCAACCTGCCAACCCGCGAGAGATAAGGGAACCTTAGCTAACGCTTTGTTCCATAAGGAAAACTGCCACGCCATTTTGGGCTGCGCAATCCACGGATGCGGCGGTGGAACCTCCACCACCTCATTGGCTAAATCTGGCTCCCTTATTTCCGTATTCTGCTTACAAATGTGCCACACCCACCAACCACCCGCCAACAAGAATACAGAGCCGACGACCATACCAAAGACCTTAATCTGATGCTTCGACATTTCGCCAGTTAAGCTCTCAAGCTGGCCAACAGATTTTCTTAATGCAGATTTCGGCAACAATTGCACCAATGGCATCTCCGGCCATGGTGATTCAAACTCCTTCGGTGCATAGATCGCATTCCAAACACCGTTGGCTCCTTCTACCAACTGCACCGTATCACGCAATTTCGCTTCAATTTCTTCGCGAGTGCCGATCAAATCGCGTCCAGCCATTATCGTGCCTTGATGTACTGCGACCAATGCATACTGTCCATCAGGTAAACAAAACGCACCTATCCAGTTAGGCTTATCCACTGCTTTAGCAAGGGTAACGGCCAATGAATAACAACCTGGCGTTCCTGCCTCCTTTGGTACATACCCGACCTGTATACTGCGCCCAACACGATGTTGAGCAATCAAGGTAAACCCTGCCGCAATCCCACTCTTACGTATGTTAGAACGCGCCAGCACAGTAACGGGTGGTCGCCAAATAATGCCGGCAACCAAAGTCTTACCATATAACTTGATTTGCATAGCGCGTTCTGCGCCTGTTTCAATCTGGGTCATTTTTTAATCTACCACTATAGGAGTAATCATGACTACGATCACATTATGGTTTCTTTTACCCTCACGGCCGCCACCCAAAAATTGATTATCCGGGCTACCCAAGCCACTGCGATCACTAGTATCTGACTGTTGCTCGAACCCTGACAGCACCAAGGTTTCACCTGAATGTAGCCTCACCTTTTGACTGAATGCACGTAAGTCTACCGTCGGTAACTGCACCTGACCTGTCTCTTTCTCACCGAATTTTTCCAGTCTCTTTAAATCGCTCAAGCTAATGTTGTACTGCAACAATATTTGCTTGTCGGCCATTGCATAAGGCAGCATCAACATATTAAAACCTGTCGTCACTGTCGCAGGCTCAATCCCCACCGACGTGCCAACTTGTGGTGTTGAAGTATTAGAAATGGACGAAACATAACCGGTCTGCGTTGCTACCTGCATCGGTACCGCCTGCAAATTTAGTGTAGTCACAGAAGGCTGAGTCACTATAGAAACTTTACCTTGATCCGATAACGCCTTGATCAGTAACGTACTGTCACTAAATGGCCCTTTAAGAATGTGAATATTCGTACTAATCCCGTTCCCATCAATAGCACTACTGCCCTCACCACCCACTCCTATATGAGCGCTTTTATAAGCCAGCGACCAATCGACACCATACTGATCAGACCGATCAAACATCAGGTTAAGGATCTTGACATTAAGCACCACCTGCGTTGTCAATAATTTGTTCTGCTGATCGATATAATCCTTAATTCTATCAAGTACTTCCGGAGAATCCGTTACCACTAATGATGCTGTTGCCATCGACAAAGTTAACTTACCCTCACCCGGCGTCAGCATATTTGATACCGTTTTTTTGATCTCATCCATCACCGAACGCGTTAAAGAAGTCGCAAGAGTTTGGGAACTACCGCTGTTACCGCTATCTTCTCCACCTAAACTGCCACCGCCGAACGTTGCGCTGGTTGTCGCCGTCACGCTGGCAGACAACGCATCCGTGCCCGGCAACGCATATATTTGAAATACCCGCGTCTCTGTTTTGAAAATATGCACCGCACCATTGTGCACTTTCCAATGCAATCCTACCGATAAAACGACCGAATCAAGTAAACCTGCCAAAGAGCCATGCCAGTTCACGTTGATTTTCATCTCTTCTGATTCACCGCGTTCAGATGCCGACTGAGTGTTCGGATTGACAACAACAACCTCCCTACCACTTCCTTTTTCATCCGATGCCGAACCGGGATACACCATCAGCCGCGCATCAGCACTAATCAGCACCGGCACGCCACAGATACGTTTGATCTTTTCTGCAAACTGGTTCAGAGTCATCGGCTCAGCTTCTTCCAGAGTCAACATACAGGAAACCGTCTCACCCTCCTTCTTTGATGGAATCTCCTTGGTTGACACCCAATAGCCATGCTCATGAACATGCACAACGGTCGCGGCGGGAGTCTTGCGTAATTCCTTGATAATATCGGTAGCCTTTGCCATTTCGGTATCTGCCCGATGATCAACATTAGAAATCGCTGTACAGCCTGACAAGCCAGCGACTATGCAGGGCAGCAATATCAATCTGAAAAACTGCAAAAATTGAATACGCATGCTATTACCCCTGAGCCTGTACATGGACAAGCCGCTGTTCCTGATAAATATCGACGGTAAAAGGACGATTCGCCATTGCGTAAGCTTCGAACAGCTCACTGACCGCATGGATAAACGAGCCATTGAAACGCAAACCAGCTCTGATCGGGAAATCATAGGAAGCATCCCATACCACCTGATAACCAGACTTATTAGCCCACTCTTGGGTCACATCACGCAGAGTTTGCCCCGGCGTTGCTATCCACACCGCGGCTACAGGAACCGATGTTGGCGTAGGTGCTGCGTAAACGGCGATATTTGACATACAGACAAACGCCGTCAAAACATATGCGATTATTTTATTCATCGATCTTTCCAAAGAAAAAGAAATAGCCAAATAACCTATTAATAAAGCTCAGTGACCTGAAGAAAGCCCGCTTACCGAACAGTAACTACAGTATTTCCACCAGTGCTCCGTCAGAGACAAATTTCCGAACATCATTGGGTAATCGTCTGGCAAGCGGGCCTCCTATTCGCCTTGCTCTACCATCAATAAGTCTGGAACCACTCTTGAAACCTATCTGATCAGGTTCTGCTCCCCATTTAAGCAAATCTCCGAAAGCGCCATGCAACAACCCATTGTCACCGGAATCAATATTTTTGCGGAAAATATAGATATGTGCCCCTGAAATAAATGCCCCCCAGAGACATCGATTAGAAAAGTTGTCACACCAAGCATCGGTATTCACCCACGTCATATGCAAGGCGGTTAATGCCTGCTGCATATCCCGACGCCTAACCATTCCCTGCACATGATCATTAAGTAATTGCACACCGGCTGAAGCATAGCTACGAAACAACGCGGCTATATCAGTCCTGGCACGCACTGACTGCACACGCACTTCATACAACAGCTCACCGAAAATCAGTTGCATGAAAAATATGACGGAGATCCCGACAATAGCTAATGGCCACATTGATATTCTCCTGCTTAGGTTAAAAACAGCAGCAATCCTCTGGACTTTGGTTAATTCCAAATAATCAGATACAGGATGCTGTTGATCATCGGTTATGACGGCCCAATATGGGGACTGTTTTTAGAAGAGTGGAACACGCTGGTAATGCTATATTTGCGATGTGGTCCTGCAATGAATTTCACAACACAAGTACTCGCATTCTGTAGATTTACATTGGCACTAACTTTTGGATAATCCACCAGCTCTGATCGTTGAAAAACAAGCGGTAAGTCAGACTCCTGCTTGTGACCATCTTTATCCGCTTCATACACAGCCAACACACAACGCAAATGATAGCCTTCAGAAATCGGAGGTGTAGAAGCGGTGACTAACACAGGGACATCAGAGTTGTTAAAGAAAGGCTGACTATTTGCCCTAACACTATTTACCCTATCACTACGACGAGCATAATAGGTTTCTCTTTCACCAGTCATCTTAGGTAACATCTCTGACACAAACCCGTCACCATTACCGATTACCATTTGATTGGCAAATAACCGCCTGCCTCCGCTAGCATCTTTCCATTCCAATGACCTACCAACCCCCGTTCCCTGACACACCAACAATTCCCCTTGCTTGCTCATGGATACATTACCTAAGGCAGGACAAGTGCCACCGACAAAATTTCCAGTTTTGGTGCTTATCACTAAGTTGTTGCCAACAACGACATTTTTATCAGCCTGAACATCGCCAGCGGCCAAAGTGCCCTTATTTCCAGGACTAGCATTACCATCAAGAATAAATAACGTGCCATGTTCTGGATTGATAACAATTGCACCGTCATTATTTTGTTCAATATAAGATTGTTTCCCTTGAAAACGGGAAGAAAAGGCTATCTTATTCGCACCATTAACCATTCCAGAGCCTTGCATCGACAACGTATCCACTTGATCGAGACGATTACCGCCCATACTGATGCTGGTTTCCATTTTATTCCATTCTGGATGCCCACCTGTTTTTTGTCGGTGAAGCAAGTCACCTGCCAATGTCCCTGGACCATAGATTGATGCATCCCGCATGAATGGAGCGTAAAAAACACGCCCAATTTCATTGGGTTGTTCACGGAAAAAACCAGCAAAAGATTCAGGTACATTGACCTGACCATAACTATTCCAATAAGTGGCCGGATTATGCTTGTCCCGATTTCTGTAATCCAGATACAAGCCACCGACACCAATCAATTGCGCGATCTTCATCGAATGATCGGCAACATTTGGCTGTTTTCCATCAATCATTGCCGGAACAGTGTAAATCAACGGATCGATGCGTTTTTTACCATTGGGTAGCATGACGATACGCAAAACACCATCATACTTCTGACCGAGCGGATTGACCGTATTCTGATCCAGTCCCGGCGGCAAATAGGGAGTCATTTCAGCCCAATTGATTGATACTGGTGATGATCCATGACTTAAAACAACATAATTATCATTGACATAATCTACCACCGCATCACCAAGATGTTGAATCTGCCCGGCAACTACCTGGTTCACCAGCATATCACTCTGCCTGTTTAGATAAACCACACCAACTACCATCATCGATGCCAGTACTATCAGTGCAACAGTCACTTCCAGTAACGTGAAACCTGCATCGTGGCGGCGTATCGTCAATATAGATACAGACTCATCATCATGCATAAAAAACCCTTCTTACATAATGAGTACGAAGATTTCTTCCATCCGATAACTGATTTTCCCCAAAAGAGATCCTTACCTAAGGGGACTGCACCGCTATTCATATTCACTCTACTGACTACCTTTGGCAAAATGCGACAATCAATCCAGCCACTGCCAGACCTGGGCCGAAAGGTATTTGTGGTGCTATTCTTATTCTGCGAAGCTGCCAAATCGTCAGATAACTTATCAAAGTGAGACTTGCTGCAAGCAAAACCACCAACGGGAGCGCTTCTACCCCCAACCAGGCACCTAATGCTGCCAGAAATTTAGCATCACCCATTCCCAACACATCACGCTGAACCCATTGCCAGGCGATCCACCTCACCAACCCAAAAAACAGATATCCACCAACCGCACCACTGATTGCCAGAGGTAATGCTACAAATCCGGCAGAATCCAGATTGAACAACAGCCCTAACCACAACAAAGAAAGTGTCAGTCGATCAGGTAGCAACATATATTCGACATCAATGACGGCCAGCGCTACCAACATCGAACTCAGCATCCATAATCCCAACAGCGAATAATGCCACCCGGTAAACAACGCCAGCAAAGAAAAGAGCGCGGCCATCGTGCCTTCAACTAATGGATAACGTAATGAAATCATACCATTACAATATCGACAGCGTCCTTTCTGGCATAAATAGCTCAACAGAGGAATATTATCGCGGACGGCCAGCACATGACTGCAACGTGGACAATGAGAACGGGGAAAACAGAGATTAAAACCGGTAGTCTCACTATTGCTTTCAGAGATAACCATGATCGGCAGACGGCAGATCACCACATTCAGAAAACTTCCGACACATAATCCCAATAATCCTGATGTCAGGACCAAACACCCGATAGAAGACTGTAGCCACCCCATCATCATGACGATCTCCCGGTAGATTCAGCACAAAACGAACCACATCGAGTCAGGGAAACAACAACAAAACCAGAGAAACAGGCCACTTCCCTTCCCAGGAAAATGCAGCTTGAAAAGCCTTTACCAAGACGACAAGCCACACTTCACCATCAAAAAATCAATCAATATCCTAACTGGCAGAAACAAGTGTCACTGTATTTGCATCATTAGCATTACATGCAGCCTCAATTTGAGCCAAAGTTGAATCGGGTTTAATTTCGGTAGCAGACTGCTGCCCTTTCCCGCTACCAACGGTCATCTTCGACCAACCCGCCACCCGCAATTTTAGCGAAAGTTGCTGACAAGCCTCATCAGGTACATTCTGATACTCAATCTTGAACGTCTGAGCAGTAGCATCTCCCGGAGAAATCATCACCCTACCATTCCAACTATTAAAAATAATTCCGGTCTTACCATCCTGAGTCATATTAGCCGGAACCACTTTGTAATTAATGGCAACCTTATTATCCAAACTGTCATAGCCTTTAGCGCCGTTTTTAATTGATTTCACATTTGCTGCCATCTGAGTGATATTCGATGATTCTGTTGAGATTTCAGAAGCCCGGAACAACTTACCGATTCCGGCGGCGGCGGCGGCTAATATCACAATACCAACAATCATCACAACCAACGCCTCAATCAGTGTAAAACCTGATTGACACCTAACATTACGCAGTACATTGACTTTCTTATTCATGCTAATCACTCCAAAATCAAAATAAGAGACGCATTACCACTCACATACTCACCAAATAAAACAAAATATTAACGCAATAATAACACACATAAAAACATTTAAAACACTTTAGTGTTTCATATTGAAATTAATACTATACGTTACAATTTGAAAAATAAAATTGTTTAAATCGTTCAAAAATCACACAAATGATCGTCAAAAACTATCAAATATTTTAATTTCAATCGTGAATATCGATTAAAATTGATGATATAGCCCATTAAAAAATCAATGGATTTTATTCTGTCAATTAGCTGAAAACAAACTTTGGTAAATTTTATTTATATATAAAATTAGCTTGTTGTTAAGACTTACTGTTGTACCGAGCCTGTCACAGATCACATTTTCGTAACAATGGGACATACAACAGAGCTCCTTGCTAAAGAAAAATGCCTTTCATTAACCAAGGTTTTTTAAATGCCGACAGAGAATTTTTACTCACTATCTCTCGAGAAAGAGAATAGGGAATTTAAGCTTAAATGGAACGAAACCAACACTAAACCGATATCTTAAATAGGAGAGTGTGGTTCTTTGACTGACCATTTATCATTTGACAAAACTATAATAAGTAAAAGACCACCTCCATTAGGAGGTGGTCAATTTAATACTGACAATTAAAATTACAATCCCCTTAAAAATATCAAAGTGAAACTTTTTCACCGTTATTATAAATTAAATCAACAAATTCGGTATCGTGAACCTACAATACGGCTTTTCACTTGTAATACACCGCCTTGCTTTGCAGGGTGAGATCTCACATTTTTAACAAGTTTATTTTGGTTAAATAAAAATCAGAAGATGGCTTTTTATAGGCATTTCTCTCATTAAAACGTTAAGATCTCTCTCTTCCATAAAAAAGCGATCCTAATAATGAGTATTTTTAATTTTATCAGCAAAATAGAAGACCCCCGTTCTGACATCAATAAAAAACATGAGTTAATGGATGTGATTTTTTTAGCCTTCTCCGCTGTATTATGCGGCGCTTCTGGCTGGAAATCGATTCAGGAATTTGGTGAGTTACAGAGCGAGTGGCTTAAACAATACACGCATTTTACTCATTACCGGAGGTCCTTCGGCGGCAATGGCCTTCAATACAAAGTGTTATTGAAGTCGTCAGTGAACGAAGCGTAAAAGGTCAGCCTCCCCATCGTGATTCACGCTGGTATGTCAGCTCGCTACCGTTGGAGGCGGAAATCGTGGCGAAGGCAATAAGAAGACACTGGTCGGTAGAAAACGAGCTGCATTGGGTATTAGATGTCACTTTTCGAGAAGATGCTATCTCACTCAAAGATCCTGATGGGGCTGCACAAATGGCGCTTTTTAACCGAATTGCATTAAGTGTGATTAAACAAAATACCAGTATAAAAGACAGTCAGGCGGCTAAACGTCGAAGAGCCATTTGGTCAGGGGAATTCCGCCCTGATTGTTGGCTGACCAGAGCCCAGGCTATTCGGGCATTTTTCCGAGCGGAGACGCAATATGTCATTGAAACACTCGCTTTGCCAGATCAATGCCGATAACTTGTTCCATTACCTCTTCATATTTTTGCT
>NZ_JONO01000008.1 GCF_000711895.1 Photorhabdus australis DSM 17609
AATCTCACCGTTAGTTCGTTATGAATTAACTGCGCTTCACTCTTCAAGACTTTAAAACGTATTTTTTTGTGATACGGTCTTGTGAGTGCCCACACAGATTGTCTGATTAATTGTTAAAGAGCGGGCCAACATAAAAATTATCATTCTCCGTCAGCCGGGCTGCGTATACTACGCTTTTCGCCCGCAGAGTCAAGCGCTTATTGCCTTTTCCCTGCCTGACCTCACCCGGTTTATCCACGTTGTGTCGGTCAGTGGTGGCGCATTATAGGGCCTTCTTCGGCGCTGGCAAGCGTTTATTTGAAAAAAACTTTCGTTCGCGGATTTTTTCAACAAACCGATGACATAAAGAACAAAAAGCCTATTTTTTGATGTCTTTAATCACTTTAGGCAAGTCTACTAAGCTATTTATTATCAAATCAGCTGCTTGTTCAGCTTCATGAGTAACTGGTTTACCTGTACGAACTAATACTTTGGTACCAACTTTTGCTGCCGTCGCTGCTTGCATATCTTCCAGTTTGTCACCAACCATATAAGAAGCACTCATATCAATACTAAGCTCTTTCTGTGCTTCCAGAAGCATACCTGGTTGTGGTTTACGGCAATCACAGCGCTTCTTATATTGTTCTTCAGTCGCATCTGGATGATGAGGACAATAATAGATGCCGTCCAAATCCACCCCACGGTCTGCCAATGACCAATCCATCCATTCTATCAGTTGTAAAAATTGCTCTTCATTAAAAAAACCCCGAGCAATACCCGACTGGTTTGTCACTAATACCAGTGCATATCCCATTCTTTTCAATTCAATCATGGCTTCAATTACACCATCAATAAACTGAAAACCATCTATTTCATGTACATAACCATGATCGATATTTATTGTTCCGTCACGATCTAAAAATACAGCAGGAATACTTTGTGTCACCCGATTGCTCCAAGAATGTAAGAAGGCTTCAGTATCGCATGATTTAGCCACGAATGAGAATGCAGCAATTAATTTATTCCCGGTTGACTTAGCCGTCTAGACACCTTAACATCCGATTCAACGGGTGGTTTGTTTTTTCAAAAATGTTCAAGCTATCAATTTCGAATTTTATAAGAATAAATAAGAATAAAAATGATAAAACTGTCTCATATCAACAAAATATTCCAGCAAGGTGCCCGTTCTATCAAAGCACTTTCAGATATCAGCTTACATGTCCCACAAGGGCAAATTTATGGTGTCATTGGCTCATCAGGGGCGGGTAAAAGTACACTGATTCGCTGTGTGAATATGCTTGAGCGCCCAACTTCCGGGCAAGTACTGGTTGATGGTCAAGATCTTACTATCCTATCTGATAGTGATTTGACCCATGCACGCCGTCGGATCGGCATGATTTTCCAACACTTCAATTTGCTGTCTTCGAGAACAGTTTTTGGCAACATAGCCTTACCGTTAGAACTAGATAATGTTCCAAAGACTGAGATCAAAAAGCGAGTAGACGAGTTATTAGAACTTGTTGGGCTTGCAGATAAACATGATGCTTATCCTGCAAATTTATCTGGCGGACAGAAACAACGTGTTGCTATTGCCCGGGCTTTAGCTAATTCACCTAAAGTACTTTTATGTGATGAAGCAACTAGCGCCCTAGATCCAGCAACAACGCGCTCTATTCTGGAATTATTGAAGGACATTAATCGTCGTCTGGGTCTAACTATTCTATTGATCACACACGAAATGGATGTCGTCAAACGGATTTGTGACCAAGTAGCGGTTATCAGCGGTGGACAGTTGATTGAACAGGACATAGTCAGCGAAGTGTTCTCTCATCCCAAAACACCTATCGCTCAAGCATTTATTCAATCAACTTTGCATCTGGATATCCCTGAAGACTATGTACAAAAAATGCAAAGTAACCCAGCACCAGATCTTAGTCCGCTACTGAAATTAGAATTCACAGGTCAATCTGTAGACGCACCACTGATTTCAATGTCGGTACGTCGTTTTAATATCGATATGAACATATTAAGCTCTCAAATCGACTATGCTGGGGGAGTTAAATTTGGTGTGATGTTAGCTGAATTGCACGGTGAAAATAGTAGTGTCGAATCAACAATTAAGTTTTTACAAGATCATCATGTGAAAGTGGAGGTTCTCGGTTATGTCTGAAGGAATGATTTTATTGCTAGTTAAAGGCGTCTGGGAAACTCTGGTAATGACTTTTGTTTCTGGTTTTTTTGGCTTTATTATCGGGCTGCCAATAGGTGTATTATTATATGTCACCCGTCCTGATCAGATTATGGAAAGCAATAAACTCTATCGTTTTCTTTCCGCGATAGTTAATATTTTCCGTTCCATCCCGTTTATTATTTTACTGGTTTGGATGATTCCCTTTACTAGATTAATTGTAGGAACATCTATCGGCTTACAAGCGGCCATTGTTCCATTAACTATAGGTGCAGCACCATTTATTGCTCGTATGGTTGAAAATGCTTTATTAGAAATTCCATCAGGATTAATTGAAGCAGCTCGCGCAATGGGAGCAACTCCGTTCCAGATTGTGAAGAAAATTCTATTACCTGAAGCATTACCAGGTTTACTCAACGCAGCCACAATTACTCTGATAACTTTAGTAGGTTACTCCGCAATGGGAGGTGCTGTAGGTGCAGGCGGGTTAGGTCAAATTGGCTACCAATATGGTTATATCGGCTATAATGCAACAGTTATGAATACCGTATTAGTGTTGCTGGTTATTTTAGTTTACTTAATTCAACTAAGTGGTGATCGTTTAGTTAAAGCCACAACACGTAAATAATAAAATTATTTTAATAACAGCACAGGTATCAGTGCTAATAAATCAGTATTCAATAGGGGTAAAATATGTCTGTTAAATTAAAAACTATCGCAACTATCAGCGCCCTTCTAGGTTCATTAATTCTGGTTGGTTGTGGTCAGGAACAACGAGATCCAAATCATATTAAAGTAGGCGTTATCGTTGGTGCAGAACAGGAAGTTGCTGAGATTGCAAAAAAAGTAGCTAAAGATAAATATGGTCTTGATGTAGAGCTGGTAACTTTTAATGATTTTGTACTACCAAACGAAGCACTGAGCAAAGGTGATATTGACCTAAATGCATACCAACACAAACCGTATTTAGATCAACAAATCAAAGATCGTAGTTATAAACTAGTCACTGTTGGTAACTCTTTTGTTTATCCAATTGCTGGTTATTCCAAAAAAATCAAATCTCTGGATGAATTGCAGGATGGTTCTCAAATTGCACTACCAAATGATCCAACGAACTTAGGCCGTTCTTTATTGTTGTTACAGAAGCAAAATTTAATCAAACTGAAAGGTGGCATAGGTTTATTGCCAACAGTTTTAGACATTGTTGAAAATCCTAAAAATCTAAAATTAGTTGAACTGGAAGCCCCCCAATTACCACGTTCACTGGACGATCAAAAAATTGCTCTGGCAATTATTAATACGACATATGCAAGCCAAATTGGCCTGACTCCAGCAAAAGATGGTTTATTTGTTGAAGATAAAGACTCTCCATATGTAAATCTACTTGTTAGCCGTGAAGATAATAAAGATGCTGAAAATGTTAAAAAATTCGTTAAAGCCTATCAATCTGATGAAGTTGACGAAGCTGCTAATAAGATCTTTAATGGTGGTGCAGTGAAAGGTTGGTAATCTTTCATATTACGCTCATCAATATTAGAATAATCAGGCGGACAGTTTGTCCGCCTGATATGTTATGACATCATGTTTTCGATACATTTTCACTAACCTGATCGATTAACTTAACTCTAATTGTCATAATTCAAGGAATTATTAATGCGTCAGCTACTTGCCCCTTTATTAGCACTGTTCATAGCAGGATGCTCAATGCAACAGGCAACCTTTACTGATTCTTCCCAATTATCGGATATGAGGCTCAAAAAACTATCAACCGGAGAAAAAAAGCGCCTCTCCTCATCCGTAAAATTATATACCAAGAGTGAAGAATTATTAGGTACCTCATTTAAAGAGTTAGGGATTGTCTCTGGTCAATCATGCCGCAATTCGTTACAAGACCCACCAGCTAATATCACCATAGCGCGTAACCAAATGATAACGAAAGCCACTTATTTGAATGCTAACGCGGTTTTATTACATCAATGCGAAATGTTATCAGGACAAGGATGCTACCAGATAGCAATATGTGAAGGTTCAGCTCTGCTTATTACTCAATAATGACCGACTTTCATTTCACACAAATAGGGGTTATTCACTCCCCTTATAAAGAGAAATTTGCTGTTCCCCGTCAACCAGGTCTTATTAAAGATGGTGGCGGGAAATTAGTGCTTCTTCCACCTTATAATCAACCAGACGCAATCCGCGGGTTAGAACAATTCAGTCATCTATGGGTTATCTTTATTTTCCACCAAACAATGGAAGGTGGATGGAAACCAATGGTGCGACCACCCCGTTTAGGTGGTAATGCAAAAATGGGTGTATTCGCAACCCGTTCAACTTTCCGGCCAAATCCAATTGGTATGTCTCTAATTGAGCTTAAAAGAATTAAATGTAGAAAAGGTAGTGTTACTCTAGAACTGGGTAGTATGGACTTAGTTGATGGTACTCCTGTTATTGATATCAAGCCTTATCTGCCTTTCGCTGAATGTCAGCCACATGCAATAGCCGGTTTTGCTCAGGAAGCGCCTTCAGCCAGTATGAACGTGATATTTTCACCAGCCGCCGAACAGCAACTCATCTTAATTGAAAACACTTACCCGAATTTACGGCGATTTATCAGTCAGGTTCTAGCTCAAGACCCCCGCCCAGCTTACCGTAGAGAAGAATCGAAAAATCGGGAATATGCGGTTCATTTACTGAATTTTAATGTGCGTTGGAAAGTTTGTGGCACACTTACCGAAGTGGTTTCTATAGAATCCCGCTAAAAATCAGCATATACCCTTTTGACATCTTAAACTCACTGGTAGACTAAAGGTTTATTTTCACTATTTTATTGACTGGCAAATTTTTGCCAGTCAGAAGCAATTTGCTGCTCTAATGGAACCCTAATAATGCGCACTAGCCAATATCTGCTCTCTACATTAAAAGAGACTCCCGCCGATGCAGAAGTTGTCAGCCATAAACTGATGCTTCGTGCAGGTATGATCCGTAAGCTCGCTTCTGGCCTATATAATTGGATGCCTACAGGTATCCGTGTACTAAAGAAAGTCGAAAAAATTGTTCGTGAAGAAATGAACAATGCTGGAGCGATTGAGATATCTATGCCCGTAGTACAGCCGGCAGATTTATGGCAGGAAAGTGGTCGCTGGGAACAATACGGCCCAGAGTTACTGCGTTTTGTTGATCGAGGGGATCGTCCTTTTGTACTGGGTCCAACCCACGAAGAAGTTGTCACTGATTTAATCCGCAATGAAGTCAGCTCATATAGACAATTACCACTGACTTTGTTCCAGATCCAAACCAAATTCCGCGACGAAGTTCGACCCCGCTTTGGCGTAATGCGCTCCCGTGAATTCCTGATGAAAGATGCTTACTCTTTCCATGCTACCCAAGCATCGTTACAAGAAACCTACGACAACATGTATGAAGCCTACAGCAAAATCTTTACCCGTATCGGTTTGAATTTCCGTGCTGTCCTGGCGGATACCGGTTCTATTGGCGGTAGTGCTTCCCATGAATTTCAGGTTCTGGCTGCCAGTGGGGAAGATGACATCGTTTTCTCAACTGAATCCAATTATGCAGCTAATATTGAATTAGCCGAAGCTGTTGCTCCTGCTTATGATCGCGCCGCACCCGCAGAAGCTATGCATTTGGTTGATACCCCCAATGCAAAAACAATTGCTGAACTAATTGAACAATTCAATCTACCAATTGAGAAAACCGTTAAGACTCTGATAGTTCACGCGGCAAAAGATACAGGCCATAAATTAATTGCCTTATTGGTTCGTGGAGACCATGAACTTAATGAAATCAAAGCAGAGAAATTACCTTTAGTTGCCAGCCCGCTAACTTTTGCCACAGAAGAAGAGATTCGCGCAATTGTTGGGGCAGGTCCAGGCTCATTAGGCCCCGTCAATCTGCCAATGCCAATTATCATTGACCGCAGTGTGGCAGTGATGAGTGACTTTGGCGCCGGTGCCAACATTGATGATAAGCACTATTTCGGTATCAACTGGGAACGTGATCTATCAATACCAGAAGTTGCTGATATCCGTAATGTTGTTGAAGGTGATGCCAGCCCGGATGGTAAAGGTACATTGCTCATCAAACGTGGTATTGAAGTTGGCCATATATTTCAACTCGGTACAAAATATTCTGATGCAATGAAAGCAACCGTTCAAGGCGAAGACGGCCACAACCAGATCGTTACTATGGGTTGTTATGGTATTGGTGTTACCCGTATTGTTGCCGCAGCGATTGAACAGAATCATGATAATCGCGGTATTATTTGGCCTGATGCTATTGCGCCATTCCAGGTTGCTATTTTGCCAATGAATATGCACAAATCATATCGTGTGAAAGAAATTGCAGAGAAACTGTATGCTGATCTGCGCGCCAGCGGTATTGATGTTATTTTTGACGATCGTAAAGAACGCCCTGGCGTGATGTTCGCCGATATGGAACTTATTGGCGTACCACACACTATAGTTATTGGTGACCGTAATCTGGATAACGGCGAAGTAGAATATAAATATCGTCGCTGTGATGACAAACAGATGCTAAAACTAGACTGCGTTGTTGACCATCTGAAGCAAAAACTCGGTTTTATTAATTAGAGTTATTACAACAACTCATTGAGAAATATGGTGATAATGTTCAGATCGCTAGGATAGCGTAACCATTATCACCATCAAATACTGAAACCAGAATTATTTCTTCGTATTACAAGATTTTGATTTATCGAAATGGATTTTACCCGTCTGAATTAAGGCAGGATCAAATTGTCCATCTTCCATCGACGGTCGAACGCTATAATAGCCTTCAACTTCAACATAAACAGGTGTTCCACCTTCTACGCCAACTTGATGATAGCCCCGCTCCAAATCTAAACTTTCCGTTACAGCATACTGTTTACCTGTATTACAATCAGTAAATGAAGCTGCATCAGCCATGTAACTGTATTCGCCAATCAGTTTCTCCGGTTTTACCCGTTTCAGCTCATAGTTGAATTGTGATTCAATTGGATTACCTTCAATATCCAACATCACCAAGTTTCCACCCTTCGGTAAATAGTAATATTTCTGATCATCTGATTTTGTCAGACGTATTTTTTCTCCCTCTTTCACCCATTGACCGGATTCAAAGAACGACTGCTCACCATCACGGGTACCAAGGTAAGTTTGTTCCAGAATATAACCACCATCACCATCCAATAACAGAGTGGTATCAATACCAGAACAATCAGCACAAGGAAGAATTCCCTTAAAAGTCTGATCTACCGGCTGTGAACGTGTTTGTTGTGGCAAATTACCTTTACATCCCATCAAAGTACATACGCTCACAACAGCTAACGTTGCCAAAAGTTTTTTATTCACATTTATCTCCAAACAGTATAATGGGCTTTGTGACTCGTCCTTTTAGGGGCGTTGCCCAATGATAGCGAAGTGATCTGATTTTAATACTTTTGTCAGGAACTTACTGTGAAATCAAACTTTTATTTATTTACTGTTCAAAGGAAACAACCAGAGTTATTCATTAATCACGACTGATTTCCTGTGCTATAGTCATTAATAGTGCTTTTGAGTTACAATTTTAACAACCACAGGCGGCAATAACCGCCACTAACCATAGTGGTGAGCAAATATGTCTATAAATACTGAATATCAACCAATTAACTGTGACGACTATGATAACCTTGAGTTGGCTTGCCAACATCAACTCCACCTACACATAAAGTTGCGGGGGGGTGAACTTATTGAAGGAAAAGCCTGTGATTTGGTTTTAAGGAAAAAAGTTGAATACCTGATAATCGAAACAGAAGACAATCCCCGAGAATTACGGTTGGATTATATTGCCAGTTTCAGTAATCCTAAAATTGGTACTGTTATTATCGAACACTCCGAATCCTGAATACAAAATAGCCGCCAAAGGCGGCTTAACTTATTATTCTAACAATGTTTTATTCCAATGAATTGTCAATATTGCCTGCCCTTCTGCCACTTCGCCTTCTTTAGTGACAAAAATACCCAATGCAGACATCAATTGTTCATTGTAATAAAGCAATGGAATTCTCTCTCTAAGCCACGGAGCAACCCCAAACTCCTGCCACAATTTTTTACTGTGCCGAGAGTGTTGGCGGCCCACAATACTCATCATTCCTTGAACGCCAAAACGGATAGTCACCCGCTCATTATCAATTGGAGCTCTAACTTTAATACCACAATCAGAAATATTTAGTTTTCCTAAGCTATCCGGTAATATCAAAGTGTTGCAAATATCCCATTCAAGAACAATGTCTCTCAAAGGTTGCAATTGAGGAACCAGCCAAAGTTTTTGCTTATAACGACGTACATCATGCTGACCAAATTGTAGCCGAGGCTCAGCATCAGTGCGGGCAAGAGCCACCTCATACCAAAGCCTATGAAGCTGCTCTCGCGAAGGCATTTTCATACCATGATAACCAAGCCAGCGACGCAGCAAAGCATTTCGTTTAGCTTCTGAATACCCATCCAAAGGCGAAATAGCCAGAGCACCATCCTCAGCTATCAATTTTTTCAGCGATTCATTCAATAACTCATCAAGAAGTTGTTCTTGCTCACCACATAAGTTTGCACTACGTGCGACAGACTGTGGAAAATGCGGCCAGCGTTGATTCAGTAACGGCATAATATGTAAACGCAGAAAATTTCGATCATAGCGATCATTTTGATTACTGTCGTCTTCAATCCAATTTAGACCGTGTTCACTGGCATATATTTCTAGTTCATTTCGACTATAACCAAGTAACGGTCGTAACAATAATGTCTCTGCAAATCCGGCGATTGGAGGCATAGAAGCAAGACCAGCCGGTCCACTACCACGCTTTAATGCCAATAAAAAAGTTTCTGCCTGGTCATCAAGATGCTGAGCTGTTACTAGAATTTCATCTTTTTGTAATTCACGCTTAAATACCTGATATCGGGCATCACGGGCAGCAGCTTCAATACCTTTTTGGCGCGCATCTATCGTTACTTTTTCAAAAAAGAATTCAACTTGCCAATCATCACAAATCTGTTGGCAATGTTTAACCCACTGATCTGCTTTTATGTTTAAACCGTGGTGAATATGAATTGCTCTTAATTGTATGTCCTGATTATACCGATTACGCCAATTAACCAGTAAGTGAAGCAAAACTGAGGAGTCTAACCCACCACTAAACCCAACCAAGATTTTCTTATGTTCACCAAGCTGTTTAGCCAAAGTTACAAATAGTCGCTCATCAATATTTGTCATTACAGATTCAAGAGTTCCTTAACTTGGCAACAATATGAATTGATTATTATCAACTTTATTAAGTTTAAAACCACTACTAGTCAGATAACATTTCTCGCTATTTTCATTAAGAATATAAAATGGCAAAAAAATACAATAAGAGATGAAGGTAATTGAAATTAATCAATTCCAGCCACCCCCATCCCCTATTCAAATGGTTAATTCAGATATCAGCAATAACCATATTGCATCAGGCGCTGATATCGGCGGTTAATCAATTCTTCTGATGCCAAATGATCAAGATCAGCCAGATCAATCAACAACTGAGCCTTCAATGATGCTGATATTGCTTCGTAATCACGATGTGCACCACCTAATGGTTCTGGGATCACGGTATCGATCAATTCCAGCTCTTTCAAACGAGGTGCGGTGATCCCCATCGCTTCCGCAGCTAGAGGTGCTTTCTCCGCACTTTTCCATAAAATTGAGGCACAGCCTTCCGGAGAGATAACAGAATAAGTGCTGTATTGCAGCATATTCACTTTATCGCCAACGCCAATCGCCAACGCACCACCGGAACCGCCTTCACCAATTACAGTACAAATAACAGGTACAGACAGACGGGACATTTCACGCAAGTTGCGGGCAATAGCCTCAGACTGACCTCGTTCTTCTGCACCAACACCCGGGTATGCGCCAGGAGTATCAATAAAAGTGATAATTGGCAGTTTAAAACGTTCTGCCATCTCCATCAGACGTAAAGCCTTGCGATAGCCTTCCGGTGCTGGCATACCGAAATTACGGCGAATTTTTTCTTTAGTTTCACGGCCTTTTTGATGGCCAATAATCATCACCGGACGCCCATCAATACGAGCCAAGCCACCTACAATCGCCTTGTCATCAGCATAAGCGCGATCACCCGCCAACTCTTCAAAATCAGTAAAAATATGTTGAATATAGTCCAACGTATAAGGCCGACGTGGATGACGAGCAAGCTGAGCAATCTGCCAGGCCCCTAAATCTGAAAAGATTTTGCGAGTCAATTCCAGACTCTTTTCCCGCAAACGTTGTACTTCTTCATCCAAATTTATATCTAATTTTTCATCTTGACGGCTAACTGCGGTTAGCGAATCAATTTTCGCTTCCAGCTCGGCAATCGGCTGTTCAAATTCAAGAAAATTCAGACTCATAACATTCCTATTTTAGTCAAATTCTAATTCTACCTGCTCATTACCCAGCAGAGTTCGCAAATCTGTCAGAAGGTTATCCGTTGGCGTTACCCTCCACATCGCGCCAAATCTTAAACGGGCGCGGGCGTCTTCCCGTTGGTAATAAAGATGAACCGGTATCGTACCTGAACGATATGGTTCCAATGTGCCACGAAGACGGTTCAACAATTGATCATCAATTTGCCTGTCCAACAGCGAGATAGCAAGACCACGCGCATATTTTTCACGCGCTTCGCTAATATCCATTAATTCACGAGCTGTCATTTTAAGACCACCGTTAAAGTCATCAAAGCTGACCTGCCCCGTAGCTATCAATATTCGATCTTGTTCCAGCAAATGCCGGTATTTTTCCAAGGCATCGGAAAATAACATGACTTCCAGACGACCTGAGCGGTCATCAAGTGTACAAATACCAATCCGGTTACCTCGTTTGGTCATAATCACTTTGGATGCCAGCACCAAACCTACCACAGTTGTTACCTGACCACGCGATGTCGGATTCACATCCTTTAATCGCAGCCCATTAGTATAGCGCTCAACTTCTTTTAAATAACGGGTGATTGGATGCCCAGTTAAATAGAGTCCCAGTGTCTCTCGTTCACCATCAAGAACTACCTGCTCTGGCCATTGGGGAACATTGGCATAAGAGCGCTCAATTTCTTCCGGTGCTTCTGCCAACACACCAAACATATCCGTCTGACCAATGGCCTCTGCCTTGGCATGTTGATCCGCTGCCTTCAGGGCATCTTCCAAAGAAGACATCAAAGCCGCGCGGTGCGGCCCCAGACGGTCAAATGCCCCTGACATGATCAGTTTTTCCATCACCCGGCGATTTAATTTCTTAGTATCAGCACGAGCACATAAATCAAACAATTCTCTAAAATAACCGTCTTTCTTTCTAGCTTCGATGATCGCTTCAATCGGGCCTTCACCTACCCCTTTAATCGCACCAATACCATATACTATCTCTCCATCATCATTAACGTGGAAATGATACAGGCCGCTGTTAATATCAGGTGGTAAGATTTTCAGCCCCATGCGCCAGCATTCATCAATCAATCCAACGACTTTTTCTGTATTATCCATATCAGCAGTCATTACCGCAGCCATGAATTCAGCCGGATAATGTACTTTCAGCCATAAAGTTTGATAAGAAACCAGCGCATACGCAGCAGAGTGAGATTTATTAAATCCATAACCGGCAAACTTCTCTACCAAGTCAAAGATTTTCATCGCCAATTCGCCATCAATACCGAGTTTTTTGGCACCTTCTTCAAATACAGAACGCTGCTTAGCCATTTCCTCCGGCTTTTTCTTGCCCATTGCCCGACGGAGCATATCTGCACCACCGAGAGTATATCCCGCCAGCACCTGAGCAATCTGCATCACTTGTTCCTGATAAAGGATTATGCCGTAAGTTGGCTCCAACACAGGCTGTAAAGATTCGTGCTGCCACTGTATATCTGGGTATGAAATCTCTTCCCGACCATGTTTACGATCAATGAAGTTATCAACCATGCCTGATTGCAAAGGGCCTGGACGAAACAATGCCACAAGCGCAATCATATCTTCGAAGCAGTCGGGCCTAAGCCGTTTGATAAGATCCTTCATACCACGAGATTCAAGCTGGAATACCGCTGTTGTTTCAGCCCGTTGCAGCATATCGAAACTTTTGGCGTCATTGAGTGGAATCGCTGCGATATCAATCGGCTCCAGACCTTTCTTCGCTCTGCGTGCGTTGATCATCTCTAACGCCCAGTTGATGATGGTCAAAGTTCTTAGTCCGAGGAAGTCGAATTTCACTAACCCAGCATATTCCACATCATTTTTATCAAACTGAGTCACCGGATTCAAACCTTCCGGATCACAGTAGAGAGGCGCGAAATCGGTAATCTTAGTTGGGGCGATAACAACTCCACCCGCGTGTTTCCCTGCGTTACGGGTGACACCCTCCAATTTGCGCGCCATATCTATCAGAGCCTTAACTTCTTCATCCGATTCATAGATTTCAGGAAGTTGTGGCTCTGCAATAAATGCTTTTTCCAGGGTCATTCCCGGATCAAGCGGTATTAATTTAGAAATTCTGTCAACAAATCCGTATGGATGCCCCAGCACACGACCAACATCCCGGATTACGGCTTTCGCGGCCATCGTACCGAAAGTGATAATCTGGGATACGGCATCACGGCCGTATATATCAGCCACATGATCAATCACCAGATCGCGCTTTTCCATACAGAAATCGACGTCAAAATCAGGCATGGAAACACGTTCGGGGTTAAGGAACCGTTCAAACAGCAGGTCAAACGCCAAAGGATCGAGATCGGTTATTTTCAAGGCATAAGCCACTAAAGAGCCAGCACCGGAACCACGCCCCGGACCAACAGGAACACCGTTGTCTTTCGACCACTGGATAAATTCCATCACGATCAAGAAGTAACCTGGAAATCCCATCTGGTTGATAACCCGAAGCTCAACATCAAGTCGCTCATCATATTCAGGGCGTTTTTTTGCTCGTACTTCAGGATCAGGGTAGAGAAATACCAAGCGCTCTTCCAATCCTTGTTTAGATTTCTCAATCAGATAATCTTCAGTACTCATTTCTCCTGTCGGGAATTGTGGCAGGAAATATTCACCAAGACGGATAGTGACATTACAGCGCTTAGCAATTTCTACACTGTTTTCTAGTGCCTCAGGAATATCAGAGAATAACTCACACATTTCCTGTTCACTACGCAAGTATTGCTGAGGACTGTAATTCTTTGGACGTTTGGGATCAGCCAATGTATAGCCATCATGAATCGCTACACGAATTTCATGAGCATCGAAATCTTCTTCATCGATGAAGCAAACATCATTAGTCGCAACAACAGGCAGATTCTTTTCTGTTGCCAATGCAACCACTGCATGAAGATAATTTTCTTCATCAGCACGGCCTGTACGAATCAGTTCCAGATAATAGTAGCCAGGGAAATGTTCCTGATAAAACTCAAGACATTGCTCTACCATGGCCTGATTACCGCGTAACAGGAATTTGCCCACATCCCCCATACGACCGCCAGAGAGCAGAATCAGCCCTTCTTTGCGGTTTATCAACCATTCCTGTTTAATTGTTGGGCCGACAGCACCATACCCCTGCTGATAAGCCTCTGATATCAGTAAAGTCAAATTATGATAACCCGTATTATTACGGGCAAGAATGGTCAAGTTAGCATACTCATCCCCGAGCAGCTCACTTTCCATATAAAAATCAGCACCAATAATCGGTTTTATCCCAGCCCCATGAGCACTACCATAAAATCTCACCAACCCACATAAGTTAGTAAAATCAGTGATCGCAAAAGCTGGCATGCCTAGCTGAGCTACTTTTTTAACTAAAGGGCTAGTTTTGGCTAAGCCATCAATCATTGAATAGTCGCTATGAACACGTAAGTGTACAAAACGGGGATCAGCCATATGTTTGTCCAGATGATTAATTGATTGTGCTTTATATCTTTAATATCAGTTTGAAGAATAACTGTACTCAATCAACAAACTCACTTAAAGACCAATTGCTCTTTTAACCGGCGCAAAACTTTTACGGTGATGTTTTGTCGCTCCCAGCAGAGCCAACTTTTCTAAATGAAGTGCCGTTGGATAGCCTTTATGCTTAGCAAACCCATATTCAGGAAACAGTTGATCAAGTTCAACCATTTCCCGATCTCGGGTAACTTTCGCCACAATAGAAGCAGCACTAATCTCAGCAACCAATCCATCGCCTTTTATAACCGCCTGTGCAGGCATTGGCAATCTAGGGCAACGATTACCATCAATCAGCACATATTCAGGAGAAATAGATAAACCAGCCACAGCTCTTTGCATCGCAAGCATGGTTGCATGCAAGATATTCAGTTGATCAATTTCTTCCGGCTCTGCACGACCCAGGCTCCAGCATAACGCCTTTTCTGTGATTTCCAGATACAACTCTTCACGGCGCTTTTCACTAAGTTTTTTAGAATCGGCTAACCCGGCAATCGGGCAAGATGGATCCAAAATAACCGCCGCAGTCACAACCGCACCGACTAATGGGCCTCGGCCAACTTCATCAACTCCAGCAATCAGATTCACCGGAGGGTATATAAATTCCATCATTTTCCTGCTAGTTCTAGTATAGCCTGTGCAGCTTGTTCATCAGCATTACAACGAATATTTTCATGCAGATGTAAAAATGTCTGTTTCAGCACTTCAACTTTTTCACTGCCTTGTAGTAACGGCAGCAATTCATCTGCAAGTTTCTGTGGCTGACATTTTTCCTGCAATAATTCTTTAACCAGCTCTTTACCAGATAACAAGTTAGGTAATGAAACATAAGGTGTTTTTACAAGGCGTTTTGCCAGCCAGAAAGTAAACGGCTTCATTCGGTAACCCACTACCATTGGACATTTTGCCAACATACATTCCAGAGCAGCAGTTCCAGATGCCAAAAGTGCAGCATCACTTGCAATCATGATTTCCCGCGCTTTGCCATCCACAAGATGAACATCGAGAGCCGGCGCAATTTCCTGTTTAATTCTCTCAAATTGTTCACGTCGTTTAGCATTTACCAGTGGCACAAGCACATACAAACTTGGAATTTTTTGCCGTAATAACTGAGCAGTTTTAAGAAAATCAGCACTCAGCATCTCAACTTCGGAATGGCGGCTCCCCGGCAACAAAGCCAGACAAATAGATTTTTGTGGGATTCCTAATCGCTCACGCGCTGCCGCTCTATCTGGTTTTAATGGCATAGTATCTGCCATTGTATGTCCAATAAATCGGCAAGGAACATTAAACTTATCGTAAAACGCTTTTTCAAAAGGCAAGAAGGCCAAAACCATATCTGTGGCTTTACCAATTTTGAAAACACGTTTCTGACGCCAAGCCCATACCGATGGGCTGACATAATGAATGGTACTGATGCCTTGCCGTTTTAACCGGCCTTCCAAAGTGATGTTAAAATCTGGCGCATCAATACCGACAAACACATCAGGTTTTAGCTCCGTGAAACGGGCTGTCAGGTCCTTGCGTATCTTCAGCAAACGAGGCAAACGTTCAAGAACTTCGACAATCCCCATTACAGCTAGTTCTTCCATCTCATACCAAGCTTCACAACCTTCAGCTTGCATAAGGGGACCAGCAACACCAACAAAACGCGCATTGGGTACTTTGGCTTTTAATGCACGGATTAAACCTGCTCCAAGGATATCACCGGAGGTCTCTCCGGCGATTAATCCAATAGTCAGCGGGCGTAGACTATCAATAGAAGAAATGGTAGCCAAAGGAGTATCCTTCATCTACTTAACGGATAATGCCACGGGTAGAACTTGCCAGAAAATCGCTGAAGATTTTTACATACTGATTATCTTCAGCCAGCCCAGCAATTTCTTGTTGTGCTTCTTCTAAAGTTTTTCCACTACGATACAACAACTTATATGCATTTCTGATTGCATGTAGTGATTCTTTATCAAAACCACGACGTTTCAGACCTTCGACATTAATGCCAAAAGGTGTTGCATGGTTACCCTGAGCGATAACATATGGTGGAACATCCTGCACCACACCAGAGCAGCCACCCACCATGGAATGAGAACCAATCTGACAAAATTGATGAATCGCACTCATACCACCGATGATGACATAATCTCCCAGAATAACATGTCCACCCAAAGTACCATTGTTAGCAATGACACAGCGGTCACCAACAATACAGTCATGAGCAATATGGGCATTAATCATCAGCAAATTATCATTGCCGATTTTCGTTATCCCGCCTCCCTGAACTGTTCCACGATGAACGGTTACATTTTCACGGATACGATTACGATCACCAATTTCAACCCTGGTTGGCTCACCGCGATATTTCAGGTCCTGATTCATTTCCCCAATAGAGGCAAACTGAAAGATCTGGTTATCACGGCCAATTTTAGTTATTCCATTGACAACAACATGAGATTTCAGCTCTGTACCTTCGCCAATCTCAACCTGAGAACCAATGCAACAAAATGGGCCAATACGAACATTGGCACCAATAATTGCGCCATCTTCCACAATAGCGCTGGGATGTATATAAGCGGTTTCATCAATCATAGACTAAACCTCACGACGGCGAGCACACATCATTTCTGCTTCGCACACCACTTCTCCATCGACTTTTGCTACGCCTCTACAGCGAGCAACCCCGCGACGTTCTTTAAGAAACTCCACTTCTAACACCATCTGATCCCCTGGTACTACCGGGCGTTTAAAGCGAGCACCATCAATAGCAGCAAAGTAATAAAGTTCATCTGACTTTAGTTTGCCTACACTCTTAAATGCCAGAATTCCAGTAGCCTGCGCCATAGCTTCAAGGATCAAAACACCCGGGAAAATAGGTTTGCCCGGGAAATGTCCCTGAAAGAAGGGTTCATTAAAAGATACGTTTTTGACTGCACGTAGGAATTTACCTTCCTCAAAATCAAGAACGCGATCCACCAATAAAAACGGATAACGATGCGGAAGCAAATCCAAAATTTCTTCAATGTGCAGAGTATGATTTTCACTCATCTAAATACTCTTCCTGTCTAAAAAGGACTAATGATATCAACGACACGGCCCGCTTAAACCCCAAATCCAGAGTTCCCAGGCAGGCCGCAAAAATAAAACACAACCAAAAATACGGTGTAATTACTCGTTTTTGTCTTCCAGCTTACGCTCCACTGACTTAAGACTCTTATTCATTTCATTAATATTCATGACTAAGGCTGCCGTCTTACGCCAAACTTTATTTGGTTGTGCCGGAATGCCAGAAGAGTATACACCAGGTTCAGTGATTGGACGCATAACCATACTCATGCCCGTAATTGTCACCTTATCGCAGATTTCCATATGCCCGTTAATTACACTAGCACCACCAATCATACAATAACGACCAATTTTCAGGCTACCCGCCATGATCACACCGCCAGCAACTGCTGTGTTATCTCCAATAATAACATTATGAGCAATTTGGCATTGGTTATCGATAATGACGCCATGGCCAATAATGGTGTTATCCAAAGCGCCCCGGTCTATAGTCGTACAGGCGCCAATCTCAACCCGGTTGCCAATTATAACTGAACCTAATTGAGGAATCTTAACCCAATTACCACGATCATTTGCATAACCAAAGCCATCAGCCCCGATAACTGTCCCTGACTGAACCAAACACTGTTCACCAATTTCAATCTCGTGATAAACAGAGACATTCGCCCAAAGACGGCTACCTGCGCCAATATGAGTATTTTTACCAATAAAACAACCCGCACCAATCACAACACTGTCACCAAGAACAACGCCAGATTCTATAACAGCATTAGCTCCAACAGAGACATTTTTACCTAACGTTGCCTGAGGCGAAATCACTGCCGAAGGATGAATATCTTGCGCAGGAGCCGGTGTTGTATCCATAATCTGAGCCATATAGGCATATGCCAGATAAGGATTAGAAACAACCAAAGCCGGAATATTACAATAAGGGAGATCGGGTTCGCTAAGAACCACAGCAGCAGCCTGACATTCACCTAAGCGCTCGCGGTAACGACTATCAGACAAAAAAGTGATTTGCTCGTTATTAGCCGAATGCATTGGTGCAATACCAGTGATGACAACATCGCCATCACCATGTAATTGCGCATTCAACTGCTGAGCTAAATCAGCTAATCGAATTGAAGACATCTATTATTTAACCTGTTTCAATACATCTGCGGTAATGTCTTTACCGGATACTGAATAAGCAACAACATTCGCATTAATTACGACGTCATAACCTTCTTTAGCTGCAACCACTTTGATTGCATCCTGAATACGACCCAGAATTTTATTACTCTCTTCCATATGGCGACGGCGGTTATCTTGTTCAAAAGCCTGAGCTTTCTTTCCAAATTCTTCACGCTTAGCCATAACGTCTTTTTCCAGATTAGTTCGCTCGCTGGATTTCATGGTAGAACCATCGCGTTGTAACTTCTGGATTTTAGTCTGCAAATCACTTTCCATACGTTGCAGTTCAGATGCGCGGCCTTTGAACTCATTTTCCAACTGCTTTTCAACAGCTTCACGGGCAGGCAACCGCTGAAAAATCTCACCGACATTTACAACGGCAATTTTGTCTGCTGCCTGAGCACCAGCAGAGAAAGCTAATGCAATACCAAGGCTTGCTGCACACAACAATTTCTTCACTATAAACTCCTTAAACCACGCTATCTGTAACATCTTGGAAGATTTATCGATGTCCTGAAACCGAAAATTTCAAGACTTGCCTTATCAATAATAAGATAAAAACGCATTATCACCAGGTTTTGCCAATATTAAATTGGAATTGCTCTGCTCTATCGCCTTCGTAGTCTTTGATCGGCTTAGCATACGAGAATACCAATGGCCCCAAAGGAGACAACCATTGCAATGCAATACCTGTCGAAACACGGATATTACCTGGTTTGCTATAATCAGGTATTCCTCTGTCTCTCATCGTCGCAGAATCACTCCAATTAGTATCCCAAACCGTACCTGAATCAATAAAGAATGAAGTCCGAACAGAGTTCGAATATTTACCATCAAGGAATGGCGTTGGTGTGATCAACTCAAGGCTAGCCACTGCCATTGCGTTACCCCCGATAGCATCACGGGATGGGCTATCTTTCTCAGGATCACCATTTTTATCCAGGTAAATAGCCTTAGGACCGATATTGTTAGAACGGAAACCACGAACAGTACTGGAACCACCGGCATAGAAGTTCTCATAGAATGGCAATTCTTTACCACCTAATCCATCACCATAGCCTAAACGACCACGCCCCAGGAGCACCCAGGTACGAGCATCATTAATTGGATAGTATGCAAAGGTATCAAGGGTAATCTTATAAAATTTGTTATCCGAACCAGGGATCGTCACTTTACCATTCAAAGTCGATTTCACACCTGATGTCGGGAAGAAACCACGGTCAAGATTGTTGTATGTCCAGCCCATAGTTAAAGCAAAGTCATCCGCTTTGAACTCGGCTTTCTTTTCATAATCAGGTTTCTCACCCATAGACTTCAAATAACGCCACATCGCTGCCTGCGGGAGCATATCAGACAAGGAGTTATGAACATAACCCAATCTAAGATTCAGAGAGTTATTTTCATTAACCGGGAAACCGAGGAAACCATCTAATCCATAGGTTTTATTGGTATAACCAGACAGGTCAGCATCATCAGCTCTAAAATCATTGTAGAACACCCGACCACCAAGACTCACACCATTAACAGTGAAATAAGGATCAGTTAAAGAGAGTTCCGCATAAGTTGAGTAATCATTCTTACTGGCATTAATCCCAACAGAGTTACCCGTACCCAACCAGTTATCCTGCTGAGCGCCAATCTGGAAACTGACACCGCTTTCTGTACCGAAGCCAATACCAAAGTTCATAGAACCGGTATTGCGCTCTTTAACTTTATAAACGATATCTACCTGATCAGGGCTGCCTGGTATACGCTGAGTTTCAACATCAACAGTTTCGAAATAACCCAAGCGATTAAGCCGCTCTTTGCCCAGTTCAACCAGATCACTCCCCAACCATGCCCCTTCCATCTGGCGCATTTCACGGCGCAAAACGGAGTCTTTACTGGTGTCATTACCAGAGAAACGAATTTTACGAACATAGAAACGGTTACCTGCATCAATGTTGACATGCAGTTTTACAGTTTTGTCCTGATCATTGATTTCAGGTTGAGTCATCACCCGTGGGTAAGCATAACCATAACGGCCAAGCAGGTTTTTGATTTCACTTTCCATTTTAGTCACCTGAGTCCCGTTATATAAGGAACCAGGCTCAATGGTAGCCAATTTAGTGATTTCTGATTGATAACCCGCCATGTTACCATTCAGATCAATACCAGATATTTTGTACTGATCACCTTCAGTAATATTCAACGTGACATAAATACTTTTTTTATCTGGTGTCAAACTGACCTGAGTCGAATCAATGTTGAAACGGGCATAACCGCGATCAAGGTAAAAACTGCGTAGGGCTTCAAGGTCACCGGCCAGCTTCTGCTTCTGATATTTCTGATCAGCCGTCAAGTTCCACCACGGCACATCATCTCTCAGTTGGAAACGATTCAATAACTCATCAGAAGGAAATGATTTATTACCAACGATATTAATCTGCTGAATTTTTGCAGACACACCTTCAGCGAAAACCAATTTTAAATCGACGCGGTTACGTGGCAACGGTGTAACAACAGCTTTCACATTGGCATTATATTTCCCCACGCTGTAATAGAAATCTTCCAGCCCTTTTTCGATATTGGACAGCATCGTGCGATCAAGAGCTTCACCGACCCGAACACGAGATACTTCAAGGTTCTGTTTCAGCATGTCATCTTTCACCGATTTATTTCCGGAGAAAGTAATGCTAGCAATAGTCGGCCGCTCTTTTACCTGAACAATAAGTGTATTGCCATCACGCAGGACACGAACGTCTTCAAAGTTACCAGTAGCAAATAGTGCATGAATGGTACGACCGATATCTTCATCGCTGACCGTATCACCTACGCGAACTGGCATATTCAATAATGCTGCACCTACGGCGACGCGCTGAAGACCTTCAAAGTGAATATCTTGAACCACGAATCCGTTTGCACCGTATGCAGTGGCGCTGCCGAACAGCAGCGACGCTATGAGTAACTTTTTCATCGCCATCGTTGTAATGCGTCTTCCTAACCAGTCTTCCGCTCTAGAAGCGGGAGAAATCATTGAAAAGTGCAAGCCCCATCAATAACACCAGTAACATGGTACCAATGCGATAGCTGAAGTCTTGTACGCGCTCGGAAACTGGCCCACCTTTTATCTTTTCGATAATCAGAAAAAGCAAGTGTCCACCATCTAACACAGGGAATGGGAGCAAATTAATGATCCCAAGATTGACACTTATTAGCGCCAAAAACATCAGATAATACACCAAGCCAGAATCAGCCGACACCCCCGCCCCTTTGGCAATAGAGATAGGCCCACTCAGGTTGTTAATTTTCACATCACCAACGATCAGCTTGCCAATCATACTGACAGTTAACCGCATCAGTTGCCAGGTCTTATCTCCTGCCTGATAAATGGCAGAGAAAGGCCCATATTGCTGAACTATCTTATATTCATCTGCCAACGGTATAATTCGCAGTTCTACGCCTGCAAAACCCACCTCTTTACCACCGGACTGCCGTCGTGCTTCCGGTGTCATTGAGAGAGAAATAATATGACCAGCTCGCTCTACTGAAAGTTCCAGCGGAACATTAGGATTATTACTGACAGAAGATGTAAAAGTATGCCAAACATCTATTTCCTGGCCGTTGACTTTAACTATCCGGTCCCCCTTTTGTAAACCGGCTTTTTCTGCCGCAGTATCAGGAGTAACCTTGTCCACCAAAGAATCCAATCGGGGGCTAACAGGCATAATCCCTAATGACACTACTGGATCTTGCTTATCAGGATTAAAGCTCCATTGCCGCAAATCCAAAATTTTCTCTATCGGATGGGATGAACCAGGAGGGATGACCTGAACAGTAATGTTGTCATCACCTATCTTACCAACCAAAGCAAAACGAGCCGCATTCCAATCAGGCGTTTCGATACCATCGATAGCTTTTAATTCCATTCCTGACGAAATATTTGCCTGAGCAGCAATAGAATCAGGTTTGATATCTGCAATGATTGGACGTATTGCAGGCACACCAATAATAAACACCAACCAATAAGCCACAATCGCCAGTAAAAAGTTAGCGATTGGCCCTGCACTAACAACCGCAGCACGCTGACCAATAGTTTTATTATTAAATGCCATATGCCGACGTTCAGGAGAAACAGGTGAAACACGCTCATCAAGCATTTTCACATATCCCCCCAAGGGAATAAGAGCTATGACATATTCAGTTCCCTGACGATCCGTACGCCGCCACAACGCTTTACCAAAACCAATGGAAAAACGTTCAACATGAATACCACACTTTCTAGCGACCCAGAAATGACCGAACTCATGCACAGTGATCAATATACCTAACGCAATAATAAAAGCCGCCAGATTCCAGAGAATTCCCATCATATTCCTTTAAATGCCGTCAAAACAGAGAGATCAAGATACCAGCAACATCAGGCCGGCAAAGACAGGGATCGCCGCAGTCAAGCTGTCAATACGATCCATAATACCACCATGTCCAGGAATTAACTGACTGCTGTCTTTAATACCAGATTCACGTTTGAACATACTTTCTGTCAAATCACCAAATACTGAAGCGATAACAACAATTGCAGAACACAACATGAGTTTTTCAGGCATTGCAGGCACTGGAGCATATTTTCCGAACAACCATGAAATAATAGCCGCAGTAATTAAACCACCAATTAATCCTTCCAGCGTTTTTCCCGGAGAAACTTTTGGTGCCATTTTATGTTTGCCTAAAGTACGTCCAAATAGATAAGCACCAGAGTCGGCTCCCCACACCAGCAACATGACATACAATAGCCACCATGCACCGTGATATGAATTATCATCATATCCCTGAACCCGTAAGGCGATCATTCCACAGTAAAACGGCACTAATGTCAGGACACCAAACAAAAGGCGCAATAAAAAGGATCTTTTCCAGATTGCAGCGGAAGAAGGATAGGTAACGACCAGAAGGGTGGCAATAATCCACCAGATCATCCCCGCCCATAAGATAAAAATGATTTGCTGTTGTTTAATCAGATCAGTGAAACTTGGCAAAGTATATTGTAAGGCCAGTAAACTTATCGCAAACAAAGCAGCCAAAATAACCCGTTTCTTTTGGCTAAATAAGCCAACAAACTGCCCCCATTCCCATGCAGCAAGGACTGACACAGCAATAATGACCAATCCAAACTCTGTTGGCGGCAACAAAAACAAAGCTGCAATTACAAGAGGGATTAATATCACAGCCGTTATAAGACGGTACTTTAGCAAGAGTTCCTCCTATGATCCCGCATCGGCATCGTCTGGTATTGTTCCGCCAAATCGGCGTTCTCTTTTGGCAAAGGCATTAATTGCACCTTCAAAAACTGTTTCATCAAAATCAGGCCAGAGTATATCGGTAAAATATAATTCTGCATAAGCTATCTGCCATAACAGAAAATTACTTATACGGTGCTCACCTCCGGTTCTGATTACCAAATCAACCTGAGGCTGCTGGCTCAGGTTAATGTAATTATTAACCAATTCTTCAGTAATATCCTGTGGTTCAAGCAAATTATCCTTAATCTGTTGAGCAATTTTCTGAACACTTTGAACTATATCCCAACGACCACCGTAATTTGCAGCAATATTAAGTTGCAAACCAGTATTATTAGCAGTCAGTTTAACTGAGCGGCGAATACGCTCCTGCAAACGCTCACTGAACCGGCTGATATCACCAATAATAGACAATTTGATATTATGTTTATGTAAGCTTTTGATTTCATTATCTAATGCAAAAATAAATAATTCCATTAGAGAACTAACTTCTGGTTCTGGCCGGTTCCAGTTTTCACTACTAAAAGCGTACAGAGTCAACGACTCAATTTTATGTTTAGCTGAGAAACTCACCGCACTCCGTACCGCCTTAATCCCCGCACGATGACCAAAGACTCTTAATTTCCCACGCTTCTTTGCCCAACGTCCATTACCATCCATAATAATAGCAACGTGCTTAGGTAATAATGACGACAAATCGTTATGATGATCGCTGGATAATATCACTCAATTAATCCTTTACTGGTCAAGGTAATTCTCTTACAAATGCAGGCACTCAGATATAAATAAAGCCGTGTCTGGCATCACGGCCTGAGTAACAGCCCAATTATCTATAAGATAATCCTCCAAAAATTTAAACTGCCAATTATATCAACCCAAAGTTATACACAAACTATACCATCAGGTAAAAATGCGAACAAATACCCCTTGACTACCAAGAATACTACCTGATAAACGAACTGATAGTCTTTATAGCCAAATCTCTTGCGAGCCTATCAATCTGTAAGACTTCTTCAATGCTCTGAGGTTCCGGTAAATTCAGTTTTTCTACAACCTGCCGATTTATAATCGCAATATCTGTGAAAGAGATTCCATTTTGTAAAAAAACCTTAACGATTTCTTCATTTGCCGCATTCAACGCCGTAGTTGCAGCCTGACCTTCGTGACACGCTTCAATCGCCAGCTTCAGGCATGGATATCGTTCATAATCTGGTTTTGAAAAACTCAATGTACCCAAGGAACAAAAATCAAGAGGTTTAACACAAGAAGAAATACGTCTTGGATATGCCATTGCATAGGAGATCGGCGTACACATATCCGGGGTCCCTAATTGAGCAATAACGCTACCATCCAGATAACGGACCATAGAATGAATGACAGATTGGGGATGAATCACCACTTCCATTTCGGCAGCAGACGCATTGAACAGACAACAGGCTTCAATGTATTCCAAACCTTTATTCATCATTGTTGCGGAATCTACAGAAATCTTACGCCCCATCGACCAATTAGGATGAGCACATGCCTGATCTGGTGTAACAAAAGGCAATTGTTCCAAAGGCGTATGACGAAAAGGCCCGCCAGATCCCGTCAGAATAATACTAGCAATACCGTGTTGTTTCAGCTCTTCGCGCCCAAGGTTTTGTTGTATTACCTCAGGTAAACTCTGAAAAATAGCATTATGCTCACTGTCGATAGGTAACAATTGAGCATTGTATTTAACTACGGCATCCATAAAAAACCGGCCACTAGTGATCAACGATTCTTTATTAGCAAGTAAAATCTGTTTACCCGCCCGGATAGCAGCCAACGTCGGTAATAGACCGGCAACCCCGACAATCGCAGACATAACCTGATCAACATCATTCAACATCGCCAAATCACACGCAGCCTGTTCCCCGAAAAGCACTTCTGTTTTACAACCTTGTTCAATCAGCAACTGACTAAGCTCTTTTGCAGAAGATTCATCTATCATTGCCGCATATTTAGGCTTAAATTCCACGCATTGTTCAACCATAACCTGAACATTCTTCCCAGCAGCTAATGCCGTTACTTCAAATTTATCAGGATTATTGCGAACTACAGTGAGTGTACTTCTGCCTATAGAACCCGTGGAACCAAGGATGGTCAACCTTTTCATACTGACGCTCTGAATTGTTCTGTTTGATGTGTGTTAATACTCGTCTGATTTGTCTGGCTCAGAATATGAATATCCATGACTTCAGAGAAGTGCTGGATAAAAAATAGCGCCGCACGATAGCGACGCTTAGTCTATCTCATGTAAAGAGATTAGAACTCCATCAGCTCTTCTTCTTTCTTGGCTAAAGCTTCATCAACTTTTTTAATGAAATTATCAGTCAGCTTTTGAATTTCATCCTGTGCACGACGCTCATCATCTTCACTGATTTCTTTATCTTTCAGCAGAGCTTTGATTTTATCGTTAGCATCACGACGAATATTACGTACAGAAACACGTCCTTGTTCAGCTTCACCACGCACAACTTTAATCAGATCCTTACGACGCTCTTCAGTCAGTGGTGGTAAAGGAACACGAATAATTGTACCGGCAGAAGATGGGTTCAGCCCCAAATCAGAAGACATGATAGCCTTTTCAATCGCTGGGGTCATAGAACGGTCAAACACCGTGATAGCCAGAGTACGGGCATCTTCAGCTGTGACGTTAGCAATCTGACGCAGAGGTGTTGGTGCACCATAATATTCAACAGTGATACCATCCAGCAGACTTGGAGAAGCGCGGCCAGTACGAACCTTGCTGATTTGGTTTTTAAGTGCTTCGACGCTTTTTTCCATACGGTCTTGTGCGTCTTTTTTGATTTCATTAATCACGTTACAAACCCTTGGGAACTGGTTGTTTTTCAAGCCATAAGTCATTATGACCATGTATTGTTAAATTTGGCATATCAGGCTGCTAATCATAGCGCCAAACATAACTGGTGTCTCTGAACATTATTCATGAGAAATCAGAGTACCTTCATTTTCACCCATAACCACACGACGCAACGCACCGGGTTTATTCATATTGAATACACGAATGGGTAAGCTGTGATCACGAGCCAGAGTAAATGCTGCCAAATCCATGACTTTTAATTCACGTTCTAACACCTGCTGATACGACAACTTATCGAACAAGATTGCTTCCGAGTCTTTCGCCGGATCCGCAGAGTAAACACCATCTACTTTAGTTGCTTTTAGCACAACATCCGCTTCAATCTCAATACCACGCAAACAGGCCGCTGAATCTGTAGTAAAGAACGGATTGCCAGTACCCGCAGAGAAAATAACCACACGGCCATGGCGTAATAAACTAATCGCTTCTGCCCAACTATAGTTATCGCAAACGCCATTTAAAGGAATAGCAGACATTAGACGGGCGTTCACATAGGCGCGGTGTAATGCATCCCGCATTGCCAGACCATTCATCACTGTTGCCAACATGCCCATGTGGTCGCCTACTACACGGTTCATCCCTGCTTCTGCCAAGCCAGCGCCACGAAACAGGTTACCACCGCCAATAACGACACCGACCTGGATGCCTAGCTCAACCAGCTCTTTGATTTCCTGAGCCATGCGGTCTAAGACGCTGGCATCTATACCAAAACCTTCTGCACCTTGCAGGGCTTCGCCACTGAGCTTAAGCAGGATACGCTGATATACGGGTTTTGCATTGGTTGCCATGGTGTTCTGTCCTAAGCAGAAAAGTATATTGGGGATTTACATACATCCGGGTCACTCTGACCAGATGCAAAAACTCAATGCCTACTGGGATAGGCCGTTTAGATTGGAGATAAAACAGAACCGCCATTTGGCGGCTCTGCTTACAAAAATTAAGACTGTTTACTCATTGCAGCAACTTCTGCTGCGAAGTCAGCCTCAACTTTCTCAATACCTTCACCAACTTCATAACGGATGAAATTAGTTATTTTAGCATTGTTTTCTTTCAGCAGATCGCCAACCGTTTTACTTGGGTCCATAACGAAATTCTGACCTGTCAGAGAAATCTCGCCGGTGAATTTATTCATTCGGCCAGAAACCATTTTTTCTGCGATTTCGCGTGGTTTTCCTGACTGCATTGCGATATCCAGCTGGATTTGATGCTCACGCTCAACAACGTCAGCTGGTACATCACTTGGGTTAACATATTCTGGCTTGCTTGCAGCAATGTGCATAGCCACATGCTTAATCAGCTCTTCATTAGCGCCTTCAGCCGCAACCAGAACACCAATACGTGCACCATGCAGGTAAGTACCCAGTTGTTCACCTTCTAATACAGAAACGCGACGAATATTGATGTTTTCACCGATCTTAGCAACCAGTGCAGTACGCTGTTCTTCGAATTTAGCTTTCAGGGTTTCAATGTCAGAGATTTTATCAGCTAATACTGCGGCCATAACTTCTTTACCGAAAGCAATGAAGCCTGCGTCTTTAGCAACGAAATCAGTTTCACAGTTCAGTTCAACCAAAGCGCCGAATTTTTCATCAGCTGCTACTTCTGCCAGGATGATACCTTCAGCAGCAACACGGCCAGCTTTCTTAGCTGCTTTTGCCTGACCTGATTTACGCATGTTGTCAATGGCTAACTCGATGTCACCATTAGCTTCAACCAGCGCTTTTTTACATTCCATCATACCTGCGCCAGTACGCTCACGCAGTTCTTTTACCAAAGCAGCGGTAATTCCAGACATTTGTTTTATTCCTCGATGTATCCCGCGGGAAAATAATATTCCACATGGATAGTTCTTATATCAGATACGTAAAAGGGGGCCATAACAGGCCCCCCTAACCAATATATTCCAATACCTGGTTAATAAGGGCTCAACTCACTGAGCTTGCCTTATTATTCAGCTTCTACAAAGCTTTCTTCTGCCTGAACAGCCAGATCTTGAGAACGACCTTCACGAACAGCGGTAGCAACAGCACCCAGATACAGTTTTACTGCACGGATTGCGTCATCGTTACCAGGGATGATGAAATCAACACCATCTGGATCAGAGTTAGTATCAACGACAGCAAATACTGGAATACCCAGGTTGTTTGCTTCTTTGATAGCAATGTGTTCATGTTCAGCATCGATAACAAACAGAGCGTCAGGTAAGCCACCCATATCTTTGATACCGCCCAGGCTGTTTTCTAACTTACCAAGTTCACGAGAACGAATTAACGCCTCTTTCTTGGTCAGTTTATCAAAAGTACCGTCCTGAGACTGTGCTTCCAAATCTTTCAAACGTTTAATGGACTGACGAACGGTTTTCCAGTTAGTCAACATACCGCCTAACCAACGGTGATTAACGAAGTACTGATCACAGCTCTGAGCTGATTCTTTAACCGCTTCACTTGCAGCACGTTTGGTACCAACAAACAGGATCTTGCCTTTACGTGCAGCAATTTTGTTCAGCTCAGCTAACGCTTCATTGAACATTGGAACAGTTTTTTCCAGGTTGATGATATGCACTTTGTTACGAGCACCAAAGATGAATGGTTTCATTTTTGGGTTCCAGTAACGAGTCTGGTGACCGAAGTGAACGCCCGCTTGCAGCATATCGCGCATGGAAACAGTTGCCATTGTAAACCTCTGTAAAATATTAAGTTGGGGTTATGCCTCCACGAGCCCCATAACACCGACTCCTAACCGCATATTCTGCATGAGAGCACCCCGGTGTATGTGCCGGCCCGTGTGTGTTATTTACACAATGAGTATATTTAGCGTCCTTATTGTTTCGTCTCAGTGACAAATACACAAAACGCCGGCGCGCTTTATACCATAAACCGCCCCAAGACACCAACTTTTGTTGTCATTTTTTGCCAGTTGAATGAGGTAAAAAAGTGTCATTTATAGCGGGTATTGTTGGTAAGAACCGATAACGAGGGAAAGATGGCTGCCGACGGTTATTGGCAGATATTCTGTAGGCTGATACCATTAGTTCAACAATTTTTCCTTGTTAATAATCATACAACCAGCAAATTTGCTGGCTTTGAGTGGGCAAATTTCATGGCAATCTCAATTAAGACATCTGAAGATATTGAAAAAATGCGCGTCGCTGGTCGACTGGCCGCGGAAGTGCTAGAAATTATTGAACCTTATGTAAAACCCGGTATAACAACTGGTGAATTAGACCGTATCTGTCACGAACATATTACCAATAAGCAACAGGCTATTTCCGCTTGCCTTGGTTACCACGGTTTCCCAAAATCTGTTTGTATTTCTGTCAATGATGTCGTCTGTCATGGGATTCCAAGTGATGATAAGACGCTGAAAGATGGCGATATCGTTAATATCGATGTTACCGTCATAAAAGAGGGTTTCCACGGCGATACCTCAAAAATGTTTATTGTCGGTAAGCCAACTATTCAGGGTGAGCGCCTGTGCCGTATCACTCAGGAAAGCCTCTATCTGGCCTTGAAAATGGTAAAACCCGGTATTCGTCTGAGAACGCTTGGTAAAGCCATTCAACAATTTGTTGAAGCTAATGATCTTTCCGTAGTTCGTGAATATTGCGGTCACGGCATTGGTGCCGTCTTCCATGAAGAACCACAAGTACTGCACTATGATGCAGATGATGGCGGTGTTGTACTACAAAAAGGTATGGCTTTCACTATTGAGCCAATGGTTAATGTCGGTGATTACCGCATCCGTACCATGAAAGATGGCTGGACCGTCAAAACCAAAGACCGCAGCTTATCAGCCCAATATGAGCACACAATTGTTGTTACTGATAATGGTTGTGAAATCATGACATTACGTAAAGAAGAAGAGCCTGCCCTTTCCGCAATACTGATTAACCAATAATTAATCGTCAATGATGAAGCCTTGTCTTGTTGAAATCAGACAAGGCTTCCATCTCCTCACTATAATCTCTCCTGTTCAACACAACATTTTCTCAGTAATCTGGCTGTTATGATTCGCTTTCTCTTGGGTTCATACTTATGTCAGCAGATATCGCCGCAATTCAAGCACCTATCCCGCCGTTTTCTCCATCTGATTTCTCCAGTAAAGACCTTCGCTACCCAGTATTGAAACAACACCTCGAAGAATTTCAGCTTTGGTTGGAACATGCATTTAAAGCGGGTATTTCCGCAGAAGCTTTGATTTCTGCTCGTAGTGATTACATAGACCAATTACTGAGACGGTTATGGCATGCCTATGGATTTGGTAAAATTCCTTCACTTTCATTGATTGCCGTCGGCGGATATGGCCGACAAGAATTGCATCCACTATCTGATATCGATTTGCTGATACTTAGTGAACACCCACTCACACCACATCAGGCACAGAATGTCGGGCAATTTATCACCTTATTGTGGGATATACGGCTAGAAGTAGGCCACAGCGTCCGTACATTTGAAGAGTGTTTACTGGAAGGGCTATCAGATCTGACGGTTGCGACGAATTTAATTGAATCACGTTTAATCTGTGGCGACTTACCTATTTTTCTCCGCTTACAACGATACGCATCTAGTGATGGTTTTTGGCCTTCTACTGAATTCTTTGATGCAAAAATTGCTGAACAACATGAACGCCACAAACGCTATCACAGCACCAGTTATAACCTGGAACCTGATATCAAAAGCAGCCCTGGGGGATTACGGGATATTCACACCTTACTATGGGTTGCTCGCCGTCACTTTGGTGCAACCTCAATGGATGAAATGGTTGATTTCGGCTTCCTGACAGATGAAGAACGTAATGAATTAAATGAGTGTCAAAGTTTCCTCTGGCGTATCCGTTTTGCTCTTCATTTAGTCGTTAGTCGTTATGATAATCGCCTGTTGTTTGATCGCCAATTCAGTATTGCTCAGTTACTGGGCTATCAGGGAGAACGTAATCAACCCGTAGAACGGATGATGAAAGATTTCTACCGGATGACACGCCGTGTCAGCGAACTCAACAACATGCTACTGCAACTCTTTGATGAAGCCATTTTGGCACTGGAAACCCATGAAAAGCCTCGTCCATTGGATAATGAATTTCAGTTACGCGGACAATTGATTGATCTGATCGATGAAACGCTGTTCATCAAAGAACCTGCCGCTATTATGAGGATGTTTTACTGCATGGCTGAACATGTAGAAGTTCAAGGCATCTATTCGACCACACTACGCCAGCTCCGTTATGCCCGCCGCAATTTGCATCAGCCACTATGTGAATTACCCGAAGCCCGTCAAATCTTTATGGACATCCTGCGCCACCCCAGAGCGATTGAAAGCGCATTTGTGCCCATGCACCGCCACAGCGTTCTTGGCGCTTACACACCGCTCTGGGGCAATATCGTCGGCCAAATGCAGTTTGATCTGTTTCACGCATATACCGTCGACGAGCATACAATCCGAGTATTAAAAAAACTGGAAAGTTTTGCCGATGAGAATAATCGTGCAGCTCACCCACTTTGTGTCGAATTATACCCTCGTCTGTCTCAACTTGAGATCCTACGCCTTGCCGCGCTGTTTCACGATATCGCCAAAGGACGTAATGGTGACCATTCCGAACTTGGTGCTGAGGACGCGTTAGCATTTTCACTACAACATGGGCTTAATTCACGAGAAGCTGATTTGGTGGCTTGGTTGGTTCGTTACCATCTATTAATGTCAATCACTGCTCAACGGCGAGATATCCAAGATCCAGAAATCATCAAGCAATTTGCCCATGAGATACAGAATGAAACTCGGTTACGTTATCTGATCTGCCTGACAGTCGCTGATATCTGCGCAACCAACTCCAGCCTGTGGAATAGTTGGAAGCAGAGCCTATTACGGGAGCTCTATTTCTCTACAGAGAACCAATTGCGCCAGGGAATGCAAAATACGCCGGACTTGCGGGAACGCATCCGCCATAATCGTTTTCAGGCACTTGCTCTGCTGCGTCAGGATAATATCAGTGAACAGAAACTTCATCAGCTCTGGAGCCGCTGTCATGCCGATTATTTTCTGCGTCATACACCTAAACAACTGGCATGGCACGCTCGTCATTTGGTGAAACATGATTCTCAAGAACCGCTGATCCTGATAAGTACCAAACCCACCCGCGGCGGTACAGAAATTTTTATCTGGAGTCCAGACCAACCTTCCCTATTTGCCGCAGTTGTTGGAGAGCTGGACAGGCGCAATCTCAGCGTTCACAACGCTCAAATATTTACCAATCGTGATGGCATGACGATGGATACCTTCGTGGTACTGGAACCTAATGGCCATCCTTTAGCATTGGATCGCCACGAAATAATTCGCAATGCACTTTTGCAGGTTGTTCTGAACCCACATACCAAAACACCAAAAGCACGAAAATTGCCAACCAAACTGCGTCATTTCAATGTATCAACGAAGGTGAGTTTCCTGCCCACTAACAATGAACGGCGAACCTATATGGAACTGTTCGCACTCGATCAACCGGGATTGTTGGCCAGAGTCGGCAATATCTTTGCTGAAATGGGCGTTTCACTACACGGCGCGCATATCACCACTATTGGCGAACGTGTCGAAGATTTTTTTGTACTGGCAGATAAAGACCACAAGGCACTGAATAAAAAAGTCAGAGAAGAATTATCAGAAAGGTTGACAGAGGCCCTAAATCCAAAGGATAAAATATAACTGAATGCAAGCTCATAATTCGGCTGATAACTAAGGAACCAGATGCAATGCAGCAATTAAAATCCATTATCGAAAGTGCTTTTGAAAATCGCGCAGCTATTACTCCAGCGACAGTAAACAGTGAAACACGTGATGCTGTTACTCAAGTCATAAATCTGTTGGATAGTGGAAAACTGCGTGTTGCAGAGAAAATTGATGGTCAGTGGGTCACGCACCAATGGCTGAAAATGGCTGTATTACTCTCTTTCCGTATTAATGAAAATCAGCTCATAGATGGTGCTGAAAGTCGTTATTTCGATAAAGTTCCGATGAAATTCTCTGACTATGATCAGGCAAGATTTGAAAAAGAAGGCTTTCGCGTTGTTCCTCCTGCGGCAGCACGTCAGGGAGCTTTTATTGCCCGTAACTGCGTATTGATGCCTTCTTATGTCAACATCGGTGCTTATGTTGATGAAGGAACAATGGTAGATACGTGGGCAACGGTTGGCTCCTGTGCCCAAATCGGTAAAAACGTCCATTTATCCGGAGGTGTTGGTATCGGTGGTGTATTGGAACCCTTGCAAGCCAACCCGACTATTATTGAAGACAACTGCTTCATCGGTGCCCGTTCTGAAATTGTAGAAGGTGTCATTGTCGAAGAAGGCTCTGTCATTTCAATGGGAGTCTATATCGGCCAAAGCACCAAAATTTATGACCGTGAAACAGGCGAAATCCATTATGGCCGCGTTCCTGCTGGTTCTGTTGTTGTCTCTGGCAACCTCCCATCGAAAGATGGAAGTTACAGCCTGTATTGTGCTGTCATTGTGAAAAAAGTGGATGCTAAGACGCAGGGAAAAGTGGGCATTAATGAACTCTTAAGAGCGATAGACTAAGCCTTAAAATATAGCGGATAATAAGTCCGCTATTTTTTTGCTTTTTATCATCTTTACCGATCTCAGTCAGTGTTATTAATACGGATAATCTGAACATGGATAACGTGCATAACCCAAGTGTACATAGAGTACGTAAAGAGTTTGCAATCGTCCCATATTCAAAATGACGCACAAAATAACCAACTTGGAAAAATACCCTTAAGGTGGTGCCATGTACGATAACTTAAAGAGTCTGGGAATCACATATCCCGAAGAAATTGACCGCTATAGTCTGCGTCAGGAAGCCAACAACGACATTTTGAAAATCTATTTTCGCAAAGATAGAGGTGAATTCTTTGCCAAAAGCGTGAAATTCAAATATCCGCGTCAACGAAAAACGGTTGCTGTAGACAATGCAGAACAAGGATACAAAGAGATCAACGAAATCAATACTAACTTACGTTATGTGATTGAAGAGTTAGATCAAATTTGCAAGCGTGATCAGGTAGAAATGGATTTAAAACACAAAATCCTTGATGATCTACGTCATCTTGAACACGTTGTTGCCAATAAGATTGCAGAGATTGAAGCCGATCTGGAAAAACTAACGCGTAAATAAGACGGTTCTATTAATTACACCGCTTATACCCTATCAGGTATAAGCGGTCTATTAAGAGCTTGCTTACTCAACTAGCTCGCCCCACTGTTTAATCCAGGGCTGAGCAAAAACTTCCGGCTCAGCTTCTTCCACTGCATCCACCAGAAGAATTTCACCTATTCTTATTGCACCTTGCTCTTGTAGCAGCTCATCAAAAGTATGACCACCACCGCAAAAATTCTCGTAACTACCATCACCCAAAGCAATAATGCCATAGCGTAATTCTGGCTGATAACCTAATTCATCTCGCAAGGAGCAATAAAGTGGATGAATATTATCAGGCAAATCCCCTTGTCCAGTCGTTGAAGTGATAACTAAAATCACCTGATCAAGATAGGATTGCCACTGCTCCAATTCCCCTTCTTCAAATACTTCTATCTCATGACCCTGTTGTTCAAGGATCTGCTGTGCTTCTTCTGCAACTGCCAGGGCATTACCGTAAACAGTACCAACAAAAATACCAATTTTCGCCATAGCTTCTAATCTCTTTTTAAAGGAACTATTAGTTATCCTCGCTGGCAACAACAGAAAACTCAACCCTTGCCAAATCAGGGATAATTACCTTACCAGCTAAGCCATCGCACCAAATATTGCCATTATTAAGTTCAATCTGTCATGTAAACAATATCTCACCAGCACTAATGACTAACGATATATCTGCCAGACTAATTACAGACAGATATATTGATCAATGGCAGTGGCTATTCTACATAAAACGGTAACAGGTAATCATCAAGCACATTGTTATCTGTGACAAATATTATAGAACAGCCAACATGAAGCGACATTAAACCCCAGTTATTTATCCGATAATAATTTAGTGTTAACGTTACTTTCTGAAACAACTTTGGCAATAATATTCTTATTCATATGAAAAAACATTATATACTCTATTTCAATAAAAATAATGGCTATATGAGATTAATAGAATAGAAAAATATTTAACAAAAGGAGAAAATCACCATGTTTAATAATATATACCCAATAGATTTCAAGTTGCAGGGCGGCGGCAAGTGAACGCATCCCCAGGAGCATAGATAACTATGTGACTGAGGTAAGTGAACACAGCCAACAAAACTGCGAACATTACTGGCTCATCTGGTCTAATGACTTGGGTAGATGCAGTGCTTAAAGATAGTGGTATGATTTTAAATGCTTACATTCCTGTTTTTTCCTATCTGCTCGGACATCTCTTTAGGATGTGTGACAATATCCTTTATTATCCAAAAAACCAATATCACTTTATTTAATAATAATATTTTCATGTTATTTTTATTATTAGCAACACTCAATTTTACTTTACTTTCAGGGAAAGAAATACTTATTCCAGTTTGGCTGGACACTCTGCAAAGAATATTACGGGGAATAATCAGTGGATTTATTGTGATAATGGGAAGAAATATTCTTGTAATAAAAGAGGATGAAAATAAAACTAGCAAGGATTTCTCTATTTTAAGCCTTACGTTATTAAGCTTGCCATTTTTAATCCCTATCATTTTTTCCTTATTGAATTTCAATTCCCGTACATCAGCAGACTTTTTTGCTTCTTTTATTTATTCTATTTCTCTGGTTGTTTATTTTACCAGTCCTAAAAATAACGCCTTAAAAAAATCAAAATACAATATTCAACATTCTGTTATGACAACAAATAAGTTAGGTATTTTTCTTGCTCTTATTAGCTTGATTATAATAAACATTTATTTTTTCTTATCCTTAATGATTATACCGGCAGTAAAAGCAAAGTATTTTGAATATACCTATTATCTTTCAAGTTGTCTCTTAATCAATCACACTAATTAAGAGACAAGAAATGTTATTATATAATAAAGAGCTTAATTTATTAAATCTTTCTAGCCTATTGGCTTCACTCTAATTACTATCATATTCCAAATCAGGGATAATACCTTGCCAACCAAATTGCTGCATCAAATATTGCCAAGACGAATCCCATTTTGCCGTAAGCGATAATTTCTCGCCCGTAACAGGATGATCCAACTCAAGACAACTGGCATGCAGCATTAACCGACTAGTTTGATAATGGGTGCTAACCCCTCTATTTTGCCGTAAATCACCATGTGTCGTATCACCAATAATTGGATGACGAATATGTGCCATATGGCGTCTTAATTGATGTTTCCGACCTGTTTTCGGCGTCAATTCCAATAAACTAAAACGGGATGTCGGATAACGACCAATTTCCACCGGACATTCTACTTTTGCCAGTGGACGATAATAAGTAATACTAGGCTGCGCCTCTTTATCACTATCTGCAAATTTATCTGCGATCTTATCCAGCTCTTCAATTAAAGCATAATCAATAATATCTGATTCCAATACATAACCCCGCACGACAGCATGGTAGGTTTTCTGTAACTGATGATGTTCAAACTGTTGAGAAAGCTGACGGGCAATATCACTGGAAAGCGCCATCAGTAACACGCCTGATGTCGGCCTGTCCAGACGGTGTACAGGGAAAACATGCTGACCAATTTGATCACGTAATGTCTGCATAACAAAGACTGTTTCATGACGCGCTAGCCAACTACGATGAACTAACCAACCCGCCGGCTTATTAACCGCCACAATATGATCATCCTGATATAACACTTCCAACATATCAGGCATTATCCTGAATAAATAAGCGATCTAATGCGCGAAGATGTTCAAGTAGTTGCTGATAACGCCCGGTCATATCTTCTTTATAAGCTTCCTCAAAATAAGGCGCAATAACGAATGCCGCCGGTAACTCCGCTCCCTGCTCCAATAATGCATACATTCTCGGAATTAATACCCACTGCAACCACTCTTCAGCTAGCATCGTATCAATTGAAAATGGCTCAACACTTTCAAAAGCCTCCGCTTTAGGCGGGTATTCTTGCCACAGATCAATTTCCCTCATAGTTTCTTCAATTAATTGTAATATATGCAGAATTTGTTTTTCAGTACTCATATTTTCAGCCTAATAAATATTTGCCCGAAGCGACAAAGCTGATAAGAATATCACTGATACCCCTTAAGCTGAAAATCTTACTTCTTCCGTCAAACATAAAGAGAAGGGAGCGAACAAGCGCTCCCTTTAAGTTGATTATATAGCAATCCCGCTAATAGTTTGCTCCCTGCTCACTCCCTGACAAATTGTCCTTTAATGGTTATCCTTTACCCATCATTCTTATTTATATTGCATACAATCCGGTTATGCATTGTGTCAGTCATACTGACCATCATCACCTAATCTATCCCTGAGAAATTGTAGGCAGAGATTCCTTTCCCTGTGGAAGACAGAATGAATTAATTTGATTTATGAAACAAGCCATATAAATGGGACCATTAAATTAGTGAAAAGGGGATAAACTCCGTAATTATTTATAGGCTATTGAAATAAAATAAAAATAATAAACCAATGTGAAACTCACCGTAGTAAACATTGATATCTCTTACATGAAGTGTAAGAGATATCTCACAAACGCTGAGTTAAAAATCCGGGCTTAACAAATGAAAACCGGCTTAATTGCACCAAGAAACCCAATTAAATCGGTAAACAACAGAGTTCTCTGATTACTCCCAAACTGCTCCAGGATCACTTCGCCGGTCAAATTACACAGAGAAATAATACTCATATCCGAATCCACCGTCGCAATGAATGCCGTTGGTGACAATTTTAGTCGCTTCTGGGTCACCAAATGTCCTATTAAGTTTTCCTGTAAACGGATAAAGTCCTCTTCACTCCAGACCTGAATCAAACTAAGTTGTTGGCCTTCAAACACTGCAGCCATATCACCAGCCAATTGGGAGGTATAAAAATCATGAATCGCTGGCTGCAATTGGATATCCAGCGCAACTTCAACTTTATTCAGCTTATCTGCCGCAGGAAAAGGTCGCGGAAGCCAATAAACAATGTCATTACCAGTATGAGTAATACAAGGTGATGGCACACCATAAAGTTCACTGCTGGCAGGTGCCCCTCCTGTTTCCTTTTGCCACAAATCAACATAACGACGGGTAAAATCAGCCAACGCCTCTGTAAAATTAGAAATCATATTATTTTCAACCAGTAACTGTTAGGGTGTACTTAATGTTTTGATATATAGATGGTATCTTCCCTGCAAAAAACTCAGTAGAAGATTTCTGTCCAATAAACGCCATTGTACAACCTGACTGTACCATTCCTCCATTCAAGGACAATAGCGGAGAAAGACGAAGCTCAGTACCACCAATCAGGAAAGCGAGTTTATGTATCATTCTATGGCTGGATAAAAAAGTGATTCATATCACATAAATTTGTCATCAATAATTTATAAATATATTTAAATTGTGATTAACATTAAATTTATTGCACTATATTAATAAAACTCGTGTAAATAATTTAAATTATGTTTATATATAAAAAGTTAAAAATAATAGATTACTTGAAGTGAACGACAAACACGCGACTACTCCAGCAATAAGTCAAACACTTATTAACCCGTTATCAAGGATAATCAATAACTCTATACCCAATAGATTTCAAGATGGATCGCGACGGCAAGGGAGCGAATCCCCGGGAGCATAGATAATTCTGTGACCGGGGTGAGTGAGTGCAGCCAACAAAGAGGCAACTTGAAAGATAACAGGTATATTACTGAAAACCATAAATATATCCCTGATGGAATAAAGCATATGAAAAAAAGAATAATTGAAGTTGTTGAGTACGACTCACAATGGCCGGAATTATATCAAAAAGAAGCAAATTTATTAAATAATATACTAACCGGAAATATACACCGAATCCATCACATTGGCAGTACCAGCGTTGAATACCTCGCGGCCAAACCAATCATCGATATTTTAGTAGAAGTCAATGATATTAACGAACTTGATAACTATACAGATATTATGCAGTCTCACGGCTATAAGGCCAAAGGTGAATTCGGCATCACAGGCCGGCGCTATTTTCAAAAAGGGGATAATAACAGGACACATCAGGTACATGCGTTTAAAGTCGGCGATCCACAGATTACAAAGCATTTAGCTTTTCGTAATTATTTAAGAAGACATCCCAATATTGCAAAAGAATATGGCGATCTCAAAAAACAAGTAGTCGAAATCTGTAATAATGATATAGACACATATTGTAGTGGTAAAGAAGCCTTTATCATTCATCATCTTGTTGAAGCCCTGAAAGAATATCCAAATTATATAACTGAATAAATGCAAGCTAACAACTGGAAAAAATGTTTAATATATCTGAATGCAACCAAAAAAAAGCAATCATCACCAACTTTTACCAATTAATTTATCAAAGGAAACTGTACGATAGTGCTAACGATATCCTGGCCGAAAATTATTCTGGATTTTTCCTTAAATATCCACAAATTAAAGGAATCAGTGATTTTATAGATAGCGTAAAAATATTTCACTCAAATTACAGTAATATATCTATTGATATAGAAAAATTTTATTTTAATAATGAAAATGAGGTTTGTATTATCGCTAATATGAACAGGACACGAAAAACAAGTGTTAATCCACATTTTAGTGAGGGAATTCCCGAAAAGCTTAAGCTTGTTGACATCTATACCTTTGATGAAAAAATCAAAATCACATCAAGACGACATTACAAAATAAACGATTAATGCAGAATATCATTAATATTTTTCACTTAAAATATAGATTATTAGAACAACGAAATGATTGATTTTAACGCAATAAAAAATGCCGAGTTATTAGTTAAACCTTTTAAAGTTGGCATCACAACCAATCTATTTACTGATCCCACACTACTTTTTAAGTCTTATCCCAATAGTGGTTTTGACGATATAGAAAAAGGAACAGAACATGAGAAACAGTACCGTTTTTCAGTTCGTGAAGTCACATCTTCCGATCTTAAGAATAATTTTAAAAACCTCGGGAAGTGCTGGAAAATGCTATATCAGGAAGTTTCTGGTACTCAATATCGAGATGCAATTCTTAAAGCCATAGATTTAGATATATCAGGGCTAAAATTCAAAATGGGATTTTATAAATATTACCGTGCTGATGATTGGGTTTCACCTCATAAGGATAAACCTGAAAAAATCATGAATCACGTGATGTTTTTTAATGAAACCTGGAATCCTGCTAATGGAGGACAATTTTTAGGTTTAAGATCGAAAAATATGGATGATATCGCTTTTGAAGTTGAACCATTAGTCGGTAACTCAGTGTTTTTTGAACCGAGAGAAAATTCGTGGCATGCCGTGAGGCCATTACTCTGTAACCAGCCACGGCTTTCCGTCCAGATTGAAAGTTTCAGAACTTAATTTTAGCGTGCAACTCTGTGACCGGGGTGAGTGAGTGCGGCCAGCAAAGAGGCAACTTGAAAGATAACAGGTATATCCAAAAAAAGATGAATTATGATCATATTGTTATTAGGTGCTCCAACCACAGGAAAAAGTACTCTTGGGCCTTTATTAAATGCAATTATCCGGTTAAATGAGAGAGTCTGGAAACTGGATTTCCTCAAGCTGAATACTTTACTTGACCAATTAATTGAATCATTTGCCGGACAACGTTTTCAATCCGACGATACAACAGCATTAGAACATCTTCTTCGCATAGGTAATATCTCGGTTCCAGACTTCCACTGTCTAAAAAGTCTCAGAAGAAGTGACTTTTCATGTGCAGAAATTGATAATTTCAGAGACTACCGTGATGGTAAAGGAAATTTGAACACAGATTTAACGTTTAAAGCCTATGCTTTTATTCAGCAACAAGTTATTTGCGATATCAGCCGAATTCTTATTCCAGGTACCGGAATGTGGCTTAACCGACATTAGTGGCACAAGCTTTTAATATGGCAAAAGACGCGTTTGATCGTGCAGATAATATACCAGGTAAAAAGAAAGCTGTTGTGGTAGATCTTGATGAAACTATCTTAAACAGCACATCATATAACGCTCAACAAATTAAAAGTGGTGAGTTGTCTAACCAGAAAAACTGGGAGGAATGGGTATCAAAGGAAAAATCCAGCCCCATACCTGGTGCTGTGGATTTTGTAAATTATATCATCAATAACGGGGGAGAAATATTTTACGTTTCGAATAGAAAATCAGAAGATTATCGGCATACTATGAATAATTTGATCAAACATGGCTTCCCGCATGTCTCAGAAAAAACATTACTCTTACGGAATAAAACGTCCAACAAACAACACCGTTTCAACACAATTACTGCGTCCGGTTATAACATAGTCGTATTGATGGGCGACAATTTAAATGATTTTGGCGATATTTTTTATCGTAAAAAAGATAATAAACGTAAAGAATTAGTCATGATGAATGCCAAAAATTTTGGTTATAAATTTATTATGATGCCAAATCCTATTTATGGCTCCTGGGAATATGTATTAACTGACAATTACCCTGGATTAAATCTCAATGAAAAAATTAAAGCGCGTAATAAACTCATTCATGATAAGAGTTATACTCAATAGATTTCAAGATACATCGCGACGGCAAGTGAACGCATCCCCAGGAGCATAGATAACTATGTGACTGGGGCAAGTGAACGCAGCCAACCAAGCAGCAACTTGAAAGATAACAAGTGCCGAGCATTCCCCCGACTTGTTTCAGGTAGTCATAGGAGAAAAGCCGCGCACCGGATAAATAAAATTCTGATAAAACACCGTAGCTTGATAAACTTGAGCAATGACTACGATCACGACTATCAGATTTCGAGGAATAACATGTCGTTATATCAGGATCATCAAGCTGCTCTTGAGCAGCTTACTCTCGGTAAAACCACGTCATATCACGACCAATATGATGCCAATTTGCTGCAAGCAGTACCACGCAGTATGAACCGTGAACCTCTGAACATTTTCCCGGACAATTTGCCGTTTCACGGGGCTGATATCTGGACACTTTATGAACTTTCATGGCTAAATAGTCGTGGTCTGCCACAAGTTGCTGTCGGGCATGTCAGCCTGAATGCAGCAAGTAAAAACCTGATTGAATCTAAAAGTTTCAAACTCTATCTGAACAGCTTTAATCAAACCCGTTTTGAAAGCTGGCAAACCGTTGAAGAAACATTACAGCGGGATCTCGCCGCTTGTGCTGATGGTCATGTAGAAGTGACACTTCATCATTTAAATCATTTCAATAACCAACCGATTTCCTCTTTCACCGGTGAATGTATTGATAATCAAGATATTGACATTACTGAATATAATTTCAACCGTGATTATCTGCAAGGCGCCGCACAAGGCCCGCTAGTGGAAGAAGTTTTGGTTAGCCATCTACTGAAATCCAACTGTCTGATTACCCATCAACCTGACTGGGGGTCTGTCCAGATTCACTATAAAGGAGCAAAAATTAACCAAGAAGCGTTACTACGTTATCTGGTATCATTTCGGCACCATAATGAATTTCATGAGCAATGTGTTGAGCGTATTTTCAATGACTTACAACAGCTATGCGCTCCAGAAAAACTCTCGGTCTATGCCCGTTATACCCGCCGCGGGGGATTAGATATCAACCCATGGCGCACAAATGGTACCGACTTCGTTCCAGAAACAGGCAGACTAGCGCGCCAGTAAATAAACTTTTCTGAGTACAGTCGGTGAAAAATCAATCTGAACAGGAAATGTGATAGATTTAGCAAAAACCATCGTGAACCCTCGTCCAATACGGGCGGGAGCAGTCAATTAACGATATTGAGGTTAAACCCATACTCGATATAAGGAGTCATTCTTGATTACACATATCAACCCACTCGGTTCAATGGATTTATTATCTCAACTTGAAGTAGATATGCTGAAGAGCACCGCAAAAAGCGATCTTTATCTCTTATTCCGAAACTGTTCACTCGCTGTACTCAATTCGGGTAGCCAAACAGATAATAGTAAGGAACTCCTCTCTAAATACACAGATTTTGATATTAACGTATTGCGCCGTGAGCGCGGAGTAAAACTGGAATTAGTGAATCCACCAGAAGAAGCGTTTGTTGATGGGAAAATTATCCATTCACTACAAGCTAATTTGTTCGCCGTGCTTCGGGATATCTTGTTTGTTCATACTCAGATTACTGATTCAGGAAAACAGCATCATCCCAATCTGGAAAACGGTGCATATATTACCAATACCATCTTCTCTATTCTGCGTAACGCCAGAGCGTTACATACCGACGAAGATCCCAATATGATCGTCTGTTGGGGCGGCCATTCAGTGACTAAGCCAGAGTATCAATACAGCCGTAAAGTCGGTCATCAACTTGGACTGCGAGGACTTAATATCTGTACCGGCTGCGGCCCAGGTGCAATGGAAGCACCGATGAAAGGTGCCGCCGTAGGTCATGCACAACAGAATTATAAAGATAGCCGTTTTATCGGTATCACCGAGCCATCAATCATTGCCGCTGAACCACCTAACCCATTAGTGAACGAATTGATTATCATGCCAGATATAGAAAAACGTCTGGAAGCCTTCGTTCGTATTGCTCACGGTATTATTATTTTCCCAGGTGGTGTCGGCACAACAGAGGAATTACTCTACCTGTTGGGTATTCTGATGGACCCGGAAAATCAGGAACAAATATTGCCATTGATTTTTACCGGTCCGAAAGAAAGTGCAGATTATTTCCAGGTCCTGGATGAATTTATTGTTCATACATTGGGGAAAGAAGCACGACGCTACTATCACACTATTATTGATGACGCTCCTGAAGTTGCCCGGATAATGAAAGAAGCAATGCCATTAGTCAGAGATAACCGCCACAGTACCGGGGATGCATACAGTTTTAATTGGTCAATGAAGATCAACTATGATTTACAACAACCGTTTGCACCCTCTCATGAAAATATGGCTAATCTTAATCTCCATCCTGCTCAGTCTCCTGACAAACTGGTGGCTGCACTACGCCGTGCTTTTTCTGGGATTGTTGCCGGCAATGTGAAAGAGATCGGTATTCAAGCGATTGAAAAATATGGCCCATTCAAAATCCATGGAAATGCTGAAATAATGCGCCATATGGACAAGCTGCTGGCAGACTTTGTGGAACAGCACCGGATGAAACTACCAGGTGGTACTGCCTACGAACCCTGCTACGAAATTATCCGATAAAACTTACTACCCGAAAAAATATCTGCTCCATGGATGGAGCACAATGCGGCTTAATAGTGAACCCTATGATACACCTTCTAATTGTTGATGCTCTTAACCTTATCCGCCGCATTCATGCTGTGCAGGGCAGCCCATGTATTCCTGCCTGTGAGCATGCACTAAGGCAGTTGATCCAACATACCAATCCTACCCATGCTGTCGCAGTCTTCGATGAAGAGGATCGTAGTAACAGTTGGCGGCATCAAATATTGCCTGACTACAAAGCCGGTCGCTCGCCTATGCCTGACAATCTGAAACAAGAAATGCCGCAGATCAGAATATCATTTGAACAACAAGGCATTGCCTGCTGGCATGCCCAAGGACATGAAGCTGATGATCTAGCCGCGACGCTGGCAGTAAAAGTCGCTTCTGCCGGTTACGTTACGATTGTTTCTACTGATAAAGGTTATTGTCAGTTACTTTCACCCAATATCCGTATTCGTGACTACTTCCAGAAACGCTGGCTGGATATGCCATTTATTCAACAAGAATTTGGCGTTTTTCCGCAACAATTACCTGATTACTGGGGATTAGCGGGGATCAATAGCAGTAAAATCCCCGGAATTTCGGGGATTGGACCTAAAACTGCCACTATTTTACTGCGACAGTTCGGTACACTGGATAATCTTTTCCAGAACCTCGAGCAACAACCGGATAAATGGCGCAATAAGTTGGAATCAAATAAAGAAATTGCGTTTATCAGCCGGAAAGTTGCGTCATTACGTACCGATTTAGCTTTAAATGGCAACTTACAACAACTCCGGCTGACAACAGCAAATTAACGAAAATACCCTGCGACCTTATCCAAATGTTCACCTTTTAACTCACCGGCCTCATTAAGTAGGCCGACCCAAGCTTTAATATAATTATATTTGGCCTGAGAAAGATCACGCCGGGCAGTATATAGCTGCTGCTCAGCATTCAGAACATCCACATTAACCCGCTGTCCAAGAACAACGCTTTTACTGGTTGCATCCACCTGCAAGCTAGCTGATTCAACGGCCATTTCATAAGCATTAATCCGCTTTTCGCTATTCAGATACTGATTATAATTCCGGCGTAATGCATTAAGCACTTCTCCTGCCTGAACATCAAGCTCATATTTGGTTCTTCCATATTGCGCCGCTGCCTGACGTACAGCAGCAGATGTACCACCACCATTATAGATATTCATGCTCATCCGTAAGCCAATAGTATCAGTTCGATACTTCTGATCGACAGTATTATCGCTGCTAGACTCACTTTCAGAATGGGAAGCATAAAGTTCTAACTTAGGTAAATAACCAGCCCGGTTACGTTGCACTTCATGGTACGCCGCTTTCACTTCCTGACGGGAAGCGGCCAGAACCGGGTTGTTAGCTAATGCCCGTTTTTCCCATTCTTCATAATGGCCTGGCGACAATTTCAACATCTTAAACTGCTTTTTATCTGATAATCGCTGCACCGGTAAATCAATGGGAAGAGGAATACCAACAATCAATTGTAAGCTGCGCATTGCGGCATCCAGATCATCCTTGGCTGCTATCTCATCCGCAATAGCCTGGCTGTAACGGGATTGTGTTTCCACTACATCAGTGCGTGTCCCTTCACCAGAAGCAAACAATTTCCTGTTCAGTTCCAACTGTTTTTCATACGCTATTCTCTGGCGTATGACTAAGTCAATCTGATCCTGCGCATAAGCTACATCCACGTAAGCATTCACTACCCGGACAGCCAGTTGCTGAAAATCTGCCCGAAAACGTTCATTGCTCATCAACGTATGCGCTTGACTGGCTTTATACCGCGCCCATATCTCAAAATCTATCAATGGCTGGGTCAACACAATCGCCGCGTTATAACTGCGATATTGGCGATCCCGACTTGCAGTTATCTTATTTCCCCGAAGATCATACGAAGGTTGCTCCATATGTTGCCAATTTCTCGGTGAATTTTGATAAGACATCATCACCTTAGGTAACAATTCTGCCCTGCCTATCTTTTCATACTCTTCTCCACCTTCTCTTTCTTTTACCGCTGCGAGAAAAGTAGGATCATTTTCTAATGCCAGCGCATAAGCCTCTGTCAGACTCAGCGCCCATGCAGGAAAAGAGAACATACTGACGATGAAAAGAATCAACAAACCCACTGATAAAGAAGCATGATTCAGTCTCATAATTACTCCTCTATCAATGATGTCGAAGCCCGATCCCACAATGGCTTAAACAGATAACTTAACAAGGAACGTGAACCAGTTTTGACAAATACCTCAACTGGCATCCCCGGCCTGATATCCAGCCCTTTCAATTTTTCCATCCCTTCAGGGGACACGACAGCTCTCATCTGATAATAAGGTTGGCTAGTCACGGGATCCACCAGTCTATCTGCGGAAACCATGATCACTTTTCCTTCAATTTTGGGTGTCCGATTCTGATTAAAAGCGGTGAACATCAGATCTACATCCAATCCTTTGCTGATTTTATCTGCCAAATTAACCGCAACACGGGTTTCCACTTCAAGCGCCATTTGGTTCGGCAGGATTTCCATCAGTTTTTCACCGGGAGCAACGACACCACCCTGCGTAAAAATATTTAACCCAACAACCGTGCCATCAACGGGCGCCACAATTGAGGTATGCATCAGTTCAAACTGGGCTGTGTCCAGCTTATTTCGGTATTCACTGGCAGCAACCTGCACCTCTGCCAATTGCGTGCGCACTTCGCGCTGATAGTCTGCTTTACGTTGAATAATGTGCTGCTGGGTTTCCTGTAACTGTTTTTCAAGCTGACCGGCACGCCCTTCCATTTCCGCTATGCTGCTGTTCAGCTCAGCCTGTTCACGCAACAGTTCCAAATAACGATTACGCGGGAAATAACCCTCATCTGCTAAAGATTTAAGATTAGTTATCTGCTCTTTAAGTGCGGTCTGTTGCACTCGCTTACTGACAAGAGAAGCTTTCAGTCCTTTAATCTGAAAATGGATCCCTGCAACAGCCTGCTCCAGCCCTTCAAGATCGCTTTGCAGCATTTCACGGCGTGATGCGAACAGTTGTTTTTGCAGTGCGATAATCTCTTTCACCCGAGGTTCAGACTGTAATTGCTGCAATATTTCGGGAAAAACCAGCATGTCATCACCATGCTGTTCAGCCAATAAACGAGTTTCCGTTGCTAGCGTGGTATACAGTTGATCCTGAAGCGCATCTACCTGGGCTTTTGCCTGCACCTGACTAAGCTGAACGAGGGTTTGACCCGCTTTTATAGTTTCTCCCTCAACAACCATAATCTGGCTGATAATACCGCTTGCCGGAGCCTGAACCGTTTTGCGATTGCCATCTACAACCACTACACCTGAAGACGCAACCCCTTTATCCAACGGTGCGAATGCTGCCCAAATGAGAAATCCCAAGATCCCCACACCAATCACCAACCATCCTAGTCGTAAAAAATGCCCTTCTTCCAGTGGCAATAATCCTTTGCCATCCACTACCGGCGTATTCTGATCAGACATATCCACTCCCGGACAGAAATCTCCGTCTCAGCTATTTGATATTATTATAATTAAATGCCTACTTACTTATGATGCCTGAGCAACTGCCTTAGTTGCTGAATGTTCCTGGCTCTTATTCTGTTGTGATAAAGCTGTCATTACCTGCTGAGATGAACCAAACATCTTCATTTTTCCCTGAACCAGCAGCAATATTTTGTTCGTCTGTGACAACAATGATGTGCGATGAGTAATCACAATCACGGTTTTTCCTTGCGCTTTCAGCTGAGCAATAGCTTGATTCAGTGCTCTTTCGCCCGCTTCATCGAGGCTGGAATTCGGTTCATCTAAGACCACAAGTGACGGTTCATCATACAACGCACGAGCAAGACCAATTCGCTGCTTCTGCCCACCAGATAACCCAATACCTCCGGCACCAATAACGGTGTCATAACCCTTATCAAGTGCTAATATCAGTTCATGAACCCCAGCTTTTTTTGCCGCCTGAACAACTTTTTCTGGTTCTACCTCATTGAAACGAGCAATGTTCTCAGCGATAGTGCCGCCAAACAGCTCAATATCTTGTGGTAAATATCCTATTGAAGAACCCAATTCATCTTTGTTCCACTGATAAATATCTGCATTATCCAAGCGGACCACACCTTCTTGTGCCGGCCATATCCCGACCAGTAACCGGGCGAGGGTCGATTTCCCTGAAGCACTGGGGCCAATTAATCCCATCACATCACCCGCATCCAGCGCGAAACTAACATCTTGCAACACAACTTTACTGTTTCTTCCCGGAGGCGCCGCTGAAACTTTTTCTACAACCAAATTGCCTTTTGGTGCAGGTAATGACATTCCCGATTTCCGTTCAGGTTGTTGTTCCAGCAGATCGGTTAACCGTTGCCATGACAAACGAGCCGAACTCCAACCTTTCCAGGCTTGAATAAGCTGTTCAATCGGCGAAAGTGCCCGCCCCATCAGAATTGAAGCTGCAATCATCATTCCCGGCGTAATATGCCCACCAATCGCTAACCAGCCACCTAATCCGAGGATCAGCGACTGTAACGCCAAACGCACCGTTTTCGTGACCGAATTAATCACTGAAGCCCGTTCACTGGCAATCCGCTGGAAATTCAGAAAACGTTCATGTAATCCGAACCATCTCCGGCGCAGTACCGGCAACATACCCAACGCCTCTATCACCTCTGCATTACGCAGGTTGGTGCTGGCAAGGCTAGCTGAACGCAAAGCAAGTTTATTGGCTTCGGATAACGGCTGTCTTGATACCCACTGATTCAATACAGCAAGGGCAATCAATACCAACGCACCCACCAATGACAACAAACCAAGCCAAGGGTTAAAAAGAAAAATAACCAACAAGTAGATTGGAAACCAAGGAGCATCAAAGAAAGCAAACAAAGCATTACCCGTCAGAAACTGGCGAATATTTGCCAGGTCATTGAGCATCTGGCCCGCATCTGTTGTGCCATTTTTCAGATTTGATTCGTAAGATGCTGTATAAACCCGATTATTCAGCTTCATATCAAGCTGGCTACCAATACGAATAACAATCATGCTGCGGATATATTCCAGCATTCCCATCATGGCAAACATACCAAGAGTAATCAGAGTCAACATCAGCAAAGTGATTTCATTGCCCGATGGCAACACTCTGTCATAAACCTGCAACATATAAACAGACGGAACTAACATGAGCAGGTTAATAAAAGCAGTGAACAACCCGATAGTCCAAAACACCCGACTACGGGCACGAATGACATCAGCAATCTCATCCTTTGGGAGTAGTAATTTCACGGCATTTCCTTAATAACTATCTGATATATCTTGTTGTTATAAATATATGACTATCTGATGTTAACGTTCCTTGCCTTATTCCCTTTGCTCACCAGGTTTCATTATCAGTTCCCGACCATCAGCAAACCGGGCAAACCAACCATCTGATTCATGCGCAAAGAAAGCCAATCCACTTCCCTGATTATCTGTAATCGTGATGCCATCAGGTGTAGGTCGCCAACCAGCAGGGACTTCGCCAAACATATCCGCCAAACAAGCGTTATCACCATTAAGTGACCAAATTGAGCCTTCCGGTAATGGTTGGTCAGTCAATGACACATCGCATTGTTGACGTTTATCTGACAGTTGCCATATGCCTTTCAATTCACTGGCGTGTGGGAGATCAAGACTACTTGCCATACTTCCTCCGATAATGCTGAATGTAAGAGCAACAAAGCATGCAAATTTCAGATACCAAGCGGCAAAAACCATGCTGCCTCCAAACAAATAACCGCATCCAAGTCAGATGCGGTTGTGTTGTTGTGTTATGAAAGGATGAAATCAGACTCTAATATTGGTTCTCCGACAATTTTTACCCAAAAATCATCGTAAGATAGCTTTCCACCCATATTAATTACGAAATCATTCACCTTATCAACAGTGTTATAACGAAGCACAGCTTCTCCAACGGCACCAGTGAACTCCTCAACAAACTTAACGCCTCCTTTCCCTGCTTCGCCCAGGTCGAACAATGACACATCAATCTTGTCCTCACCTGAAACAAAGTCATGGATCCAATCACGCTCAAGAGGAGGTGATTCCTTGGCGCTCAGGTAGACAAATGTATCTTTACCTTCTCCACCCCAAAGATTATCTGCTCCCAGACCACCATAGATGATGTCATCACCAGCACCACCCTTCAGAGTATTGTCAGCATCATTGCCTATCAGAATGTCATTACCACTACCACCAATTGCATTTTCAATCGTTACACCACGAGCAATAGAAACGTTTCCTTTCAGACCACCAACATCCGAGAAAGAAGCTTCATTCAGGTTAATGCGCTGATCCTGGGTAAAACCAGAGAAATCAAACGTATCATTACCGCCCGCATCCCAGGCAGTGAACAACAGTTTGCTGTTTTCATCTTTTGCCGTATAGAAGTCGCGATCTGTGTTGGAATTAAAACCATATACAGTGTCATCTGTTCGGGTTGTATTATTAGCACCGTACACTTCCTGAATGGCAGAAATATCGTTAAGTAATGGTGCAGAAGAATAAATACCTTTAAAATCCTGCCCGGTATTTTTCTCACTGAAATAACTCATAACGGTATAAGCACGACTATCTTCAAAATAAGTGGCGCTATTCTTATAAGTAGGGCTTACCTTATCAGAGGCATTATAATCAGCCGGATGCTGTAACCCCAGAGTATGGCCGATTTCATGAGTAAACGTTTGACGGCCATAACCATTCACGTCGATATCATTATTTGTGAAAGTACGGCTTTTAGCGTTATACCAGGTTCCTAATTGTGTCTTCTCTGGTCTCGGCAGATAAGCAAACGCATAACTCCCCGTCAAACTAACATCAAAGAACCCAAAGGTGATATTCGCCTCTTTGGCATCAGAAGTTTCAACAAAATTAATATTAGCAACATCAGCCCAGGATTGTATTGACAGTTTTGCCGCTGCTTTTTGCTCTTCATTAAATGCTGAAAATTCAGAAATATGCCATGGCATATCATCCGGTTTACTTTCCAGGAAAGTATACTTTAATGGGAAAGCTTTAGATTTATCGTCATCCTGATGCCCCCAACGATAATCACCTCGGATTAATTCTTTAGCAGCATCTTTACTTGGCTCATGTTCAACGACAATATTAGAATCCTTACCTGGTATATAAGCCTGTAACCATTTCAGCAACTCATTTGCCTTTTCTGAACCGCTAACTTCTTCCGAGTATGAAATTTTTTTCTTTAAAGACATATATTTCTCCATAAATTCAGGACTTAGATATAAAAACCTTTTTATTTTATTAAATACAAGTCAATAAAACCTGAAAACAACAGACCTCCCATGGTCATACAAATTAAGAACTAAAATCCCTTTCACATAAAAGTAACACTAAAGCTAATTATATAAAAAGCAATTAACATACTTTTTTAATATAAACGTGATAAAAATAACATAAAACAAATAAGCGATTGTTTTACATAACATAACTATTTAAGGCAAAAAAAATACCGCTAATTTACTGGCGGTATTTTCTTACGCATTAATTATTTATTACTTAACTATCTCATAAAGTAAACTTTAAAAAATTTATAGAATTATTGTTGATAATTCTAATTATAAATTATCTCGAACCGTTATATGAATAGATAAAATAGGAATACCCCTCCCCTTCGAATGCAATATTGAACGATATAACGCATATGGAAGGGAGCTAACCCCCGTAAATACCTATATACCCGTCATCTTTCAAGTTGCTTCTTTGTTGGCTGCACTCACTCACCCCAGTCACATAGTTATCTATGCTCCTGGGGATTCGCTCCCTTGCCGTCGCGATGCATCTTGAAATCTATTGGGTATATATTATTAAGTAAAGTAATAACAACTTGATTAAATAAATAAAAAAATATACATCACAGATATGGTTAATACTTTTCTTATTTTAAATAATTCTTTTTATATATAATAAAATTATATTTTTGGTTTTTTTAAAATCAAATAAAAACATCAATAAAGTTGATTGAATACTCTTAAAAACAAGATATGAAACCAATAACTCAATATATTCATAAAGATATATACCCGTTATCTTTCAAGTTGCCTCTTTGTTGGCTGCACTCACTCACCCCGGTCATATAGTTATCTATGCTCCCGGGGATTCGCTCCCTTGCCGTCGCGACGCATCTTGAAATCCATAGGGTATAGAATTTAAAACAGAAACTTAAACTTGATATAATACAAACATTATTTTAATTTAACATCATAATTAAACTTCATATTTTAACCTTGGTTAAATTAATTGAAAAAAAATCCATTTAATTATTTTCGAGTTTATAATATTAATTTACTGGCTTATTACACATTAATCTCATGCCTCATTAAACTGTTACAACAATATATTAATTTTGTTATTTATTTTAAGTCAAGTAAAAAAATCAATAATTTTCCGACAGAAATCATACTATATTAATCATTAGATTAGATAATAACAACCTCACAACAGAATATTATGTAATATTCTCTCTGGTGAATAAATGAGTTAAATTATTTAAATATGCTACTTTTACTACACACATGGAAATGAAAAACAAAATGCAATAATATCATTCAATATTAAAATAAAAACGCCTCAGAATATCATAGAGGCGCTTTGTAAAGTCCTATTTTAGGAATTTATTCCAGGATAATGATGAACAACAATTAATTAGTCATTATTCCGGCTAGCTGCATAAGCAGACCAAATACGGCGAACATGAACCGTTATTTCTTCCCTGTCATGATAAAGGTGTTTTGCCTGAATTTGTGCATTTATACCATTCTCTTTTAATTGCAGATTCATTTTCTGCAAATTATGCGCGACTTCTTCATAACGCTTTTTCATAGGCAATTTAAGATTAAAAATAGCCTCCCGGCACCAACCATTAACCAGCCAATCTGCCATTAATTGCGTCACTTTTGCTGGCTTTTCTACCATATCGCACACCAGCCAATAAATGTTTTTTACCAAAGGTTCAAACTTAAAACCATCCACTTTGTGATGCCGAACCTGTCCCGTATCCATCAGGCTTTGCGACATTGGGCCATTATCCACGGCATGCACCATCATACTGCGTTTCACCAATTGGTAAGTCCAACCACCAGGACACGCCCCCAAATCAACCGCATATAGACCACTGGCCAACCGCTCTTCCCACTCGTCATAAGGAATAAAAACATGAAAGGCTTCTTCCAACTTCAGTGTTGAACGACTTGGTGCATCTGAAGGGAGCTTCAGTCGGGGAATACCCATATAAAATGGTGAATTGTTATGACTGTAAGAATAACCAACATAACAGCAACCCGGCGCAATAAAAAAAACGTGTATGACAGGACAGTTGGCGCTTTCCCTAATCTGCAAAATTTTTTCCTGGCGCATCGCATTACGCAACGGCACAGTAAATTTCCGGCAGAACTTTAGCAACTCTTTACTTTCATTAGTATCAGGCACTTCAACCCTTAGTTCGCCAGCACGTTCAATGACGCCGTGCAACATACCCACAATTGGACTTACCCGATCTTCTGGCGGTAAATCGCGCAACAATTCACCCACAACCAGCATTTGGCGAGCAAAAATCAATTCCCGAAAAGGTATCTCACGAATAAGCCGATCTGCATCTTCACGCTGATAACACTCAAACAGAACATAACCACTGTTGTCTTTTACCCGGGCAAAACCATAGATCTCTTTTTGACCCGCTTTATCGGTGATTTCTGCCGCGCACTCTTTTTCAAAACCAGAGCGACAATATAAAGCAATTTTATTCATGGCAAAGCGCCGATTTCCTTAGACGCAAAGCGCCAATTAATACTAAGAGCCAGCCGATAAGAAAGCTGCCCCCTCCAATTGGAGTAATATAAGAGAAAAATTTAACCTGTAATAAGGCCATACAGTAGAGACTGCCACTAAACAACAAAATGCCTACCGCGAAAAAGACACCACTCCAGTAAAACCAGAGAACAACTTTACGCATCAGCATGGCAGATATAGCCATCATTGCCAGAGTATGAATCCCCTGATATTGCAAACCAAGTTCAATCCAATCTAACTGATATTTTGCCATAATCAGGGATAATAAATGCGACCCGATAGCACCAAACGCCACATAGAAAAAACCACTAATACCAGCAAAGATAAGCATTAAACGACTATTCACTGTTATCTTCCTTTTTCATATTTATACCTTTCATCTTTCAAGCTGCTGCTTTGTTGGCTGCATTCACTTACCCCAGTCACATAGTTATCTATGCTCCCGGGGATGCGCTCCCTTGCCGCCGCAATGCAACTTGAAATCTATTGGGTATATACCCTTCATCTTTCAAGCTGCTGCTTTGTTGGCTGCACGCATTCACCCCGGTCACAAAGTTCGCTATGCTCCCGGGGATTCGCTCCCTTGCCGTCTCGATCCATCTTGAAATCTATTGGGTATATATCTGAGAACTCTCGTAACCCAAATGACATATCCTTTTCTTATTCATTGGTAATAAAACCCAATTTCTCCTGTTCGCTAGCAGCTTGCGCCAGAACCCATTGACGAAATGCCGCTATTTTCCCTAACTCAGCCTGACTATCATGACAAACAAGGTAAAATGCATTCTTACTCACTAACACATCATTAAATGGGCAAACTAAACGTCCGGCATCAATTTCAGTCTGAGCCATGACATTATTTGCCAATGCAACCCCTTGTCCATGAACAGCCGCCTGGATCACCATTGCGCTATGGCTAAAGATCGGCCCTTGCTGAACATTTATCTGCTGCTGCATATCAAGTTGACGTATATAAGCCTGCCAATCACGACGAGAAGAATCGTGCAACAATGTATGACGTGCCAAATCTGCTGGCGTTTTCAAAGGATTCCCCCCTGTCAATAGCGAAGGAGAGCAAACAGGGAGCAAATATTCCGCATAAAGACGATCCGTTCGCAATCCTGGCCAGTTTCCACGACCATAAAATATAGCAACATCTACATCATCCGCGAGCTTATCTTCTTCCCTGTCCACCGCTTGTATCCTGACATCAATTCCTGGATAAGCTAAATTAAAGCCAGACAACCTTGGAACTAACCACTGAATAGCAAAGCTGGGTGAAAGACTGACTGTCAAAGCCCCTTTCGCACTCCGAGCCTGAAGTTTACGCGTTGCTTCATTTATCGACGTGAAAATTTCTTTAATATCTAAGTAATAGCTTTGTCCCTCTTCAGTTAACAACAATGATCGGTTGCGACGACGAAACAGCTTTAGCCCCAGGAAATCCTCTAAACTTTTCATCTGATGGCTAACTGCGGCCTGCGTCACAAATAACTCCTCAGCCGCCTTAGTAAAACTCAAATGGCGCGCCGCCGCATCAAAAACCCGCAACGCATTAAGTGGTGGTAAACGTTTGGACATGTGGGCCCTTATTCAATATTGGTGATACCGGTAACTCTTTATATTTAGTTATTAGTTTTTGTAATCCGAACCATTATAAATTGTCCATTGAGGATACACCAGTAAATCCCTATAGTGGCGCCACTTCCCAAGCCGGAACGAAAAGTGAATTAGCAGTAACGCTATGAAACTTTTGGCTTTGTGGTTGTGATGTTGTGTTTGCAAGTTGTCTGGGACACCAGACTATGTAGCTTAAGCTACTGTTTTTTTTCACTTCCTGTACATTTACCCTGTCTGTCCATAGTGATTTTTTAATGCACCGCAGTTGCGGTGCTTTTTTTTGGCATAATTACTAGAACGTGGCACTATTATTTAATATTTAACGTAACAACCTATCCACTTACTAATCACTATCACCAACAGAATAGCCTGATAAACAACAACGAAATCAACTATGAAAAAGTTCGAACCAGAACAATTCCGCCAGCAATTTCCAGCCCTACAACAACAAACCGTATTTTTGGACAGTGCCGCAACTGCACTCAAACCACAGGCCATGATTAAAGCAACGCTGGATTATTATCAGTGCAGTAGTACTACCGTACATCGCAGCCAACATCACACTGCACTGGAAGCCACATCCCGCTATGAAAATGCTCGGCAACAGGTTGCTGAACTCATCAATGCCCCAAAACCTGAGAATATTATCTGGACAAAAGGAACAACAGAATCCCTCAATCTAGTTGTTCAGAATTATTTCCGTACTTATCTCCAACCTGGCGATGAAATTATAGTTAGTGAGCAGGAACACCATTCCAATCTGATCCCTTGGTTAATGCTGGCAAAGCAAGTTGGCGCCAGGGTTATTAAATGGCCGTTAGGCAACAGCAAATTGCCAGATATAAATATCTTGCCTGAGCTTCTGAACCAACACAGTCGAGTGATAGCAATTAGCCAAATGTCCAACGTAACGGGAGGAGCAGTCGATTTAGCTGCAATAACAAAAATAGCACGCCAGTATGGTTGCCTGATTGTGGTTGATGGCGCACAAGGTGTTGTCCACAATCCTGTTGATGTTCAACAATCAGATATTGATTTCTATGCATTTTCGGCTCATAAGCTCTATGGACCGAATGGCGTTGGCGTACTTTATGGTAAAAGTGAGCTACTTGAAACCATGTCTCCCTGGCAAGGCGGCGGTAAAATGCTTACCCAGGCATCATTCAGTGGTTTTACACCGGAAGCTGTACCATTCAGATTTGAGGCGGGTACACCAAATGTTGCAGGTGTCATTGGTTTTTCTGCCACACTGGAATGGCTGAAAAATATTGATATTGCCAAAGCTGAAACCCACGCTGTCACTCTCACTGACTATGCCGAAGAACAACTTTCCGCTCTACCCGGATTTATCAGTTATCGTATTGCCGGTTCCAGCTTATTGGCTTTTAATTTTGCTGGTATTCATCACAGTGATTTGGCGACCATTCTGGCAGAACAAAATATTGCCTTACGCTCTGGTCAGCACTGTGCTCAACCACTGCTCAAGACTCTAGGTATCAGTGGCTGTTTACGGGCATCCTTTATGCCTTATAACAATCAGCAAGATGCCGATTCTTTAATTCAAGCGGTAAAATTCGGTCTTTCTCTACTACAAGATGAATGATATATGACACACTCCACTGAAGCCTTGACCGCACCACATCCATTTGGTCAAGAAATTAGCCAACAACAGTTAATCGAAACCTTTAATCAATGCCACCAATGGGAAGAACGTTATCGCCAGTTAATCTTACTGGCAAAGAAACTACCAACACTGCCTGACAATTTGAAACAACAGAATATCGAAATGTCAGGCTGTGAAAACCGAGTTTGGTTAGGACACCAATTACTGCCAGATGGTAATTTACACTTTTACGGTGACAGCGAAGGCCGCATTGTAAAAGGTCTTCTAGCAGTAATACTGACCGCCGTAGAAGGAAAAACACCGAAACAAGTTTCGGAAACTAACTTACTGGCGTTGTTCTACCAGCTTAGACTAGAGCAACAGTTAAGTGGTTCACGGTTGAACGGCGTGAAATCGCTGATTCATACTGTGCAAAACATCGCAAGACATTACACCAAGGGCTAAAGCTCACCCAAGCGTTGAGCTTTAGCCACCATCTTTTTCAATGCATGGGAAACCGCAACAAACCCAAATGTTGCCGTGACCATCGTCGCGGCACCAAAACCGGAAGCACAATCCATGCGTTTAGTCCCTTCGGCTGTACTTTTAGCGGCACAAACAGAACCATCGCTTTGCGGATACACCAATTGCTCAGTTGAAAACACACAATCAATTCCCAATTTGCCTTTACTATTCTTCACAATGTGATAATCAGATTTCAGCCGTTCCCGCAACTTAGCTGCTAATGGATCCTGAATAGTTTTCGCTAAATCAACAACCTGAATCTGTGTAGGATCGAGTTGCCCGCCAGCTCCACCTGTTGTCACTAACGGAATTTTATGGCGACGGCAATAAGCCAATAAAGCTGCTTTTGGCCTGACACTATCGATAGCATCAACCACATAACTGAACCCAGCAGACATAATTTCCTCAACATTATCTGGCGTGAGGAAATCATCAATACACGTCACTTTACACTCAGGGTTAATTGCCAGAATACGTTCTGCAATCACTGCCGTTTTAGGTTGCCCAATATGTTGCTTTAAAGCATGTAATTGGCGGTTGGTATTCGTAATGCATACATCATCCATATCAATCAGGGTGATCGCACCTATTCCGGTACGAGCCAAAGCCTCGGCGGCCCAGGAACCCACACCACCGATGCCTACGACGCAAATATGGGAATGAAAAAATAAAGAAAGCGCTTTTTGGCCATATAAACGGGCAGTACCCGCAAAACGTTGCATGTACGCATCAGAAAGGGAAGCTTGTATCACTGAATATCAATCCTGAAAACCTGTTATAAAATCCATAGAAAGCATTACTGATTTACCATCAGCATAGCCGGTTGCTCTTTTTTCAGCACCCAAACCCGACCATAGTGGTTATAAAACCCTGCCATCATACCAGCATCACGACCAATACCATGATAGATATCGAAGTGATGACCTTTTATTGCACCACCGACATCTAATGCAATCATCAGGCGCATCTGGTACTGACCGGTAAATTTACCCTGTTTATCCAACAAAGGTACTTCTGCCAACAATGTTGTTCCTGGTGGAATAAGCGTTTTGTCTGAAGCTACAGAAGCTTTTGCAATCAGAGGAACAGCACTCGCTCCCCGCACCGGGGCATAAACCTCAGGTTTAAAGAAAACAAACGAAGGGTTCTGCTCCAGTAGCTTACGGACTTCCGCCTCACTATGAGATTCAATCCATCTGCGAATCGTCAGGATAGATATATCTTCCTGCGCGATTTCTCCGCGTTCAATCAATATCTTACCAATACTGCGGTAAGCCCGCCCATTTTTACCTGCATAACCCAAAAAGGTCAGCGGCCCGCCATCACCAAAATCAACATAGCCACTGCCTTGTACTTCCATAAGATAATTATCAATCAGTGAACGACTGTAACCAATAACCAGATTAGAGCTGAGGGCACCATTATATATCTCAGCCCGGCTTGGTAAGCGGTATCGACTTTTAGGCGGCATACGATACAACGGATATTTAAATTCACCTTGTTTAACACGGCGAGCTTGTAATATCGGCGTATAGTAACCCGTGAACTGAACATTACCGTAATTATCCACACCTTCCATCTGATAAGCATGCAAATTAAACAGATTCAATTTACTGGTTTCACCACCAGCTAACATCCAGTTCTGAACAGCATCAAAGGTTGAGCTATTATCCTTATACAAACGCGGGGCAGACTGACTAATAAGCGCAGCCTGCTCTGAAAAATCTTTAGCATTAACCGGCCTATCCTGAGCATTGGGTTGATTCACCGGCAATAAATCCTCAGTAATATGACCATCTTTATATTGTTGGCCCTGATCTGTTGGACGAGAATGACATCCAACCAGCAGTGAAATCATAGCCCCACACAGAAGATACTTATTCCAAAGTCTCATTATTGCTCTCTCTCACCAACATGCTCCGCGGCAAACAATACCAAACCAACAAAAATAATGAAACTTACCATAAAAAAATAACGTAACGAGACAACGGCACAAACGAACAAAAATACGCCAATACGCAGAGTAACTAATCAAAAACGTAACGAAACAAACAATAATTAATAAAAAAACTTGCAACGGATCTCATCCTGAGTATAGTGCCCGCATCGGACGCGGGGTGGAGCAGCTTGGTAGCTCGTCGGGCTCATAACCCGAAGGTCGTCGGTTCAAATCCGGCCCCCGCAACCAACACTATGAAATAGTTAGCTATTTGCGAATAAGAACCTATTCCGGCAAGCCCTATCCATGCAGGAAGACAGAATAGGTTATAACGGACGCGGGATGGAGCAGCTTGGTAGCTCGTCGGGCTCATAACCCGAAGGTCGTCGGTTCAAATCCGGCTCCCGCAACCAATTCTTCGCAACTCAGAATACTAAAACGGACGCGGGGTGGAGCAGCTTGGTAGCTCGTCGGGCTCATAACCCGAAGGTCGTCGGTTCAAATCCGGCCCCCGCAACCAATTCTCTGTGCATTTCAGCATACAAATCCCAAAAACAATTCCTCGATGCTTTTATCTCCATCATGTCTGCGTTCAGTTTAAATGGCGGATATTTCACCGCCTAACTAAATCACCACCATTCCTGAAATAAGCTTTGATACCCGCAAAAATTGACTCAGCTACCTGTTGCTGGAAACACGCAGTTTTCAGTTTTCGTTCCTCTTCCAGGTTACTAATAAACGCAGTCTCCACCAGAATAGATGGGATATCCGGGGCTTTAAGTACCGCGAACCCTGCCTGATCTACCCGGTTTTTATGCAATTTATTCACTTTGCCCATGCGCCTGAGCACTTCACTGCCAAATTTAAGGCTGTCGTTGATTGTCGCGGTCTGTAGCAAATCAAACATAGTATGATCCAGATACTTATCGCCGCTTTTACTTACCCCTCCAATCTGGTCAGCCTCGTTTTGAGTCTGGGCTAAAAAACGTGCAGTATTACTGGTCGCACCTTTAGTAGAAAGTGCAAAAACCGAAGAGCCGCGTGCCGCCCGGTTAGTAAAGGCATCAGCGTGAATAGAAACGAACAAATCAGCCCTCATCTTACGTGCCTTTGCCACCCGAACTTTTAGCGGAATAAACACGTCTTCATTACGGGTCATATAAACTTTCATATTCGGCTCACGCTGAATAATACTTTTCAATCGACGGGCAATTTGCAGAACAACGTCTTTTTCTCGGGTTTTATATTTACCGATAGCGCCGGGATCTTCCCCTCCATGCCCGGGATCAAGCATGATAACAATCGGCCTATCCTTACCTGCTTTGCCTGGTTTTGGTGTTTTTGCCGGTAAGTCCTCGGCCAAATTACCTTTATTGTACTCCTCAAGCAGAGCAAGTAGCGGATCATCATCAGTATTAGCACCCACTGCCGGATAAAGATCCAATACCAGACGATGCTTAAATTCTGCCACTGGTTTCAACGTAAACATGTGTGGGCTGACCGGTTGTTTAACTTCAAACACCAAACGAACAGTTTTAGGATCAAATTGCCCTTCTCTAACCAATTTAAGATAAGGATCACGGGATTGGATCTGCTCTCCCATCCCTTTTAAGGTGTGATTTAACTGCACACCCTCAAGATCAACAACAATTCTGTTTGGATTTGTCAGCGTAAACTGGCGATATTTGAGTGGAATATTAGACTCAAGCGTTACACGGGTATAACTGGATGCAGGCCAAATACGTACAGCAATAATTTTTGATGACGATGCGTAACCCACGTGGCTGACACTAAGCAACCACATTGCCGCGGCTCCCTGCAACAAGCGGCGCCGTGACAGATTATGATCCGAATGACTCATCTACTATTTTATTCCATTCATAAAATACAAATATTCAGGGTAATATTTACCAAAGAAAACAACTGAGTGAAAAACTCTAACCAATCAACATTATGCTGTCATCAGCAAAAGACATTTTATATTCTGCAAATTATTAACGTCCACATCTATATCGCAATGTTTTTGTCTTAATTGCCTCTTGCCATTCCGCCCCAAAAGGAATAAAAATACATAAATTTCGAATAAAAATTCAATTGAGAGCCTGTTATGAAAGAACGAAGCACCGAATTAGTTGAGGGATTTCGCCACTCGGTTCCATACATCAATGCACACCGTGGCAAGACTTTTATTATTATGCTTAGTGGGGAGGCAATTGCTCATGAGAACTTCCCGAACATCATTAACGACATCGGATTACTGCATAGCCTAGGCATCCGTCTGGTTGTCGTTTATGGGGCCAGACCACAAATCGAACAAAATATTGCAGACCATCATTATGAACCGGCTTATCACAAACACACCCGTGTTACTGATAACAAAACATTGGAATTAGTCAAGCAATCTGCTGGCTTAGTGCAATTGGATATCACCGCTCGCCTTTCCATGAGCCTGAATAATACTCCATTACAAGGGGCGAATATTAATGTTGTCAGCGGTAACTTTATTATAGCTCAACCTCTGGGCGTTGATGATGGTGTCGATTATTGCCACAGCGGCAGAATTCGTCGCATTGATGAGAACGCAATTAACCTCCAGCTAGACCACGGCGCAATAGTGCTGATTGGCCCTGTTGCGGTTTCTGTCACTGGTGAGAGTTTTAATCTATCATCGGAAGAAATTGCTACCCAGTTGGCTATCAAACTACAGGCTGAAAAACTGATTGGTTTCTGCTCTTCTCAAGGTGTACAAGATAGAGATGGAAAAATTCTGTCCGAAATTTTTCTTAATCAAGCACAGGAATACATTGAAGAATTGGCAACACAAGATGATTACTATTCAAATACAACCCGTTTTTTACGCAGTGCCGTGAAAGCTTGTCGTGGTGGTGTTCGTCGTAGCCACTTATTAAGTTATCAGGCAGATGGTGCTCTGGTTCAGGAATTATTCTCCCGTGATGGTATTGGCACCCAAATAGTCATGGAAAGTGCGGAACAAATACGCAGGGCTAATATTAATGATATTGGTGGCATTCTCGAACTTATCCGCCCACTGGAACAACAAGGGATTTTGGTTCGCCGTTCAAGAGAACAACTTGAGAGAGAAATTGATAAATTCACCATTATCGAACGCGACAACCTGACTATCGCCTGTGCTGCACTTTACCCCTATCCTGATGAAAAAATCGGTGAAATGGCTTGCTTAGCCGTTCATCCCAAATATCGAAGTTCTTTAAGAGGTGAAGCTCTATTAAATCGCATCTCAGAGCATGCTCAGCAATTTGGACTAGAAAAACTTTTCGTCCTGACTACCCGCAGTATCCATTGGTTTCAGGAACGGGGTTTTGAACCTGCAGAAATCTCCATGCTACCGATTCAGAAACAAGCGCTATACAACTACCAGCGCCGTTCAAAAATCCTTATGTTGAATTTGGAACCACAGCAATAAACTGACTCGTGCCGAAAGTCTTACATTGCCCTTGACGCGTCAGCAATGATATTAAACCTACGGCACAGACCTATCCATTCAATGGCCCCTGACAACCTGCATTTAAGATGTTTCTTGCTAATCCACCTGCCGGCTAAGACGTTCAGCCAACCCGCTACGCCTTTGAGTTGGAGTTTGAATGGCCTGACGCAATACCGCATCATGTGTATAAAGCGTTAGCTTCTTTCTAGCCCTGGTCATCGCTGTATAGACCAGTTCTCGGCTAACAACTGGTGCAAACTGCGTTGGCAGTACCAGAGCCGTATGTTCAAACTCTGATCCCTGCGATTTGTGTACGGTCATCACATACGCTGTTTCATGCTGTGGCAAACGACTTGGTTGAATACCTTTAATCTGTCCATCAGGTAGTTGAAAATAAGCACGTAGTTCATTATTTTCATCCCTGAGCATAATACCGATATCACCATTAAACAGGCCAAGTGTGCTGTCATTACGGGAGATCATAATTGGTCGGCCTGCATAACCACGACTGAAAATCCCCATAGGACGACGAATAAGCCCCTGACGATGTAATAACTGTTCTATACGTTCATTGAGTCCACTAACACCAAATGGCCCTTCTCTAAGTGCACACAACAGGCGATAGCGGTTAAATTCATCCAAAATTTCTTTGACAGGTGCTTGCTTTGCTACTAGTTGCAAATAAGCGCGATAACTTAATACCGTTTCAGTCAGTAACCGCTGATAATCTTCATCGTCAAATAATGGGTAAAAACAGATATCATTTAATGGCTGTTGCAGGATAGAGAGAGCTTGCCGACTCTTTCCCTGATTAACTGCCGCAGCAAGTTGACCTATCCCTGAATCGACATCAAAACGATAACTTCTGCGCAAAAGGCACAAACGATCACGAACTTCCGGGATATTCTCCTGCTCGCCCGCTGTTAACTGGCATCCAGTTAATCGGCTTAGCTGCTCCGCCCTCACAGCGCTATATCCCATCTCAACAAAACGGCATACATCTCCCAATACAGCCCCTGCCTCCACTGACGCCAATTGATCACGATCACCAAGCAAAACAATTTTTGCATATGACGGTAACGCATCAACCAATCTAGCCATCATGGGCAAATCCACCATTGAAGCTTCATCTATCACCAATACATCCAAACTCAATGGGTTATCTCGGTCATAACGTAACTGCTGACTATCCGGCTGAGCCCCTAATAAGCGGTGAATTGTCTGGGCCTGATCTGGCATAGATTCAAACTGTTTCTCCGTCAGAGAAAGCTTTCTGACCGCACTGTTTAGAGATTCTGTCAATCTGGCAGCAGCCTTTCCCGTCGGAGCAGCCAGTCGGATCACCAGATTTTTGTCAGGATTAAGTTTGATTAAGGCCGCCAATAACTTAGCAACGGTTGTTGTTTTCCCTGTTCCCGGCCCACCAGAGATAACCGAAACCCTGCTAGTTACCGCTACTGCAGCAGCCACCTTCTGCCAATCCATTGTTTCATCAGATGACGTAAATAATTCGTCAAGAATAGCTCTCAATGACTTTTCTTGAATATTATCAGTTGATTGATGACTGGCAGAAAAAAAAGCGGCAACCTGGCACTCACTTTGCCACATCCTTTGTAAATAAAGTCGGTTATGCGAAAGAACAACAGGCGTTGGCTGAAAACCATCACTAACAGCAGTACAATCCTCCAATGCTTCGCGCAAGATCTGCTCATCAGGTTTCCCTGCAACCTGCCATAACTGTTCTGCAAACTCACGCTGCCGCCCATCAAAAAAATACTCAGGCATTATTCGGCTAACAGGTAGGCAAACATGCCCAGCACCAGCTTCAGCACTTAATAGTGCCATTACCAACAACAGAGCAGGATTTTCATCCCCAATCAATGCATGAGCGAACTGTAAATCCAACGAACGCAGGAGCCTGAGATCTACTGCCTGTTGTAATAACGAAATCATCAATTTTTCTCTTTCTCAGGTTGTTCATTACCACTGAACAGCAGATCCAAAGCATTAACAAACTCGGCTGATGGCCGACAACTGAAAATACCATTTCCCGGTTGTTGCTTATCAATTCCTCTCAGGAACAAATAAATCACTCCGCCAAAATGTTGCTGGTAATCATAACTGACCAGCCGATGACGCAAGTAACGATGCAGTGCTAGTGTATAAAGCTGATATTGCAGATCATAGCGATGCTCAATCATAGCGGTTTCCATCGCTTCATGGGTATACGCCTGGCTACCATTTCCCAACCAGTTTGATTTGTAATCCAATACATAGAACCGATTTTGCCAGCAGAAGACTAAATCGATAAACCCTTTCAGCATCCCTTTCACTTGCTGAAACTCCAGTTGGGGACAACGGGCAGAAACGGGGTCATAGCGACGCATTACCGCATCTAGCTCCTGAGATCGCAAAAGTTGTTCAACAGGCAAATAAAACTGCATTTCATCCTGTTGGTGATGAGGCGATATTTCTGAAAGCCGCATACCTTCATTATTCAAAGGAGTTGTAAAAATATCTACCATCCACCACTGTAATATCTCACTCCAATGTTCATCAAACCCCGCTGATTTCAGTCGTTCAGCCAGCCATTTTTCATCAGGTAATTGGCTGAAGTTGAGTCCTTCCAATATCGAGTGCAAAAAAGTACCGGCAGAAGCTCCCCGTGGAAACGTATGTGGCGTCATTTCATGTTGTTCTGCTATTTGCTTTTCACCATTAGCGTCAACATCCAACTTTGGTGAAATAGATTGAACAATCACATCAATAGGTTCCTCGCCAGCAAAATAAGAGGAAGCAGTACCGCGATGAACAACGGCGTTTTGTAAACCAGAATAACTGGTGATACGCCAGTCATCCTGAATACTGCGCTTAAACTGCTTTGCCGACAGCCCCAAATCATGTTGGCTTTGTAACTCCCAAGGATGATCACTCATATCATTGATTGATGATACAGCGATTCCATCTCCACTTAACTCTTTAAGGCATGTGGATAAAAAATCAGCATCACCTTTAGCACCATTTTGCAAAAGGTAACCCAGAGCGCACTGATGCAGATCAGTATCCCCAACCTTTTTCTTATTACCTTTTATCAGTGGAGCCACGCCGACGCTGCAATGGTAAACCGAACGCGTCAATGCGACATAAAGCAAACGCAAATCTTCTGCCAATCGTTCTTGCTCTGCCAATTTGATGGTTGCTTCATCAGGGAAAATATCAAGACAAGCATCGAGGCTTGTACGATCATGATATATCGCCTGTTTCTGCATCCTGAAATTACAGGCAAATGGCAACCATACCAGCGGGTACTCCAGACCTTTAGATTTATGGATAGTACAGATTTGTACCAAATGACGATCACTTTCCAGCCGCATCTGCTGGTTTTCTGCTTGTGGATCAGGATGAGATATTTGCTGAGCCAACCAACGAGTGACTGCATGTTCACTATCGAGTTGTAACGATATCTCTTGCAATAGTTCACCAATATGCATCACATCCATTAAACGCCGTTCACCGGCATAACTGGCAAGTAAATTCTCAGCAAGATGATGGTTTGTCATTACTGCCCGTAACATAGGCAGCACCCCACGACGCTGCCACAAACGGAAATAGCCATCAAACTCCTCAACGAGCTGATCCCACGCCTTTTCATCATGATTCAATTTGTCTATCTGCCGGGCAGTCAAACCAAATAAACCACTAGCGAGCGCACTTCTCAAAATCCGTTCTTTTTCTGGTGACAACACAGCTTGCAGTAACCAAAGAATATCCTTTGCTTCTGCGGTATCAAATACACTCTCCCGGTTAGAAAGAAACACAGAAGGAATAGATAACAGATTAAGTGCATCACGGATCAGTATGGCTTCTTTTCTACTACGAACCAGAACCGTGATATCAGCAGCCGTAACAGGACGAACCTTCTCATCTTTATGTAACAGAGCACGCCCTTCACTACCAGCTTGCAACCAATCACGAATTTGTGCCGCACAGAATCGTGACATCGTTTGCTCATAATCTCCGGCAGAAACGCCTTCTCCTGGCTGTAACCAGAAATTCAATGCGGCTTGTTCCTTCGCATCATAGCTAAAAACAAGCCCGCAGTTTTTCTCCGCTGCAGCAACCTCAATAAAGGGAATTTGTTCAAACAAGAAGGGATTTTCTGAACGCATAAACAACTTATTTACTGCCTGTACCATTGACTCAGCAGAACGCCAGTTTGTCTCCAGAGTATAGTGAGCACTTACCTGAGAACGAGCGCGAATATAAGTGAAAATATCGGCGCCACGAAATGCATAAATAGCCTGTTTAGGATCACCGATAAATAACAATCCATTTTCAGGCTGATCGCCATAGATGGTGTGGAAAATTCGATATTGCTGTGGGTCGGTATCCTGAAATTCATCAATCAACGCAACTGGATAGCGCTGACGGATAGTCTGAGCAAGCAAATCACTACCAGGGCCTTTCAAAGCATCATCAAGGCGGGTTAATAAATCACCAAACCCCATCTGACCACGCATTAATTTTTCCTGACGAATTGACTGGCGAACCTCGATAATAGCTTTAGAGATAATCAAATCACGTAAGGTCAGTGGTTGCTGATACAAATTATCTATCGCAACAAAAAGTGAGTGCTCTGGTGCATCACCTTTTTTTGTCTTTTCTACTAATACTGACTGCCGGAATTTCTCCAACTCTTTTGGCAACTGATAATCCTCCGTAGGCTCTTTAGCCCAATCAGTCACTCTGTTCAACCAGTTTGGTAAGTGCTTACTACTGTAACTTCTTTTATCTACACCAGAACCCGCAATTAAATCATGCAACTCTCCAGCGACTTCATTCCATTGACATTTAACTCCACAGATCAACTGTGTAATCTTCTCATGACGGCTTAACAGCGTTTCATCACTGCCTGGTGCATCAACGATATATGGCATATCCCCTTGCAAATAAGGATGTAATTCGGCTAATAGTACTTTCGGGCCACTCCAATCCTGACTGATAACCTGAGCCATTGATAACGGCAACGGATAACAATGGCGCCGCCAGAAATCGGCACAGCCCTGCCTCTCTAATGGATGTTCATCCTGAATCAATGTTTGTTCAAATAAGATCCCGGATTCAAAAGCATTATGTGCCAGCATTCTTTGACAAAAGCCATGAATGGTATAAATCGCAGCCTCATCCATCTGTCGCTCTGCGGTCAGCAACCAGATAGCGGCCTGCTCTTTATCCTCGATTTCATCCAATAGCTGCTGATAGACAGACTCAGTACCTTCTACTTCGTTTCGAATACAATCAAGGCGAAGTGTATGGATGTTTTCACGGATACGCCCACGTAGCTCATCTGTTGCCGCCTCAGTAAATGTCACTACCAAAATTTCTTCCACGCTTAAGGGGCGAGGAAAAGCAGCATTTTTCCCCAACCCAAGTAGAAGACGTAGATATAAAATACCAATAGTGTAAGTTTTACCCGTCCCGGCAGAGGCTTCAATCAGCCGCTGACCATTCAGCGGCAAAGTTAATGCATTAAGCTTGTGGACAGATATCTCTGTACTCACTGACTTCTTGCCTCAACAGGTAACTGTTTCTGAAATTCAGTAACATCATGATAAGTTTTCCAGCCTTTCAGTTTTGCATATCCATCTGAGTTCCCTGATTTACCAATCACTTGTGAAATAAATGACAGCCCCTGATGCTTGATTACCGCGTCACGATAAAAATTAATCAGTTGTTTCTGTGTAGTTTTCTTCAGTATCTCCAGCATTTTATCTCTACTGTCAAAACTAAAGTTATTACGGCTGAAATCACCAGAGAAACGAGCAACTTCGCCATAGAATGTTTGTGGCGGTTGCTGACGTGCATTAATCAATGCATTCTTGTACTGCTCAAAATCAGTTTGGGACATGGTTTCCAGTTTACTACTCGCCTTTTGGTAGAAATCCCGATAGCGCTGATTCAAATATTTTGGTTGCTTGCTATTACTTTGTAGTAGAAAACCCATCCCCCACTGCTCCCCAACACTGATATTGAAAGCAAACACCGCATATCCCAGCTGTTCTGCTGTTCTCAATTGCTCATAGAACCATGGCTTGAGCATATTGCTTAGCAAGCTCGAATAAACATAGCTTTCTATACGGTTATAACCCGTCGGAATATAAATTTCTGCCAGGGCACCATCAGTACTGCTACCAACACGCTGAAAATTAACCCGGTAATTTTTATCAATCACTACCTTATCGCCCCCCCACCAACGATTTCCCTGGTTCGCCAATTGATTATGGGCAGATTCAGCAATTATTTTGCTCTGCTGTTCAGTCAAATTTCCAATTATCATCATCTGTAAAGCAGAATTTTTTATTAATTTATGGCGATACTCAACAATATCCTGAACGGTGATAGTCTCTAATTCTTTCAAACGAACAGACTGTTCAGTGTAAGGCACCACAGAAAGACGTTTCAGCGGCTGCATTGCCATATCATAAGCTTTAGCGTTATTAGAAACCTCTATCTGTTCACGATACCAAGATTTAGCTTGCTCCAGTTGATTCTCAGTTGGCATAAACGCCATGTAATCATTAATTAGAGAGGTTAGAAGTTCTGGAAGATTCTGAGTGTAACCACTTACTCCTAATTGCAGCCCGTCCGCTGAACCAGTAGAAATATTCATGCCTGCAACAGAAGCTTGATAACCAAGTTGATCAAGGGAAAGCCGAGCCAGATAATCAAGTAAAGAGAAAGTTACCTGCTTACGGGCACTATTGAAACTTTCGGCGTTGTGTAAATCAAGAGCAATGCTGGCTTTTGGTTCATCAGCAAAATATTGGCTTGGCATATAGAGCAAGCGAACATTCTGCTGTTCAAGAATCATCGTTGGATGTTTCTGACTTTTATTTGCCTTTATTAACTGCAAATCATCGGGAATATAAGGATTTGGTACAGGCAGAGAAAAGTTCATCTGTTCCCCTAACTGCTGCCATTTCACTCGTTGCTGTGATGTGATCCGATCAACCTGATAAGGTGCCTGAACAAAATAAGCTTGTTTATTATGCGGTTCTTTTGGACTGATATACCAAATACGTGCATTTTCGGGGGTCAATTCATCAAGTCGGCTGGCGATCGCTTTTGGGTTATAGTCATCAGCCAAGTAACCAGCATTGAGTACATTGGAAACAGGAACCCTCAGCATAGCATCCGATAACCATTCGATATAATTCATATTACGAACAATGGAGCCATATCGGAAAGACAGGTTCAAAACCTTTGCGATTTCATCAAAATAACTTTTCTGGATGCCTTTCTGTTTTAACAAATTAATATAAGCAAAAATGGCCGCAACAACCTGATCCCGCTGTTCAAGCCCTTTGTCTGTCAAGGTAACATAAATAAAAAATATACCTTTGTTACGGTCAACCATCGGTTCAGCTCCGGCACTGATACTTTCTACCAGCCCCTGAGTTTGCAACCAGTCTGATAATGTATTCAGACTACGATTACCTATCATATAACCGAGATATTCATCCGTTTTACTGCGGAAATCAGCACTGTTATTGTCAATACTGAACTCCAATTGCAATGCTTTTTGCGGCTGAGCAGGAACATAATGAATGATGATCCCTTTCTCTTTTTCTGTTACTGCTGGAACTGTAATAGCAGGCACACTGGCTTTTCTGTCAGGTATCCGACCAAAAGTATCAACAGCTATCTGAGTCAGTTTATCGATAGGCTGATTGCCGTAAATGACACCTTTCATCAGATTGGCTGAGTAATAGCGTTGATAGAAATCCACCAGCTCTGTTTGTAATTTACTCCCTGGTTTATCTTTCAGTGTTTCCAGATTACCACCTGAAAAGCGCGCATTTGGATGCACAGGATTCAAGGTTTCTGATCGTATTTGGGCAACTCGCATCCCATCACGGGAACGCGCCATTGTCAGCTCTGCATTAACGGCATTTCGTTCCCGATCTGCATTGACTGGGTCAAGCAAAGGTTCTGCCAATGCATCAGCCAGACGATCTGTAGCATTAGCTAACGCTTCATTTTCCACTTCAAGGTAAAAAGCCGTGCGATAAGAGGCAGTGCTGGCATTATAACTACCGCCGTGCTTTTGCAAAAATTCAGATAAACTACCGGACTGTGGATAACGCTGAGATCCCATCAGAACCATATGTTCCAGATAATGAGCAAGCCCTAACTGGCTGTCAGGGTTTTCCATACTACCAACAGGAATCGCTACCGCTGCCAGAGATTTTGTTGCCTTTTCATCAGACACCAGCAAAACCGTCATATTGTTCGCCAATTTTATTCCCTGATACTGACGATGATCATTGTCGCTTTTATAAATTGTTTCTTGCAGTGGCTGCCACTGTTGTGTTTTCGCATAGCTTACTGTTCCCCAAACAAGCAGAAACATCACAGTAATCATGCGGACAAAATATTTATGCATTATCCGATATTCTCCCTATGTATTCTGATATCGCGCTATCGGTAACAAATAACTGAGCGCTTCCTGTTTAACTTTTGCCAAAAATAATTTATCAACTTGTCTGAAAGCTCTCTGAATATAAGGATCATCACCTTCACCTTTGCGTCCTTGATCCCCAAACCATGTTTTCAGTAACTGACCTTCAGCTTTTAACTGAATCTCATCACTGTCATCAATTTCACCCGTTTCTTTATTCATACATGCAGAAAGCCACATCCAACCACTTTTACAAAACAGCGGTAAAGGCACCGATATTCCTCGTTGATAACCTTCAACCAATTGATTCAGATAATCTTTCGCTTGTTCTGAAGCTACAGGAACAAAACGCCATTCGCTGCCGTCACGCCCATAACTACGGCTTTCACCCTGACCACCAGCAAGACAGTAAGCCAGATGTTCAATCCATAATTGCATGCCATCATTTGCTGTCAGACTGGCTGGACGCCACCGTAACAAGCCATCCGGCTGCACCTTATTAATTCGGCCTGTCAGAATGATCTTCCCTAAATCATGATGTAAATCGACAGACAAAGCTTCCATTTGTTGTTCACGAATCTTATCCGCCAAAGGTTGCATCTCTTTCTGCTGCTTCAACCAATAAACCTCACCAAAAGCGCCAAAAGGTAATCCCCCAGCAGCACGAAGGCGATTGAAAAGCAGTTCAGGTGATTGCTGCTCAATCAGCGTGTTCAGCAATAACTGATTAAATTGATAACGTTGAAGGTTATCCAAAACGAAAGGTTCTTCCTCTGGCAATTCCGTTTCTTCAATGACAAAGTTTACTTTCAAACAACGTTGGAAAAAAAACCTAACAGGATGGCGATAAAAGCGACTCAAATCATCAAGCGTAATCTCCTGAATTTGTTCCGCTTCAATAGACTGACAAAATTCGGAATGCGCAGCACCTTGTTCAGATGCTGCCGGCAGCCATTCTGCTGCATAACTTTGCTGATAACTGCCCGGTATAAAATTTCCTGGCGCAAATGGAACACGAGTATGGAGACACAACAGATGTTTTCTTACATTAGCAGCACTTTCATCAACATTTAATTTCTCATTTCCAGGTAAACAGAAACTTTGGCAAACATAATCCAGTAATTCATTAACTAGTACTGAAGGATTACATTCCGTATCATCACGAATGGATTTACCAATGTAACTGATATAGAGGAATTGTTCGGCAGATATCAGAGCTTCAAGGAATAAATAGCGGTCATCATCCCGCCGTTTTCTGTCTCCCCTTTGGCTTTTTTCTGCCATCAAGTCAAACCCAAGCGGTGGAATTGAACGGGGATAAATACCATCATTCATCCCCAATAGACAAACAGCCTTAAAGGGGATAGAACGCATCGGCATCAGAGTACAAAAGTTGACAGATCCAGCGAGAAAACGTTGACTGATTTTTTCATTATCAAATCGGAGCGCCAATTCATCCCTTAACAAAACCAATGGCACGCTTTCCTGATAGCGGGCATTCAATCCATTACCTATGACTTTCTGCCACTGCTGTTCTATCATTGCCAAAACTAATTCAGTTTCACTGCCTGATGCAAAAAATGCTTCCAGCAACTGTTGGCAGACAGGTAACCAATCCTCTAATGTCTGACTCCCACTAAGAATTTTGCGCCAATAGCTCAGTTGCATTAAAAACTCAGCCAATTGACCCGCAAGCTCCGCAGCTAAACCACTAGATTCATCGTAAGGCAACACATCTTTCCAAGGGCCTGACCGACTATCCATTGCATAACCCAATAACATTCTGGTCAGCCCAAAACGCCATGTATGCTGACCTGTTACAGGCAAGGATAACTCTTCCACGTTATCGTCATCCAATCCCCAGCGAATACCTGATTCATCAACCCAACGCCTTAATAAACGCAATCCATCTTCATGAATTCCAAATTTATTTGCCAACGCCGGAACTTCCAGCAATGCTAAAACCTGTTCAGTGGTAAAACGACTTTGAGGTAAATCAAGCAGTGTAATAAATACCTGTAAAATTGAATGTGCCTGACGAGCCTTACGATCAGAAATGGCAAATGGAATATAGCGTTCAGCAGAGGCATTACCAAACACCGCCTGAACATAAGGGGTGTAACTATCAATATCCGCAACCATCACAATAATATCTCTTGGCGTCAGTGATGGATTATCTTCCAGTAATCTTAGAAGCTGATCCTGTAAAACTTCCACTTCGCGCTGAGGACTATGGCAAATATGGAAAGATAAAGAACGATCTAACGGATTAAGCAGCCGTTTTTTCAGGCTATTTTCAAATGTTTCCTTCGTTGAACCAATTTGAGCATGATCTTCCAGATAAAGGAGATCCCTTTGCAACTGATGTAATACATTATCGGGTTCTAATTCAACAAAAGCGTGGACATCTGAACTTTGCTCAAGTTGCGACAATAAATAAAGATTATCACGACCTAATCTCCCCCATGACGCTAACAGAGGATTACTGACATCCTGTTCACCTTCATCATTAAACAATGATTGAGCATTTCCAGGATCTTTAAAATACTCTAGCTCTTGCTCGCTCTTATAGTGACGTGGCTTACGGCTACTCATTTTTGCCAAAAAAGTATAATTCTGAATATCTCCCCAATAATATTTACATGGATTAGTAAACATCAAATGAATATCAATATGCCGTCCCAATGCCTGTAAAGCCTGTAAATAAACAGGCGGTAAAGCCGAAATACCACAGATAAATACCCGTTTTGGTAAACAAGCTGAAAAGTCAGCACTGTTTTCCAGTGTTGAAATAAAACGCTGATATAAGTTAGCACGATGCCATTGCGGTTGTTGCAACTGGTGAGTATATTCCGTCAGTTCCAGCCACAATCTTTTTTGCCACAACTGATTATCACTCAAACCATCAATAAGCTGCCCTTGCTGCCAACTTTCCAACCATTGCGGGCGATAAACAAGATATTGGTCAAACAAGTCAGCAACCCGTCCAGCCAATTGATGAATCTTCCGTTTATCAAAGTCTTGATCAAGGTAATGCCTGAGTGCGACAAATTCTGCTTCTGGCAATAATTGCGGCAATAATGCCATCAATTTCCATGTCATAGCATCTTTACTGAAAGCACTTTCTTTAGGAATATCAGGCAATACTTTAGTAAACATATCCCAGATAAAAGTAGCCGGAAGCGGGAACGAAATATTAGCTGATATGCCTATTCTCTCAGCTAGTTGGATTTGCAGCCACTGTGACATTCCTGGGCTTTGTACCAAAATAACTTCCTGTTCAAACGGATCAGGCAGCGGATTATCCCCGATAAATATTGCTATCAATTCTTTAAGAAGATCTAACTGATTAGAATGATAAACCTTGAACATCAGGACTCCCGTTTGAACAAATCCATCGGCTTGATTTGCTTTGCTGATTATAAGGTGTTGTTACTGTAACTGTAAGCTGATAGCAACCGGATGACTGATAAGTCGTCTGAAATTCAGCATGCCATCCCAGTGGCGGTGTTATTTCGGGTAAAGAACTTTGACCTGCAATTAATTCATATTGTTCCAGGTATTCATAAGATAATTTGTCTGCCTTTGATTGTTGCCAATGTTGCTGAAACCCAAATAATAACGCCTGATGATAACGTATTAGTCCTAATAAAGAGACAGAAAAGACCATAACGGCAACCATAACTTCGGGTAAACTCATTCCTGACTGATGTTCATGAAAAGGAGCCGATTTCATGAACAAAACCCTATATCTACTTCGGGACAAAAATCCAACCAACCACTTTCTACCGGAACAAGAGAATCACTTCCGCCATAAGAGAGTAATTTCATCCATTGATATAATCCAACAGATTGCCCAGATGCCACATCTGCCACACCTTTCAGCAGAAAAAAATTGCTCGATAGCCTTTTCAAACAGCTTGTCAGATAGAACTCACTCTGTTGCTGACAATACCACTCTTCTGTTTTATCACTATGAAGTGGCCATGACTGAGCCATTCCCCATGCTAATGAAGATTCTGCTTGCTGAAAAGCATTTAAATATCTGCGTTCATCAACCATCATGATTAATGCGTTATCCAGATGATAGTGCAAAGCTTTCAGCATCATAAGACTCACAGCCAACAACATTAGTACTGAAATCAGCAATACATTACCTTGCTGAAATTGAAGACAGATATTCGGAGACTGCTCAGCCATGGTACCTATTCCCTGATATTGCGCAAACGTATTACTGCCTGATATTGGTAGTTTATTGATGGATGTTTAAACCAACGTGCAATCAGCATCAATTTAATAAAAACTAAGCCATCGTTTGTTCGTAATTTTTCAATTGTAAATGAATCTATTCCTATTTCATTTGGATCAAATAATCTTTCCCAACCATTTTCCTGGCAGTTACCAGCGCCTCTTTTCCACTCGACAGACTTATTACTAAGACGATAGCCGAAGAATTCTGATTCACTGTGTTCTGGTAGCTCCCATCGGTTATTAATGTTAAGATCATAAGCAATAATCAGGCATGAGTTCTCACTTTCATCACTTTTATTATTGATGAATATCGGATTCCCATCGCAATAATGTTGGCAATATCCAGCGCGACGAATGTCTTTCTCTATAATATGCAATGTTTGTTTAACGAAGTAAGCCAAACGATATCGCTGATATAATTCCATTATTTGTCTGGTGAAAACCGGATAACTTTTGGCAATCGCCATTAAAATAATACTACCAATAGCCATTGCTACAATCACTTCTAATAATGTCATTCCAGTTTGTTTTTTATTTTTCATTATTCCAATATAACACCATTTATTGTATAGGAAAAAACATAATTAACCACAAGCTGGAATACTATTAAACTTATTATTACTACATGCTCTTACCCTACCTCGTGAAGAAAAAATAACAGATATTTCACCAGCGGAATTCGCCAAAGTAAAACTCGCAGGTATCATCGTGTTTCTTATCCCATGAAACGCTATCTGTTCCTTAGTTGCTGAACTTATAACAACATCCTGATAAGGTGATTTTATTCCCTCTATATTCGTCAAATCACAATCAACAGATGCGGTATTAGAAAGTACTATGCACCAATCTTTACCCGTTTTTAACCCTAGTACCACCTCTTTGTTCAGATAGTTTGCTAAAGATTGCTGCCTGGCTATAAATGTCAATATCTTCTGTACTGATTCCTGTAATCTAGTCCTTTCTTGATGATTACTCCATTCTTTTACTCCCCATAAAGAAAATATTGAAACCAAAACAATAACAATCATCAATTCCAATAAAGAAAAACCTAATTGATTATCTATACCATAACTGCCAATTATATTAATATCATTTCCCATTAGTAATTCCTATATCCTTTCGTAAGACATTCTATTTATTTTAAAGACATAATAAAGATACAATTGGACTTTATGCGAGTACGCATCAATAAAAAAATAACAACATATTATTGTTACATTTAAATTGCGTAGAGCTTCGCAAAAATCAATAAGGATAAACATTTTTGTTTCTTATTATTGTAATACACAGTAAATTCACATGATTATGAGAAAAATGGACTCCAAAAATGCAATCGGAGAAAAAATAATGTATTTTCAAATAAGAAACTCATTTTATTAAAGAGTTATATAAAGATAAATAATATCAGGCCGAAAAATAATTAATCAAAGAATATATGCAAAATGCATTGCGACGGTAAGGGAGCGAATCCCCGGCAGCATAGATAACTATGTAACCAGGGTGAGTGAGTGCAGCCAACAAAGAGGCAACTTGAAAGAAACGGGTATAGATATCAGCAATGACTCTTTCTATAGGCCCTAAGCACAATGAGCCCACCAGGACATGTTTGACCAATGGCCATTCTGGTTGGTGCCTTAAACAATTTCGGTACCGATCCCTGTAAAGTCTATTTTATTAATATCAACATCCATTTAATATTCACATTTTGCAAAATAAAAATTCACATATTGTAAAATTTTGTTTTTAGAGTATACTATTTGAACAACTAAGGAAGGGGAACCATGCGGGTTATATCCAGAACACCATTTATTGAGGCGCAAAAGCGTTTCCCCAATGAACGTGACGCTATACAGGGTGTATATCTCCTACTTAAGTCACTAAATGTCAAAACCCCGCTTGAATTACAGCAGTATTTCCCCAGTCTTGATCGTTTTAAGTATCGCGCTCGATGGTGGTGTATTGATATTGGTGGTAACAATGTTCGGTTACTGGCCTTTATCGAGTTTTCAATGGGGCACTGTTACATTAAACACATCGTATCCCACACAGAATACGACAAGTTAACCGACTACTACCGGAGAAACAGAGCATGATCAATTTTGTAGTCGTCCAGGAACGGGCTAACGCTCTGTTTTCAGAGATCCCTTGGCTGACCTACATCAATACCTCAGAACAGCACAAAGAAGCACTGGATTTGATTGATGAGCTTTTTAAAAACTATGAAAATAACAAAGGGTTAATTGAAATTCTAGCTACTGCAATTGAACGCTATGAAGATACTGCCCCTGAATTTGCAGAATTTAACCGGGCTATTGAAAATATTCCCACGGGGGTTGCAGCCCTGAGGGTTTTGATGGATCAACACGGCCTTAAACAAGCCGACCTTAAAAACGAAATCGGGGGAGCTTCCCTCGTATCACAAATTCTGAGTGGAACGAGGTCGCTGACAGTAACCCATATAAAAGCCTTGAGTACACGCTTTAAGGTTTCTAGTGCAGTTTTTATCGATTAGCGTTATCTGTTCCCTCAGGGAGACAATTTATAATAAATTGTCTCCCTCAGACCGCTGACAAACCCCATTGAAAATAATGGGGTTTGTCAGCGGTCTGAAAGCCATTTAGGCTTTTCGCTTTATATTCCCGTCCGCACTGGGCAAAGGTTTACGGCGGTTTTTGCTAAATAGCAACCGGCGCCTTTATTCCTGGGTGCGGGTCATAATCAACAATTTCAAAGTCATCAAATTTATAATCAAAAAGTGACTCTGGTTTACGTTTAATCACCAGTTTTGGCAATGAACGCGGCTCGCGGCTGAGTTGTAATTGCGTCTGCTCCATATGGTTACTATAAAGATGCGTGTCACCACCGGTCCAAACAAAATCACCCACTTTCAAATCACACTGCTGCGCTATCATATGAACCAGTAATGCGTAACTGGCAATATTGAACGGCAAACCAAGGAATACGTCGCAAGAACGCTGGTAAAGCTGACAAGAAAGTTTGCCATCAGCAACATAAAACTGAAAAAAAGCATGGCATGGCGCTAATGCCATTTTATCCAGTTCACCCACATTCCAAGCCGAAACGATAATTCTACGTGAATCTGGATCACTTTTAAGCTGTTCCAGTACAGTCTTCAATTGGTCGATTTGGCGGCCATCCGCAGCCCCCCACGCACGCCATTGCTTACCGTACACAGGTCCCAAATCGCCGTTTTCATCCGCCCATTCATCCCAAATAGTGACACTATTATCATGCAGATATTGAATATTCGTATCACCATTAAGGAACCAAAGCAGCTCATGAATAATCGAGCGAATATGGCAACGTTTAGTTGTAACCAGCGGGAAACCATCCTGCAAATTGAAACGCATCTGATGCCCGAAAATGGAGACAGTTCCAGTCCCGGTGCGGTCTGCTTTCGAAGTGCCCTCTTCAAGCACTCTTTTCATTAAGTCCAGATACTGTTTCATTTTACCTCTCGTACCTTATTACCTTGGCATTTACATGCCCATACCATCATTAAAATTCCTGCCAAAATCATCGGAATAGAAAGAATCTGTCCCATACTGATCCCATCAAATAATCCCAGTTGTGCATCCGGTTGACGGAAGAATTCGACTATTATCCTGAAAGCACCGTAACCAATTAAGAATAAGCCAGAAACACTACCCATTGGACGAGGTTTACGGATAAATAAATTTAAAATAATAAACAGGACAATCCCCTCTAACATCATTTCATAGAGCTGTGAAGGATGGCGGGGAAGAACACCATATTGTTCAAGTATTGATAGCAATGAGGGATCAGCCGCCGCCAGGGCAATATCTTCACCACGGGAACCAGGGAACAACATAGCCCATGGCGTATCCAATGTGACACGTCCCCACAATTCGCCATTGATGAAATTACCGATTCTTCCCATACCTAAACCAAAAGGTACTAACGGTGCAACAAAGTCAGAAACTTGTAAGAAATGGCGTTTAGTTCTACGGCCAAACCACCACATGGCACAAATAACCCCAATCAAACCACCGTGGAAAGACATTCCTCCATCCCAGACTTTAAATAGATAAAGAGGATTATCGAGAAATACCGGGAGATTATAAAACAGCACGTAACCAAGACGACCACCAACAAAAACACCAACAAAACCCGCATAGAGTAAGTTCTCTACTTCATTTTTTGTCCAACCACTATTTGGTTTTGCTGCCCTGCGTGTTGCCAGCCACATGGCGAATACAAACCCTACCAAGTACATAAAACCATACCAATGGAGGGATACAGGACCTATTGAAAAAATCACCGGGTCAATATTAGGAAATGCCAGGTAGCTGTTACTCATCGTTCCCCACTTAATTTAAAATTAATGCCCTGAGGCAAATGATTGTGAATTACAGCACTGACCATTAAACGGATTAAATGCCACCTCTGACCAAACCGCCAACCCCATGCTGCTCCATAAATGTTGCAGATAGCTCCTTTACTCTTGCGCTAGTTTCAGCCCGTAGTACTTCGGCCATTAACTTTTCAACCTGAACCATCTCCAGGTGGCGTAATAAATATTTAATCCTTGGCACACTACAGCCACTCATACTCAAACTGCGATAACCAAGGCCAATCAATATCAAAGCTCCCATAGGAGAACCCGCCATCTCACCACAAATACTAATAGCAAGATCTGCTCGCTGGCTATTTTCAAATACCAATTTTAATGCCCGAATTACAGCCGGATGCAAACAATCATAAAGGGGAGCAACGTGAGTGTTATTTCTGTCTACAGCTAACAGATACTGTGTCAGATCATTAGTTCCAATCGAAACAAAATCGACCCTGTTTTTTAATTGTGGCAGCAGAAAAATAACCGAAGGAACCTCAATCATTACACCAAGCTGTGGCATAGGTATTTGGCGCACCAAAATTTGTTCAACTTCCTCTTTCGCTCTGTCTATCAAGCACCTAGCTTCATCAACTTCCTCTATGCTGGTCACCATTGGCAACAGTATTTTCAAATTACCCGTCTTGACATTAGCTCTGAACATTGCTCTCAGCTGAATAAGAAAAATTTCCGGTTGATCCAACGTTACTCGTATCCCACGCCACCCCAAACAAGGATTTTCTTCCCTAATCGGCATGTAAGGTAGTTGCTTATCTGCACCAATATCCAGTGTACGTAATACCACAGGTTTATCGGGAAATAATTGTAGCATCTCCTGATAACGGGCTTTTTGCTCATCTTCTGAAGGGAAACCACTGTGCAACATAAAAGGTATTTCGGTTCGATATAGACCAACACCATCAATACTATCAACTATCTGTAATTCATATTTCAGGCTTAAACCGGCATTAAGCTGAACAAGAACACGCTCACCACTTTTGAGCCGGGCTTCCTGATCAACATTTCCCTCAGCCAGCTTACTCAGCGCTTTTTCCTCTTCGATTATCTGCTTATATTCCTGAGAAATTAGTGGTTCAGGTTCAATAAAGACTTCTCCGCGGAAACCATCAAGAATAAGCATACGATTGTGAAGAAGTTCTGGTTGAATATCAGCACCCATAATCGCAGGGATACCCATTGCACGAACCAATATGGCAGAGTGTGAGTGAGTTGCGCCATCACGAACAATAACCCCTGCCAATCTTTCCTGCGGCATTTCTGCCAACAAATTAGCACTCAATTCATCAGCAACCAGAATAAACCACTCAGGCCACTGATGGCTGACAGTAAGTGAATCATCCAGATGAAATAGTAACCGCTGCCCAAGTGCCCGTAGATCTGATGCCCTCTCCCGCATATAGGCATCCTGCAAACCAGCAAATTGCCCCGCATATTTTTCAATAACTTGTTTAACAGCCCATTGTGCAACATATCCCTGTTCAACACAGGAAAACAGATCTTGTTTTAATTGGGGATCATTCAAAATGTAGGAATAGAGATCAAAAATAGCAGCAGTCTCTTTCTGAGAACCAGAAGTAAAGCGCTTACTCAGCCGCCGGCATTCTGCTGTCGTATCTTCCAGTGCTTTAATCAGCCGAGAACGTTCTGCTGCATGATCAAGAGTTGATGCTTCAAAAATTTGTTCAAGTGAAGGTTGGGAACAATCCTGCCAACCTTGAGCCATGACTATTCCATTGGAAATTGCCAATGCTTTAATTCTGGTTTGTCGGTAATGGCCAAACAAGCCTTTTGTTTGAGCCTGAGCAAGAATCACAGCCAGTTGCGTCGCCAACGTCACCATAAAAGACTCTTCGCTTTCATTGAACAAACGTTGTTCCTGCTGCTGAACGACTAAAACACCTTGTAACTGGCGACGATAAATAACCGGAACCCCCAGAAAAGCGCGGAAGTCATCTTCTTTAACCTGAGGTAAGTATTTGAAACTTGGATGACTACGTACATCAGCTAGATTGATCAGTTCAGATAATTGACCAACTTGTCCAACTACCCCCTCATCAAAAGCCAGACTGATAGCCCTTCCCCGGGGTTTCTGCAATCCCCGAGTAGCCATCAGGTAATAACACCGCCGTTGATGATCAGCAAGGTAGATAGAGCACACATCCGTGTTCATCGCCAGACAAGTTTCGTTCACCAATAGCTCAAGCGCTTCGGCTAGATTAGTCGCCATAGCGACCTTTTCAACAATTTCCCGTAAACGCATCAACATGGGGCTAACCTAACTTCTTTTACGGCGATAAGAATATGAAGGACGCGGCAGCGATAGGTTTTCCTGTATTGGCATTACAGCCGAAGCAAATTCTTTCATCACACGCCGGTAAACATCACGTTTAAAAGAGACCACCTGCCGGACAGGATACCAATAGCTGACCCAGCGCCAACCATCGAACTCCGGCGTATTACTGTGTTGCACATTGATATCTTCTTCATTACAAAGCAGTTGTAATAAAAACCACCGCTGTTTTTGGCCAATACAGACAGGTCTTGTATCCCAACGCACCAAACGCTTGGGTAATTTGTAACGTAACCAATTACGAGTAGAAGCCAGAATACGTACATCTTTCCGACCTAAACCAACTTCTTCATACAGTTCCCGGTACATAGCCTGTTCTGGTGATTCCCCCGGATTAATGCCTCCCTGAGGAAATTGCCAAGAATGCTGCCCATAACGACGGGCCCACAAAACCTGGCCTTGCCGATTACAAATTACAATTCCTACATTCGGGCGGTAGCCATCATCATCGATCACAGACTACCTCGATAAACTAAATTTGAAAGATACCTAATTGTTTCATACTACCCTCAAGTGGTAAACCTCTATCAATGGACTTTGCAGTAGCCAGCTAAATCTCTACAATAGCGCCATCTCAACGGGGTGCTGGCTGTTTAAAACAGCCTTGCTGAGAGTAAACCCGCCGAACCTGATCCGGCTAATACCGGCGTAGGGATTTGAGCTGCTAATCATTTCACAACGGAAATTATCTTTCCGTTTAGCGTTTACTCAGATCCTTTGCCAATCCTCTTGAATTAAGGAGAGCAAAGTGTTTAAGACGTTATTTTCTAAATTAATCGTACTAACAATACTGCCAACCTCTGCTTTGTTACTTAGCCAAATCGCACAGGCAAAATCGGTATTAACTGTTTATACCTATGATTCTTTTGCCGCAGAATGGGGGCCAGGGCCTGCGATTAAAAAAGCGTTTGAGGCTAAATGCGACTGTGAACTGAAACTGGTCGCTCTGGAAGACGGTGTATCTCTACTTAATCGCCTAAGAATGGAAGGAAAACAGACCGCTGCTGATATTATTCTTGGGCTGGATAACAACTTAATTGAAGCCGCTCAACAAACAGGTTTGTTTACTGAAAGTAAAGTGGATATCAGCAAACTGAAACTCCCTGTGCAATGGCATAACAATGTCTTTATTCCTTATGACTATGGCTATTTTGCCTTTATTTACAACAAAAATAAGTTGCCACACCCACCTAAAAGCATGGATGAGCTGGTTAACAGCCACAATAATTGGAAAGTTATCTATCAAGACCCACGTACCAGCACACCAGGACAAGGTTTATTGTTGTGGATGCAAAAGATTTATGGTGATGACGCCAAACAAGCCTGGCAAAAACTTGCTAAGAAAACCCTAACTGTTACTAAAGGTTGGAGTGAAGCTTATGGTCTGTTCCTGAAAGGGGAAAGTGATTTGGTCTTGAGTTACACTTCTTCACCGGGTTATCACCTCTTATTTGAGAAGAAAGACAATTATGCTGCGGCAACTTTCAGCGAAGGCCATTATCTACAAATCGAAGTTGCCGCTCAATTGGCGTCTAGCAAGCAACCGGAGCTTGCCCAAAAATTTATGCAATTTATGCTGACTCCGGCTTTCCAACAGGAAATCCCAACTACTAACTGGATGTATCCAGTCATTGATATCCAGCTCCCTGAAGTATATTCGCAGCTTTCAGTACCAGAAAAATCTCTGCAATACAGCTCGGAAAAAGTCGCCAAACACCGCAACAAATGGATTCGTACATGGCAAAGCGCTGTCAGCCACTGATTGCCGGATGGCTGTTGCCGGGGGCTATCGCCTCCGGTTTTTTACTCCTGATCGCCTTATTGGCGTTCGGTACATTTTGGTTTAACGCACCTGAAAGTGATTGGCACCTACTGTTAGAAGATAGCTATCTTTGGCACATTGTACGTTTTACATTCTGGCAGGCTTTTCTGTCAGCTCTGTTTTCCATTATTCCAGCCATTTTTCTTTCCAGAGCGCTTTACCGACGCAATTTTCCAGGCCGAATCTTATTTTTGCGCCTGTGTGCAATGACACTGGTTTTACCCGTACTAGTCGCTTTGTTTGGTATTCTGACTGTCTATGGCAGAGTCGGCTGGCTGGCACAGTTTTGCGAGTGGATCGGTATCAATTACCATTTCACACCTTATGGTTTATCCGGGATTTTGCTGGCACATATTTTTTTTAATATGCCACTGGCAACACGACTTTTACTGCAATCACTGGAGAATATTGCGGTAGAACAACGGCAGCTAGCGGCTCAGTTAGGTATGAATGAATGGCAACATTTCCGTTTTGTTGAATGGCCTTATCTGCGCCGTCAGCTCCTGCCAACAGGTGCTCTGATTTTTATGCTCTGTTTCGCCAGTTTTGCCACTGTACTTGCTTTAGGTGGCGGCCCTGCTGCAACGACGGTCGAGCTGGCAATTTATCAGGCGTTAAGCTATGACTACGATCTTAACCGTGCGGCTTTGCTAGCTTTGATTCAGCTTACCTGCTGCCTTAGCCTTGTTCTCCTCAGCCAAAAGCTCAACAGCGCTCTATCTGTTGGCTACAGTAGCCAACAACAATGGCGTAACCCACAAGATACTTTGCCGAAAAAAATCTGTGATTGTTTGTTAATTATCGCAGCCTTATTACTGCTGGTACCACCATTGCTGGCTGTCGTCGTGGATGGCCTGAATAGTGGGATACTTAACGTACTACGTCAGCCTGCATTGTGGCAGGCGTTTGTTACTTCAGTTGTCATTGCCTTAGGTGCAGGATTTCTGTGTGTTTTGTTCACTATGATGTTGCTGTGGAGCAGCCGCGAGCTATATCTGCGCCACTCCCCCCGCTGGGGACAAGCGATGGAAATAAGTGGTTTATTGATCCTGGCTATGCCCGGCATTGTACTGGCAACAGGATTCTTTCTGTTATTTAACGATACCATCGGCTTACCCCGTTCACCTTACGGTCTGGTGATTCTAACTAACTCGTTAATGGCAATCCCTTATGCACTGAAAGTTCTGGATAATCCAATGAAAGATTTGGCTGCACGCTATAATCCACTGTGCCGATCCCTGGATATTCAAGGTATTAGCCGACTACGCTGGATTGAACTGAAAGCACTGAAAATTCCGCTAGCACAAGCTCTGGCTTTTGCTTGTGTCCTCTCGATCGGTGATTTTGGCATTGTGGCTCTGTTTGGTAATGAAGATTTCCGTACACTGCCCTTCTATCTTTACCAGCAAATAGGGGCTTACCGTAGTCAGGATGGCGCTATCACCGCTTTATTGCTGTTATTATTATGTTTTATACTGTTTAGTTTACTTGAACTCTTACCAGGACGACGTAATGCTTAAACTTGAGAATCTGACTTACACCTATGAACATCTGGTGATGCTCTTTGACTTGCAGATTCAAGCAGGGGAACGTATCGCCATTCTTGGACCCAGTGGAGCAGGTAAAAGTACGCTACTGAACCTGATTGCAGGTTTTCAAACAGCAAAAAAAGGTTCCCTATGGCTGAATGGAGAAAATCACACCAGTACTCCCCCTGCTCAGCGTCCTGTATCCATGCTATTTCAGGAAAATAACCTCTTTTCTCACCTGACAATTGAACAAAATATTGGGCTGGGGTTACATCCCGGATTGCGCCTTAATAGCAAACAGAAGCAGACGTTACGGCAAATAGTCTCCCAGGTCTCGTTGGAAGACTGCCTTACCCGTCTGCCTGCTCAACTTTCTGGAGGACAACGGCAGAGGGCCGCATTAGCGCGTTGTCTGGTGCGCCAGCAACCCATTTTATTACTTGATGAGCCTTTTTCTGCCCTTGACCCAGCACTGCGTAATGAAATGCTGATATTACTGGAACAAGTTTGCAATGAACGCCAACTTACATTGCTGATGGTTTCACATAATCTGGATGATGCCACCCATATAGCTGACCGCTCTTTATTAGTCGTTGACGGCAATATTCACTATGACGGTTTAACAAAAGCACTGGCTACTGGTACTGCTCCTGAAGCGGCAATTTTGGGAAAGAAAGCCAACTCTAATTAGGCGTTATTAATGTCATCGCCGTCAGAATAAATGATATACCTGTTATCTTTCAAGTTGCCTCTTTGTTGGCTGCACTCACTGACTGACACCTCTGGCGCTGGATTCCCAGAACCAATTGTATTCACTAATTTTTTATGAGCAATCCTATCAGAAATTTATTCATAGCTATGTTACCAGTATCCTACAAGGTAAATTTGATGATAAACTAACCTACCGTAAAAGGTTGAGCCGTAAACTGTCTGACTATCAGCGTAATGTGCCACCATATTGTAAAAGCAGCAAGACTGGCAGATGAACACAATCCGAGCTAGTACCGCAGAAAAACCAGCGTACACCGCTGGATTATGATCACAATATCAATAAGCAACTTCAGCCTATCTCTGATGCTATCTTGCTATTTTTACAAGATAATTTTATAACTTTACCTACCGGGCAGAGGGTAATGCCTTTTAGCTAATCACTATTTGGCTAATTACTATTTTTTGCAGGTGACGACTAGCTTTGCTTCCATTAACATATCGCCCCTTTAACGAGTGATAAGGGGATTTATGGGGCATCTTTGCATCTGCCCATTATCTCCGTTAGATCAAATAAAAAGCTGTCGTCCTTCACCTATCAATAACATTTATCTAACAGAAACTGAGTCAAAATTTATGCCATTTACCCTCGGTCAACGCTGGATCAGCGATACAGAAAGCGAACTTGGATTGGGAACCGTTGTTGCATTGGACGCACGAATGGTCACTTTGCTTTTTCCTGCCAGCGGAGAAAACCGCCTTTATGCACGCAATGATTCCCCTATTACCCGTGTGATGTTCAACTCAGGGGATGTTGTCACCAGCCACGAAGGCTGGCAACTCAAAGTAGATGAAGTCCAACAAGAAAATGGCCTGATTATTTATACAGGTACACGCCTTGATACCCTGGAAGAAAATGTCAGTCTGCGCGAAGTATTCCTCGACAGTAAGCTCACCTTTAACAAACCACAGGATCGCCTGTTTGCGGGTCAAATTGATCGGATGGATCGCTTTGCCCTGCGCTTTCGTGCCCGTAAATATCAAAGCGAACAATTTAAACTTGCTGAAAGCGGTCTGCGTGGTATTCGTGCAAGCCTGATCCCTCATCAGCTTCATATCGCTAACGAAGTAGGCAAACGCTATGCCCCAAGGGTGCTACTGGCTGATGAAGTTGGCTTAGGTAAAACTATCGAAGCCGGGATGATCATCCACCAGCAGCTGATGGCGGGTCGTGCTGAACGTATTCTGATTATTGTGCCGGACAGCTTGCAACATCAATGGCTGGTAGAAATGTTGCGCCGCTTCAATTTGCGCTTTGCCCTGTTTGATGATAGCCGCTATACCGAAGCACGACACGACAGCGATAACCCATTTGAAACAGAACAATTGGTGTTGTGCTCGCTGGATTTTGTCCGCCGTAATAAACAACGTTTTGAGCATATGCTTGAAGCCAATTGGGATTTGATGGTGGTGGATGAAGCTCACCATCTGGCCTGGAGTGAAGATGCACCAAGTCGTGAATACCAAGTTATTGAAGAATTGGCTGAACAAATCCCAGGTGTACTGCTGCTAACTGCGACCCCGGAACAATTAGGACAAGAAAGCCATTTTGCCCGCCTGCGCCTGCTTGATCCAAGCCGCTTCCATGATTATCAGGCTTTTATTGACGAACAACAAAACTATCGCCCGGTTGCTGATGCTGTCACTCTGCTGTTATCCGGTGAACAGCTTAATAATCATCAATTAAATCTGATGGGTGAGCTGATTAGTGAGCAGGATATTGAGCCTCTGCTGAAAGCAGCCAACAGTAATAATGATGAAAGTGAAACCGCACGCCGTGAACTGATTTCCATGCTGATGGATCGCCACGGTACCAGCCGTATTCTATTCCGTAACACCCGTAATGGCGTGAAAGGCTTCCCTCATAGGGAACTGCATCAGATTAAATTGCCTCTGCCTGCCCAATATCAGACAGCAATTAAAGTCTCCGATATTATGGGTGCTAAAAAATCGCTGGAATCTCGTGCCAGGGATATGCTTTATCCAGAGCAGATTTATCAGGAATTTGAAGGTGAAAACGCCACCTGGTGGAATTTTGATCCCCGCGTAGAATGGCTACTTGGTTTCCTGACGGCAAACCGTAATGAAAAAGTGCTGGTAATTTGTGCTAAAGCAACCACAGCTCTGCAACTGGAACAGGTACTGCGTGAACGTGAAGGCATTCGCGGCGCTGTTTTCCATGAAGGATTATCATTGGTTGAACGTGACCGCGCTGCCGCCTACTTTGCTTCTGAAGAAGAGGGGGCTCAGGTATTACTGTGTTCCGAAATTGGCTCAGAAGGTCGTAACTTCCAATTCGCCAACCAACTAGTCATGTTCGATTTACCATTCAATCCAGATTTACTGGAACAGCGCATTGGACGTCTGGATCGTATCGGCCAAAGCCGTGATATCCAGATTAATGTGCCATATCTGGAGAATACCGCCCAAGCTGTCTTGATCCGCTGGTACCACGAAGGTCTGGATGCATTCGAGCACACCTGTCCGACAGGGCGTACTATTTACGATCACTATTACGAAACTCTACTAAATTATCTTGCCAAACCGAACGAGCAGGAAAAATTTGGTGAATTTATTGATCAGTGTCGCCAACAACATGAACAACTCAAACAACAACTAGAGCAAGGACGTGACCGACTGCTGGAAATGAATTCCAATGGTGGAGAGCACGGTTTGTTGTTAGCAGAAAAAATTGCAGAGTATGATAATGATACTGATTTGGTGAATTTCTCTCTTAACTTGTTTGATATCGTTGGTATCAATCAGGAAGATCGCAGTGACAACATGATAGTACTCACCCCCTCTGATCATATGCTAGTCCCAGATTTCCCAGGGTTGCCACAAGATGGCTGTACTATTACATTTGATCGGGAACAGGCATTGTCTCGTGAAGATGCCCAGTTTATTAGTTGGGAACATCCGATTATCCGTAACGGATTAGATTTGATTCTATCTGGCGATACAGGTAGCTGTGCTGTTTCTCTTTTGAAAAATAAAGCATTACCTGTTGGAACGCTGTTAGTAGAGCTGATTTATGTGGTTGAAGCACAAGCACCAAAGCATCTGCAATTGACCCGTTTCCTTCCACCAACCCCATTGCGAATACTGATGGACTTGAAAGGTAATAATCTGGCTGGTCAGGTAGAATTTGAAAGCTTTAACCGCCAGCTGAATGCTGTAAACCGCCATACCGCGAGTAAGCTGGTTAATGCCGTGCAAAAAGAAGTTCATGCTATTTTGCAACAAGCAGAAGGTTTGGTAGAGGCTCAAGCTCAAGCATTGATTGAACAGGCAAAGCAAGAAGCTGATGAAAACCTCACTGTCGAACTTTCCCGTCTGGAAGCATTGAAGGCAGTCAATCCAAATATCCGTGATGATGAGTTGGAAGCAATTGAGTCTAACCGTCAACAGTTGCTACTTAACCTGAATCAAGCAAGCTGGCGTCTGGATGCTATTCGTCTTGTTGTTGTTACACATCAGTAAAAAAGGTTAGAAATATTCGGATGTCATGCGGGATGGAATAAACCCCATTCCCGCATTTCCCCAGACAATCTGACTTTTTAATGAGCAATATCACTATACCCAATAGATTTCAAGATGCATCGCGACGGCAAGGGAGCGAATCCCCAGGCATAGCTAACTATGTGACCGAGGTGAGTGAGTGCAGCCAACAAAGAGGCAACTTGAAAGATAACAGGTATATACTGTCCTCTACCGGAGTCTCAATGGAAGCTTATAACCCTCCCACCAATCCCTGGCTACATGTGCTCTATCAGGATCAGCATATTATTGTGGTCAATAAACCCAGTGGGCTACTCTCTGTTCCTGGCCGAACAGAGGAACACAAAGACAGCATTATGACGCGGATACAACAACAGTTTCCTGCTGCAGAATCTGTTCACCGGTTGGATATGGCAACCAGCGGCATAATGGTAGTTGCACTGACCAAAGATGCAGAGCGTGAATTGAAGCGCCAGTTCCGTGAACGGGAACCGAAAAAAACCTATATTGCGCGAGTTTGGGGATATCTAAAGCCAGAAACTGGCACAGTTGATCTTCCCCTGATTTGTGACTGGCCAAACCGACCAAAGCAGAAAGTGTGTTTTGAAACTGGGAAATCAGCGCAGACTGAATATGAAGTACTCGCTTACGAAGATCAAGCAACCAGAGTTAAGCTCTCACCAATAACAGGTCGTTCACATCAGCTTAGAGTACATATGCTAGCTCTTGAGCACCCTATTCTGGGAGACCGGTTTTATGCTCATCAGCAGGCAAGAGCAATGGCGCCTCGCCTGCAATTACATGCACAGGAGCTATATATCACCCACCCGGCCCATGGAACTCCAATGCATTTTCAATGCACAGCTGATTTTTAATCAGTTGACAAATACAGTAATCGAATCTAATGAAGCCAATATCAAACACAAAGCTACGCCAAAACCACCCAAGAGAGCACGGATATTTGCCATCTTTTGTATCCCCCTTTAGTTAAAGTAAAAAATAAATCATAAAAACATCTAATATTTTAGAGAATTAAAAAATAAACTCAATAACGGTAGGGGAGGTTATTCCCCTATGTATTTAATAAAATGTTTTTTAAAAAGAAAATTCGATTACTTAAAACCTCTTTCTTTTTTAATGAGATCATACGCAGCCTGAATTGACTGGGCTTTTTGTTTAGCAATTTCCATCATTTCCGGTGGTAAACCTTTTGCCACCAGCTTATCTGGATGGTGCTCACTCATCAGTTTGCGATAGGCGCGTTTAATCATTGTCACATCGTCATTTTCAGCTACACCCAGTACCTTACAAGCATCTGCCAATGTTGGCCCCTGAGCGGCTCTCTGATAGCCACCATACTGTTGTTGCCACTCTTCGCCACCACCGAAATTGCGGCCACCTTCCATCATGGCAAGGAATTGTTCAAATTGGTTACGAGAGATCCCAAGTTCATCAGCTATGATAAACAGCACTTTCCTCTCATTCGGATGCAACTGACCATCAGAAAATGCAGTCTGTAACTGAATTTCCAAAAACATCCGCACTAAATCAGACCGTCCAAAACAGGCACGACGTAATTGTCTCAATGTCTCACGCAAAGGAAAATTGGGCTCTTTACCCTCACGAAAAGCTTGCTGAGCCGCTATTCGAGCTTGCCCATGAAGTTGCATTCGGTCCATTAACCGGCTGGCGAGCTGGATATCTGTTTCAGTTACCCGTCCTTTTGATTTAGTTATATGCCCCATCACTTGAAAAGTACTACTAAAAAATAGTGTCTGACGAGACTGATTATTTGCAAAAAACCCCTGGCTTCTGCGTACACTGGCCCTATCAAACATATGACCGATAAATAAACCAATGACAATGCCCCAGAAACCTGCTCCAGATATCACGCCAAAGATCAATCCAACCAATTTTCCCCAATAATGCATATACTCCTCAATTCACCAATGCCCTGAGCGCAATTTTGCATTATCATACTATTCATTCAGCTCCGTGCCTAACGGCAAGATAAGTAAAGGTGTGACTTTACGCTGGCGCATATTCATCGAGTGCGCTAGTCTCTTGAGGTTTGCCGGCATAATGCCACTGATGACGGAACCGCATAAATATCTATGAAGAAATGTTATCCAACTTTGCTGGCCACAACGGTATGGGCCGCACTTTATAGTCAGCATGCACATGCTGATCTCGCAGCACAATGTATGCTGGGTATACCTATCTATGATCAGCCAATCATTAATGGCGATCCCAATCAATTACCTGTCAATATTCTGGCTGATGATTCACGTGCAGATTATCCACGCTCTGCTGAGTTCAGCGGTAATGTCAATGTTAAGCAAGGTAATAAAACATTGACCGCAGATAAGGTACAACTTGATCAAACAGAAGGTGAAGTTCCAGTAAGGACTGTTACTGCAACGGGTAATGTTCATTACAATGATCCGCAAATTATTCTAAAAGGTCCACGCGCCTGGTCTAATTTAAATAATAAAGATACAGATGTTGAGCAAAGTGATTATCAAATGGTCGGGCGTCAGGGGCGTGGTACCGCAGATAAAATGAAGTTACGCGGTGCAAACCGTTATACCATTATGGATAACGGTACTTTTACTTCTTGCCTGCCGGGTAATGATAGTTGGAGCGTTGTTGGTTCTGAAGTCATTCTCGACCGTGAAGAAGAAGTGGCCGAAATATGGAATGCTCGTTTCAGAGTAGTTAATGTTCCGATATTTTACAGTCCATATCTTCAATTACCGATCGGTAGTAAACGCCGCTCCGGTTTTCTTATTCCTAACGCCAACTATTCCAAAAATGACGGCGTTACATTTCTGCTGCCCTATTACTGGAATATCGCACCAAATTACGATGCTACGATTACGCCGCACTATATCAGTCAACGCGGTTTAAAACTGAATAATGAATTCCGTTATTTAACTAAAGCAGGTACAGGTACACTGGCACTGGACTGGCTGAATAATGACAAACAGTATATCGAGGATAAAAAGACCGGAACTCGTACTGCCAGAGAGAGTGATAATCGCTGGTTATTTTACTGGAATCATAGTGGTGTTATGGATCAGGTATGGCGTTTTAATATCGACTATACCAAGGTCAGCGATCCTGGATATTTTTCTGACTTCTCTTCTCAATATGGCTCTACCACTGATGGCTACGCTACACAAAAATTCAGCTTGGGATATGCTCAACAAAACTGGAATGCCACATTATCAACTAAACAGTTCCAGATATTCTCAACCGGCGGTAACAAAAATGCTTATCGAGCAGAGCCACAATTGGATCTGAATTATTATAAAAACGATCTGGGTCCATTTGATTTTCGTATCCATGGTCAAGTGGTAAAACTTACCAGCACGGAGAAAAATAACCCTGAAGCAGCCCGTTGGCATCTGGAACCATCCATTAATCTGCCGCTCTCCAATGGCTGGGCCAGTATCAATAACGAAGTTAAATTGATGGCAACCCACTATCAACAGGATATTCCTGACATCAGAAAAAATTCTGAGTTAAAAGAATCTGTTAACCGGGTTCTGCCACAGTTTAAAAGTGAAGCCAAAATGGTGTTTGAACGTTCAATGTATATGAACAGCGATTACACCCAAACGCTAGAGCCGCAGATTCAGTATCTGTATGTGCCATATAAGAACCAAGATAATATCAATAACTACGATTCGGCACTGTTACAGGCTGATTATACAGGTCTGTTCCGTGACCGCTTTTACGGTGGTTTAGACCGCATTTCATCCGCAAATCAGGTTACTACCGGTCTGACCACTCGTATTTATGATGAAGATTTAGTTGAACGTTTTAATCTGTCATTAGGTCAAACTTACTATTTTGAGCGCCCACGTACTGGTACCAATAAGGAAAATCTCATCAATAGTAAAGATGGGTCAGATATGATGGCCTGGGCTGGTGACACCTACTGGAGGATTAATGATTCTTGGGGCTTGAAAGGTGGCTTACAGTACGATAGCCGCCTGAGCAGCGTGACAATGGGGAATGCTGTACTGGAATATCGCCGTGATGATGATAGGCTTGTGCAATTGAACTACCGTTTTGTTGACCGAGATTATATCCAGGCAACCCGTTTGCGAACCTGGGATCAAAAAGTAGCAACTGCCCCCGCATTTCAGCAAGGGATTTCTCAAATTGGTTTAGTTGCAAGCTGGCCGTTAAATGATCGCTGGGGTTTAGTTGGTGCTTACTACTATGATACGAAGAAACAGCAACCCGCAAGTCAGCTGGTAGGCTTGCAATACAATACCTGTTGCTGGGCAGTTAACGTCGGCTATGAGCGCAAGATCATTGGCTGGAAAGATGATAGTAGCGAATATGACGACAAATGGTCATTTAACTTTGAACTCAGAGGCTTAAGTAACAATCATAGTCTGGGTAGCCAGAAAATGTTGCAGTCTGGCATCATGCCATACCAACGCGCATTTTGATGTTAATAACACTTTGATATTAAACACTATAAATCCGCTAATGCGGAATTTACATATGATGGAAAAAGTATGAAGAACTGGAGAACTCTCATTCTTGGATTGATGTTTTCAGTAAGTACTGCCTTCGCTGCGCCTCAACAAATGGATAAAATTGCTGCGGTTGTTAATAACGGGGTAGTTCTGGAAAGCGACATCAACAACCTCTTACAGTCCGTTAGACGGGATGCACAACATGCTGGCCAGCAAATACCGGACGAACAAACGCTACATCATCAGATCCTTGAGCGACTGATTATGGATAATATCTTGTTGCAAATGGCAAAGCAGATGGGGATCACTATTTCTGATCAGACACTGAACTCTACCATTGCCAATATTGCAGCCCAGAACCACATAACAGTGGATCAAATGAAACACCGTATCATTGCTGACGGAATGAGTTTCGATACTTACCGGAATCAGATTCGTAAAGAGATGCTGATAGCAGAAGTGCGCAACAATGAAGTTCGCCGTCGTGTCACGATCCTGCCGCAAGAAATCGATACCTTAGCGAAACAGATTAGTAACCAAAATGCTAATGATAGTGAGCTGAACATCAGCCACATTCTGATCCCATTGCCAGAAAATCCTGATCAGGCACAAATGGAAAAAGCCACAGCAGTAGTACACAAAATTATGTCTGAGCTCAAGAATGGCGTTGATTTTGGTAAATTGGCTATCGCCTATTCCGCTGATCCACAAGCCCTGAAAGGCGGTAATATGGGTTGGAGTAAGCTTCAGGAATTACCAACCCTGTTCGCTGCACAACTACAATCAGCACCGAAAGGCGCTATCGTTGGCCCAATTCGTTCCGGTGTTGGCTTCCATATCCTCAAGGTAAATGATATCCGTGGTGGTAATGCAACAATCGCAGTTACTGAAGTTCATGCCCGCCATATTCTACTGAGAATTTCTCCTGTCATGACCGATGAGCAAGCACGAGCCAAGTTGCAACAAATCGCCAGCGATATTCGCAGTGGAAAAACTGATTTTGCCGATGCAGCAAAAGAGTTTTCAGAAGATCCTGGTTCAGCCTTGCGTGGAGGTGATCTCGGCTGGAGTACACCTGATATTTTCGACCCTGCTTTCCGTGACGCGTTAATGCGATTGAATAAAGGTGAAATCAGCCAACCTATTCATTCATCTTTCGGCTGGCATCTGATCCAACTGCTGGACACCCGCAAAGTTGATAAAACAGATGTCACCCAAAAAGATCGTGCTTACCGTATGTTATTCAACCGTAAATTCACTGAAGAAGCACAAAGCTGGATGCAAGAACAACGTGCCTCAGCTTATGTGAAAATTTTAGATGGCAGCGATGCACAACAATAAACCTATTGTTATTACCCCCGGCGAGCCCGCCGGGGTTGGGCCCGATTTAATTATCGTTCTTGCTCAGCAAAGTTGGCCAATACAATTGGTCGCCTGTGCAGATCCCAACTTACTTCTGGACAGAGCCAGACAGCTCAATTTTCCTTTGCAATTACACGAATATTCTCCGAATACAGCACCAGAACCACAAGCTGCCGGAACATTGACAATATTGCCAGTTCCTCTTCATTCGCCAGTGGTCGCTGGTGAACTAAATCGGGAAAATGGCAGATATGTCACTGAAACTCTGGCAAGAGCCTGTGACGGTTGTTTGAGCGGAGAATTTTCAGCGTTAGTCACAGGACCAGTTCATAAAGGAAACATCAATGATGCTGGTGTGCCTTTTATCGGCCACACTGAATTCTTTGCCGATCGCAGTGGATGCCAGCGGGTTGTCATGATGCTTGCTACAGAGGAACTCCGCGTTGCTCTGGCAACCACCCATCTACCCATTGTTGATGTGCCAAAATCCATTACTTTCGATAGCTTGCGGGAAGTCATCACGATCCTTAATCATGACTTAAAAACAAAGTTTGGCCTGCCAAGACCCTGTATTTATGTTTGTGGTTTAAATCCCCATGCAGGAGAAAGCGGTCATATGGGACATGAAGAGATTGATGTCATTATTCCTGCATTAGAAAGTCTGAGAGCAGAAGGCATTGTACTGGAAGGTCCCTTACCAGCAGATACCCTGTTTCAGCCCAAATATCTTCAACATGCTGACGCTGTCCTTTCGATGTATCACGATCAGGGGCTGCCTGTGCTAAAATATCAAGGTTTTGGCAGAGCTGTGAATATTACGTTGGGCCTGCCGTTTATCCGTACTTCTGTCGATCATGGCACAGCATTGGAATTGGCTGGTAAAGGTCAAGCTGATGTGGGAAGCTTTATTACCGCATTGAATTTAGCAATTAAAATGATACAAAACAGTAATGAATAACAGAGTCCACCAAGGGCACTTCGCCCGTAAACGCTTCGGGCAAAACTTTTTAACCGATCAATTTGTCATTGATAGTATTGTTGCAGCTATCAACCCACAACCAGGCCAGGCCGTGTTGGAAATTGGCCCTGGTCTTGGTGCATTGACTGAACCGGTTGGAAAGCGCATGGATAAAATGACTGTGGTTGAACTTGACCGAGATCTGGCAGCGCGCCTGCAAGTTCATCCACAACTAAAAGATAAACTTACCATTATCCAACAAGACGCAATGACCGTTAATTTTGGCGAACTGTCTCAACAAAGAGGGCTGCCACTGCGGGTCTTTGGTAATTTACCTTATAATATTTCTACGCCATTAATGTTCCACCTTTTTAGCTATACTGATGCTATTGCTGATATGCATTTTATGCTGCAAAAAGAGGTCGTTAACCGTCTGGTAGCTGGTCCCGGCAGTAAAGCCTTTGGACGTTTAAGTGTCATGGCCCAATACTACTGTCAGGTTATTCCGGTGCTGGAAGTACCACCAACAGCATTTACTCCCGCACCTAAAGTCGATTCAGCCGTTGTACGTCTGATACCGCATAAAAGCATACCTTACCCGGTCAAAAATATTCGTATGCTGAGCAGGATCACCACTCAAGCGTTCAACCAAAGGCGTAAAACTATCCGTAACAGCCTGGGTGATCTTTTCACTGTGGAACAACTCACCGGATTTGGTATCGACTCAAGTACACGTGCAGAGAATATTTCTGTTGAACAATACTGCAAAATGGCAAACTATCTATCGGAACAACCTGAAATGCAGTTATAACAGGAGTCAATCATGATTAATGCGCCCAGAGTTTCTATTCAAGTACAAAGTGTTTATGTAGAAAGCCAATCGTCTCCCGAACAACAACGTTTCGTTTTTGCCTATACAATCACTATCCGCAATCTTGGGCGCGAACCGGTTCAACTGCTTAACCGTTACTGGCTAATTACCAACGGTGATAACCATCAAACTGAAGTCCAAGGGGAAGGCGTTGTTGGTGAGCAACCAGTAATCCTGCCAGGTACAGAATACCGTTACACTAGTGGCGCTATATTGGAAACACCTTTGGGTACGATGGAAGGCCATTATGAAATGGTCGATCACAATGGTGATTCATTCCGCGTTGACATTCCGGTTTTTAGGCTGGCTATACCAACTTTGATTAATTAATTATGTCTACATATCTCATCGGTGATATTCATGGCTGCTATCATGAATTACGTGCTTTATTAACTAAAGTCAATTTTGATCCCAATAGAGATACATTGTGGCTGACAGGAGATCTTGTTGCCCGCGGCCCTGATTCCCTTGATGTTCTCCGATATGTTAAACAGTTGGGTTCAGCGGCAAAAATAGTATTAGGCAATCACGACCTTCATTTATTGGGAGTTTATGCCGGGATTAGCCGTAATAAACCCAAAGATAAAGTCGATGAGTTACTATCTGCTCCAGATGCTGACGAATTAATTAATTGGTTACGTAAGCAACCGCTATTACAAATCGACAATGACCTGAAACTGATCATGACTCACGCGGGTCTCACACCTCAATGGGATCTGGAAACCGCTAAAATGTGCGCCCTCGAAGTTGAAACTATGCTCAGCAGTAGCAGCTATCCCCTGTTTATTGATTCAATGTATGGGGATATGCCAAACAACTGGTCGCCGGAGCTATCTGGACTGGCACGTTTACGTTTCAGTACGAACGCATTGACACGTATGCGTTACTGCTTTCCTAATGGTCAATTAGATATGGTTTGCAAGGATAAACCCGAGAATGCGCCTGTGCCACTACAGCCTTGGTTTAAGCTACCTCAGCAGATCCCCGAAGAGTATTCTATTGTTTTCGGCCACTGGGCATCACTGGAAGGTCAAGGAACACCGGGCAGATTTTATGCATTGGATACCGGTTGTTGCTGGGGAGGCAAACTGACAATGCTGCGTTGGGAAGATAAGCAATATTTTACTCAACCATCGTTGTCAGCAATAAAAAAGTCGTATTAAGACCAGACACGCCGTGAAAAAACCATCGGCGTGTTTTATCAATTAGGTACGTCGTTGTAAAACCTCAAAGCAGTAGCTGTGAGAATTTAATTCATCCGCGTCGTGGTATTCAGTAAATTCAGAATCCCATTCATCTGGTTCGTAGTCAGGAAAATACGTATCACCTATCACCTCTGCATCAACATGAGTTAGATACATACGGTTAGCCAATGAGATAAATTGGTTATAAATTTTACCACCGCCGATAACCATAATCTCTTCAGCATCACCTGCTACAGCCAGTGCTTCATCAACTGAGCTTACCCAGGTTACACGCTCATCATCACCCGGTTGATTACTCAGTACAATATTGAGCCGTCCTGGTAATGGTCGGCCAATGGACTCATAAGTTACTCGCCCCATAATGACTGGTTTATTCAGTGTATTACGTTTAAACCAGGCCAGATCCCCCGGCAGATTCCACGGCATTGTCTTATCCATGCCGATGATCCGATCCATAGCTAAAGCAGCGATCAAGCTGATATTCATTAAGTCACCTTATAGGCAAATAGTATAAAAATTGATGACACTATACGGAAAGGGATGTACCCAGTCGATAGGATCAACGCTTTCTTAAGCATAAAAAATTAATTTATACTTAATTTGCCACTTAAGACATTCATTGATCTAAATAATAACAAATCTAATATTAACTATAGGGTACATTATGCTAGAAACATCATTAGTTGTTGCCATTATTTCAACGTTGGGAATGCTCTCTCCGGGTCCCGATTTCTTTCTAGTAGTTAAAAATGCCATACGTTATCAACGCCCCGCCGCGATGATGACGGTGATGGGTTTAATTGCCGCTATCGCCTGTCATATGTCTTACTGTGTCGCTGGATTGGCTCTTCTTATCACCACAACTCCGTGGCTGTTCAACCTGATGAAATATGCCGGAGCTGTCTATCTCATTTGGATTGGAATCAACAGTTTGCTTTCTCGCAATGGGAATACCATCACTCTTGATGATCAGACACAACAGGTTGTTTCTTTTAAAAAAGCTTTTATGCAAGGATTTTTATGTAATCTGCTGAATCCTAAAGCAACTCTGTTCTTCCTGGCGATATTTACTCAAGTGCTGAATGTCAATTCCGGTGTTGGGGAGAAATTATGGTATGCCTTTATTATCTGGAGCCTGTCGATAATCTATTGGCCACTATTGGTCATATTAATACAAAGTGCACCGGTACGCTGCGGATTAGCGAAGATTCAGAAGATTATTGATAAACTGCTTGGCGTTGTTTTGATTGGTTTAGGTGTCAAAGTAGCATGGGGATAACAAGAGTTTATCCATCCCTTAACGTTTTCAATAAACATAAAAAAGTGCGTTTAATAAAGCGCACTTCAAAATCCAGCCACGATTTATTTAGAGATTTTGTTATTCCTGTTTCTTACAATCGATTATTTAATTAAATTTTAAAAAACCATTCCTCGGCTAAAAGCATTATTAAAACCAGTTCATTTTACTAAATATATCTTTTGATTAATCTATTCATATTCTTACTTACCTTTTTTCAGATCTTAAACCCTTCCTCATTAACCTTTTCATCCCTTTTCTTATTACATAATTTTTATGGTTTTATTCATAATACGATAGCGGAATATGACCTTAATATAAGTGTTTATGGATAGTATTTTTTATTTGATAATTTCTTTCAATTCTATATTAATGATTAATCAACTTCGATCAAATACAATAAACCGCTTTAATGAAATTTAATTTATTAAGAAAAATCAATAACATAAATAAAAAATTAATCTCAATACATTTTCTATTTTAAATACTCATGGTAGGTTAAATAAATGTAAAATAAACTGACGACGGTATTGAATATAAATATATTAAATATATTAAATATATTAAATATATTAAATAATCAGTTTTTTTAATTACATTTTACCTTTTAAAAATCATAAATTAATGAAAAAATATTTTTTAAGCTTAAAACCAGAGAAGGTAAAAGATAGGATAATTGAATTAAAGTTACAGTCTCAATTAATACCCATATTCTTTAATCATTCTTAATGATTATAAATAAACCATTTTGTTATTTTTACGCAGTTAATTTACTTAATGAGGTTAATCCTGTTAAAGGTTTAAATACCATCTCATTCCCTTATTATTAGGTTAACTCGGTCATTTTGGTCACCCCATTAATCAACTTAACACCCGTTTTTCCTGACATTTTCTCTTCCAATATCAATAAAACGTCAAAGCTGGCATCAGGAACTATCTCAGTTTAATTTACCTAAAGGTAACTATTCTCTCATCCGTTATACTCTGATCCCGACAACGATGGTAATGTAAGAACGAGTAAAATAAGGTGCGCTTAACAAAACGCACCTTAGCTTCAGTTAGTCAAAATGCGGGCTAGCTATTAATCTTCGCATGCATTTCCTGTACAGAAATGACTTGTTCTGTTGGATCTGCACTTAGTGCCATTGCTGTCGCAAAACCACCATTCAATGTAGTGTCATAATGAACTTTATATTGCAGTGCACTACGACGAATAAGTTTAGAATCTTCAATCGCCTGACGACCCTCGGTAGTATTCACAATATAGCTATACTCACCGTTTTTGATTCTATCCTGAATATGAGGACGTCCTTCGTGAACTTTATTCACCAGACGAGGATTAATACCTGCTTCACCCAGCACAATCGCCGTACCGTGAGTCGCATCCAGTTCAAAACCCTGTTTCAACAACTTAGCGGCCAAATCCACAACCCGACATTTATCACCTTCACGCACTGACAGAAGCGCCCTACCACTTTGTGGCATTTTGGCGTTACACCCCAACAATGCTTTTGAGAAAGCTTCAGCAAATGTACGCCCAACGCCCATTACTTCGCCGGTTGACCGCATTTCAGGCCCAAGAATCGGATCCACACCCGGGAATTTGTTGAAAGGTAATACAACTTCTTTCACCGAATAATATGGTGGAATAATCTCCTCAGTTGCACCCTGTTCAGCCAGAGATTGACCAACCATCACACGAGCTGCAACCTTCGCCAGCGGTAAACCAGTAGCTTTAGATACAAACGGTACAGTACGCGCTGCGCGTGGGTTAACTTCAATTAGATAAACTTCGTCATTCTTAACGGCAAACTGGACATTCATCAAGCCACACACACCCAATTCAAATGCCAGTTTTTCTACCTGTTGGCGCATGACATCCTGGATTTCCTGACTCAGTGTATAGGCTGGTAATGAACAAGCTGAGTCACCAGAATGAACGCCTGCCTGCTCAATATGTTCCATAATGCCACCAATCAGCACGCGCTCACCATCACAGATAGCGTCAACATCCACCTCTATAGCATCATCCAGGAAACAATCAAGCAATACCGGAGCATCATTAGACACGCTTACCGCAGTCTGGAAGTAACGGCGCAGATCGGCTTCATCATATACAATTTCCATCGCCCGGCCACCCAAAACATAAGATGGACGAACCACCAGCGGGTAACCCAGAACATTTCCCTTCTCAACTGCACGGTCAATCGTTGTCACCGTAGCATTTGCAGGTTGTTTCAGGCCAAGACGATTTACTGCTTGTTTGAAACGTTCACGATCTTCAGCACGATCAATCGCATCTGGGCTAGTACCAATAATTGGAACACCTGCTATCTCCAACTCACGAGCCAGTTTCAACGGAGTCTGTCCACCATATTGAACAATCACACCTTTTGGTTTTTCAACGCGCACAATTTCCAGCACATCTTCCAGCGTCACTGGTTCAAAATAGAGACGATCTGAAGTATCGTAATCCGTTGAAACTGTTTCCGGGTTACAGTTCACCATGATGGTTTCATAACCATCTTCACGTAGAGCCAGTGCTGCATGAACACAACAGTAATCGAATTCAATCCCTTGCCCGATACGGTTAGGACCACCGCCCAATACCATTATTTTTGGCTTATCGCTATTCGGATTAGCTTCACACTCATCTTCATAAGTGGAATACATGTATGCGGTATCGGTCTCAAATTCTGCCGCACAGGTATCAACTCGTTTGTAAACCGGATACAAATTATACTTGTGACGTAGTTTACGGATCTCTTTTTCAGCCACTCCAACCAATTTCGCCAGACGCGCATCAGCAAAGCCCTTGCGTTTCAGATGACGCAGAAAGTCGGTAGTTAAGCTGTTAATTCCCTGCTCTGCCACTTGCTCTTCCAACCGTACCAGCTCTTCAATCTGCACCAAAAACCAACGGTCAATTTCCGTCAAATTAAAAACACCATCAACGGACATACCTGCACGGAAAGCATCAGCGATATACCAGATACGCTCACCACCAGCATCTTTCAATTCACGGCGAATTTTAGTTAATGCTTCAGGATCATCCAGATCGACTTTTGGGTCAAAGCCAGTTGCACCAACTTCCAAACCGCGTAATGCTTTTTGCAGAGATTCCTGCTGAGTGCGGCCAATCGCCATCACTTCACCCACAGATTTCATTTGGGTTGTCAGGCGATCATTAGAACCGGCAAATTTCTCGAAATTGAATCGAGGAATTTTAGTTACCACGTAATCGATAGAAGGCTCAAAAGAAGCCGGTGTGCGGCCACCCGTGATATCATTCATCAGCTCATCAAGGGTATAACCCACCGCCAATTTAGCGGCGATTTTCGCAATCGGGAAACCCGTCGCTTTTGAAGCCAACGCAGAAGAACGAGAAACGCGCGGGTTCATTTCGATAATAACCAAACGGCCATTTTTCGGGTTCACCGCAAACTGTACGTTAGACCCTCCAGTTTCCACACCAATTTCACGCAGTACCGCCATCGAAGCGTTACGCATGATTTGGTACTCTTTATCTGTCAGCGTTTGCGCCGGTGCGACAGTAATGGAATCACCGGTGTGAATCCCCATAGCATCGAAGTTTTCAATAGAACAGACAATGATGCAGTTATCATTTTTATCCCGCACCACTTCCATTTCATACTCTTTCCAACCAATCAGAGATTCATCAATTAATAGCTCTTTGGTTGGCGAAAGATCCAGACCACGCTCACAAATTTCTTCAAATTCTTCTCGGTTATAAGCAATACCGCCACCACTTCCCCCCATAGTAAAGGAAGGACGGATAATACAAGGAAAACCGACTTTTTCAGCAACTGCCAACGCTTCTTCCATCGAGTGTGCGATACCAGAACGCGGCGTTTCCAGGCCAATCTTTTTCATTGCTATATCGAAACGACGACGATCTTCGGCTTTATCAATCGCATCTGCGGTAGCGCCAATCATGGTCACACCAAATTCTTTCAGAACGCCTTGAAATTCCAGTTCCAACGCACAGTTCAGCGCTGTTTGTCCTCCCATTGTTGGCAGGATCGCGTCAGGACGCTCTTTTTCAATAATTTTACGTACCACTTCCCAGTGGATTGGCTCAATATAAGTAGCGTCGGCCATTTCCGGATCAGTCATAATGGTGGCAGGGTTTGAATTCACCAGAATGACACGATAACCTTCTTCCCGTAACGCTTTACAAGCCTGTGCACCTGAATAGTCGAATTCACAAGCTTGGCCGATAACAATTGGGCCAGCACCCAGGATCAGGATACTTTTAATATCAGTACGTTTTGCCATTTTATTTGCTCCTGATTACTTGGTGTTATGACGATTATTTTGCTGACAATACTGTTCAATCAGTTCGATAAAGTGATCGAACAATGGAGCAGTTTCATGCGGCCCAGGGCTGGCTTCCGGATGCCCCTGGAAGCTGAATGCAGATTTATCTGTACGATGAATCCCCTGCAAAGTACCGTCAAACAGGGACTTGTGGGTAACACGCAGATTTGCCGGTAATGATTTTTCATCTACAGCAAAACCGTGGTTCTGTGCAGTAATCATCACAACATTACGATCAAGATCTTTTACCGGATGGTTACCACCGTGATGACCGAATTTCATTTTCACTGTTTCTGCGCCGCTAGCCAGTGCCAACAGTTGGTGTCCAAGGCAAATACCAAAGATCGGAATATCTGTTTCAAGCAGGGTTTTGATTGCTTCAATTGCATAGCCACAAGGTGCCGGGTCACCCGGCCCGTTCGACAAGAAAATACCATCTGGATTAAGTTTCAGTACATCTTCAGCGGGTGTCTGGGCGGGAACAACAGTCAAACGGCAGCCTCGATCCACTAACATCCTCAAAATATTGCGTTTTGCGCCAAAGTCGTAAGCAACGACGTGATAAGGCAGCTCCTGCTCTTGCTTCTCTGCTGGTAACCCATCTGCCAAAGTCCAGCTTCCCTGTAACCACAGATAAGCCTGTTCCGTTGTCACTTCTCTTACCAAATCCATTCCTTGCAACCCTGGAAATGCCTTAGCTTTTTCCAGAGCAACCTCAGCATCAATCTGCTTACCTGCTATAATACAACCATTCTGTGAACCTTTTTCCCTTAACAAACGGGTCAGTTTACGAGTGTCGATATCCGCTATCGCAACAATATTATGGCGTTTAAGGTAATCAGAAAGCGTTTCTTCGCAGCGGAAGTTACTGGTCAACAGTGGCAGATCACGAATTACCAGCCCTTGAGCTTGTACTTTCAATGATTCTTTATCTACTGAGTTAATACCGACATTACCAATATGGGGATAAGTAAGAGTGACAATTTGGCTGGAATAGGAAGGGTCTGTGAGAATTTCTTGATATCCGGTCATTGAGGTATTGAAAACCACTTCCCCAACTGCCGCCCCTTCAGCACCTATGGCGCGACCATGGAATTGGGTTCCGTCTTCCAGAACCAATATAGCTGACTTAATCAAAACACCCTCCAAAGAATAATTAATCGCAATTAGTGCATATTAATTCAGATTTATTCCTCAAAATCAATGCCAAAGCCTGCTTTTTAGGCAAAATTTTGGCAAATTGCGCGCATTCTAATGATGAGATAGGGGGTTGTCTACAAAAAATGTTACTTTTCTTATTTTTTTGCTCACTTCGCTAGAAAAACAAATAAAATGAGACTAAAAATAGAAACAAAATCAGTTTAGAAAACGATTACTAGCATAGAAGATTTAGTTTTCAAATTAAGAATTGAAAATAATGATGAAAGTGAGGAAAAGGAAGATAATAAAGGGTAAAAACAAGACAAAAATAAATAAAACAAACAAAAAACAAATTTAATAAAACAAAACAATTAAAAATCGCATAATTTAAAATTTAATTATGCGATATCAATCAGTTACAAAAAAACAAATTTAAATTAAATCTAGATTTAAAACATCTTTCATATCAAAAAGACCGCCATTTTTACCATTTAGCCATAATGCTGCTTTTACTGCTCCATTTGCAAACGTCATCCTACTGGAAGCCTTATGAGTTATCTCCACTCTTTCACCAATATCTGCAAACATAGCGGTATGTTCACCAACAATATCTCCCGCGCGGACAGTAGCAAAACCGATACTTTTCGGATCACGCTCACCAGTATAACCTTCACGGGCATACACAGCACACTCTTTGAGATCGCGCCCTAAAGCATGAGCAATAGATTCTCCCATCGCTAACGCTGTGCCTGATGGTGCATCTACTTTATGACGGTGATGAGCTTCGATAATTTCAATATCAGTATACTCACCCATCACTTTCGCCGCTTTTTCCAGTAGCTTAAGCACCAGATTCACACCAACACTGAAATTTGCCGCAAATACAACCGGGATATCAGCAGAAGCATCTTTAATCGCCTGCTTACCTTCGTCATCAAAGCCAGTTGTACCGATAACTATCGCTTTACTATGCTGGCGACAGATTTCAAGATGTGCAAGCGTTCCTTCCGGACGGGTAAAATCAATAAGAACATCAAAATCATCAACAACATTTTTTAGGTCATCGCAAACCATCACACCGATATGACCAATACCCGCTAATTCTCCAGCATCTGCACCAAGCAAAGAAGAACCAGAACGTTCCAGAGCTACACCAAGAACGACCCCACTCAACTGATGGACAACCTGGATTAACTGACGTCCCATACGTCCACCAGCGCCAACAATAGCAACACGAATATCTGTATCAGCCATAAATCCTCACTATGAATAGCCCCTTTCCTGATTTAACACAGGCGATCAATCAGATGAATATATTAAGTAAAATATTTACGTGCTGCCTTACGCTTAATTCGTCGTCCCTTAGATTACTTAACTAATCTCTTTAACTTCGACACGCAGCTCTTTTGGCACTTCAAAAACAATATTTTCTTCCCTGCCATGTAATTCCTTAACAAAATCAGCACCAAGATTTTTCAAGCGATCAATCACTTGCTGAACTAAGATATCCGGCGCCGAAGCTCCTGCTGTTACGCCAACCGCAGAAATGCCTGTAATCCATTCCTCTTTTATATCATCAGCCGAATCTATCAAATAAGCCGGTTTACCCACCCGCTGAGCTAACTCAGCAAGACGATTAGAGTTAGAAGAATTCTTCGAGCCAACAACTAAGACAACATCTGCATCAGATGCCAGATCCCGTACCGCTTCCTGACGGTTAGTCGTCGCATAACAGATATCATCTTTACGAGGACCTACGATATTTGGGAATCGTGCATTAAGTGCATCAATGACTTCTGAAGTATCATCAACAGATAATGTTGTTTGCGTCATAAAACACAGGTTATCTTCATCTTTGACTTTCAGATTCCATACATCCTCAGGAGACTCAACCAGATACATTCCACCTTCCGCATTGTTATACTGGCCCATTGTTCCTTCAACTTCTGGGTGCCCGGCATGACCAATCAGAATAGCTTCTTTACCTTTCCGGCTTGCTCTGGCCACTTCCATATGGACTTTAGTCACCAGAGGACAAGTCGCATCGAACAACATTGTCAAATTGCGCGAACGAGCTTCAGCACGAATAGCCTGTGAAACTCCATGGGCAGAAAAAATCAGAATTGCATCATCGGGTACTTCTGCAATTTCTTCAATAAAGATAGCGCCCCGTTCACGCAAGTTATCTACAACATAGCGGTTATGCACAACCTCATGACGAACATAGATAGGCGCACCATATAATTCCAGAGCACGCTCAACAATACTGATAGCACGGTCAACACCGGCACAAAAGCCTCGGGGATTAGCCAGCAATATCTGCATGGTCTTTCTCCAATTGTGGGTCAATTTCCAGCACTTCAATTTCAAAAGTGATGTTCTGATCTGCAAGCGGATGATTAAAGTCAACAGTAACAGATCCTTCTGCTACTGCTTTCACTACGCCTGGCATTTCACTGCCATTCATTGCCGTAAATAACATTATAGTTCCAATTTCAGGAATACCCGTTTCGGCAAAATCACGCGGAGTAAAATATTGGATCAGGTCAGGATTTGGCTTACCAAATACCGCTTCACCAGCCAGAGTGAATGCATGTTTATCACCCTCCTTCAATCCAGTCAGCTGTTGCTCCAAAGGTGAGGAAAGTGTCCCATCACCTAAACAGAATAATGCAGGTTTACCCTGATTATGAGAGGAATCAGCAACAGAGCCATCTTGCAGCTTTAAAGTGAAATGCAGTAAAACCGCACTATGCTCTTGTACCTGCTTTGACATATTATTCAGAACCTATTTTATTTGTCATTCTTTGCCATAAAAAGCGAATTTGGCTAGTGCTTAGAAAAGCACTAGCTTTTACATTTTAATGCAGCCTAAAACGAATCACTCTTACGCACTAAATGTACGACTTAGTTTCCGCACACTGCTTAAATCCAAATTATCTACTAAAATAGGTTTTTATCCTGCATTGATCGTCTTTTCATCTTGGCTGAAAAAACTATCAATAATCACTAATGCAGCCCCGATACATATCGCCATATCTGCAATATTAAAGGTTGGCCAGTGCCAGTCTCCGACATAAAAATCGATAAAATCGATGACAAAACCATGAACCAACCGATCAAACAGATTACCCAATGCTCCACCAATAATCAGAGCATAAGCAATATTACTTAGCTTCTTCTTGGCATTGGAACGATACATCATTACCGTCAACACAACTGAAATACCAACAGCAACCAATGCAAAGAACCAGCGCTGCCAACCATCTTTATCTGCAAGAAAACTAAAAGCCGCTCCCAGATTCTGGGCATAAGCCAGATTGAAATAAGGTATCAGTGGAACAGATTCATACAGATGAAAATGCTTAAGCACTAACTGTTTACTACCCAGATCCAAAATCAATACCACAACAACTAACCAAAGCCAGCGAAGGCCGGTGGAACAAATGGGTCTATTCATCAGGCAAACTTACGCTCTTCGCCGTTACCGGCAACATTAGTTACACAGCGGCCACAAAGTTCTGCGTGCTCCGCCACCAATCCCACATCTTTAGCGTAATGCCAGCAACGAGGGCATTTTTCACCATCCGCTTTACGGAAAGCAATTTTCAAGCTATCAATTTCGCTTTGCTGTGCATCTTCACCAGCCAGCTCATAACTTGCAACAGAAGCCTGAGATGTCAACAGAACGAAACGTAATTCATCTCCCAAACTGTTCAGTTTGTTTGCCAGTTCATTACCTGCATACAGAGTCACCGCGGCTTCCAGTGAGCTACGGATGTGTTTGTCTGCACGGGCCTGCTCCAACACTTTATTAACCTCACCGCGAACAGCCAGCAGATCAGCCCAGAAAGTATCATTCATTTGCTCTCCTGCAGCCAAGCCAAACAAGCCGTCATACCACTCTTCTATAAATACATACTCAACACGTTTGCCAGGCAGTTCATTCCAAACTTCATCCGCTGTGAAAGAGAGGATAGGCGCCATCCAGCGAACCAGGGCTTCTGCAATATGATACAAAGCCGTTTGGCAACTGCGACGAGCCAAGCTATCACTCTTCGCTGTGTATTGACGGTCTTTAATGATATCAAGATAGAACGATCCCATTTCCACAGAACAGAATTGCATCAGACGCTGAACAACCGTGTGGAAATCATACTCTTCGTAGCATTTGGCAATGTCTACTTGAGCCGCCTGGGCACGACCTACAGCCCAGCGATCCAACACAGCCATTTCTTCTGGCTTTACCATATGCTGTTCAGGATCAAAGCCATTCAAGTTTGCCAACAGGAAACGTGCTGTGTTACGAATACGGCGATATGTATCAGCAGAACGTTTAAGGATTTCATCTGATACTGCAATTTCGCCAGTGTAATCGGTAGAGGCAACCCATAGACGCAGAATATCTGCCCCTAATTTATTCATTACATCCTGCGGGCTGATTGTGTTACCGATAGATTTAGACATCTTACGGCCTTGACCATCGACAGTGAAACCGTGTGTTAATACCTGACGGTAAGGTGCTTTACCTTTCATTGCAGTTGATATCATCAGAGAAGACATAAACCAGCCACGATGCTGATCTGAACCTTCAAGATAAATATCCGCCGAGTTACTCTGGAATTCAGAACGGGCATCAACCACCGATGAGTGAGTTGATCCCGAATCGAACCATACATCCAGCGTATCAAAGATTTTGACATAATTAGCTGCGTCATCACCCAACAGTTCGGCAGGGTCCAGATCCCACCACGCCTGAATGCCATCAACTTCAACACGCTTGGCAACTTCTTCCATCAGCTCAATAGTACGTGGGTGAAGTTCTTCCGTCTCTTTATGAACAAACAGGGACATCGGCGTACCCCAAGTACGCTGACGTGAAATACACCAGTCAGGACGGTTTTCAACCATTGCCTCAATACGGGCCTGACCCCAGCCAGGAATCCACTGAACCTCATTGATCTCTTTCAGAGATTGCTTGCGCAGACCATTTTTATCCATGCTGATAAACCACTGTGGCGTAGCACGGAAAATGATAGGTGTCTTGTGACGCCAGCAGCAAGGATAACTATGCTGTAATTTTTCCAAATGCAGCAATGCATTGTTTTCACGCAAGATATTCAAAACAACATCATTCGCCTTAAAGACAAACATGCCATCTAAAGAAGGATAAGTCCCAGGCAGATAGCAGCCATTCGGCCCAACCGGGTTTGCTACTTCCAAACCATATTTCTGACCAAGAACGAAGTCGTCTGGACCATGACCTGGTGCAGTGTGAACAGCACCGGTACCCGCATCTAGCGTAACATGATCGCCCAGTACAACAGGTGAATCGAAGCCCATAAACGGATGTTTGAAGCATAACAGTTCCAACGCAGAGCCTGCACAATGGCCCAGCACTGTCCATGAAGTAATACCTGCTCGCTGCATCACACTTTCTACCAAATCAGCAGCCAGAATCAGACATTCACCTTCAATCTGTACTAATTGATAATCCAATTCAGCATGCAGAGCAATCGCCCGGTTAGCCGGTAACGTCCACGGCGTAGTTGTCCAGATAACCAGAGATACTGGCTGACCCGACGCTTGCACACCAAATTTCTCGCAGACAGCTACTACATCAACGGCATTAAAGCGCACATCAATGGATGGGGAAGTTTTGTCATAATATTCAACTTCCGCTTCCGCCAATGATGAACCACAATCAGTACACCAATGAACAGGCTTAGCACCTTTCAGCAAGTGACCATTAGCAATAACACGGCTTAATGCACGGATGATGTTGGCTTCGGTCTTAAAGTCCATCGTCAAATATGGACGCTCCCAGTCACCCAATACGCCCAGACGGATAAAGTCTTTCTTCTGTCCTTCGACCTGTTCTTTGGCATATTTGCGGCACTCGGCACGGAATTCAGCGGCGGAAAATTTTTCCCCCGGTTTACCAATAATCTGCTCAACCTTGAGCTCAATAGGTAAACCGTGGCAATCCCAACCGGGAACATATGGCGAATCATATCCCGCCATCCCTTTGGATTTAATAATAATATCTTTGAGAATTTTATTGACTGAGTGACCAATATGAATGCTGCCATTCGCATATGGAGGACCATCATGCAGAATAAATGTTTTTTTACCGGCTTTTGCTTTACGAATTACCTGATACAACTCATCCTTGTACCAACGTTTTAGCATATCGGGTTCGCGCTTTGCTAAATCTCCGCGCATTGGAAACCCTGTTTCTGGTAGATTCAGGGTGTTTTTATAGTCACTCATTCGATTCTCAATTCCAATTTTCCGCTAGATACATGACACAGGCCGCTGCTTAAAAAATTCCCTCGCAGCAACCAAATCATTAGCAATCTGCTGCTTGAGTGCATCAAGGGAAGCAAACCGCTGCTCATTACGCAGTTTTTTGCGTAACACCACATCAATATAACGCCCATACAGATCCAGTTGGGTATCAATTAGATGTACTTCAAGTTGTTGCCCCTGACCAGAGACGGTTGGACGTGTACCAATATTAGCAACACCCGGTAAAGGCTTGTCTCCTAAACCATAGACTTCAACAACATAAACGCCCTGTACGGGAGCAACTAAACGTTTTAGTGGTAAATTAGCCGTGGGAAAACCAATAGTGCTTCCCAGCCGTTTACCATGAACGACTCGACCACAAATGCTATAGGGATGTCCCAATAGTGTCTCTGCTAATACCAAATCATCATTTTGCAGTGCCTGACGGATAGCCGTGCTACTGATCCGTAAGCCGCTATCACAAAAACTTTCGCTGTTGGTCACTTCAAAATCATATTTCTCACCCGCCTGCTGTAAAAAGGTGAAATCACCGCAGCGAGCCTTACCAAAGCGAAAGTCATCTCCGACAGCCAGAAACTTAACACCCAATTTTTTCACGAGCAACTGTGAAACAAAGGCTTCTGGCGTATTTGCCGCAAAACTTTTATCAAATTTCACGCATAATAAATAATCCACGCCACACTGGGCGAGATATTTGGCTTTATCCCTCAATCTCGTCAGACGCGCAGGAGCATTACCCTTAGCAAAAAACTCCAAGGGTTGTGGCTCAAAAATCATAACCATTACCGGTAATCCCAGACGCTGCCCTTCGTGTTTTAAGTGCTTCAGTAATGCCTGATGACCTCGGTGAACGCCATCAAAATTACCAATCGTCAGCACGCAACCGCGGTGACATGCCCGGATATTACGTATACCGCGAATTAGCTCCATAGCTGGCTCAATACCCTGGAAATTGCCAAATTATACCTTGTACAAAGCTCAAGGTTAACCCGCCATCGTAAGATGGTTTAAATTAATAGCCATGATTCATACAACAAAAGCGGGCAAGAATCCCGTAAAATATTCATTTTATTTCTTATCTGGACTATTCAATCAGATTTTTATTGTGAAAGACTGTATTCCAGCTAAGTAAGCTGATAAAATCCTGCGCCATCACAACGAAACAAGTGCCGCAGTACAACGGCGCTTATTTGCACAAATCCATTGACAAAAGAAGGCTAAACAGGCATATTCCTCGGCCTTTAATTGTCCTCGATAGAATATATTTGGGAGTTGGACCTTGGCTAATATCAAATCAGCTAAGAAACGCGCTATACAATCTGAGAAACGTCGTCAGCACAACGCTAGCCGTCGTTCTATGGTGCGTACCTTCATCAAGAAGGTAAATGCTGCTATCGCTACTGGCGATAAAGAAGCTGCGCAGAAAGCATTCCATGACATGCAACCTATTGTCGATCGCCACGCTTGTAAGGGTCTGATCCACAAAAACAAAGCAGCACGTCATAAATCTAATCTGACAGCTCGAATCAACGCAATGCAATAATTTGCGGTTGAATCGCTAAAAAACCGGCCTTTGCCGGTTTTTTGTGTCTGCAATTATTATCAATTATTTTTCAAGTGCGCTTCTTAGATGGCACATTAAACAAAGCAGAAAAATCTTTATTGCATACCCGTTGAACAGCCGGATGTTGAATCATTCGTTCAGCAAAAATCACATAATACTCTTCCTGCACTGCATCTAACCGACCAATTTCAGCAATGTCATTGTCAGCAAAAATATCATTGGTATACAAAGATGGAGCAACGAAAATCGCATTATGGTACATACCAAACGCTTTCATTAATGCAGCATCGTCAAACTCACCCAAAACTTCAACCTGAAGATTTTTATTACGAATCCAAGTCAACAACTTACGCCCCAACATAGAACGACGCCCTGGAACCAATAAGCGCCGTTCCTCCAAACATTCAGGGAACGGCTTTTCCGGGATAGGTTGCCGGCAGAAGAAACTCACACTACATTCACCCAGTTTTACCGAAAACAGCCCTTCCTGTTGGGAAGAATCCACCGGGCAATCAGACAATATCATATCGAGTTTGTGCTGGCTGAGTTGTTCCAGCAATAATTCATGGGTTGATTCAAAACAACGTAGATGGATCTGCTCATGTTCTACAACCGCCGTTTCCAATACCTGGCTAACCAAGCGCTTGGACAGTGCATCCGCAACACCGACATCAAATAAAAGGTTAGATTCACGGCTATAATTAACAATATCTAACATCTCCTGACTCAGCATAAACATCTTATCTGCATAGCGGAAGATAAGCTGCCCCAATTCTGATGGCACTAATCCCCTGCCCTGACGTTTGAACAGTTTCCCTCCTAAGCGTTCTTCCAACGCTTTTATCTGTCCAGTGATCGTTTGAGGTGTTAAATAAAGGGCTTCTGCCGCTCCAACCACAGAACCTTCCTTGCAAACATGCCAGAAATAATAGAGATGATTAAAATTCAGATGTGACACCCGCATACGTTTTTCCTTATGTATCGCTTTCGTCTGGTAGACAACGCCAGCCATACATTACTAATTCACCGTCTCCCGGTGATTTGCTGTTTTTTCACTATATAAAATATCCGCGATACAATTTTAGTTGTTGTACCGCGAGTACAAAAATGATGAGTCAGTTCGGAAATTGTCTCTAAAATGTAAACTTCATTTGATTAAATTAATGAATTTATCTCCAATCTGCCATCACTTTTTCTTTGGTAAGACCATTCTTAATAAGCCATAACCAGTCAGCGCTGCCACTGTTGAACCAATCAGAATCCCCAGGCGGGAATAAATACTGAAAGATTCACCTACACCTTCGAAAGCCAATCCTGAAATGAAGATAGACATCGTAAAACCAATGCCACAAAGAACAGAAACAGCAAATATCTGTTTAAGATTGATCTCTTGTGGCAGCTTAGCAAATCCCATTTTGACGGAAATATAGCTGAAAAGAAAAATTCCCAATGGCTTACCAAGAAACAAAGCCGCAGCAATACCTAATGGTAATATATTGATCAAACCATCCAAAGTCACTCCACTTAAGATAACTCCAGCATTGGCAAATGCAAATAACGGCAAAATAAGATATGCCACCCAAGGATGCAATCCATGTTCAAGTGATTCAGATGGTGAATGACCATTTTGACAACGTAAAGGAATAAGAAAACCAACGATGACTCCAGCCAAAGTTGCATGAATACCGGATTTCAGAATGCAGATCCAAAGAATAAAACCAACAACCAAATAAGCTGATGTTTTTTCGACGCCACGCCAATTCATCCAAATCAGCAAAGATATCATCACAGCTGACAATCCAAGTGCTACAAGGGAAACTGTTTTAGTGTAAAACAGAGCGATTATCATGATAACCCCCAGATCATCAATAATGGCTAATGCCAGTAGAAAGACCTTGAGTTCCGTTGGTACTCGCTTAGCCAATAGCGCCATCACACCAAGAGCAAAAGCGATATCTGTTGCCGCAGGAATAGCCCATCCCTGACGGTTAAGCTCATCACTACCATTAAATAACAGATATATCAGTGCCGGAGCGGCCATACCACCAATAGCAGCGATGACTGGAAATACAGCTTTATCACGCCCTGCCAAAGAACCTTCCAATAGCTCACGCTTAACTTCCAGTCCAACAATCAAAAAGAAGACAGCCATTAAGCCATCATTAACCCATAACAATAAGGGCTTATTAATCTCCAGCGCAGAGAATTGTATAACCACTGGAATATGAAGAAATTGTTGATAAATACCCTGTAATGGCGAATTTGCCATTATCAACGCAATAATGGTAGCAATGATAAGAAGAAGCCCTCCAGCCGCTTCTAATTTCAGGAATTGACGAATAATCGCTGTCAAGATGATTAACCTCTGAAATTGATCGGGTTGTGCATAGTACTCCAAGTATGATTTCGAAAAAAATCGATTTTATGGCCGGAATAATTCGCTATAACCGACTTATTGATGATCTGTATCTCAATAAAGGCAGATTATTAATCGGAGAGAAGAAGCCGGGTAGTTTGCCTTTTTGCAGTTTCCACTTTAACTAAACGGAATAAATAGCGATAATGGATGAAATGAAGAAAATAGAATAAATCCAAAAAGTCAGAAAAAATACTTTAAGAATATTATTAATATATATAAATTTTCATAAAAAAACCTAATATCTATTAATAATTAGTAAAGAACTTTTACCCCCTACAACCCATTTTTTATTAACAAGAGTTATTGAACCATATTCTTCGCTATTAGTTACAATAACCGGAGATATCAATTGGATCTGATTCTCTTTAAGAAACAGTAAATCAAAATTAACTAATATGTCACCAGCAACCACAGTTTGTCCTTCAATAACTTGCAAATTAAAACCTCTTCCCTGCAAACCTACAGTTTCAATACCAATATGAATTAATAACTCAACGCCTTGATCGGAAATTAAACCAATAGCATGCCCAGTCGGTGTAATCATTGAAACTTTGCCATTAAAAGGCGCTTTAACCACACCTTCTGTAGGAATAATAGCAACGCCATCACCAATAATTTTTTCAGAAAAAGTATCATCCGGTACACTGGAAAGAGGTTCAATTTTACCAGTCATAGGAGAAAGTAATTTAATCTTTTTAGCTTTCGAAAAATATGGATTTACTGATATTACAGAATTAACATTGGATTCTAATTTCATGAGTAAAGTCAATATAAATGCAACTAAGAAGCTACTGAAAATTCCAAATAAAATAAAAAGTAAGTTATTACTATCTTTTTGCACATAAAAAGGCAATGACATCAACCCGGGTAGACTAAAGGCAAATATTTTTGCCGGAAAAATACCGACAATACCGCCACCAATAGCTCCACCAATTAATGCAGCATAAAAAGGTTTTTTTAATTTAAGAGTAACACCATACATTGCAGGTTCAGTTATTCCTAAAAATGCAGAGAATGAAGATGAATAAGCTAATGATTTCATCTGTCTATCTTTAATTTTAATTGCAACTGCCAATGTAGCACCTGCCTGGGCAATATTACTAACGAAACTGATTGGTAATAACATAAAATCGTACCCAAGAGATTTAAAATTGGCAAAAACACTCGGTAAAAAAGCATAATGCACCCCTGTAATCACCAGAACAGGTATCATCCCCCCCAGCAATAATCCAGCAAGAGGACCAATGACAGAAAATAACATTACAAGCACATGTTCAAGATACAAACCAATTTTATTTCCCAGCGGTCCAACAATAATCAATAGAATTGGCACCGAAATCAATAATACCAATAATGGTGTCAGTACCATTTTTAATACCACCGGAATAAATCTATCTACCCATCGATGGATATAACCAAGTAACCAAACACCTAAAATAATTGGAATGACAGTATAACCATAATTAATAACAGGAATAGAAATCCCAAATACATCAAAATATTCTCCATTAGAACTACTGACAAGAGAAGATAATGTTGGATAGATTAAAACACACGCTAACGTTGCAGCAATAAATTCATTCGTTTTAAACTTTCTTGCCGCCGAAAAAGCCAAAAGAATAGGTAAAAAATACAGAGGCGCATCAAAAAGAACATATAATAATTTATACTCATTACTCTCTTCCGAAATCCAATTCATCGCGTTGAAAAAAATTAATCCTCCTTTCAGTAAACCAGCCCCTACAATTGCCGGTAATATGGGAAAAAATATACCTGAAATGATATCAAGCATGTTGCTAATTAAATTATTTTTTGAGCCATTATAATTTTCTTCTGTTTCTTTTAATTGCTTAATTATTTCATTAAATATTTCAATAACTCTATTACCAATAATTATTTGCAACTGTCCACAGTGGAAACGTGCCCCTATAACCCCTTGCATTCCTCTTATAGCGTTAATATCCACCTTACTATCATCTATAATATTAAAACGTAATCGAGTAACACAATGCCAACTTTTATTTACGTTTCTTCCCCCTCCAATAAATCTGATAATATTTTTCGCGAAATCTTCATAATTCATTTTAACTACCACCGATAATTTATGATCATAAAAATCAAAATAAACATATTACTATCAGTTATTAATTAGGTTAATATCTGCCTACGCATATGCTTGATAATCCACGTGTTATGAATCTTTTGCCTTATAACTATCATTGACCACCCGCTCTATATGAATAACTAAATAAATCAATTCATCATCAGGAACCTTCCATTGATATTTTTCCCTCAAATATTTAATTAGTTTTACTGCACAATTATAACTTTTGAAGTATTTTTCCTCTATCAATTCTTGCAATGAAAAATCCATTTCAATAGTAGACGAATGATCATTATTATTTTGCCTGATTAGAAAATAGCGCAGATGAGTAATAAAACGAGAATAATTTACTGATGTTGGATCAAGGTTAACGTGAAAATAATAGTGAATGAGCTTAACGGTTTTATTAATTAAATTCGTTAATTTTAATGTATCTCCCATAGTTTGCCCTTCATATTGAGCATTAACAAAATGCAAGGCAATCAATGAAGCTTCTATCTGAGGTAATGGTTGTTTAATCTGGTTATTAATATGAATAAGTGTCTGTTTACCTACTTCATATTCCAACGGGTAAAGATGCGGGATCTCCCATTGTAAGACATTACCAATCTGGTATCCTTTATTTACACGCTCAAAGGCAAAACTTAAATGTTCTGATAACGTAATGAGTAATGAATCGTTAAGCGGTTTGGCAAGAAAATTTTTTCCTAATGTGATAATTTGTTCTGTTAACTCTATCACTGAAACAGGGATGGTAGAAAGGATCTGACTTATCTTATAGTGTTTTTCAACAGTAAAAACTTTTGCAACATCTTGAACATGCAACCTATCCCCTTTTTTCCTATTAAATCCTATCCCCTTATCCATGAGAATCATTTCGCTATTATTCTCATCAATAGCCAGTACCACATTATTATTTATGAGTTTTATTATAGTTAACAAAAGATATACCTTACAGGATAAACCATTATCTGCACTAACCTATTAGAATAGGCAAAATACATCCGTGACTTGGTTGTGCCTGATCGAATCAGTGACACTCCTGTACACTATATTCATATAGATATTTCATCCATCAGGCTAAGACATAATTTTTACAAAGTCAATGGCACTGCAATATTCTCAATTTATCTACTGTATTTATGATAAGAATCACATTTTCGCTAAAATTAATATTAATGACTTGCCAGAATCATAAAGAGTAACTAGTTTCTAAATACTGATTAATAGGCTTGTTACCGACTTGGTTGTGACTAATGTCGGGCAAAACCTAATCCATCATCTACGATATATACCCAATAGATTTCAAGATGCATCGCGACGGCAAGGGAGCGAATCCCCGGGAGCATAGATAACTATGTGACCGGGGTGAGTGAGCCAATAAAAAGGCAACTTGAAAGATAACAGGTATAACCCTATTCCAGGGCTATTGAAGATCATGGGTTAGGTTTTTTTTTGACTTAAATTCGACCTTTCGCTGTTTTCAACTTAAAAAAGGGGAAGTCTAATGAAGTACGAAAGTCTGTCTGATGAGATAGTCAGCGCAATAGGAGGGAAAGAGAATATATCAAGCCTTGTCCATTGTGCTACACGTTTACGGTTTAAACTTAAAAATAGAAACTTAGCTAATAGTGAATTACTCAAACGAATTACAGGAGTTATCACCGTCGTAGAGAGCGGTGGTCAATACCAAGTGGTTATTGGCAGCCATGTAGGAGATGTTTACGATGATATCAATAATAAATACTTACAAGGTAACGTGAAAGTTCCCAAAATTAAACAGAGTGTAACGTCACAGCAAAAAATAAAAAAAGAGAACTCAAAAGGATTAAAACGTATTCTTGATGTAGCAATTGATCTTATTTCCAATATTTTCACACCACTATTAGGCGTATTGGTCGCTGCCGGATTGATTAAAGGAATACTCGCTTTATCCAGCGTGTTTAACTGGATGGATCAAGAAGGTGGTACCTATAAAATTTTATTCGCCACTGGCGATGCGATGCTTTATTTCATGCCTATTTTATTAGGGTATACCGCTGGTAAACGGTTCGGTGGCAATCCTTTTATTACCATGGTTATTGGAGCAGCATTAACCCATCCCACAATGATTGAAGCATTTAAACTTTCTCAAACTATCCCCGCAGTTCAATTAGATTTCTTAGGTATTCCGGTTACTTTTATTAATTACAGCTCGACAGTTATTCCCATTATTTTATCGGCATGGTTTAATTGTTTTCTGGAAAAGAAACTCAATAACTGGTTTCCTTCTTCTTTCAAAGCACTCATTACCCCTTTCCTGTGCCTATTGATTACTGTTCCATTGACCTTCCTAATAATTGGCCCAGTAGCAACGGCACTCAGTAACGGTTTGGCAACAGGATATCTCTTTTTCTATCAACTGAATCCCGTCATTGCAGGTATTTTAATGGGCGCTTTATGGCAAGTCTGCGTTATTTTCGGGCTGCACTGGGGAGTAATTCCTATAATTATCAATAACATGATGACACAAGGAAAAGACATGCTCTCCCCACTGCTCCAACCAGCAATATTTGGCCAGGCAGGTGCAACATTGGGTGTATTGCTACGTACACGCGATAAGAAAATGAAAGCACTATCAGGAACCGCTCTGATATCAAACCTCTTTGGTATCACCGAACCCGCAATCTATGGTGTAACACTGCCACTAAAACGCCCATTTATCATTGGTTGTATTGGCGGAGCCCTTGGTGGTGCTATTGTCGGTTTCTATTCAGGAACAGCACACATCTTTGGCGGTATGGGTGTATTTGCATTTACCTCATTTATTTCTCCTACTGAGGGATTAGACAGCGCTTTCTGGAGTGTAATATTGGGTTCGCTGGGTTCATTCATTTTCTCCTGTATTGCAACATATTTATTCGGTGTACCGTCAGAGACTAAGGATTCACAAATAATATCCCGTACAACAAATTAATTTAAACGTTGAGAGAAATAATCACATTAAGACGATATCTCTCAGGTTTAATAAATCATTAAATGAGGAAAACCATGAAAAAACAATTTCCAGAAAACTTCCTTTGGGGAGGCGCATTAGCAGCAAATCAGGCCGAAGGAGCCTATCAAGCAGGTGGAAAAGGGTTATCAACCTCAGATATGCAACCCTGCGGAGTTATTGGCGGTAGTATGAAACGAAATACAGATGATTTTAATATCAAGGATATCGGCATTGATTTTTATCACCGTTATCCTGACGATATTGCACTGTTTGCTGAAATGGGATTTAAATGCCTAAGAACGTCTATCGCCTGGACACGTATATTTCCTGAAGGAGATGAAAAAGTACCAAATGAAAATGGTTTGGCTTTTTATGATCGCCTTTTTGACGAAATGAGAAAGTATCATATCCAACCATTAATTACTCTCTCCCATTTTGAAATGCCTTATGGCTTAGTAAAAAAATATGGTGGTTGGGGAAATCGTAAAACGATTGAATTCTTTGACCGTTATGCCAAAACTGTTTTTGAGCGTTACAAACATAAGGTAAAATATTGGCTGACATTCAACGAAATTAACATGTCTTTATTTTCCTGCTTCACCGGTGTAGGGTTGCCAGAAGACAGCGAAATTCAAGATATTTATCAAGCTTTACATTACCAACTAGTTGCCAGTGCCAAAGCCGTTAAAGCCTGCCATGAAATTATTCCAGATGCAAAAATTGGTAATATGGTGGCAGCAACATCTTACTACCCATTAACCTGTCATCCCGATGATGTATTAGAATCATTAAAAAAGAATAGAGAATCGCTGTTCTTTTTTGATGTTCAAGCTCGTGGGTATTATCCATCCTATATGACACGCCTTTTTAAAGAGCAAAATATTACACTTGATATAACCGATGAGGATAAACAATCACTAAAAGAAACTGTTGATTTCCTCTCTATCAGCTACTACATGAGCTGTTGTGCAACTACAGATCCCGATATTGTCAAATCCGCAGGTAATATGATTAATCCAGCGGAGAATCCTTATCTAACCAGTTCAGAGTGGGGATGGCAAATAGATCCTCAGGGACTTCGTTATCTTCTCAATACGTTATATGACCGTTACCAGATGCCATTATTTATTGTAGAAAATGGTCTGGGAGCAAAAGATGTTATTCAAGATGATGGCTCTATTATTGATGATTATCGAATTCAATATCTCAACGATCATTTATTTCAGGTACGGGAAGCCATTGAAGATGGTGTGCAGTTATTAGGATATACCTCATGGGGACCAATAGATTTAGTTAGCGCTTCTACAGCAGAAATGTCAAAACGATACGGATTTATTTATGTCGATCGTGACGACCAAGGCAATGGAACACTGGAGCGTCGGCGTAAGAAAAGTTTTAACTGGTATAAAGATGTTATAAGCAGTAACGGAAATATTCTTACAGCACCGGGAGTAAAAAATGAAAATAGTCAATAAAAATAAATTTGTTTTGTCAGCTCTGCCGCTTATTTTTTTGTATAGCAATATAAATGTAGCGGCAGAAAATAACTGTAGCTCATATGATGCCCTTTTACCGAGAGGGCCGGAAACACCTTCGGTCGCATCTGCATGTGATACTGTATTCCCCGAATGGGGTGGTCTCAGAAAAGAAATGGCAGATCGAGGCTTTTATGCAAATGTTCAAATGCTAACAAACCTAACCTATGACGTTGCAAGAAACTGGAAAAATACACCTAATCCTAACTATGTAGGCCAACGTTTAACTACCGGTAATTTTGTTTCTACCGAACTTACCTATGATTTATCACGGATTGGCTTCACCGATAAAGCACAACTACGTGTAGGTCTAAACTATGCCTATAATAACTTTAAAAATAATGGTCAAGATGGGCACCCTTTTATTTCAGCTTTTTCTATTAACCAGCCCCTATTTAATGACAGAGTGATATTGAATTACGGCTATACAACGCTGCTTTCTCATTTCTATGGTTTATTTTTAGGTAGCAGTACAGCATCATCGGCTTTGGGACCAACCAGCGTGATGTTGTCCCAAGCTGGCTTGCCCAGTACAAAACCCAGTCCATCGATAGATGTTCGATTTTTATCGAAAAATAAACGTTGGTATGACCACATTGGGGTTGCCAGAAGTCAAAGCTCGGAAGGTTTAAAAGCAGATTCAAAATACAATACTTACGGTCTGCGCTGGAAAGTGCCTAGTGCGGGTACATTGGTCATTAATGAATTAGGTTATCGTGTTAATGCCGATGAAACAGAAAATATGATCTGGATTCGAGGCGGCTCGGTGTTCAATAAAACGCCTTATTTTAACTATAATAATTCAAAATATGAAGACTATACCTATTCCCATTATATAGCGGCTACGCGCCAAATAACCAAGCCGGATGCATCGATGCCTTTCCGTGGATGGTATATTGATGGCAAAGCCAATTACGCACCAAAGGATCGTAACTTATTTAACGCCGATGTTTCATTATCACTGTTTAGCATTGGACTATTTGATTCACGCCCAAACGATATGCTTACTCTTGGTTTGTCGTACAATAAATTCAGTAATGATGCGAAAGATTACTTCGCCCGCAATGGCCAAATTGCTGAAAGTTATAGTGCAACCGCATCCGCGTCATATTCATACCGTGTTTCCAACGGAATCTATTGGACGAATAGCTTATCGTATACCCACCATCCATCAGTAACACCGAAAGAGGACGATGCTTATAATTTGCTCACACAAATTACTTTTAGCTTATAATTTTCGGCCAGAGCAAAAAGTCCTCGTATAAAAACGAGGACTTTTATCAATAATCTGAGCGACATTTAGAAATGCAACTCTATTATGTGGAGAGCTGAATATTATTTGGTTAAATCATCAAAAAATTTCTTTACGCCATCGAAGAAGCTTTTAGAACGCGGACTATTGGTTTCTCCCCCAGTACCACCTAAAGACTCACCCAATTCACTCAGTAATTCTTTCTGCCTTTCGTTCAATTTAACCGGTGTTTCTACCACTATCCGGCACAACAAATCCCCTTGAGCTCCACCACGAACAGATTTAACACCTTTACCCTTCATGCGGAACATTTTGCCTGTCTGCGTTTCAGCAGGTACTTTCAGTTTCACACGGCCATCAAGTGTTGGTACTTCAATTTCTCCACCCAGTGCCGCCATTGCAAAGTTAACTGGCACTTCGCAATAAAGATTATTTTCTTCACGCTCAAAGATATGGTGCCGTTTCACCTGTACCTGAACGTACAAGTCACCGGCAGGTGCACCATTGCTACCAGCTTCACCTTCACCACTCAGACGAACACGGTCACCGGTATCTACACCTGCCGGGATTTTAACAGACAATGTTTTATACTTTTCAACACGCCCATGACCACGACACTTATTACAAGCATCTTTAATGATCTGACCACGACCATGACAGTGCGGACAAGGCTGCTGAACAGTAAAGAAACCCTGGCGCATATGAACCTGACCAGCACCGTGACAGGTTGAACAGGTTACAGGACTGGTTCCTGCTTTAGCACCACTACCATGACATGCATCACAAGTTTCCAGCGTCGGAATACGGATCTCTTTGGTTACACCACGAACCGCTTCTTCCAGTGTCAGCTCCATGCTGTAACGCAAATCAGCACCACGGCTTTGGCGCTGCTGACGGCGACCACCACCGAAAATATCACCGAATACATCACCAAAGATATCACTGAAATCAGCACCGCCACCACCCATTCCGCCTTGTTCAAAAGCAGCATGACCATATTGGTCATAAGCAGCTCGTTTCTGATCATCAGTCAGAATTTCGTAAGCTTCTTTAACTTCTTTGAATTTGCTTTCTGCATCTTTATCGCCCTGATTACGATCGGGGTGATATTTCATTGCCAGTCGCTTATAAGCTTTTTTAATCTCTTTTTCGTCCGCTGTTTTGGAAACGCCTAAAACCTCGTAACAATCTCTCTTTGCCATCTCTTATTTTACCCTTAACATGCGCGCACGGGCGCAGAGTTCCCTCAACGCCCGTGCCGGTTAATCAGCAACAGTTGTCATAACTGTTACCGCGCCCGCTAAGGGCAATTATTTTTTGTCTTTTACTTCTTCGAATTCAGCGTCTACAACGTCGTCATCTTTTTTCGCACTATCACCAGCATCCGCTGTTGCACCAGCCTGAGCCTGCTGCTGAGCAATTTCTAACAACTTAGCGGAAGCCTGCACCAGAGCCTGAATTTTTGCTTCGATATCAGCTTTATCTTCGCCTTTAGCAACTTTTTCCAACTCAGCTACAGCGCTTTCAATAGCGGTTTTATCTTCTGCTGGCAGTTTGTCACCCGCTTCTTCTACTTGCTTACGAGTGCCGTGAACCAGTTGATCTGCCTGGTTACGGACCTGTACCAACTCTTCAAACTTACGATCAGATTCCGCGTTAGCTTCTGCATCACGAACCATCCGTTGAATTTCTTCCTCATTCAGACCGGAAGAAGCTTTGATAGTGATCTGCTGTTCGCGGCCACTATTTTTGTCTTTAGCAGACACATGCAGAATACCATCAGCATCAATGTCAAAAGTCACTTCAATCTGAGGCATACCACGCGGTGCTGGCTGAATACCATCCAGGTTAAACTGGCCCAGGGATTTGTTATCACCGGCACGTTTACGTTCACCTTGCAACACATGGATAGTTACCGCTGCTTGGTTATCTTCTGCTGTAGAGAACACCTGACTGTGTTTGGTTGGGATAGTGGTGTTTTTCGCAATGAGGGAGGTCATCACGCCGCCCATTGTTTCGATACCCAGAGACAGAGGTGTTACGTCCAGCAACAGCACGTCTTTTACATCACCAGCCAGAACTCCACCCTGTACTGCCGCACCCATGGCTACCGCTTCGTCAGGGTTCACGTCTTTACGTGGCTCTTTACCGAAGAAATCAGCAACCACTTTCTGCACCATTGGCATACGGGTCTGACCGCCCACCAAAATCACATCGTTCACATCAGAAACTGACAAACCAGCATCTTGCAGTGCAACTCTTACCGGTTCCATAGAACGTTTAACCAGATCTTCTACCAGTGACTCCAGTTTCGCACGGGTCACTTTGATATTCATGTGCTTAGGACCGGTTGCATCAGCAGTGATGTATGGCAGGTTGACGTCGGTCTGTTGAGCAGAAGAAAGTTCAATTTTCGCTTTTTCTGCGGCTTCTTTCAGACGCTGCATTGCCAGCGGGTCATTACGCAGATCAATGCCTTGCTCTTTCTTAAATTCGTCAACCAGATAGTTGATCATACGGCTATCGAAGTCTTCACCACCCAAGTGAGTATCACCGTTGGTTGCAAGAACTTCATAAGTTTTTTCGCCGTCAACTTCGTCAATTTCGATAATGGAAATATCGAAAGTACCACCGCCAAGGTCATAAACTGCAATGGTACGGTTACCAACTTCTCTGTCCAGGCCGTAAGCCAGTGCAGCCGCAGTCGGCTCGTTGATAATACGTTTTACTTCCAGACCAGCGATACGGCCTGCATCTTTTGTTGCCTGACGCTGAGCATCGTTAAAATATGCAGGTACCGTGATCACCGCTTCAGTTACCGGCTCACCCAGATAATCTTCAGCTGTTTTCTTCATTTTTTTCAGAACTTCAGCAGAAACCTGAGGAGGAGCCATTTTTTGGTCTTTCACTTCCAGCCACGCGTCACCGTTATCTGCCGCAATAATTTTGTATGGCATGATAGCTACATCGCGTTGTGCTTCTTCGTCCTGAAAACGACGACCAATCAGACGCTTAATAGCAAACAGCGTATTTTGCGGGTTAGTAACAGCCTGACGTTTAGCCGGTTGACCAACCAGAGTTTCACCATCCTGGGTATATGCAATGATGGAAGGGGTTGTACGATCACCTTCGCTGTTTTCTAATACACGCGCTGTCGTGCCATCCATAATAGCTACACAAGAGTTGGTAGTTCCCAGGTCGATACCAATAATTTTACCCATCTAAACGCCTCCACAAGAAATTCGTAATCAGTCAAGTTGCTAATCAATATGAGGATAAGTATCTGCTTTTCAATGGCACCTATTTTTATGCCTCTATGCGATCCCTCACTTTTGCTTATATACATCAGCTGTATAGAACAGCCACTAGCAACTGCGGTTGATTATAAGATGGGGCCGTTAAAACCAGCATCAAGGGGGGAAGTGAAAAAAAAACCTTTTTATTATTTCACAGGTCATTGTTTCCTTGCTGACAGATCATTATGATTCGCCACCTTTGCTATTTATTACTTTCATACCTAATAGATTTCAATTTGCAGCGCGGCGGCAAGTGAACGCATCCCCAGGAGCATAGATAACTATGTGACTGGGGTAAGTGAAAGCAGCCAACAAAGCAGCAACTTGAAGGATGAAGGGTATATGATTTTCTTTCAGAGGACTTATGAGCACCAATCAGTTGGCAAATCCCGGCCCTTTAGGCTTGATGGGATTCGGCATGACAACCATTCTGCTTAATCTGCATAACGCAGGTTTCTTTCCACTGGCTTCAGTTATTCTGAGCATGGGCATTTTTTATGGTGGCCTGGCTCAAGTACTTGCGGGGCTTTTCGAATATAAGAAAGGCAATACTTTTGCCGCAACCGCTTTCACCTCTTATGGGCTATTTTGGCTCAGTCTGGTCGGGTTGTTATTCCTACCCAAAATGGGACTGGCAGAAGTCACCAGCAGCCAGTATTTAGCGGTATATCTTGGCCTGTGGGGTATTTTTACTCTGTTTATGTTCTTTGGCACCTTTAAGACTAACCGAGTACTACAATTTATCTTCGGCGGCCTGACACTGCTATTTGCTTTATTAGCTATCGGAAACTTTACCGGAAATACCACTCTTCTAACCTTTGCCGGTTACGAAGGGATAATTTGTGGTGCCAGTGCATTTTATCTGGCAATGGCAGAAGTACTGAATGAGCAATATGGCCGTACTGTCCTACCAATTGGCGAAATAAAACCGTAATAAACCAAGTTGGAAGAGGGAAAGTTTTTTCGGCCCCCTCTTCCCGTCCGATAATGTATTGCCGTTTAAGCATCAGCTATTACATTGCCCACAGTACCTGCACCATCCGCAGCTTGACACACGTAAATGGTTTCTTTCAGACCTGTCGATGCAAAATAGTGTCGTTCAACCGTAGCCTTAACAACATCAACCAATGTTTGCGGTACTAAAGCAACGACACAACCACCAAAACCACCTCCAGTCATCCTTACCCCACCCTGTTTGCCAATGGCTTGCTTCACAATATCAACCAAGATATCGATTTCAAAAACAGTAATTTCAAAGTCATCACGCATTGACTGATGTGATTGTGCCATGAGTTCAGCTATTAACAGCATATCTCCGCCCGCTATTAACGCTCTTGCCGCTAAAAGCGTGCGTTCATTTTCTGTAATGACATGGCGAGCACGCTTAGCAACAACACCGTCAAGTTCCAAACTGCGCTTTTCAAATTCATCTAATGTCACATCTCGCAAAGCTTTAACGCCGAATAATGCCGCAGCTTGTTCACATTGAGCTCGGCGTATATTATATTCACTGCCAACTAACTCTCGCCTTTTATTTGAGTTTATAATAATAACCGCTATATCTTTGGATATAGATACAGCCTGTGTAGTTAAATGCCGACAATCAATTAATAACGCATGATGTTCTTTACCTTCTGCTGAAATTAATTGATCCATAATGCCACAATGACAACCCACAAATTCATTTTCAGCCTGCTGCCCATTTAACGCAATTTCCGTTTGGCTAATATCTAAGTGGTAAAGGGTTTTAAATGTTTGACCAATAACCGTTTCCAGTGCAGCCGATGAACTTAATCCTGCCCCCTGTGGCACATTACCAGTCACCACAATATCCGTCCCTTTAAATATATATCCACGGCTAAGCAGACATTTTACGACCCCACGAATATAATTAGCCCACATCTTATTTTCGTGAAATGTAATAGGTTGACTAATATCAAACTCATCGAATTGATTGCTATAATCAACTGAGACAACACGAACAATATCATCCTCTCGTTTTGCCGCAGCAACGACAATTCGGTAATTAATTGCACATGGCAATACAAAGCCATCATTATAATCAGTGTGCTCTCCAATCAAATTAACCCGACCCGGTGCTTGAATAATATGTGTCGGTGTATAATGAAATATCGAATCAAAAACATCTTTAACGCGATTAATTAAAGTTTTCATGATGTTATTCTCAAATATGGCATTAGCAACAGATACGGTTAATGAAAAATCGCGCCAGATTATTATCACTATTGCTCTTTATAATGTACATCGCTCAATGCACGCAGAACCTTAGCTGCTTGCTCTGCCGTTAAATCACGTTGCATCTCAGCGAGCATTTCATAGCCCACCATAAATTTTCGTACAGCAGCAGATCGCAATAATGGCGGATAGAAAAGTGCATGTAATTGCCAATGTTCAATATCGGTTCCTTGTTCAAAAAATGGGGCAAAATGCCAGCCCATAGAATAAGGAAAAGAACTGCAAAATAAATTGTCATAACGACTGGTGAGTTTTTTAAGCGCGAACGCCAAATCATCACATTGTTCATCCGTTAATTCATTCATGCGACGAACATGAACTTTAGGTAACAACATGGTTTCATAGGGCCATACCGCCCAGTAAGGTACAACCACCAGCCAATGCATTGTATCGACCACTATCCGCTCACCATCATCTAATTCAGCCTGAACATAATCCACCAGTAAGTTAGAACCATGCTCTTGGTAATAGGAACGCAGCTGTTTATCTTTACGTTCAATTTCGTTTGGTAAAAAACTATTTGCCCAGATTTGCCCATGCGGATGAGGCTGAGAACACCCCATCAACTCTCCTTTATTCTCAAAGAGTTGAACCCAAATATATTCTTTACCTAATGTTTCAATTTGTTGATTCCAGGTATTAATTACCTGACGAATTTGTTCAATGGACAATTCAGGCAATGTCTTGCTGTGATCAGGAGAAAAACAGATCACACGACTTAATCCTCGTACTCCCTGCGCCTTAAATAGCGGATGATGTGATTGCAGTATATCAGGCGAATCTGGCATTAAGGCTGAAAAATCATTATTAAAAACAAAGGCTCCTTGATAATCCGGATTTTGCTCACCGGAAATACGCTTGTTCGACGGGCAAAGGAAACATTGCTCATCATAGTGCGGGATATCGTCTATCAACGGCTGCTCATCGCTCCCATTCCACGGACGTTTCACCCGATGAGGAGATACTAAAACCCATTGCCCAATCAAAGGGTTATAACGACGATGAGGATGTTCAGCCGGATTAAATTCAATCTTAGCCATAGCAATTTCTATTTTTTCAACATCAATTGTAAAAATCACTGTCAATTCACCAGCTCTAAATGCAGTGTAACAACGAGCATCAATACCAATCTGAGATATCAGTCACGCTGATGTACATGATGTTATACAAAGAGTGAAAATAAAGGATATATTGACCTGACTCAGACGACCACAAACTGGTTAATACTGGCTGTATTGAGCAATTATTGCCTTGATTAATGCTCTCTGGTTATTCTGACTGTGTTGTACACTGTTTTCTGGTGACCAGTTCCTATGACAGCCCCATCTATTGAGGCTGCCACAAAAAGTCGGCCTTTTTTGCTAAAGAACAAGGGGGAGTGATTTATTTCAATTTCACCTTCTCAAGTGCAGAGAAAATTTGCTGCTTATCTGAATTCTTTAAGTTATGTTGTTGAATATTTTCCATAAACATTTCCTTATCAGAAGCATTTATCTTTTCTCCGGCTTTGAGCAGAATCGCAATTCGTTGGAGGATTTCAGTACTTAGTCCACTAATTTTAATCCGAACGTCACCCAGCGGCTTAGGTTGCCAACCATTTTCAGGGACAGACAACCAATCAGCACGATAGCGATACTGAATCGCCTTCGCGGCATTCATTTGGATTATAATGAACGGCCTGACAGATTCCCCACTTAACCCGAAAGATTCAGCCTCACTCATTGATTTGGTAAGAACCTTATCTTCCTGCTCCAAGACCTCAACAGGTAGATGGTTTTCAGCCTTGTATCCCGCCACATCTTTCATGTAAGAAAGACGCTGATTAATTAACTGGGCTACCGTCGCCTTTGCTCCTATTGCTAGCGCCGCCATTGGCGCTATTGCGCTCATAACTAATGCCAAGCCAGCGATAAAGCCAATTCTTACTTTTTTTGATCGTTCCATTTTTTCATCCCGAAATTTATTCTAAACAACCAATCAACATACTAAATGAATTATAGGCTTATAATGTTGAAATTGGCTTTCGATAGGTGTCAGATTAAAGCTCGATTTTTTGATTATTTCTACAACTAGTTCATTGCTCAGCGACGGGCACTTTTCGGTCTAAAAGCAGCAACTACCTTGTCATCGGTTTCAACATACGGGCCATCCAGCAATTGGATACAATATGGCACGCTGGCAAAAATGCCGGGTACCAGAACTTCACCATGTTCGCCTTTCAAGCCTTCCAGCGTTTCTGCTATTGCTTTTGGTTGCCCTGGTAGGTTCAGGATAAGAGCCTGCTTGCGGATCACGCCAACCTGACGGGACAAAATTGCTGTTGGAACGAATTTTAAGCTAATTTGGCGCATCTGTTCGCCATAACCCGGCATTTCACGGTCTGCAACCGCCAATGTGGCATCAGGAGTCACATCCCGACGAGCTGGGCCAGTTCCACCAGTAGTTAGAACTAAATGACAATCGATTTCATCTACCAATTCACACAGGGTTTGTTCAATAATGATCTGCTCATCAGGGATTAAACGAGTTTCTACACGGAAAGGCGTCGTAATAGCACTTTTTAGCCATTCTTCCAGCGCTGGAATTCCTTTGTCCTGATAAACACCGCTTGATGCACGATCAGAGACAGATACCAGACCAATGCGCAACTCATTCATATAAACCTCAATCAACACAATTAACTAAATCGAGTAGGAGACGGGATCGCTCCCGCCGTCCTCTCACACCACCGTACGTACGGTTCCGTATACGGCGGTTCATTGTTAACGCTGGAACTGCCTATGAAGTTCCAGCAGTGATAAGAGTCCCGCTTGTGAGAACGCTTTCTTTGGATATGCCTGGTTCATGTGACTGGCTCCTGAGTTCCACCAAGGTCCTCGCTGGTTTGTCGCTGATCTCCACGCTCTTCCTTCCCCAAGTCCGCTCCTCATTAGCATTCTTGCTCGGGC